>JAPKZB010000006.1:17890-178138 GCA_026393985.1 Acidobacteriota bacterium
GCGAGGAACGCGCCCCTCCTGCCGGGCCGAAGCGAGTCCGTTGTGCGCGTTCCTCAGAAGGAGCGGCTCCTCACACGCCTATTGCGGACGTCGCCGCCAACTCGAAGCCCTACTTCACCCCCGCGGCGCGTAGTAGCCCTTCCGGGCCCGCACAATCAGATCCTTCCGCGTCTTCACCCGCACATTCACCTCGTGAAATAAGCCATCCGCCTTCAGCGGCTCCGGCCGGTACAGCACGTTGTACTGGTGCCGCAGTTCGTTCGAGATGTTCTCAAACGACTGCGCCAACTCCCGCGCCTGAAACGGGAAAAACGCCATCCCACCCGTCTCGCTCGAAAAATACCGCAAAACCTTATCGCCGTCTTTCTCCTGCTTGCTGTTGTTGGTCGAAATCGTGTACACCACCACGTCCGCCTTCTGCGCCATCTCCAGCGCTTGGTCGCGCGTGTAGCGGCTCGCGTTGTCGTCGCCGTCCCCCAGCACCACCATCGCCCGCCGGAACTTATGTCGCGGCTGGTCCTGCATCAGCTTATCCCGGCACGCAAAATAAATCGCCTCGTACAGCGCCGTCCCGCCCCCCGGCCGCAGGCCCCGTATCGCCTTAGCCAACTGCTCCGTGTTGCCCGTCAGGTCCGCCACCAGTTCCGCGCCGGAGTCGTAGCTCACAATCACGGCTTTATCTTCCGGGCGCACCACGGAGTTCACAAACTCCACCGCCGCCTCTTGTTGAAACTTGAAACGGTCCCGCACGCTGTTTGACGAGTCCACCAGAATGCCCAAACGCAGCGGTAGGTCCGATTCCGCCACAAATTCGAGAATCTGCTGCGGCTTCTTCTCCTCGCGGATCTCGAAATCCTCCTTGGCCAGGTTGGTGACGAACCGCCCCTTCTTATCCGTCACGGTGAACAGCATGTTCACCCGGGCGACATCCAGCACAATGCGGCTCTGCTCGTCCGCGGCCTGCTGCGCCGCGGCCGGAAGAGCCGCCAGGGAACTGAGAAACGTGCGTCGGTTCATAAACTGCCTGACTCGATTATAGCTTCGAGCTCCGGGGGCAAAGGAGCTTCCACCGTCACCCGCTCCCCCGTGCTCGGCAGCTGGAACCCTAGCCGCGCCGCGTGCAGAAAAAAGCGCTCCGGCAGCAGCTCCGTGGCCCGCGCCCCGTAAAGCCGGTCCCCGAGAATCGGATGCCCCAGCGACGACAGGTGCACCCGGATCTGGTGCGTCCGCCCCGTCCCGATCTTCACCTCCAGCAGCGCGTGCCGCCGGAAGCGCTCCAGCACCTTCCAGTCCGTCAGCGCGTGCCGCCCCGTCTCGAGGCGGCACGTCATCTTCGTCCGGTGCACCGGATCCCGCGTAATCGGCTTCTCCACCCGCCCGCTCGCCGCCGCGGGCAGCCCCTGCACCACCGCCAGATAAATCTTCTCCACCTCGCGCGAGGAAAACTGCTCGCTCAGCGCCCGGTGCGCCGCGTCCGTCCGCGCCACCACCAGCACTCCGCTCGTCTCCTTATCCAGCCGGTGCACAATGCCCGGCCGCTCGTCCCCCCCGGCCGTCGAAAGCTGCCCGAAATGGTAGAGCAGCGCGTTCACCAGCGTCCCCGAATGCTGCCCCGCCCCGGCGTGCACCACCACCCCTGCGGCCTTGTTCACCACCACCACGTCCTCATCCTCGTACAGCACCGCCAGCGGCAGTTCCTCCGCCTCGGCCCGCAGCGGCGGCCGCTCCATCGGCTCCACCCCAATCCGCTCCCCCCCCTTCAGCACCAGCGACGCCTTCGCCGCCCCGCCGTCCACCCGCACCCGCCCCGCCTTCACCCACTCCTGCAAACGCGACCGGCTGAACTCCGGCAGCTTCCCCTGCAGAAAGTGATCAAGGCGCTGTCCCCGCCCGCTGTCATCAACATGAAACTCCACCTGTCCAGTATCCTGTGTAAGTGATCCGCAGCGCGATAGTTCCCGTAGCCGGCCACGGCACCCGGCTCCTGCCGGCCACCAAGTCCCAGCCCAAAGAGATGCTTCCGGTCGCCCGCAAGCCCATCGTGCAGTACGTTGCCGAAGAGCTCGTCTCCAATGGCATCGAGAACATCTGCTTCGTCACCGGACGCAGCAAAACCTCCATCGAAAACCACTTCGACTCCGACCCCGAACTCACCCGCGTCCTCACCGAAGGCAACAAACAGGACCTGCTCGACGAACTCAAGTTTGAAGAGCTTGCCGCCAAGTTCTACTACACCCGCCAGCGCGTCCAGCGCGGACTCGGCGACGCCATCCTCTGCGGCGAAAACTTCGCCGGCGAGTCAGCTTTCCTGGTCGCCCTCGGCGACTCCATCCTCGGCCTCAACGCCCAGTCCCGCAGCGTCTCCCGCATGGGCGAACTCTTCGCCGAACTGCGCGCTACCTGCGTCATCGCCGTCGAAGAGGTCCCTGCCGAAGAGGTCCACCACTACGGCATCATCGACCCCGGCGAAGGGGAAGGCGATTGGACGCGCATCCGCAACATCGTCGAAAAACCCTCCCGCGACGCGGCCCCCAGCCGCTGGGCCGTCGCCGGCCGCTACGCCTTCTCCCCCATCATCTTCGACATGATCCGCCGCGTCAAACCCGACAAACGAGGCGAAATCCAACTCACCAACGCCATTCAACTCCTCTGCGAAGAGGGCAAACGCGTCATCGCCCTCAAACTCCCCCCGCAGGACAAACGCTACGACATCGGCAACTTCCCCAGCTACTTTGAAACCTTCGTCGAGTTTGCCCTCGCCGACCCCCTCTACGGCGCCGAATTCCGCGTCACCCTAGAAAGGTTACTCAACCGCAAATGACCCGCGCGCGCGTCCTGTTTCCGCTGCTATTCGCAGTGGTGCTGGCCGTGCGGCTCGGACACGCGGGCCTCGTCTGGGTCGAAGAGGGCTATCCCGCCGCCGCCGCGCTCGCCATCCGGCACGGCGCGTGGCTCTACCGCGATCTCTGGTTCGATAAGCCACCCGGCTCGGCCTATCTCTATCTGCTCTGGGGCGCCCAAACCGGCTGGCCGCTCCGCCTCGCCGGCGCGCTCTACATCACCCTCGCGAGCTACACCGCCTACCGCTTCGCCCGCTCCGAATGGGGCCGCCGCGAAGGCGCCATCGCCGCCGCCCTGCTCGCCTTCTTTCTCACCTTCGCCCCCCACGGCGCCGCCCTCGTCCTCGGGCCCGACATGCTCCTCATCGTCCCCCATCTCCTGGCCGTCCACTACGCCTGGCGCGGCCGCCCCTGGCTCAGCGGCTTCTGGTGCGGCGCCGGCCTGCTCGTCAACACCAAAGCCGCCCTCGTCGCCGCCCTCTGCGCCTTCTGGCTCCACAGCTCCCTCCCCGCCTTCGCCACCGCCGTCCTCGCCCCGCAACTCCTCCTGCTGCCCGTCGCCCGCGACTACTGGCAACAGGTTTGGGTCTGGGGCGCGGCCTACTCCCGCGATACCTTCCTCGCCCATCCCTGGCGCGAAGCCCTCGTGCGCACCGCCAACTGGCTCGGCTTCCAATCCGCCGCCGTCGTCCCCGCCGCCTGGTTCCTCCGCCAGGGCCCCGGCCGCCGCCGCTGGCTCCTCTGGCTGGCCGTCTCCCTCCTCGCCGTGGCGGCCGGGCTGCGCTTCTTCCCCCGCTACTACTTCCATATCCTGCCCGTCGTCGTACTGCTCGCCAGCCGCGGCCTTCTCCTCCTCCCCCGCCGCTGCGCCTGGGCCGTCAGCCTCCTGCTCCTCATCCCCCTCGTCCGCTTTGGCCCCCGCTACTACTGGCACGCCGGCTGGACCGACCTCGCCATCGAACGCGACAGCCGCGCCGCCGCCGCCCGCCTACCCGGCTGCCAAAGCCTCTTCGTCTGGGGCTACCGGCCCGATATCTACGCCATCAGCGGCTGCCCCCCCGGCGCTCCCTACCTCGACTCCCAACCCCTCAACGGCGTCCTCGCCGACCGCCATCTCTCCTCCGCCGTAGCCACTACCCCCGGCGACCGGAGCCGGTTCATCCTCTCTCGGCCCCACTACCTCATCGACGGCCTCGGCCTCTATAACCCCCGCCTCGCCCTCACCCAATACCCCGACCTCGCCCCCTGGCTCGCCCGCCACTACGAAGAGATCGCCCGCACCTCCGGCTCCATCATTTACCGCGTCCGTCCAACTGCCACTGAGTAAACGGGCTCCGCGCCCCCTGCACATTCACATTCAGCACATAAGGCACCTGCGACCGGAATGCCCTTTCGAGCGCCGGACCCACCTGGCTCAGCTTCGTAATATTCTCCCCCCCGCACCCAAACCCCTTCGCAATCTGGTCATACCGCGTCCGCCGCAACTCGCACGCCACCGTCTACCCCAACAGCTCCCCCTGCAACTCCCGCTCCAGCCCCCACCCCCCGTCGTTGCCCACAACAATCACCAGCGGCAGCTTGTACCGCACCGCCGTGTCCAGCTCCGCCAGATAAAACCCAAACGAACCATCCCCCGTCACCATCATCACCGGCTGCTTCGGCCGGTGCATCTGCAGCGCAATCGCGTTCGGCAGCGCCGCCCCAATCGTCGCCATCGGCCCCAGCCGCAGCCACCCGCCCGGATGATTCGCCGGCAGCATCACCCGCCCCCAGTGCACAAAATCCCCCCCGTCCCACGACAGCAGCGGATCCACCGGCAGCGTCCGCCGCAGCTCGGCGTAAAACGACGCCGGATGCATCACCTTATCTCCCGCGTGCGCCGCCGCCAAGGCATCCATATCCGCCGTCCACGTCGACGCCGGCACCCACCCCGGCGCCGTCCACTTGCCCAGCTTCCCGTTTAGCGCCGTCAACACCGCCCGGACATCGGCACACAGCCCCACCGCCAACTCCCGGTTCAGCCCCAGCTCCGGCGCGTGAATATCCACCTGCGCAAACTTCGCCTCCGGCGAAAACAGCCGCGGCCCACCCATCGCCAGCCGGTAGTCGATCCGCTTGCCCAGCACCACCACCACATCCGCCTGCCGGAACACCTCCACGCACGCCCGGTTCAACGACGGGTCCGCGTAGCCCAGACTCGGCGCCAAACCCCGCGCCATCGTCACGTCATAGTACGGCAGCCGCGACCGCTCCAGAAACTCCCGCAGCGCCAGCCCGGCATCGGCCCACCACAAGCCGCTCCCGCCAATCACCACCGGCCGCTTCGCCCCCTTCAGTAGCTGCAGCAGAGGCGCCACGTCCGGCGCCCCGCTCGCCACCGTCGCCTGCGGCACCCGCGGCGCTCCGTTCGCCGCCCCGCGAAAACAGTCCACCGGAATCGTCAGATGCGCCACCCCCATCCGCCCCGTCGAAGCCTCGCTATAAGCCTTCCCCAATGCAAACGGAATCTGCGCCGCCGACGTCACCGTATGCGTCCACTTCGCCGCCGGCGCCGCCATCGCCGCCTGGTCCAGGTCCTGAAACACCACCCGGTGCCGCATCATCTGCGCCGGCGCCCCGCTCACCGTAATCAGCGGCGTGCCGTTCGAGTTGGCCGTAATCAACCCCGTCAGCGAGTTCGTATGCCCCGGCCCCCCCGTCACCAGCGACAGCGCCGGCCGCCGCGTACAGCGCGCCCACGCATCCGCCGCATGCACCACCGCCGCCTCGTGGCGCATATGGATCACCTCGATCCCCGCGCCCTCCGACTGCGACAGCACCTCGTTCAAATGGTCTCCCACCAGGGTAAACATCCGGTCAATCCCGAGCCTCTTCAGCGTGCCGAGGAAAGCCGCGGCGCCATTAGCGTTCTCTGCCATACTTAAGATACTCTCGCATGTCCAACATCCTCGTCACTGGTGGTGCGGGCTACATCGGCTCCCATACCGTCCACCAACTCACCCAGCGCGGCCACCAGGTCACCGTCCTCGACGATCTCTCCACCGGCTTTCGCGACGCCGTTCCCGAACCCCAACTCCACATCTGCTCCCTATTCGACACCGAGCAGGTAACCCACCTCCTCCAGCGCCTCCAAATCGACGCCGTCGTCCACTTCGCCGCCTTCATCGCCGTCGGCGAATCCACCCAGGAGCCCGAGCGCTACTTCACCAACAACGTCGCCGGCAGCCTCTCCCTGTTCAGCGCCATGGCCGCCGCCGGCGTCAAAAAACTCGTCTTCTCCTCCACCGCCGCCGTCTACGGCAACCCCCTCTCCACCCCCATCCCCGAAACCGCCCCCATCGCCCCCGTCAACCCCTACGGCGAAACCAAGGCCACCGTCGAACGCACCCTCGAATGGCTCGACCGCTGCCGCGGACTCCGCAGCGTACGCCTCCGCTACTTCAACGCCTGCGGCGCCAACGAAGCCGCCGGCCTCAGCGAGCGCCACGTCCCCGAAACCCATCTCATCCCCCTGCTCATGAAGGCCGTCGTCACCGGCCAGCCCGTCACCATCTTCGGCACCGACTACCCCACCCCCGACGGCACCTGCATCCGCGACTATATCCACGTCGACGACCTCGCCAAAGCCCACATCGCCGCCATCGATCACCTCCTCTCCGGCGGCCCCAGCGAAGTCTTCAACGTCGGCACCGGCCGCGGCTTCTCCGTCCGCGAAGTCCTCGCCGCCGTCGAACAGGTCACCGGCCGCCCCGTCCCCCACGTCTTCGGCCCCCGCCGCGACGGCGACCCCGCCGAACTCGTCGCCGACTCCTCCAAACTCCGCGCCCGTCTCGGCTGGAACCCCGACCACAGCACCCTCCACCAAATCGTCGCCTCCGCCTGGCCCAGCCAACAGCGCCGCTGGGCGTAAAATAGCGGGATGCGATTCCTGCTCCCACTCTGTCTGGCCGCCTCGCTCGCGGCCCAGCCCGCTTACGACCTCCTGCTCAAAAACGGCACGGTCATCGATCCCAAAAACAACATCAACGCCCGGCGCGACGTCGCCATCGCCGGCGGAAAAATCGCCGCCGTCGAAGCCTCCATCGATCCCGCCCGCGCCAAAAAAGTCATCGACGTCGCCGGCCTCTACGTCTCCCCCGGCTTCATCGACCTCCACGTCCACGTCTTCTACGGCGACGGCCCCAGCTACCGCGACGGCGGCCTCAGCGTCCTGCCCGACGCCCACTCCTTCCGCAGCGGCGTCACCACCATGGTCGACGCCGGCACCGCCGGCGCCAAGAACTTCGAAGTCTTCAAAAAACGCATCATCGACCGCTCCAAAACCCGCGTCCTCTCCTTCGTCAACATCGTCGGCGCCGGCATGGGCGGAGCCGTCGAACAGAACCAGAACGATATGGATCCGGCGCTCCTCATCGCCCTCGCCAAAAAGTACCCGGATCTCATCGTCGGCGTCAAAACCGCCCACTACGCCGGCCCCGAATGGACCGCCGTCGATAACGCCGTCAAAGCCGGCACCGGCGCCAACATCCCCGTCATGGTCGACTTCGGCGCCTTCCGCCTCGACCGGCCCCATGAAGAACTGATCACCAAGCGCCTCCGCCCCGGCGACATGTACACCCACGCCTACCTCGCCGCCGTGCCCATGCTCGACAAAGACGGCAAGGTCCGTCCCTATCTCCTCGAAGGCCGCAAGCGCGGCGTCCTGTTCGACGCCGGCCACGGCGGCGGTAGCTTCGTCTTCCGCCACGCCGTCCCCGCCATCAAACAGGGCTTCATCCCCGACTCCATCTCCACCGACCTCCACGCCTCGTCCATGATCGGCGGCATGAAGGACATGACCAACGTCATGTCCAAATTCCTTAACATCGGCATGTCGCTCGAACAGGTAATTCGCGCCTCCACCTGGCACCCCGCCCGGCAGATCAAACGCCCCGAGTTAGGCAATCTCTCCGTCGGTTCCCCGGCCGACGTCGCCGTTTTTTCCGTTCAACAAGGTAAATTCGGCTTCGTCGATGTCTACGGCGCCAAGATGAACGGCACGCAGATGATCACCGCCGAAATGACCTTCCGCGATGGGCGTATGTATTGGGATCTCAACGGCTTAGCCCGCGAAAGCTGGGATAAGCTGCCCAAAGATTACGGCCCCCAGGCCGATTGGACCTGGGATGGAGTAGTCTCCTCCGGCGTGCGCGGCAGAAAGTAGACTGCTACAGTCTACGAATGAAGCGATTTTTCGCCGTCTTTTTCCTTCTCCTCTGCCCCACGTTTGCGGCCCTCACCAAAGAGCAAAAGATCTTTGACGTTACGGTTCTGGCGCAAACCTTCGCCGCCAATTACGGGCCCTATCACTGGAAAGTGAGGGCCCTTAAATTTGACGCCATGGATTTAAAACCATGGCTCGCCAAAGTCGAGGCCACCAAGGACGACCTCGAGTTCCTCGATGTCCTCATTGACTACGTGGCCAGCCTCCAGGATGGCCACTCGTCCCTGTCCTTTTTCGCAACCTTCCGCGCCTCGCTCGGCTTTAGCACCGACCTATACGATGGTAAGGTCCTGATCGACAGCATCAGCCGGAAGCAGCAGCCGCTCAGCCGTTTCCCCGCCGTCATTGGCGATGAGTTGGTATCGATGGACGGCGTTCCGGTAAGCCAGTTACTCGACCGCCTGTCGAAGTACCAAATGACCGGCAACCCCCGCGCCACCCGCCGCCAGGCCGCCAACCTGCTCACCATCCGTCCGCAATCGTTGATTCCTACCGCCGCCGCGCTCGGCGACACGGTCGAAGTCGAGGTGCGCCGCGCCGCCACCGACGAACTCGAAAAATACACCCTCCCCTGGACCAAAACCGGCATCCCCTTCACCGATCTCGGCCGCGTCCCCACCGCCCGCTCCACCGCCAAGCCCGTCGTGCGCCAGTTGGAGCTCGAAGACGACACCCTCCCCCCCTACATGCGGCCCCTCGCCCCGCTCCTGAACGCCCGTCTCCCGCGCGACCCGGAAGGCGTACTCAACTACGGCAGCGTCGTCCCCATCTACGCCTTCCCCACCGGCTTCCGCCTCCGCCTCGCCGGCGGCCCGGACTTCTTCGCCAGCGGCACCTACGTCGCCGAAGGCAAGACGCTCGGCTGGATCCGCATCCCGAGCTTCTCGCCCCCCAGCACCGCGCTGGCCCTCCAGCTTTTTGAGCGAGAAATGGCGTTCCTCCAGGAAAACACGAGTGGCCTCGTCATCGATGTCATGCGCAATCCCGGCGGGTCAGTCAACTTCGCCGAAGCCCTCCTCCAGCGGGTGATTCCCAACCCCTTCCGCACCATCGGGTACGAGATCCGCGCCACCAACTCCTGGGTCCAGTCCTTTGGCAGTGCTCTGTCCCAGGCCCGCCAGTTCGGCGTCGAACCCTGGATCGTCCAGCATCTCGAAAACAACTATAACGATCTCCTGCAGGCGAACCGCGAAGGCGGCATCACCGGATCCCTCTCGTTCAACAGCACCGGGTCCCTCATCCTCCTGCCGGCCCCGGTCACGTATCGCAAGCCGCTGATAGTACTCGTCGATGATTTCTCGGCCTCCGGGGGAGACATCTTTCCCGCCGTGATGCAGGACAACGCCCGCGGCAAAATCGTCGGTTACCGCACCATGGGAGCGGGAGGAAACGTCTTCCATTACGATGGCACGGTCTACTCGCAGGTCGCTGTCAGCGTCACCCAATCCCTCATGACCCGCCGCGAACCCATCGTCACCACCGACCTCCCCACCGCGCCCTACATCGAAAACATCGGCGTCCGCCCCGACATCGAACTCGACTACATGACCCGCGAAAACCTCATGAACCGCGGCACCCCCTTCGTCAACGCCTTCACCCGCATCCTCCTCGATCAAATCGGCAACTAACCCGCCTCCAACCCCCAGCCTCCCGCCCCACCGGACGGGAGGCTCTCTCTTTTTCCGCCACCCGCCTACGGCTTCACCGGCTCCCCCAGCGCATCCACATAGCGCCGCACCACGACCGGCCGGGGCGCGATCGCCCGCACCACATCGGCAATCTCCAAGTGCTGCAGCACCCCGGGCAGTACGTGCTCATAAACGCCACGGTGCAGCCGCGACTCCACCACCGATTGATACGACTGCAGCAGACCATCCAGTTCCACCTCCGCAATCCGCTGGTCCAACGCCGCCGCGAACAACATCGGCGCCGCCGCCGTCCCTATCCCCATCGCCTTCACCTGGCTCACGCCCAAACCCGTCCGGGCGTTCAGCAGGTCGATGCCCGCCGTAATATCCAGCACCCGCAGCCCCACCATCGTACGGCCCAGCAGCAACGCCGCCGTCGTGTTCCGATAGTCGTCGTACCAGGGATTGGGGCCCCGCGGCCCCCGGATCGTCAGCTCCCCGCAGCCGCGTATGTCGATCGCCAGCACCACGCTGCCCGCCCGGGCCAAAGCGTCCACCCGCTCCCCCGACGCCGACTTCCCCGCGCAGTTGGCCAACAGCACCGCCGGGGCTCCCGCCTTCGGCTTCTCCGGAATGGCCAACACCGCGGGGATCTGAATCCCCGGCTCGGATTCGTACGTGAGCTTCTCCACGCGGTAGCCAGAGCGCGGCAGCACCCCGTAGGCCGCCACGGCCGGCGGCCGCGGGTTCGGCGTGTACCGCGTCAGCTCCCGCACCTTGGCGATCACCCCGGCCGCGGAAAGACCGGGCCGGCGCAGCGCCCGCGCCCGCGCCAGGTTCAGACTGTGCACGCTCTCGCCGCCCAGCGAAGTAAGCACCTGCCCGGTGCGCGTACACCAAAGCTCCTCCTCGCTCAGCAGCGCAATCGCGGGCTCCGTGCCCTCGTCCTCCCGGTTGGCCAGCCACCGGGAAAACCAGGCGTAGGCCGCCAGGCGCCGGGGCTTCGTATAGCCGTGCCCATCGTCGGCATCCACCATGCGGATCTTCTGCCCCTCGCCAAACTGGTCATAAACCCGCTTGGCCTCGGCCACCGTCGACCGGGCGCCGCCAATCGGAAAGAAGTCCCGGATCGCCGAGAGCACCAGATAGGGTTTCAGGCCGAAAGCGTAAAGGAAGTCCGGGAAGTCGAGACCCGCCGAAAGCCACGGGGGCAGGTTCTGCTCGGCGTCCTGCGGCCCCAGTTGTGTCAGGAGCGATCTCCACGACGTGATGTAGCAACTCGGCGCCGCCACCTGCAGACGGTCGTCGATGGCGGCCAGATACGCGGTCATCATGCCGCCGCCCGAGTTGCCCGTCACCCCCACGCGGCTAGCATCCACCTCCGGCCGGCTCACCAGATAGTCGAGCGCGCGAATGCCATCGTGGATCATATACCGGGCCATGTGATCGCCCACCAGCAGCGCCTGGATGCCCAGCATCGTGTGCTCCGTGGTGGACTGCACGAGTTTGGAGGCGCGGGTATCGGTGTCCCAGAACTGGGAGCGTTCGCCCTGCCCCACCGGGTCCCACGCCAGCGCGACAAACCCCTTTGTAGCGAAGGAGCCAAGCACGTATTGCCACGCCTCGTGGGCCTTGGCGCCGCTCTCGTGGCCCAGGGGAAAGAGGATAGCGGGGTAGGGGCCCCCGGCGCCGTTCGGCCCGGCGCTATTAGGAATATAAAGGTTCGCGGTGACGTAGAAGCCGGGCTGGCTTTCGAAGACGACCTTCTCGATGCGGTACCGGCCCCGGTCGAGGGTAGCGACGGTGCGCGCGTTCAGCGGCGTCTTGGCGGGAAGGCCGCCGATAGTGGCGAGGATCTGCGCGCGCACCCGCGCCCCGCGCTCCCGCACCTCGGCGGACGAGGCAAACGTGGGCCGCTTGGCCAGGTAGCGGTTGCCTTCGGCGATCAGGGCCTGGGTAGTGGCCTGCGGAAGATCCCGGAGTTCGCCAATCGCCCCCGTGAAGTCCAGTTCGGAGACCGGCTGGCCCGGCGCGAGGGCCACGAGAAAAAAGAAGGAGGCGAAGAAGCGGAACATAAAGGCCTTCATCGTATCGCGGCGGACGGAGCTTCTGGAGAGGGCCTGGCCTGCTCTCCCGCCGCCAGGAAAGACCAGGGGCCCCAGCCAAGCGACCACCCGCGCTTGCCCTCCGCCTCATCTACCAGCCATGGAACCGCCGCACCGATGTCCTCCTGAAATTCAAACCATACCGCCCGTAACCTGTTCGTAACCCGCCACCATTTCCCCTCATTTTCTAGAAAATAAACCTTTACAAACTACCCCTTTTTGTCTTAGTCTGGCAAAACAACAACGGTTACTCCCTGGCGACGGACTGATTCTCCGCCCGTCATACCTTTCCGTCGATGAACAGGACTTATATGAAACTTCCTTCCTTCCTTCCTTCCTTCCTTCCTTGTAAGTAATGGATGCGCCCTCCTCCTGGCCGCCTCCCTCGCCGCCCAGACCCGCTCGCCCCTCCCCTCACCCGAAGCCCTTGATCCCGGCCAGCTCTACCGCCGCGTCCTCGTCGTCTGCCCCTTAGTCGGCGAAGGCACTTACTCCGACCCCAAACGCCCCGCCCTCATCCCCGCCCAGTTCAACCCCGAACCCACCTCCGGCCTCGAACTCATCCGCGCCTTCGCCTGGCTCCCCTCCGACGACGGCACCCAGGCCATCGTCGAAATCGTCGTCCGCGACGCCGCCGCCCTCACCCAACTCCGCCGCGCCGCCCGCTCCGTCGCCGGCACCACCTTCTACGACCGCGCCTCCCCACCCCGCTCCGCCTCCCACCAAGCCCTCCGCCGCCTCCGCAAAGACTTCGACCCCGACTCCCTCCGCGCCGTCGCCCCCTAACTCACCAAACCCCAGGAGCCCACCACCATGAAACTCGCTCTCCGTCTGCTTACCCTTCTCCTTGCTCCCGCGCCCCTCGCCGCCGCCCCCTCCTCCTGGCTCACCGATAACTTCAAGAGCCTCAACGCCAATACCTGGCAAATCAACGGCGCCCCCAACGCCTCCCTCATCCTCAAAACCCCCGTCCCCGATAACTCGAGCCACTACGAAATCCGCGCCCGCCTCAGCCTCCCCTCGAGCGGCGGCTCCTACATCCTCTATCTCCGCGCCACCCCCGACGCTCGCCTCAACCCCGACGGCGCCCCCACCGGCCAGTTCCTCGCCTTCGAAATCAAAGACCCCACTTACGCGAACGGCGCCTGCCAAGCCACCCTCAACACCTGGCGCGCCCTCAACAACACCCTCACCCAACTCGCCGCCACCACCATCCCCTGCTACGACGACATGGAGGTCCGCGCCGTCTCCGCCCCCCAGGACATCCGCTTCTATCTCGACGACATCTCCTACGTTACCTACCCGGAGACCCTCCTCACCGCCGGCCAACCCGGACTCGGCAGCATCAACACGCCCGCCGGCAACGCCATCTCCCGCCTCGACCTCGGCCTCCTCAACCGCCTCGCCCCCACCCTCGCCCCCGCCTCCATCGCCACCGCCGTCTTCGATACCCGCGTCGAACTCCAGTGGTCCCCTGCTGCCGATGGCCCGAACGCGCTCAGCGCTATCGGCTACCACCTATTCCGCAACGGCGCCTACCTCGGTCTCCGCCGCGCCGCCGAAGCCGTCGACCTCACCGTCCAACCCAACACCACCTACACCTACGAGTTACAGCCCGAAGACGCCCAGGGCAATCGCGGCCCCCGCACCGCCCTCACCGTCCGCCCCCCCCGGCCGGCCATCGCGACCCCCGCCGCACCGGCGTCCGCCCCCTCGGAACCTACTGGGGCGGCCTCGGCGAACAGATCGACCTCCACAGCGCACAGGCCGCGCAGGTCCGGCACCAACGGGCGAGGAACTCGCCCCTCCTGCCGGGCCGAAGCGAGTCCGTTGTGCGCGTTGATTAGAAGCGGCAACGTCAACTTCGCCATGCCCCTGTTCAAAGCCCAGGCCCGCGGCGGCTGGGGAGTCACCTTCGCCCTCACCTACAACTCCCAAAACTGGCGCCGCGACACCGCCAACCTCCCCCGCACCTGGAACCACGGCCGCGACCTCGGCTACGGCTACGGCTGGCGATTCCTCGCCGGCGCCCTCACCCCCCTCTACACCGACTACCAGACCATCGGCATGTACCGCTTCCTCGACGCCTCCGGCGCCGAATACCGCCTCACCCAAACCGCCCCCAACTCCGGCGAATGGACCACCCGCGAAGGCCTGTTCCTCACCTACAAATCCACCGAAGAGCGCCTCTACTTCCCCGACGGCTCCTGGTGGCAGTTCGGCGCCATCGCCGGCGCCTCCGAGATGGACGCCGGCACCCGCTACCCCACCCTCTTCCAGGACCGCAACGGCAACCAGATCAAAGTCCGTTACCGCCCCGCCCGCGGCGCCACCCAGCCCGATAGCAGCGGCCGCCTCGCCGAAGTGGACGACGTCCGCGCCAACGCCGCCTACCGCTGCGAATACGTCAACGATGCCTTGCAGCACCTCAACGTCTGCCGCGGCATCGACGCCAACTACCAGGTCGGCATCGGTGCCCCCTCCCCCCTCACCGATCCCTTCCTCGGCCAATCCTTCGGCGAAAAACAGCTGCTCGGCGGCATCACCAACATCACCGACAATATCAACGCGCCCTTCTCCTTCGGCTATGACAACGGCGCAACCAGCGGCCCGGGCGAACTCACCGCCGCCGTCTTCCCCTACGGCGGCTCCCTCCACTGGAGCTACACTACCGGAACTCTCGCCGCCGGCCGCCAGTTCCGTAGAGTCTCCGCCCGCGCCTACAACGCCAACGACGGCCAGGGCGGCAAGTGGGCCTATCTGCACTTCAATCCCGGCCCCAACGCCGAGCTACCTGTCCACGAATGGACCGTCCTCTTTGACCCCACCCTCACCGCCGACAAAGCCTGGTGGTGGGACACCAACCTCAGCTCCCCCACCCTGGGCCTCAACCGCGATCAGGCCGACCGCAAGATGCCGTCCTACGAAAACGTGGCCTACCGGAACCTCGCCTGGAGCCTCACCCCCAACGGCAACCCCTACATCGCCGCCGTAACCGAGACCGTCGACCCCGGCCATCCCGACGCGAAGATCCGCCGTACCGAACAGGCCATCAACGATTACGGCAATCTCCTCTGGAAGCGCGAGTACGCCCACGGCTCGACGACGGCCATCGCCCGGGAGCACGTCTACACCTACGAGACCGCGCCCGCCTACACCAACAAGTTCATCCGCAACCTGGTCAAGACCGTCACCCTCAAACGCCCCGGCGACGCGGACGTCCTGGTCGTCTCCAATACCTATGACGGCTACGGTCGCTTTGATTGCACCCGGTACTTCCAGGATGGCAACGGCTTGGTTCTACTGACCGAAATGCCTGGTGCTACCTTGCACGACTCCTCCAACTTCGGCGCGATGTTCAGCATGCCCCAACGTGGCAATCTCACGCGATCCGACTCGCTAGGCCAGGCGCGCTACATGAACTATACGACCGGCGGAACCGTAACGCGAATTTGGGATTCGTCCGGGCGCACGATCATGGTCAACCCGAACTCCGGAAGAAACTACGCCGTGCCCGCTGCGGTCACGGCGAACGGCATCACCACCAACGCCACCTTCGACGCCGTCCTCAACCTCACTCAAACCACCGGCGCCAACAACGCCACCGCCACCTTCACCTGGGACGGCATGCGCCGCGAAAAATCCCAGACCCTCCCCACCGGCCAAACCGTCACCCACACCTACGGCCTCGGCTCCGTCCCCGGCGCCAGTTGGCACAAAGTCACCACCGGCCTCGCCCCCAACCTCCGCTGGACCAGAACCGTCTTCGACGGCTTCGGCCGCAGCCTCGAAGTCACCACCGGCCACCAGGTCAACTCCACCGAAACCCCCGTCAGCAAAGTCAAAACCGAGTACACCCCCTGCGCCTGCTCCTCCATCGGCAAGGTCCTCCGCGTCTCCATGCCCTACGCCGCCAACGCCTCGCCCCTCCACTGGACCACCTACACCTACGACGCCATGGGCCGCACCCTCCGCGTCACCCCGCCCGGCAACGCCGGCTTCACCAGCTACGAATACGGCGGCACCACGGTCAAAACCATCGACCCCAAGGGCAAATGGAAGAAGTTTGAAAACGACGCCCTCGGCAACCGGATCCGCGTCCGGCAGTCTCGCACCGGCGGCGGCCCCCGCCTTTGCGGGAACGAATCGGCAGGGAAGCGTAGCGGCGGTCCCGGCGGGCTGCGCCTGGGTACGAGGCGGCCGGATTAACGAGCTCTACTCCTACAACTACGGCTACGACGACGAGGGCAAGCCCTTGGTCACCACCTACGACGCCATGGCGCGCCCGAATAGCCTGACGCAGCAGTATCAGCCGCCGGGCGTGCCGGACTGGTTTACCCGCACCTGGGTATCCGGCGTCAGTTATGGCATAGCGGGGGCTCTGTTAGAATACGGAGCGATGAGCTCATCACTGACTGATATCCTTCATCACGCCGCCCCTGGCACCACAGTACTTAATGGCGCAGACAACCTCCGCGACAACATAGCAATATTTCACTTCTTTCTAGGCCAAAAGCCAGGCGACACTGCAAAGCCAGGGCAGGGTAGAATCCCAGTTTCCGACGTGCGGGGATCTGGGGCAGCTATCGACGTTACCGAGGGATGCTACAGCATCATCACTGCTTACCAATCAAGTGCCGGACTAGCCTCGGGCGCCCTCAGTCTTAACACCACCGGAGGTTTTCCCACGACCTGGAGAGTCAACAAACCTATGGGCACTCCGAAGTTTGCAGCCGGTGTAGAATCCCTGCTCGGGGCTGTTGGCTCCGCCACTGGTAACCCTCTCGGAAATACCCTCTTTGGTTCCACGGATTGGTAGTCCGTATCGAGGAGAACTTTGTGAGGATGTTTGTCGCGATTCCCTTACGTCACCTCGCATTGCAGGCACTGTTATTCAGCTTCGGGGCGAGTCCGGCCGTAGCGGCACCAGAAACGATACGGATCGCTGTCGATAAGGCGGTTGAAGTCTGGAGATGGCAAAGATATTGGGAAGGAGAGAGCGCACTCGATTTTGCCTTCAGCGCGCCCGCGCCGAAGCGCATCATGTTGTTTTGGGTTAAAGAATCCGATTCACTCCCGTTCGCAGTCTGCAAGGAAGACTTGACAATCTGTGCCGTTCCCTGGCAACGGCCATTTTCCCTCGCCGGCTTTGGTCCCTTGGCGGCGAAGAAACGATTTCTTTCGCAGATATCGCCGATATCAGAGAGCATGGATAACATCCCACTCCGACAGGTGTTGAGTGCCTCTATTCCTAATACTCCCCCGGCACCGCTGCCCCCACAATCGGTTCGGGAGAAGAGGCGCTTGTCATCGACATCCCTAAAGCTACTGCTAGGACATCTTGGATGTAATGGATCGAACGCCTGTCGCCGAACCGTACTTATTCCGTACTGCACCAACAGTGATCCAGGCCTGTATGTTTATCTAGGTTGCGGTCAAGGATGTAAGCGGGAGATAAACAGCATACAGACTCTCGTTCCTATCCCGGATACAGAGGACTGGTCACTTGGCGCCACGTCCGCCATTTCTTCGCCCCAGGAAGTTCAACGAATGCGCAAGCAGATTGAGGCGGCGTTGCAGTTCCGGCTTGATGACTAATATGGGTCCAGGGACCGGTGCTTCCTCCGCGCCCGCCAGTACATCCGCGACTACCCGGTACATCCCCGACTACAATGACCGTCTGCCGTTGACCCTCCAGTGCGCACCTACCCACCGCCCGGCCCGTCACCCGTCCAGCCCACACCAAGGAAGACGAGCGCCTCGCGCCAAAACGCTCGCCTCGCCGCCTTGGGCCAGCCTCGCTTGCCCACCTTGAATGGGTACTCCTCGAACTTGCACGTCGATGACCCCGCCCGGCCAATAGGCCCAGGTGGACTACCGCATCGGTTCGCCTGTCCCGACCGCCGCGCAATCCCGACACGACGATTCACGACCCATCAAAATTTTTTCCCCCAATAACCACGGGCCTCCCGCGACACCCCCACCCCGCTTCCCCCCGGCCCCCCTGCCACCATCAAAGCATCCAGGACAGCGTTTCTCCCATGCCCAACCAACAGCCCAATTCGCCAGCGTCCCTAACGCCAATCACCACGCGGCCGCAGCCAGCCAACCCACCGGCTGCGGCCCGGCGGGGTATCGAACCCCGCCGGGCCGCCGGTTCCACCCGCCAATCGGAAAAAACCCGTCCGCGCGCGCGTCACGCGCGCGCAAGGAAGAACCCAGGAAATCGCTCAAAAGAAATCACTTACAAGTTCGGTTCTTTCGATTACCGTACCCGGTTAGAACCCAACAGAACCCAGGAAGAACCCAAAATCAACCCACCAGAACCCAGTTTTGCGTTGACACCGGTCCCAACCGTCTGTCACCCTCACCCTATCTGTCAACCGCGACGTTGCCGAACCCCCAAGGAATCCATGCGCCTGTTCTCCCTGTTCGCCGCTTTTGCCCTCGTGGCCATGCCGCTGGCCGCCCAGAAACTCACGAGCCCCAAGGATCACTACGGCTTCGCCATCGGGGATGACTACCACCTCACCACCTACAAACAAACCGAAGCCTACTTCAAGAAACTCGCCGCCGAGTCCAATCGCCTGCGCCTCGTCGACATCGGCAAAACCGAAGAAGATCGCACCCAGTACATGATGATCATCTCGGCCCCGGCCAACCTCGCCAAACTGGCCCGCTACCAGGACATCGCCCGGCGCCTCGCCCGTGCCGAAAATCTCACCGAAGCGGAAGCCCGCGCCCTGGCCGCCGAAGGCAAAGCCGTCGTCTGGATCGACGGCGGCCTCCATTCCACCGAAACCGTCGGCACCCATCAGCTCATCGAAACCATCTGGCAGTTCGCCAGCCGCAACGACCCCGAAACTCTGCGCATCCTCAACGACGTCATCATCCTCTGTACCCACGCCAATCCCGACGGCCACGACCTCATCAGCGAATGGTACATGCGCGAACCCGTCCCCGAAAAACGCGTCATGACCGGCGCGCCCCGCCTCTATCAAAAGTACGCCGGACACGACAATAATCGCGACTTCTACATGGCCAACCTCCGCGAATCCGTCAACATGAATCGCCAGCTCTTCCTCGAGTGGTTCCCTCAGGTCATGTACAACCACCATCAAACCGGGCCCCTCGGCACCGTCATCTTCGCGCCGCCCTTCCGCGACCCCTTCAACTACAACATCGACCCCCTCATCGTTACCTCGCTCGACCTCGTCGGCGCCGCCATGCACTCCCGCTTCGTCCAGGAAGATAAGCCCGGCTCCACCATGCGCAGCGGCGCCAACTACTCCACCTGGTACAACGGCGGCCTGCGCACCACCACCTACTTCCACAACATGATCGGCCTCCTCACCGAAATCATCGGCTCCCCCACCCCCATGGACGTCGCCTTCGTCCCCAATCGCCAACTGCCCGCCGGCGACCTCCCCATGCCCATCGCCCCCCAAAAATGGCACTACCGCCAGTCCATCGACTACTCCATTACCGCTAACCGCGCCGTGCTCGATCTCGCCTCCCGCCAACGCGAACACTTCCTGTTCAACATCTGGAAAATGGGCAAAAACTCCATCGACCGCGGCAGCAAAGATAGCTGGACCATGACCCCCAAGCGCATCGAAGCCGTCAAAGCCCTCATCGCCAAAGAGTCCTCCGGACGGCAGGCCAACGCGCAGTCCGCCCCGGCCCGCTTCTATGAAGCCATGAAGCGCCCCGAACTGCGCGACCCCCGCGGCTACATCATCCCCGCCGATCAGCCCGATTTCCCTACCGCTGTCAAGTTCATCAACGCGCTCGTCAAAAACGGCATCCAGATTCATAAGGCCACCGCCGCCTTCACCGTCGCGGGCAAAACCTATCCCGCCGGCTCCTACATCGTCAAGACCGCCCAGGCCTTCCGGCCCCACGTCCTCGACATGTTCGAGCCCCAGGACCATCCCAACGACTTCCGCTACGAAGGCGGCCCGCCCATCCCCCCGTATGACAACGCCGGCTGGACCCTCGCCTATCAGATGGGCATCCGCTTCCATCGCGTCCTCGACGCCTTCGACGGACCCTTCGCCAAGCTCCCGTGGGGCGCCCTCGAAAAGCCTCCCGTCGGCAAGGTCGAAGGCGGCGGCGCCGGCTACCTCATCAGCCACAAAGTCAATGACAGCTTCATCCTCACCAACCGCTTAATCGCCGCCAAGCAGGAGGTCTTCTGGCTCAAGCAGGGCCTCAAGGACGATCCCCTCCATGGCCCCGGCGCTCTCTATGTGCCGGCCAACCCGGCCACGCGGCCGCTCATC
This sequence comes from Acidobacteriota bacterium, assembly GCA_026393985.1. Classification (GTDB taxonomy): domain Bacteria; phylum Acidobacteriota; class Terriglobia; order Bryobacterales; family Bryobacteraceae. Next base: position 38,012 of record JAPKZB010000006.1, read on the forward strand.
GAAAAGGCCGCCGCCGAGTTCGGCTTTAACGCCAAAGCCGTCGCCGCCCGCCCCGCCGGTGAGGCGCTCAAACTGGCGGCCCCGCGCATCGCCCTCTGGGACCAATACGGCGGCTCCATGCCCTCGGGCTGGGTGCGCTTCCTGCTCGAGCGCTTTGAGTTCCCCTTCGACGTCCTCTATCCCCAGGCCATCGACGCGGGCAACCTCCGCCAGAAGTATGACGTCATCCTCTTCGTCGGCGGCGCCATCCCCCGGCCCGCGGGCATGGGGCCGGAAAATGGCCGCGGCGCCGGGCGCGCTGCGGAAACCAATCGCGAGGACGTCCCCGCGCAGTTCCAGCCCTGGCTCGGCCGCGTCACCGCCGAGAAATCCGTCCCGCAGCTCAAAGCCTTCCTGGAGTCCGGCGGCGCCGTCATCACCATCGGCTCGAGTAACTACCTCGCGGCCCATCTCGGCCTCCCCGTCAAGGACGCCATGGTCGAACGCGGCCGCGACGGCCGCGAACGCTCCCTCCCGCGCGAAAAATACTACGTCCCCGGCAGCGTCCTCGAAGCGAACGTCGATAACTCGCAGCCCGTCGCCTATGGTCTCGACGACAAAGTCGACGTCTTCTTCAACGATAGCCCCGTCTTCAAGCTCGCTCCGGAAGCCATGGCCCGCGGCGTCAAGCCCGTCGCCTGGTTCGGCTCCTCGCCCCTGCGCAGCGGCTGGGCCTGGGGCGAAAAGTACCTCGAAGGCGGCGTCGCTGTTGCGGAAGTTCCGGTCGGCGAAGGCAAGCTGATGATGATGGGCCCGGAAATCACCTTCCGCGCCCAACCCCACGGGACCTATAAACTCCTGTTCAACTCCCTGTTGCTGAGCACCGCCACCCAGCAAAAGTAACCCGCGCGGAGGGTATACGATAGAGGCAGCAAGCTATGTCGAAGAAGTTGCTCCTCTGTCTGCTCCCCGCCGGAGCCGCGTTTTTCTCCTGGGCCCAGACCGCCGAGCCCCCCATGCAAAAGGTGGACTTCGAGCGCGACGTCCGCCCCATCTTCGAAAAATCCTGCGCGAGCTGCCACGGCCCCCAAGTCCAACTCGGGGCCCTGCGGCTCGACTCGAAATCCCTGGCCTTCGCCGGTGGCCAAAGCCGCCAAGCCGGCATCGTCCCCGGCAAGCCCGAACAAAGCACCCTCTTCCAGCGCATCGCCGGAACCACCGACCAGGCCCGCATGCCCATGGGCGGCAAACCCCTCGACGCGGCCGCCATCAATACGATCAAAAACTGGATCGCCCAGGGCGCTGAATGGCCCGAAGCCGCCAGCGCCAAAGCCGCCGAAATCAAAAAACACTGGGCCTACATCCCGCCCGTCCGGCCCAGCATTCCCCAAAATGCCGGCCATCCTATCGACTATCTCGTCCGCGCCAAACTCGCCGCCGAAGGCCTCTCCCCTTCGCCCGAGGCCGACCGGACCACTCTGCTCCGGCGCCTCGCGCTCGACCTGACCGGCCTGCCGCCCACCCCGGCCGAAGTCGACGCCTTCCTCGCCGACAAAAGCAAAAACGCCTTCGAAAAGCAGGTCGAACGACTCCTCGCCTCGCCCCATCACGGGGAACGCTGGGGCCGCCACTGGCTCGACGCCGCCCGCTACGCCGACTCCGACGGCTTTGAAAAAGATAAACAACGCTTCGTCTGGTTCTACCGCGACTGGGTCATCAAAGCCATCAACGAAGACAAACCCTACTCCCAGTTCGTCATCGAGCAGCTCGCCGGCGATCTGCTCCCGAACCCCACGCAAGACCAGCTCGTCGCCACCGGCTTCCTCCGTAACTCCATGGTGAACGAAGAAGGCGGCGTCGACCCCGAACAGTTCCGCATGGAAGCCATGTTCGACCGCGTCGACACCGTCGGCAAGAGCATCCTCGGCGTCACCATCGGCTGCGCCCAGTGCCACAACCACAAATTCGACCCCCTCACCCAGGAGGAGTACTACAAAATCTTCGCCTTCCTGAACGACTCGGCCGAAGGCAGCGTCAGCGTCTACACCCCCGAGCAGCAGATGCAGCGCGCCGACCTCCTCCGGCGCATCAAGGAAATCGAAGACGACCTCCAACACAAGAATCCCGACTGGCGCGAGCGCCTGAACGCCTCCGCCAAGCCCCAACTCGCCTGGACGACCCTGACCCCCGCGGTCGAGGACATCTCCACCGGCGGCCAGAAGTACCTGCCCAAAGGCGACGGCTCCATGCTCGCCGCCGGCTACGCTCCCACGCGCCATCGCGCCAAAATGGTCGTCAAAACCAGCGAGACCGGCCTCCAGGCCATCCGCGTCGAACTGCTCAAAGATCCCAACCTGCCGCACGGCGGCCCCGGGCGGTCCATCGAGGGCACCGGCGCGCTGACGGAAATCGAACTCGAAGTCGCCCCGCAGGACGCTCCGGACAAGATCGAAAAGATCAAGTTCGTCCGCGCCTCGGCCGACTTCGAAATGGCGCCCACCCCGCTCAAACCCATCTACTGGGACAAGACCGACAACTCAAAACGCCTCCTCGGTCCCGTCTCTTACGCAATCGACGGCGACGACAAAACCGCCTGGGGCATCGACGCCGGCCCCGGCCGCCGGAATCAACCCCGGCAGGCCGTCTTCATCACCGAAAAGCCCTTTGGCTACCCCCAGGGCACCATCCTGAACATCTACCTCAAGCAGAACCACGGAGGCTGGAACAGCGACGATAATCAGAACAACAATCTGGGACGCATGCGCCTGTCCGTCTCTACCGCCGCCGACGCCGTCGCGCAGGGGCCGCTCCACTTCTCCACCTGGCGGCGCACCGTCCCCGAGTGGAAAGAGCAAAACGAAGCCATAGAGGCGCTATGGAAGCAGCACCCGGAGCCGACCTCGCAACTGGTCCTCGGCCGGGCCGAAACCATGCGCGACACCAAGCTCCTCCTGCGCGGCGACTTTCTCAAACCCGGCAAAGCCGTCCAACCCGGCGTGCCTGCCTTCCTGAACCCGCTCCCGCCCGGCGCTGAACCCAGCCGCCTGACCTTCGCCAAATGGCTCGTCGATCGCCAGTCGCCCACTACTGCCCGCGCCTTCGTCAACCGCGTCTGGCAGGCCTACTTCGGCCAGGGCCTCGTCACCACGCCCGAAGACCTCGGCAAACAAAGCGACGCTCCGTCCAATCCGGAGCTGCTCGACTACCTCGCCGTCGAGTTCATGGACTCCGGCTGGAGCATGAAGAAGCTGCACCGCCTGATCGTGTCGAGCGCCACCTACAAGCAAAACTCGAAGGCAACGCCGGAACTGCTCTCGAAAGATCAATTTAACAAGTGGTTAGCCCGCGGGCCCCGCCTCCGCGTCGAAGGCGAAGTGGTTCGCGACATCACGCTCGCCGCCGCCGGCCTGCTCAATCCAAAGATCGGCGGCCCGGCCGTCTATCCCGCCGCGCCCGAGTTCCTCTTTCTGCCGCCCAACTCCTACGGGCCCAAGATCTGGAAGGAGGAGAAGGGCGAGGACCGGTACCGCCGGGCGGTGTACACGCACCGCTACCGCTCGGTGCCCTATCCGATGCTCTCGAACTTCGATACCCCGAACGGCGACGTCGCCTGCGTGCGCCGCTCCCGTTCGAACACCCCGCTGCAGGCGCTCACGGCGCTGAACGAACCGATGTTTCTTGAAGCCGCCCGCGCGCTCGCGCTGAAGACGCTGCGCGAAGGCGGCAAATCCGACGCCCAGCGCGTCGAGTTTGCCTTCCGCCGCGTGGCGGCGCGCAAGCCGGCGCCGGAGGAGCGGACGATTCTGCTCGCGCTGCTCGAAAAACAGACGCAGCGCTTCACCAGCGGCAGCCTGAACCCGAAGGACCTGCTCGGCGGCGACCCGCCCGCCGGCGTCGCCCCGGCCACCGCCGCGGGTTGGACCGCCGTGGCCCGGGTTCTTCTCAACCTCGACGAAACCATCACGAAGGAATAAATCATGTCGAATATCAGCCGGCGTTGGTTCTTTGAACAGTGTGGCGTTGGCCTTGGGGCGATGGCGATGAATGCCCTCGCCGCCGCCAATCAGCAACCGCATTTCGCCCCGAAAGCCAAACGCGTCATCTTCCTCTTCATGGCCGGCGCGCCGAGCCATCTGGAGATGTTCGATAACAAGCCGCAACTGGCCAAGTTCGATGGTCAACTGCCGCCGGCGGAGCTGCTGAAAGGCTACCGCGCCGCTTTTATCAACCCGAACTCAAAGCTCCTCGGCCCGAAGTTCCCCTTCGCCCGCTACGGCAACTCCGGCGCGGAGTTGAGTCCGCTGCTGCCGCATCTGAGCAAGGTGGTGGACGATATCACCATCGTCAAGAGCATGTCGACCGACGCGTTCAATCACGCGCCGGGGCAGTTGATGATGAACACCGGGGCGATGATCTTCGGCCGGCCGAGCATCGGCTCGTGGGTGACCTATGGCCTCGGCAGCGAGTCCAAGGACCTGCCGGCGTTTGTCGTCTTCTCGACGGGCAAGAAGGGGCCGAGCGGCGGGAACTCCTGCTGGGGCTCCGGCTTCCTGCCCACCACGCATCAGGGCGTGCAGTTCCGCTCGACCGGCGATCCGGTGCTCTATCTTTCCAACCCCGCGGGGGTGGACAATCAGCTCCAGCAGGATTCGCTTGAAGCCATCAAGCGTCTGAATCAGATGAAGCTGGACACGACGGGCGACCCGGAGATCGCCACGCGGATTTCGAGCTATGAGATGGCTTACCGGATGCAGATGAGCGCCCCAGGCGTGATGGATCTGTCGCAGGAGCCCAAGCACATCCTCGATCTGTACGGCGCCGACCCGGCCAAGCCGAGCTTTGCCAACACGGTGCTGCTCGCCCGGCGTTTGAGCGAACGGGGCGTCCGCTTCGTGCAGATCTTCCACGAGGCTTGGGACCAGCACGGCAATCTGGTCAAGGACATCACGCAGAACTGCAAAGACACCGATCAGGCGTGCGCGGCGCTCGTACAGGATCTCAAGCAGCGCGGCATGCTCGACGATACGATCGTCATCTGGGGCGGCGAGTTCGGTCGGACGCCGATGGTGCAGGGTGGCAGCGATGGCCGGGACCATCATCCGAACGCCTTCACCATGTGGATGGCCGGCGGCGGCTTCAAGCCGGGCATCACCTACGGGGAAACCGACGAGCTCGGATTTAATGTCGCCAAGGATAAGGTCCACGTACACGACCTGCACGCTACAATTCTCAATCAACTTGGCTTCGATCATACGAAGCTGACGTATAAGTTCCAGGGACGTAACTTCCGCCTGACGGATGTTCATGGCGAAGTAAAAAACAGGATCTTAATCTAGCCGGAATCTCGCATTTTTCGCGTAGGATTAGTATGGGTCGATACCTCCTTCTGTTTTGCCTGCCGGCGTTGTGGGCAGCTCCAGTTCCCTCGCTCAAGCTGAAAACAGTGGAGGCGCCGGCGGCGCGCCGGCCGCTGGCGCGAGCGGCGCGGGTGGCCGAGTACTGGCTCGGGCCGATGGCGGCGGTCGAGATCGCTCCCAGCGTGCTGAAGCCGGGGGTGACCCGGGCCGGGGCACACCGGACGGGGGGACGGGAGTGGCTCGCGCAGGGCCAGTGGAGCGATCTAGCGGACGGCCGGGCGGTGTTTCAGGCGGCGCTGCGGAGTCCGGGGGCCAAGGGCCTGCGGCTCGAAATTCTCGGCCTGGCGCCGGGGGCGGGCCGCTTGTGGATGTACCCGGGCGATGAGGCCAGCCCGGCGCAGCCGGTGGGACCCTACGAGGGCGGGGAGGATTTCTGGACCGGTCTTGTGGAGGGTGAGTCGCTGGTGCTGGAGTTCGAGGTTCCGGCGGGAGCGCCCCGGATACTTCCCTTTGCGGTGGGACGGATCAGTCACCTGTTCGCGAATCTCGCGCCGGGAAAGGCCGGGGCACGGGCAGCGGCACTCCCGTGCAATCTGGACGTGGCTTGTTACCCCGATTGGGACGAGCGCGCGCGCAGCGTGGGACGGTATCTGTTTGAAACCGATGGCGGCGGGGCGTTCTGTTCGGGCTCGCTCATTAATACGCGGAACAACAGCGGCATCCCTTACTTTCTGACGGCGGACCATTGCGTCAGTAACCAGGCCGAAGCCCGAAGTGTGCAGGTGTTCTGGTTCTATCAGTCGAGCATTTGCAATGGTCCGCCGCGCAACCTGCGGGACGTGCCGACCACCCTGGGTTCGACCTTCCTGACCAGCGGATCGCTCGAGTTGGGCGACTATTCGCTGCTGCGCCTGACCGGGACGCTGCCGAATGGTGTCACGCTGTCGGGGTGGACGTCGACGGATCCGGAGGTGGGGGCGGAGGTGACCGGGATTCACCATCCGACCGGGGATTACAAGCGGATTTCGTTTGGCAACCGGGCCGAACCGATTCTGACGCGGGGCCGGCCGGAGCCGATGTACCACACGATTACGTGGCGGGAAGGGGTAACCGAGGGGGGATCGTCCGGTTCGCCGATTTTCAACCGGGACGGGCAGATTGTCGGGATGTTATCTGGCGGACCGAAGCCGCCGCCGGGAAAGACCGAGTGTGATTTGCGGCCGGCCTACGACTGGTACGGGCGGTTTTCGGTGGCCTATCCGGCGCTGCAGAGCTATCTCGAGGAGCGGACGACGGGCACGACGCCGACCCCGCCGCCGACCGGGGGGACGACGGGGACGCTGCTGGCGAGCGGGGTACCGGCGAACTTCACGGTGGGGCCGGTGGATTCGCCGATGCTGCTCAGCGGATCGTCCATCTATCGCGTGGAGGTGCCGGCGGGGGCGACGCGGCTCGAGGTTCGTTTGCGGACGAGTACGGCGGGCGCGGATCTGGACCTGTTTTTGCGGCGGGGGAGCGCGCCGGTGCTGAGCGGCGGGCGGGTGGTGGCAGATACCTCCTCGACGACGGACAGCGGCGATGAAACGATTGTGATTACCCCGAGTTCGGCCCCGGCGCTGCAGCCGGGCACCTACTTTATCGGGCTGGCGTTGTTCACGACCGAGACGACGGTGCGCGGTACGCTGACGGCGACGGTAACCGGCGGGACGGTGACGCCACCGGCTTCGGCGGCGGTGGCGTTGACTTCGGGGCAGACGCGGACGATTACGATTGAACCGACGACGGCGGGGAGTCTGTTAACGGGGGCAGCGGCTTACCGGATTGACGTGCCGCAGGGGGCGACGCGCCTGGAGATCCGGCTGGCGACGGATACGGCGAGCGTGGATGTGGACCTCTATGCGCGGCTCAATGCCGAGGCGGTGGTACAGAATCAGCAGGTGTTGGCGGATCACCGGTCGGAGGGTCCGGCGGGGAGTGAGGTGATTACGATCACGCCGACGTCGAGTCCGGCGCTGCGGGCGGGGACGTATTTCATCCACCTGGGGGTGTTTACTGCGAACACGCGGATAACGGCGCGGCTGACGGCGACGGTGACGGGTGGGACGACCACGCCGCCGGTCTCGGCGGCGGTAGCGCTGACTTCGGGACAGACGCGGACGATTACGATTGAACCGACGGACGTGCCGCAGGGGGCGACGCGCCTGGAGATCCGGCTGGCGACGGATACGGCGAATGTGGATGTGGACCTCTATGCGCGTTTCAATGCCGAGGCGGTGGTACAGGATCGGCAGGTGGTGGCGGATCACCTTTCGGAGGGCCCCGCGGGGAGCGAGTTGATTACGATCACCCCAACTTCGAGCCCGGCGCTGCGGGCGGGGACGTACTTCATCCACCTGGGGGTGTTTACCGCGAACACGCGGATAACGGCGCGGCTGACGGCGACGGTGACGAGCGGGACGGTGACCCCTCCGGTAACGACGACGCGGACGCTGACTTCGGGTGCGCCGGTGGCGTTTAACCTGGCGCCGGTGAATTCGCCGACCGTGTTTGGCGGGGAGGAGGCCTACCAGATTGCGGTGCCGGCCGGGGCGACGCGGTTGGAGGTGCGGGTGCGGACTACGACGCCGGGCGCGGATGTAGACCTTTACGTGCGGGCCGGGGAGGTGCCGCGGGTGAGCGGCGGGAGCGTGGTGGCGGACTACTTGTCGGAGGGCGATACGGGCGATGAGACGATTGTCATCACCCGATCCGATACCCCGGCGCTGCGGGCGGGCACCTACTTCATTGCGCTGGGCCTGTTTACACGGAATGTCCGGGTGCAGGGTACGGTGCTGGCGACGGTGACGACGGGCGGGGCCTCGAACACGGTATCCCAACCTTTGATTGCGGGGCTGCCGCAGCGCTTCCGGATTGCGCCGGTTTCGAGCGCCTCGCTGATCCTCGATCCTTCGTTCCGGATCGCGGTGCCGGAGAACGCCACGCGGGTACGGGTGGTACTGCAGACGACGACGCCGGGTGTCGATGTGGATCTCTACGCGCGGCTCGGACAGACTCCGGTGGTGGCCGATGGCCGGATTGCGACCGATTATCGGAGTGAGGGGCCGGCGGGGGAGGAGGCGATCAGCATTACGGCGACTTCGACGCCGCCTTTGCGGGCGGGGACGCTGTTTATCTCCCTCGGACTCTTCACGACGAACGTGGAGGTGCAGGGGCAGTTGACGGTTTACGTCGATACCGCGGCGCCGCCGCCGGCGGCGGCCGTGCAGCTGACTTCCGGGGTGGCGGCGCGCTTCACGCTGCCGGCGACCGCGGAGGCGGAGTTGTACGCCGGGACGGCGGGCTTCCGGATTCAGGTGCCGGCGGGCTCGACGAGCCTGACGGTGCGGTTGAATACGACGACGCCGAATGCGGACGTGGACCTCTACGTGCGGCGCGGGGCCGACGTGGAGTTGGCCGATGGCGAGCTGATAGCGGACTACTATGCCGAGGGGACGACGGGCAACGAGACGATCGTGATTACGCGAACATCGGAGCCGCCGCTTGAAGCGGGCACCTACTTTATCGGGCTGGGCAATTTTGCGCGGAACGTGCAGGTGACCGGGGTGGTGACGGCGACCGTAGAGCGGGCGCCGGCGCCGCCGGCGGCGGGACAGGCCCGGACGTTAGTCTTGAACCAACCGTTGAGCTGGAGCTTCCCCGCGGTGGAGGGGCCGACGCTGTTGTCGGACGCCAACGCCTTCCGGCTCGATGTGACCAACGTTTCGCGGATGGAGATTGTACTGTCGACTGGCACGCCCGGGGCGGATGTGGACCTGTACGTGCGATACGGTTCGCCGCCGGAGGTGCGGGAGGGACGCGTGGTAGCCGATTTCAGTTCGGCGGGGGCGACCGGGGAGGAGCGTGTTACGATCACGCCGGGAGCGAACTCGCCGCTGCGGAGCGGAACGTACTGGGTGGCCCTGGTGGTCTACACGCCGGATGTGGCAACGGCCGGGCGGCTCGAGGCGCGTGATCTTTCCGGGGGGAACGCGGAGGCGCCGAAGCTGCGGCTGCGTCCCCGGTTTGGGGATAAGGGCAGCCAGGGCGGGCTCGAACAGGCAGAGGAACATCTGTTGGTGAAGCCGGTGCTTAAAGGGAAACACGGGCCGATTCGGGAGGCGGGGGAGCCGTCTCCTGACGGAGCAGTTCGACGACGGCCACGGTGACCGAGAGCGTGGCCGGGCCGATGAAGAGGCCGAGGAAGCCGAAGGCCTGCGCCCCGCCGAGCAGGGCGAAGAAGACGAGCAGCGGATGGAGATTTACGCGTCCGCTGATGACGTAGGGCCGGATGAAGTTGTCGGCCAGGCCGATGACGCCGGCGCCAAAGGCGGCCAGAATGAGGGCCTTGCCCCAGCTTCCGGCGGCGGCCAGGAGGATGGCGGCCGGAACCCAGACGATGGGCGGTCCGATGACGGGCACCATCGAGAAGATACCGGCGACGGTGCCCCAGAGGATGGGGGATTTTAGATCGAGCAGGATGAAGATGAGCGCCGTGAGGCCGCCCTGGGCGAGGGCGACGGCGCCGATGCCGTAGACGTTGGCCAGCACGCTGCGGCCGATGTCGGTGAACAGCCGGTGGAAGGCGCCGGGGGGGAGCGGGGTGAGGCGGGCGAGGGTGTGGCGGAGGCGGTTGCCGTCCCGAAACAGGAAAAAGAGGCTGAAGAGGGTGACAACGGCGTTGACGATCAGCGAGATGAGATTGCTGAGCAGTTGGCGGGTGAACTCGAGCAGAAGACTGCCCAGCGCCTGAAGGCGGCCGAGCAGGGCGGTGCGGATCTGGTCTTCGGTTTCGGGCGAATGGACGCCGGCCCAGTGCAGTGTGCGGTGGAGGAGGTTGGCCGTCCAGGCGGCCCAGCCGCCATCGGCGGCGGTGCGGCTGGTGGCGACGTCGTAGAGATCTTTAATTTCGCGGGCGACGGCGGTGCCGAGCAGGAAGGACGGGAGGAGGAGGAGCGCGATGACGAGGACCACGGAGATGCCAGCGGCGAGGCCGGGGCGGTGCAGGGCGTGGTGGATACGGATGTGAAGGGGATAGAAGAGAATGGCGAGGGCGACGGCAGCGACCAGCGGCATCAGGAACGGCTGGAGAATGGCGAAGCAGACGGTGAGCGTCGCGGCGCCGAGGGCGATCAGGAAACCGAGTTGAAATCGCCGCGATTCGACGAGGGCCATTGGGAGTAACGTACCATGGAGAGAACGTGCGGCGGGGAGGCGAGAAACCGGGTTGCGAGTGAGGTGGCGGCGAGGGCGAACGTATCTGCTTCCCGGGGCCTTGGGGATTTTGCTGCTGCCGTTTGGTTTGCTGCTGCCGTTTCGGTGGGTGGACCCCTGGTTTACGGGGGTACAGGCGCAGCGGCGGGTGGAGAGCTGGTTTGCCAAGGGGAATTATCAGAAGCGGTACGCGCCGGTGGCGTTGGCGCGGATATCCGCGCATCTGCGCCACGCGGTGGTGGCGGCCGAGGATGGGCGGTTTTATCAGCACTGGGGGATTGACTGGGCGGAGATTGAGAAAGTGGCGGGCGGCGAGGAGGAGGGGCGGCAGCAGCGGCGGGGCGCTTCGACGATTACACAGCAGCTCGTGAAGAACCTGTTTTTTACCACGCACCGGAATCCGGTGCGGAAGGTGGCCGAGTTTGGCCTGGCGCCGGCGGCGGAGCTGGTATTGGGGAAAGAGCGGATTCTCGAGTTGTATTTGAATTCGGTCGAATGGGGGCCGGGGGTGTTCGGGGCCGAGGCGGCGGCGCGATATCACTACGGGGTGGGGGCGGCGGGGTTGAGCCGGGAGCAGGCGGCGCGTCTGGCGGCGTGTTTGCCCTCGCCGCGACGGCGGCGGCCGGCGGCGATGCATCAATATTCCGCCATTATCCTTGACCGGATGGGGATGATGGGCTGGTAGCTGCGGGGAGATGGTGGGCGGTCACGGACTCGAACCGTGGACCCCCTGCTTGTAAGGCAGGTGCTCTAACCGACTGAGCTAACCGCCCGCGTCATTTCAGTCTACGCTATTAGGCCAGTCTACGCTATTGGGCGATGGTTACGGTGACCTGCATACGATCGGTCGAGCCGGCGGCGTCGCGGGCGGTGAGGATGTAGCTGGTGGTTTTGGTGACGGTGGCGGTGAAGCACTGGTTCTGGCCGGGCTTGAGGGCGCCGGCGGCGGGTGGGGTGAGGGAGACGGAGACGGTTTCCGGGCGGGTGGAGTAGCAGAACTGGACGGGTTTGCCGGGGGCGACCACGCCGCCGCCGATGGACTGGAAGCTGGTAATGAGCGGGGTGGCGGAGGAGGCGGGAGCGGATGAGGTGGGGGCGCCGCCGATGGCGAGGGTGAGGGTGCTGGTGGTTTGCCCGCCCGGGCCTTTGGCGGTGAGGGTGTAGGTGGTGGGCCGGGTGGGCGTCAGGGCGATGCAGCGGTTCATGGAGGGCTTGAGGGTGTCGGAGTAGGGCGACAGGGTGACTTCGGTCGCTTCGGCGGTGCCGTAGCAGACCGTGGCGGATTCGCCGGGGGGGACGGGGTTGGTATTCGAGTAGAAGTGCGTAATTTTCGGCGGCTGGGGGGGCGGGCCGGGGTGGCAGGCTTTTTCGGGGCGGTGCAGGCGGCGGTGAGGACGAGGAAGGGGAAAAGAAGACGGTGCATTCTCACTCCATCAGTGTAAACGCTTGCGGGTGGCCGTCTGGTTTGCTACTCTAATAAAAGACCTCGCGGAGACGTAGCTCAGTTGGTTAGAGCGCCGGCCTGTCACGTCGGAGGTCGCGGGTTCGAGCCCCGTCGTCTCCGCCATATTTTTATGCATCCTGTATCCGGTCCGAAGATTTCGTTAGTAAATGGATCGGATTATCGCGAAGGCTACGCGAATAGCGTGCAAATTCGACCGAACCTGTGGGATTTCCTATTGATGTTTGGTATCGCCACCCAGACTGGTCCGGATGTGGTAAACATTCAGAACTTTCAGGGCGTTTATTTGAGCCCGCAGCAAGCGAAGGCGCTGTCTAATTTACTGCAGGATAATATCCGGCAGTATGAGTCTACTTTCGGGGAGATCCACTTAGAACAGCGGCCGGGGACTAGCGGTCCGCTGCAATAAGCAAGGCGCCGGCATCGTCGCAATGGAAGTGCCAATGCGGCGGGATGAGGGTAGTGGAGCCGTAGTCGAGAACTAGAGCCGGCCCGGCGATGGGCGTGGCGGGGACTTCGGCGCGGGTGTAGGCGGGCAGGGAGCGGAAGCGGCCGTCGACCCAGACGCGGCGCATTTCGGGCGTGGCGGCGGAGCGTCCGGGGTGGCGCAGGGCCGGGGGGCGGACGGGATGGGTGACGCGGAGGCGGAGGGTGACGACTTCGACGGGGCGGGCGGGGATCGAGTAGCCGTACATTTTTTCGTGGGCGGCGGCGAAATCGGCGGCGAGGGTTTTCGACCAGGGGATGGTGAGTTCGTAGCTCTGGCCGGCGTAGCGGACGTCGGCGAAGCGTTCGCGGCGGCCGCCGCGCGGGGCGCGGGCGGCGAGGGCGGCGAAGGCGGCGGCTTGGCGGGACTGGCCGAGGACGCCGATGGCGAAGTCGCGGACGTGGTCGGCGAGGAGCATGCCGAGGGCGGAGAGGGCGCCGGCGAACTGGGGGACGAGGACCTGGCGGATGGAGAGGGCGGCGGCGATTTCGCAGGCGTGGAGGCCGCCGCCGCCGCCGAAGGCGAGGAGGGTGAACTGGCGGGGGTCGTAGCCGCGTTCGACGCTGACGGCGCGGATGGCGCGTTCCATGCTGGCGTTGGCGACGCGGAGGATGCCGGCGGCGCCGGCTTCGAGGCCGAGGCCTAGGGAGGCGACGGCGGCGGCGGCGCGTTCCGGGAAGATGGGACGGGAGCCGCCGGCGAGCTGCGTGGCGGCGATGCGGCCGAGGACGACCTGGGCGTCGGTGACGGTGGGGCGGAGGCCGGCGCCGTAGCAGGCGGGGCCGGGGTCGGCGCCGGCGCTTTCGGGACCGACGCGGAGGAGGCCGCCTTCGTCGATGCGGGCGAGGGAGCCGCCGCCGGCGCCGAAGGTGTGGATATCGAGCATGGGGACGCGGAGGGGGAGGCCGTCGACCATGGCTTCGACGGTCATGCGGGGGGTGCCTTCCGAGAGCGAGACGTCGGTGGAGGTGCCGCCCATGTCGAAGGCGAGGATGTGGGAGAGGCCCGAGGCTTTGGCGGCGCCGACGGCGCCGATGATGCCGCCGGCGGGGCCGGAGAGGATGGTGCGGACGGGTTCGCGGCGGGCCTGTTCCGCGGACAGGAGGCCGCCGCTGGACTGCATGATGTGGACGGGGCGGCCGAGGGCGCCGAGGTAGGAGTCCATGAGGGGGCCGACGTAGGCGTTGACGGCGGTGGTGGCGGCGCGTTCGTATTCGCGGAACTCGGGGGCGATCTGGTGGGAGACGGAGAGGAAGAACTCGTCGCCGAGGGCGGCGGCGAGGAGTTGTTCGTTGGCGGGGGTCTGCCAGCCGTGGAGGAGGCAGATGGCGACGCTGCGGACGCCGCTTTGGCGGAGGCGGCGGCGGAGGCGGGCGAGTTCGGCCGGGGTGGGGGAGCGGGCGATGGAGCCGTCGGCGTGGGTGCGTTCGGCGACGCCGTGGCAGTCGGCGGGGTCGATGAGGAGACGGCGGGGGGCGGGGGAGAGGTTATAGAGTTCGGGGCGGTTCTGGCGGCCGATGAGGAGGAGGTCTTCAAAGCCGGCGGTGGTGACGAAGGCGGTGTGGGCGCCTTTGCGTTCGAGCAGGGCGTTGGTGGCGACGGTGGAGCCGTGGATGATTTCGAGTTTGCGGGCGGCGGGGAGGCCGGCGAGGATGACGGCGGCGGGGTTGCGGGGGTTCGAGGGGAGCTTGAAGGATTCAAGGCGCCCGTCGTCGTGCTGGATGACGAAGTCGGTAAAGGTGCCGCCGGCGTCGATACCGATTCTCATGGGCGGCCCGGGACCTCGGGGAGGGGGATATTTTCCTCACGGAAGCGCTGGAGGATGGTTTTGAGAATGGCGGAGCGGATGAGGGAGGAGCCGAGCTGCTTTTCGACCTGGAAGACGAGGCGGAACTGGAGATGGGTGGCGGTGATGCCGGGGTCGGCGACGAGGAGGGGTTCGGCATCGGGGAGGACCTGGGGGTGGGCTTTGGCGGCTTCGACGCAGATTTTTTCGGCGAGGGTGAGGTCGGCGGTGTGGCCGAGGAGGATGGGGATGCCAGTGCCGACGCGGGGTTGGGGGAGGTCGTAGTTGAGTAGGGTCCCGTTGGTGATGGTTTTGTTGGGGACGATGATGGTGGAGTTGTTGGGGGTTTGGATGCGGGTGGTGCGCCAGCCGATGTCGGTGACGGTGCCTTCCTCTTCGGCCGACAGGCGGATGAACTGGCCGACGGAGATGGGAGCTTCGACGAGGAGATGGACGCCGGCAAAGAGGTTGCCGAGGGTGTCCTGGAGGGCGAGGGCGACGGCGAGGCCGCCGACGCCGAGGGCGGTGAGGATGGGGGTGATGGAGATACCCCAGAAGCGTAGGAGGATGAGCAGGCCGATGCCGAAGACGATGAGGCGGGTGAGGGTGCGCGACAGGCCGGCCATGGCGAAGGGCAGGCGGGAGATGCCGCGCTGGACCATGGCGTTGAGCATGAGGGCGATGCTGAAGATGACGAAGCCGACGATGGAGTCTTCGGCGAGGTTGCGCCAGCGGGGGTCGACCACGAAGGCTTCAATGCCGAGTTGGACGGAGGCGGCGAGGACCCAGAACAGAGAGGGCGTTTTGAGATACTGCCAGGCGATGTGGGGGAAGGAGTCGGAGCCGCTGGCGGCGCGCAGCAGGCCGCGGAGGATCCACCAGCGGACGATGAGCAGGACGGAAATGGAGCCGCAGAACACGGCAAGCGCTTCGAGTGCGTTGAAGTTCCAGTTCACGTGTCTCTCATTATGAGCCGCGCCGATACCGCGTGTCATCATAAACAAGTAGCCGGGAATGATAGAGCTCACTGGGGTAACCAAGCGGTTTGACGGTAAAAAACAGGTCACCGCGCTGAACATGGTCAATCTGCGGATTGACAAAGGGGAGATGGTCTCGCTGGTGGGGCCGTCGGGGTCGGGCAAGTCGACCCTGCTCAACCTGATTGGCGGGCTGGATAAGCCGTCGACGGGGGAGATTGCGCTGGACGGGGCGGTGCTGAGCGGGTTGAGCGACGACGCGCTGACGAAGCTGCGGCGGGACAAGATCGGCTTTATTTTTCAGTTTTTCAACCTGCTGCCGACGTTGAGCTGTCTTGAAAACGTGTCGCTGCCGCTGCATTTGCGGGGATGGAAAAAGGCGCAGATTGCCGAGCGGGCGCATGAGTTGTTGACGCTGGTGGGTTTGGGCAAGCGGCTCGAGCACCTGCCGGAGGAGTTGTCGGGCGGGGAGCGGCAGCGGGTGGCGATTGCGCGGGCGTTGAGCGTCTATCCGCCGATACTGCTGGCGGATGAGCCGACGGGGAACCTGGATTCGGCGACGGGGGTGGAGATTCTGGGCCTGATCCGGGATTTGCACGCGCGGCTGCAGACGACGGTGCTGATTGTGACGCACGACCGGAGCGTGGCCGAGAACTGCCCGCGGCAGATTGCGTTGAAAGACGGCGTGGTGGTGCAGGACCGGCGCGTATGATCCTGCTGCGGCTGATCAGCTGGCAGTATGTGCGGAAGCATCTGCTGCGGAGCCTGCTGACGATAGCGGGAATTGTGCTGGGCGTGGCGGTGTTTGTCGGGATGCACACGGCCAACCAGAGCGTGCTGACGGCGTTTACCAATACCGTGGACCGGATTGCCGGGGCGACGCAGCTGCAGATCACGGCCGGGGAGGCGGGCTTTGAGGAGGAGATTCTCGAGCGCGTGCAGGGGGTGCCGGAGGTGCGGGTGGCCGTGCCCGTGATTGAGGCCGTGGCGATGCCGGAGACGCGGGCGAAGGGGAACCTGCTGATTCTGGCCGTGGATATGACCGGGGACCGTTCGCTGCGGGAGTATGCGCTCGAAGACGGGGACGATTCGTTTATTGAAGATCCGCTCGTGTTTCTGGCGCAGCCGGATTCGATTATGATTACGCGGGAGTTCGCGGCCGAGAACGGGTTGAAGGCCAACGATGCGTTGACGCTGCGGTCGATGGACGGGCCGAAGCGGTTTGTGGTGCGGGGGATTATGAAGTCGAGCGGGTTGACGTCGGCCTTTGGCGGCAATCTGGCGATTATGGACGTCTACGCGGCGCAGAAGGTGTTTGGCCGGGGGCGGCGGTTTGACCGGATTGATCTGGCGGTGCAGGAGGGGTTGCGGCCGGAGGAGGTAGGCAAACGGCTGGAGCAGTTGCTGGGGGCGGGCTACCAGGTGGAGTCGCCGTCGTCGCGGGGTAAGCAGTTTGAGTCATTGTCGAGTGTGTACGGGATGCTCGCGAACATCACGAGCCTGTTTGCGCTGTTTATCGGGATGTTCATCATTTACAACTCGTTTGCGATTGCGGTGACGCAGCGGCGGAGCGAGATTGGCATTCTGCGGGCGCTGGGGGCGACGCGGGGGCAGATTCAGGGGCTGTTTCTGGCCGAGAGCGCGGTGGGCGGGCGTTGGGGGCGGGGTTGGGGGTATTGATTGCGCGGGGGATGGCGGGTTCGCTGGGCAATCTGCTGGGGGGGATTTACGGCGTGGCGCAGAAGGCCGAGGAGGTTTCGAGCGATCCGCGGCTGTTGGCGGGGGCGGTGGGTTTGGGGCTGATTACGAGTCTGGTGGCGGCGTGGATTCCGGCGCGGAACGCGGCGCGGGTGGACCCGGTGCAGGCGCTGCAGAAGGGGAAGTTTCAACTGCTGACGGCGGGGGAGAACCGGGCGCGGCGGGTGCTTGCGTTTGTCTTCCTGGCGTTGGTGGCGTTGACGCTCGTCTACGGCGAGGGGCGGCTAATCTTCTACGGCGGCTATTTTCTGAGTATTTTCGCGGGTGTGCTGATGGTGCCGACGCTGGGGCTGTGGCTGGCGAAGGGGATGCGTCCGCTGCTGAAGGCGATCCGGCCGGTGGAGGGGGCGCTGGCGGCGGATTCGCTGATTCAGTCGCCGCGGCGGACCTCGGGAGCCGTGGCGGCGCTGGCGCTGTCGGTGTCGTTGATTGTGGCACTGGGGGGGATGACGCAGGCGGCTTATGCCTCGATTGAGGAGTGGCTGCGGATTGCGTTGAACCCGGACATGTATTTGAGCCCGTCGCAGAACCTGACCGACCGGAGCTTCCGGTTTCCGGCGGCGTTTGCCGAGGAGGTGGTGAAGCTGCCCGGGGTGCGGCGGACGCAGTTGGTGCGGACGGTGCGGGTGCCGGTGGATGGGGAACCGGTGATGGTGGTTGCGCTGGAGATCGCGAGCATCCGGAAGGAGGTGCGGCTGCCGGTGGTGAGCGGGGACGGGGACCGGATGTATGGCGAGGCGGCGGCAGGGCGGGGGGTGATTGTCTCCGATAACTTTGCCCTGCAGCACCGGCGGAAGGCGGGCGAGATGCTGCGGCTGAATACGCCCGAGGGGCCGCTGGAGCTGCCGATTCTGGGGACGGTGGTGGATTACTCGGATCAGAAGGGGTCGATTCTGCTCGACCGGGCGGTGTATCAAAAGTACTGGAAAGATGATTCGGTGAATGTGGTCCGGATGTATCTTGAGGAAGGGGTGACGGTGGCGCAGATGCGGAACCGGGTGGCGGCGCAGGTGGGCGACCGGTATAAGTATTTCGTTTTCACCAATGAAGATCTGCGGAGTTACATTCTGAAGATGACCGATCAGTGGTTCGGGTTGACTTACATCCAGATTGCCGTGGCGGTGCTGGTGTCGATTCTGGGGATTGTGAACACGCTGACCGTTTCGATTACGGACCGGCGGCGGGAGTTGGGCGTGCTGCAGGCGGTGGGCGGGCTGCGGATGCAGATCCGCGGGACGATCTGGCTCGAGGCGGTGACGATCGGGGCGATTGGGCTGGTGCTGGGGTGGGTGTTTGGCGCGGTGGCGCTGTACTATGCGCTCGAAACCTCGGCGCGGGATCTTTCGGGGATGCGGCTCGAATATACGTATCCGTTTCGGATGGCGCTGGTGCTGATTCCGGTGATTTTGGGCAGTTCGTTTCTGTCGGCGTTGGGTCCGGCGGAGACGGCGGTGCGGGGATCGTTAGTGGAGGCTTTGGAGTATGAGTAAGTGGGTCTGGTTGTTGGCGGCGGTTGCGCTGTGGGGGCGGGATGCCTGGGGACAGGATGCCCGGCAGATTATCGAGGAGTCGCAGCGGCGGCACCGTTCCGCGAGCCAGCAGTATGAGGGCGTGCTGGAGGTTTACGACGCCAAGGGCGGCCGGAACGAGAAGCGGTGGCAGTATGCGCGGACGGGCTCCTACGGGCAGTCGAAGTCGGTGCTGCGGTTTGTGGCGCCGCCGCTTGTGAAGGGTGTGGCGCTGCTCGTGCACAACCATCCGGACCGGGCGAGCGATCAGTGGATGTGGACGCCGGAGTTGAACCGGGACCGGCGGATTGCGCTGCAGGACCGGTCGACGCGGTTTTTCGGGACGGATTTTTCGTTTGAGGATCTCGAGGAGCGGGACGCGGAGCAGAGCGACTACCGGCTGCTGGGCGAGCAGGTGGTGGGTGGTCAGGCCTGCTACCAGATTGAAGCGGTGCCGCGGAAGACGCGGGTTTCGCAGTATGCCAAGACGGTGATCTGGGTGCGGAAGGATATTCTGCTGCCGGTGCAGTTTGAGATGTACGTCAAGACCGAACTGGTGAAACGGATGGTGCACCGGCGGGTGGAGCAGGTGCAGGGGGTGTGGTCGACGCTGGAGTTGGAGATGCAGGATCTCAAGAAGAAAACGCGGACGGTGCTGAAGACCGAGAAGCTGAAGTACGACGTGGCGCTGCCCGAAGAGCGGTTCACGCTGCAGGCGCTGCGCCGCGGCGAATGAGGCGGTGGGTTTTAGCCGGGCTCTGCGCGGTTCCGCTGTGGGGGCAGGGGTTTACGCAGCGGGGGTTCGTCGAGACACGGGGGGCGTTTTTCCCGCAGACGGGGGCGAACGATAGCGGGCGGGCGATCGGGGATATTCTGCTGCGGTACGAGGTGGGTTGGAAGCTGACGCCGTGGCTGCGGGTGGACGGGGCGATGGACGGGCGGGCGGACACGCACCGGCAGACGGACCGGCAGGGGCGGATCGATTGGCAGGACCGGGGGATGCTGCGGCCGGCGGTTTCCCTGCGGCGGTTCAGCGTGACGGCGAACCGGGGGAAGTGGACGGCGGAGGCGGGCAAGCAGTTCATCCGCTGGGGAAAGGCGGATATTTTGAACCCGCTCGACCGGTTTGCGCCGCGTGATTTTTTGAACGTGGTGGATACGGAGTACCTGGCGGTGATGGCGGGGCGGGTGGCGTGGGAGAGCGGGGGGGAGTCGGTGGACCTGGTCTGGCAGCCGCGATTTACGCCGGGCCGGAGCCCGCTGCTGGTGCAGCGGTGGGGCGGGGCGGGCGGGGGGTTGGGGCAGGGTCCGGAGGCACCGGGCGGCTTTGCGGTGGATCTGGTGCTGCGGCAGGGACGGGCGACGCTGCCGAGGGGGCAGCAGTTTGGGGTGCGGTGGAATCACGTGGGGCGGGGGTATGAGGCCTCCGGGGTGTACTATCAGGGCCACAACCATCTGCCGTTGATCGAGGGGCGGATTTCGACCTTTCCGGATTTGCGGCTCGAGCTGTACAACTACTTCGCGCAGTTGCGGATGGCGGGTGGGGCGTTGGCGGCGCCGAACCGGTGGTTCACGATCAAGGCCGAAGGCGGGTACTTTTTCAGTTCGACGCCGGCGGCGGATAACTATTTTCAGTACGTGGTGCAGGCCGAGCGGCAGAGCGGGGAGTGGACGTTCGTGGGGGGCTATGCCGGGGAGTACGTGACGGCGCGGCGGAATCTGTTTGATTTTGCGCCGGACCGGGGATTGACGCGGAGTTTTTTGGGGCGGGCGAGCCTGCAGTTGAATTCACGTGATACGGTCGCTGTCGATGCCGCACTAAGACAGAATGGAGAGGGAGTTTGGATTCGTGGCGAATTCACCCATTCTTTCAACGATCACTGGTCGGTGCGTTCCGGGGCGACTTTCATTCGAGGCGAGAGTACTGATTTTCTCGGACAGTTCCGGCGGAACTCGCACGTGTCGGTGGCCTTCCGCTACAGTTTTTGATCGCTTTTCACCCGCGATTGCGCGTTGTCTAATGGAGATCAGGAGTATTCCTTTATGAACCCGTTTGTTCGCAGTTCCCTTGCCCTGGCCGTCGGTGGCGCGCTTCTGTTGGCTCAGACGCCGAAGCCGGCGCCGGCCAAGCCCGCGGTTGCCAAGCCGGCCGCGCCGGCCGCTTCGGGGCTGGACAAGATCTTGAAGATGGTCACGCTCAAGCTGCCGGACGCCAGCGTGGTTTCGTCGATCCAGGCGGCGGGCCCTTCGCTGCGGGTGACGCCGGATGATCTGATCCGGTTTAAAGAAGCCGGGGCTTCGGATAACGTGATTGTGGCGCTGAGCAATGCCATGAGCGGGGCGGGGCCGGCGGCGGCCGCGCCGGCGATGAAGAGCACGGTTGCGGCGACGGCCGCGGCGGGGTCGAGTTGGAACACGAACCTGGCTTCGATCGTTTGTGATGCGCCGGCGGGGGACCGCAAGCGCGTGGTCGCCGTCGATGAGTTTGACTACGGGACGGTGCAGAGCCAGGTGGCGGCGATCTTCGGTACGCAGGTGGACATCGGCAAGGGGATTCTCGCGATGTTCACCAAGCGGCTGGCCGAGCAGGGCAAGTTCCGGATTGTGGAGCGGGCGAATATCAAGAAAGTGATGGCGGAGCAGGACCTGGGGGCGTCGAACCGGGTGAAGCAGGGGACGCAGTCCCGGCTGGGGCGGATTACGGGCGCCGATGCGATTCTGATGGGCACGATTGTGACCTTCGGGCGGGACGATAAGCGGAAGACGATTGGCGGGTTTGGGGTGGGACCGCGGGTGCTTGGCGGGCTGAAGATCAAGACGGGCGAGGACAAGGCGGTGGTGGTGATCTCGTTCCGGCTGGTGGACGCCGAAACGAGCGAGGTGATTGCGACGGGCGAGGCGCGGGGCGAGTCGACGCGGAAGCAGAACGGCGTGGACGTGGGCGCGCTGGTGAACCGGGGCGGCGGCGCGGCGACGGTGGACATGACTGCGGCCAACTTCGGGGAGACGATCATCGGGGAGGCGACAACGCAGAGCGTGGACAAGTTGGCTGGGGAACTGAACGCGAACGAGGGGAAGATTGCGATGCGGAGCCTGGATATCGAGTCGCGGATTGCCGAGGTGGTGGGGGCGCAGATCTACCTGGCGTCGGGGGCGACCGAGGGGGTGCGGAAGTGCGACCGGTTCGAGGTGCACAAGATTGTGAAAGAGGTGAAGGATCCGGTGACTAAGGACGTGATTGACATGGTGACGGAGAAGGTGGGCGAGCTGCTGGTGACTGAGGTGCGGGACCGGGTGGCGATTGGGGCTTACAACGGGGCGGTGAAGCCGGAGGTGGGGTATCTCGCCAAGAAGGTGCAGAAATGACGATGAACCGGCGGGAGATGGCGTTATTGCTGGCCGGCGCGGCGGGGCTGCGCGGGCAGGGGAAGCGGAGTTTGGCCGTAGAAGACTTTGATTTTTCGACGGTGCGGGATGTGAGCGCGGCGATCTTCGGCACGCAGGTGGACCTGGGTAAGGGGATGAGCGCGCTGATGGTGAAGCGGATTGCGCAGGGCGGGAAGTTCACGGTGGTGGAGCGCAACAAGGTGGGGACGGTGCTGAAGGAACAGGACTTTGGCGCGAGCGGGCGGGTGAAGAAGGGGACGCAGGCGCGGATCGGGCAGATTCGCGGGGCGGACTTCACGATTATGGGCGATGTGGTGGTGTTCGGCCGGGACGACCGGCGGCGGAGCGGGGCCGTGGGGGTGATGGTGCCGGGGGCGGGCGGGGTGGGCGGCCTCAAGAACAACGAGGGGAAGGCGGTGGTGGTGCTGAACTTCCGGATGGTGGACAACGAATCGTCCGAGATTGTGATGGCGGGCGAGGCGCGGGGCGAATCGAAGCGGAGTTCGCGGGGCGGGTTTGCCGGGGTATTCGCGGGCGGGGTAGGCGTGGGCGGCGGGGTGGATTTCACGGCGGCGAACTTTGCCGAGACGATTATCGGGGAGGCGGTGATTGACGCCTGCGATAAGCTGGCCGCGCAGGTGAACGCGCAGGCCGGGGGCGTGGCGGGGGCCCGGCAGATTGACATTGAAGGCCGGGTGGCGGCGGTGGAGGGCGGGAGCGTTTATATCAACGTCGGCTCGTCGGCGGGGGTGCAGGTGGGGGATACGTTCGCGGTGTCGCGGATTGTGAAAGAGGTGAAGGATCCGGTGACGAAAGAGGTGCTCGATGTGGTGACGGCGCCCTTGGGGACGTTGCAGATTACGACGGTGCGGGAGAAGATTGCGATCGGGGCCTTTACCGGTGGCCAGCCGCCACAGGTGGGCGACCGGGTGGAGAAGAAGTAAGATGCGCGGGGCGTGGATGGTGATGCTGGCGGCGCCGATGTGGGGGCAGCCGATGGGCTTCCTGCAGGGGTTGGAGAACCGTTTTGAGCAGACTGCGCCGCGGGGCAACGCGCCGGTTTCGGCGGCCTACCGGCAGGAGCGGCTGCGGGATGTGAACGCTTTCAATGCCTGGTTCGATCAGCAGTACCTGCCGGCGTTTCAGGCGCAGCCGGGGTGGACGCCGCAGCGGCGGGCGTTTGTGGGCCGGGCGTCGGCGTATTTGGGCGCGGTGCGGGGATTGGCGGGGAATGATGCGGCGCTGGGGTTGGCGCTCTCAGGAGCGTTTCACCGGTTGGGGCGGATGCAGGAGGCCGACCAACGGTACCTTGACCGCGAGGGTGCCCTGCACAGCTACAGCAACGCAGCGCTGATTCTTTCGCAGCTGGCGAATGAGAATCCGGACGATCCGAACGTGCGGGGGCAGTTGGCGTTCGTGGGCGGGCGGGTGAATGCGCTGGGCGGGTCGATTCCGATCTGGATGAGCGTGCCGGTGGGCGGGCAGGCGCGGGCGCGGGAGCAGCGCGGGATTCCGGAGGCGTACCGGCAGGCGCCCGTAAAGACGGCGGCGCCGACGAGTGGGGAGTATCCGCGGCTCGATGAGGCGACGCTGACGGCGGAGGAGCGGGCGCAGTGGCGCGAGCTGCGGGAGCGCTACTACAGCGTGCTGGCGACGGTGTACGCGGCCAAGAACGCGGTGGCGCCGGTGCAGGCGAGCGTGGAGGGGCGGGGTTTGGCACTGACGCCGGACCTGGTGCGGTCGTCGACGCGGATGAGCCTGTCGCTTGATCTGGCGCGGGAGTATCTTGAGCAGAAGCAGTTTGGTGAGGCGCGGGAGAACCTGCAGATTGCCGATGGTGAGGCGCGGAAGATCTTGCGCTACGTTGGATTGTAGTGACGACACGGCGAACGTTTTTGATGGCGGCCTCGACGGCCATGGCGATGGGACAGGGGCGGGCGCCCGTGGTGGGGGAGGGCGCGCATCAGTACGAGGCGCTCCACGACTGGCCGCAGCTGCCGGCCACGCACCGGTTCGGGAACACGCACGGGATTGTGGTGGACCGGCAGGGGCGCGTGATTGTGGCGCACACGGTGCATAAAGAGAGCCAGTCGCCGGATGCGATCGCGATGTTTGATCCGGACGGCAAGTTCATCAAGAGCTGGGGCGCGGAGATGCGGGGCGGGGCGCACGGGTTGACGCTGCGGCAGGAGGGCGGCGAGGAGTTCCTCTACCACTGCGACAACGTGAAGGGGTTTGTGCGGAAGACGACGCTCGATGGCGAGGTGGTGTGGACGCTGCATGTGCCGTTCATGTCCGGGGTGTACGCGAAGGCGAGCGAGTATAAGCCGTCGAACCTGGCGATTGCGCCGAACGGGGATTTTTATGTCGCCGATGGGTACGGCAAGTTTTATATTCACCACTACGATGCCAAGACCAACTACATCCGGACGTTTGGCGGGACGCGGCAGTTGATGGACCAGAACAAAGACCGGGAGACCGGGCCGGGGACGACGATCTGGCCGCACGCCATCGGGATCGATACGCGAAGCGGGACGCCGCTGCTGATGGTGGGCGAGCGGGGGGCGAACTCGCGGATTCAGTACTTTGAGTTGAACGGACGGCCGGGAGCGGTGGTGAAGGACGGGGTGCGGTGGCCGAGCACGTTTGACTTTCTGGGCGATACCTTGCTGATGCCGGATTTGAAGGCCGTGGTGACGCTGTTTGATAAACATAATCGGCCGCTGGTACAGCTCGGCGATGGCCGTCAGGCGGACGGCCGGACCTACGAGGGGATTCGTAACCAGGAGCGGACGGCGTTTACGCCGGGGCGTTTCGTGGCCCCGCACGCGGCCTGCTTTGCATCCAACGGCGATATCTACGTGGCCGAATGGGTCGAGGTGGGACGGGTAACCAGACTGCGGAAACTGTAACGGCGCGCTATTCGGCGCCGTAGTTGATCTCGAGGCGGCGGGCGGTGCGGGTGGCGAGGTAGAGCACGAGCGCGGTGACTACGAGCAGGCCCGGCAGGGCGGTCCAGGCCGAGGCGGGCGCGGCGGGCGAGAGGATCATCCGGGCCAGCGGCGGGGCCGAGGGATCGAGCGGCGCTGGCACCGGACACAGCGATTGCAGGTAATGCAGCACGCTCAGCTTCTGCAGCAGTTCGGGCAGAAAGCCGTTGATGGACTCCCAGAGGAGCATGACCAGGGCGGGGATGATGGGGTTGCGGAGGACGAGGCCGGCGGCGAGGAAGACGCTGCCGTAGCCGGCGCAGCCGAGCACGGCGGCCAACACGTACCAGAAGCCGTGCGCGAGGGCCTCCGTCCGCAGGTAGGTTTCTATATCGGCGGTCGTCTGATAGCTCAGCAGCGCGCCGAAGCTCAACAGCGCGCCGCCGCCGAAGATGACCGCGGCGGCGATGAGTCCGGCGCAGTACTTGCCGAGGACGAGGATCTCGCGGCGGACCGGGGCGAGGAACCAGTAGTGGAGCGACTTGTCTATCATCTCGCCGCGGAAGAGGTTGAGGAAGATACCCAGGCAGCCGAAGAATACGGCGAGGCGGAGATAGAAGTACTGAAAAACGCCGGCGTAGATGCGGCTGTCCTGCGCAAAGGAGTGGAGCGGAACGCGGCGCGTCGATTGAAGCGCGCCGTTTTCGAACTGGAGCCAGACGCGGTTGTAGCCGTCGAAGTAGTGGAGCGAGCGGTGTTCGACCTTGCCGCGGCGCCACTGGCGGTCGCGGATCGGCGGACCGGCGGCGGCGAGGGCGTCTTTGTCGGTCGTGCCGGTGGGCAGCCGGTCGAGGAGGGTGGCGGGGGTGACCGGTTTGGCGGCGTACTCCCGGCGGTCGTAGTTGACGCTGACGCCGCGGCCGAGGAACAGCGCGGCGGGGAAGAGGGCGAGCAGGTAGACCCACAACGCGCGGCGCGAAAAAAACGCCCGACGGATTTCGAGCCTAGCGATGATCCAGATCTGGTTCACTTACCGCCTCCAATCAGGTACTCGTAGAGCGCGTCGACGTTTTCGTCCACGGGCAGGAGGCCGTCGATGGCCACGCCGCTCAGGGCGATGCGTTGGATGGCATCGGCGAAGGCGGCGCGCTGGCGGGTGAGCACCCGGAGGCCGCTGCCCGCGGGGTCGATTCTGGCTTCGAGAATCTCGGCCTGCTCAAACAGCAGCGCGGCCACGCGGGCCGGCTGCCGGCACTGGAGGAGAAACTGGCTGGGATGTTCGTGGATCTCATCCCGCACGCTGCGGATGGCGCCTTCGGCGACGATCCTGCCGTTGGCGATGAGGATGACCTGGTCGGAGAAGACATCGACTTCCTGCAAGACGTGGCTTGAGAGGATAACGTGGTGGCCGCGGGCGGCGTAGTTGCGGAACAGGGCGATGGTTTCGGCGCGGACGAGCGGGTCGAGGCCGTTGAGGGGTTCGTCGAGGACGAGGACGGCGGGGTCGTGCGCGATGGCCTGCGCGAGGCGGATGCGTTGGCGCATTCCCTTGGAGTAGGCGGCGATTTTTCGCTGCGCGGCGTGGGTAAGCGAGACGGTGGCGATGGCGGCTTCGGCGCGCCGCGCGGCTTCGGCGGGGGGAAAGCCATGGAGCAGCAGGCCGGCGCGGACGAAGTCGAGGCCGGTGATGCCGCGCGGGGCCGCATCGTACTGCGTGGCGTAGCCGAGAATCCGCATCAGCTTTTCGGGGGCAAACGGCGAGATGCCGCGCACGTAGACCGATCCGCTGCCGGGATGGATGAGGCCGGCCATCAGGTTCATCAGCGTAGTCTTGCCCGAGCCGTTCGGGCCGACGAGGCTCGTGATGCCGGGTGGAATTTGGAGATCGACTTTGTTGACGCCGAGCACCTCGCCATAGAACTTCGACACGCCGTCGAATAAAATCAGGTCGTGGCTCACGAGACCACCTCCACCGGGCGGAGTTTGCGGAGCAGGACGGCGAGCAGCGCCCCGAGCAGCACCAGCACCGCGGCCAGGCACTCGCCCGCGTCGGGAGCGTCGGCGGCGGTTTCGACGCCGAGCAGGGCGCACCAGATGGTGTAGATGGTGTAGCCCGGGCTGAGCAGGGAGCCCCATTCGACGCGAAAGACCTGGTTGACGATCTGCGCGGCTCCGGCCAGCACAAAGAAGAAACCGAGCACCAGCGCGCCCGCCACCACCCGCCACTTCACATAGGCCGAACAGGCAAGAGCGACCAGCGAAAGCAGCAGGATGTAGAGCAGGAAGCCCAGCAGCATGCCCTGGCCGAGCGTCCAGTGGCCGGCCAGCCAGGAGGAACCGGCCAGGCTCGCCTGCAGGCCGAACACGAACAAGCCCGGCAGCAGCGTGACGAGCGAGAGCAAGCCAAAGAGCACGACCAGGCGCGCGCCGATGTAGCTGGCCAGCGAGACCGGCCGCGAGAAGTAGAGCGGCAGGGCGTTGTTGGCCAGGTCCGGGGCGATCAGTCCAGGGCCGGCGACGGCCGCCAGGATGATGGCGAAGGTGGACTGAATATTCATGAAGGTGGCGAAGAACCTGCCGTCGATGCGGAGGAGTTTCTGGATCGCGTCGCCGCCCTCGTTGAGGTTGGGCAGGAGGTTGGCGTGGTTCGAGAGATAGATAAAAATGGCGCACAGCAGGGGCCAGAACAAAGAGACAAGCAGCAGGACGAGGACGAAGCGCTCGGCGAGCAGCCGGGGCCAGACGAAACGGGGGACGGCGAGAAAGCGGGTGACGGCGCCGGTGAGCGGCCCGTCGTAGCGCTCGTAGCCGCGCTTAAAGACGGCCATGGGCCACCTCCGGCCGCGGCGAAGCCGGCAGATGGCCCATGGCTTTGAGGAAGATCTCTTCGAGAGTGTCGCGGCGATAGGCCAGCTTGGTGATCCGCAGATTTTCGCGTGCCGTGAGCTGCCACAGAACCTCGACTTCGATTCCGGCGGGCAGGACGACGCGCCAGACGCCGGGCGCCTCCGAGGCGCCTTCGGCGCCGACTTCGCGCAGGGCCGCGTCGAATCTGCGATCGCTGCCCGAGACGTGCAACTGCACGAAACGTAGGTTGGCCTGCCGTTCGGCGGCGAGGTCGCACTGGTGGACGATCTGGCCGTCTTTGAGTATGACGACCTCGTCGCAGACCTGTTCGACGTCAGGGAGCAGGTGGGAGCAGAGCAGAACGTTCATGCCGTGCTGCTCTTTCATCTGGCGGATGAGGACGAGCATGCGCTGGCGGGCGGCCGGGTCGAGGCCGTTGGTGGGTTCGTCGAGAATGACGAGTTCCGGGCCGTGGATGATGGCCTGGGCGAGCTTGGCCATCTGCCGCATGCCGAGCGAGTAGGTTCCGACCTTACGGTAGCGCGCCTCGCCGAGGCCGACGTGAAAGAGCGTTTCGTGGGCCTTTTCGAGGGCGGCCGGCGCGGGCAGGCCGGAGAGTTCGCCCATCAGGCGGAGGAAGGCGACGGCCGTCATGTCGGCGATGAGCGAGTCGTTCTCGGGCATGTAGCCGATGCGGGTTTTGACGGCGAGCGTTTGCCGGTGGCAGTCCAAACCGAGAATCTGCGCCGTGCCGGCCGCGGGGCGGTGGAAGCCGAGTAGCGTTTGGATGAGCGTGGATTTGCCGGCGCCGTTGGGGCCGAGCAGGCCGATGGCGCGGCCCACGCCGGAGGCGCCGAGGCGGCAGGAGATGCCTTTGAGGATCTCTCGCTTGCCGAGGCGCACGCGTAACTGATCGACGGCGATGATGGGGGTCATGGTTGTTGGCCCGGCCTTTGCGCCGGATTGGCCGGCTGACTCACCAGGAGACCGGCGAGCAGGCTCGAAAGACGAGTACGCGAGCCGAAGCGGATTTGTTCCGCTTCTCCCGTCAGGGTGAGCAGGGCGGGCTCGGGATTCGTCAACAGTTGCTGCCAGGCGGGGTCGGGCGCCAGAGCGGCCAGGCTGCTCAGGGCGGCGCCGGGGTTGGCCCAGACAAAGCCCGAGTAGTGCAGGGCGCTGCCGGCGGGCAACTGCTGGCGGAAGGGCGCGGAGCGGACCAGGGGGAAGCCGCTCGCGCGCGTGGCCAGCGCGCGCTGGATGGTGGCGCGGTCGCTGCCGTGGACGAGGTAGCCGCGGTCGAAGGTCCAGTGGAACTGAAAGGGCTGACCGGGGGCGCGGAGTGCGTACCAGGTGCGGCCATTGGCCTGCTCCTCGTGGAGGGTGAAGGTTGTGGCGAGGCGCCGGATGGCGTCGGCGTACAGTTCGGGGCGGTAGGCTTCGATGGCGAGGATCCAGCCGGGCACCGGCAGCGAGGGGGTTTCGAGGGCGAAGGTGAAGTCGGTGCCGAGGGCGGCGGCCAGATCGGCGGCCTCCGACTGGCTCAGGGCGTCGGCGAAGCCGGGGCTGCGGAGGCCGAGCCGGGCGGTGAGTTCGTCGAGCATCTGCCGGGGGTTGCCTGTGTTGGCCGAAAGGGCGAAGAGGGCGTCGGCGGAGACGTATTCGGCCGAGGCGGCGGCGGCCGGCGCGGCGAGCCACGCGGCGAGGCCGGTGCGGGGGCCGCTAAAGGAGAGGGCGAGTTCGGTGTCGCTGGCGCGCTGATGAAAGAGCAGGTAGCGCATGCCGCTCGTGGGTTCTCGCGGAGTCATCGCCTCCAGGTCCACCCCGAACAGCGAGACGACGCCGCGTTGATAGTGCCGGGCGATTTCGCGGGCGAACGGTGTCGAGGCGCCGCCGCCGAGCCGGGGGAGGAGTTGGGCGAGATGGGCCGGGCTATCGGAGATTACCAGGAGGCCGCCGGTGAAAGCGCTGGCCACCGGGCCGAGCGGCGCGAGAGCCGCCTGGACAGCGGCCTGCCGGCCGGGGGCGACCGTGGCGAGGACGACGGGGAGCTGCTCTTGCGTTAGCGCGAAGACCAGCTCCTCGCCGAGCAGCGGCGAGAGCGTACGAATGCGGTGGACGATCTGCTTGATTTCGGTCGCCTCGGCCGACTGCCACCAACTCTTGAGGGCGGCGTTTTCCTGCGAGCGCTGCTCAATCAGCGCGATGGCTTCGTTCACGGTGGGGCCGGCGTTGGGCAGGGCGCCGTAGACGACCGTACCACGCGGGAGGGCGGCAAGGAGCCGGGCCTCGGTTCGTTCGGCCACCGGCGTCAACTGCTTTTCGATGCGGGAAAGCTCGCTGAGCAGCGTGAAGTACTCCGGGGCCCGGGGGCTCCAGGCGACGGCGTCTTTTACGCTAACGCGCTCAAGCGTGGCGGTGGAGGCAGCACGCTCGCCCGGTTGGAGCAGCGTTTGGGCGTTGGGCTGATTGACGCCCACCGAGCCTTCGATGACGCCGACCAGGGAGCCGGCCGTGCCGGTGGAGACGGTGAAGATGGTGCCGCGGACGGTGGCTACCGAGTCGCGGGTGAGGACGCGGAGGCCGCCGCGGCGCTGTTTGGCGGCGTGTACGATGATGTCGCCGCGTTCGAGATCGATCGACTGGCCGGACCAGGCGGCGCGGACCGCCAGCGCCGAGCTTTCGTTGACTTCGACGGTGGAGCCGTCGGCGAGCCGGAGCGTGGCGCGGGCGTCGCGGCCGGTGCGCAGGAGCTGGGCTTCGCCGAGCGTGGCGCCGATGGCGAGCGGTTCGCCCGCGAGGGTGTAGGCGGGGCCAGAGAGGGATTCGAGCGTGGCGCGGGGGCCGGCGGGGGCGAGCAGAGAGTCGATCCGGTGGCGGCCGGCGAACAGGCCGATGGCGGCGAGGCCGGCGGCGATGACCCACTTCGGCACGGAGAAACGCCGAACGGGCCGGGGAGACAGGGCGATGGGCTGGGGGCCTGGAGTCAGCCGGCGGCGGCATTCGACGCAGCGGGCAAGATGGTCTTCAAGCAGCTGCTGGCGGGCTTGGCGGAGGTTCGGCCGGCCGTAATCGGCGCGGAACTCGGCGCAGACCGCCGGGGCAGCCAGTTTGGCCCAGACGCGTTCCTGCGCGGCGGCGAGCGCGGCGGGGTCCGGGGCTTGCTGCTGCATTTCGTCGAGGATCTGATCGAGGTCTTTTTCGTTCATGGGTGGATCCTGGTCCTAGCGCGTAATGAGTTTCCGCAGAGCTTGGCGGATGCGGTGGAGCCGGCTGGCCACCGTTCCGCGTTCGATGGCGAACTGGCTGGCGAGTTCGTCGTAGGAGAAGCCTTCGAGGTTGCGGAGGACGAAGAGCTGGGCGTCGTCCGGGTCGAGGCGGCTGAGGGCGCGGCGTACCTGTTCTTTGAGCAGGGCGGTGTTGGCGGGGCCGGGCTGGTCGGGGCCGTTGTCGAGCGGCAGTTCGCCGCGGGAGGCCTTCTGGCGGAGGATGTCGATGGCGGCGTTGGTGGCGGCGCGCCGCAGGTAGCTGTCGTTGACGGCGGCCAGGTCGGGCGGCGGATTGAGGTTCAGAATCCGCAGGAAGACGGTTTGGAGAGCGTCTTCGGCGTCGGCGTCATTGCCGGTCACGCGCAGGGCGGCCCGGTAGACCGTGGGCGCGTGGCGGTGGTAGAACTCTTGAAACGAGATGGCCGGCGGCAAGGGCAGTGGCTCGGGAAAAACGGCTAGCCCAAAGGTTCCCATAAATTCAGCTTGCCGGGAAGACGCGCCGGCCGCCGGATTTCTTCCCTTTATTTTTTCCTCTGGAAACGATCGAGCAGGCCGGCGGCGCCGGTGCGGCCGGCGTCCGGGGCGAGGCGCGGCTTGGTGAAGGTTCCCGTGAGGGTGGTGGGGATGACGATCTGCCCCTGCGGCCCCGCGAGGATGGCGCCGAGGACGGCGCCGAGGCCGCCCGAGCGGGCGGGGGCGGCGGCCTCGCGGCCGAGGAGCGTGGTCAGCCGGAGGTTGAGCGTCTGGTCGGCGAGGCCGATGGCGCCTTCGCCGGTGAGTTGGCCGGAGCCGAAGTTGAGGGTGAGATCGCTTGTGTTGGCGACGCCGTTCGCAAGACGGAATGTGCCGCGGAACTGGACGATTTCCGTGAAGGTCTCCCTGCGTTTGAGAAAGCCGAGCAGCTTGCCGGCTACGGCCATTTCGTTGAGCATCTGCACGCCGGTGAGTTTGCCGTTGGCCATGAGGAGTTCGACGTTGCCGTTCAGCGACCGGGCGGGCGGTTCGCCGGCCCGGGGGGCGAGGGTGATCTGCATCCGGCCGGAGAGCGGGCCGGAGACGAAGCTGCGGCCGGGCGAGGCGGCGGCGAGCAGTTGGGCGGCTTCGATGTTCTGGAACTTGGAGTCGAGCGTGAGGGCGGCGGGAGATTTGCCGAGGTCGACGGTGGCGGTGCCGGAGTGCTGGCCGCCGAACAGACGGGCGGTGAAGGGCTGGAGGGTCAATTGCCGGTTGGCAAAGGCAATGGTGGCTTTCACGTCTTCAAGGGGGAGGTTGGCGAAGAGGACGCGGCCGGCGGTGAGCGTGCCGTGGGCGGTGAGTGGGGGCGCGGCGGACGGTGGGCCGGCGGTCTGCCATTCGGCGGGGTTGATCTGATCGACGGAGGCCTGGAAGGTGAGTTTGGGGCGGGTGAAGGATTGCAGGGTAAAGCTGCCGCGGCCGTGCGTCGATCCGATGGCGAACTGGGCGTTGTCGAGGATCAGCGAGTCGGCGGCGAACTTTACGCTGGCCTGCGCAAGCTGCAACGGTTTCGGCAGAGCCGGCGCGGCGAGGGTGACGCCGCGGAGCGAGCCGGAGCCGGAGTAGACGCTGTTGTTGATCCGCAGATCGAGCGAGACGGAGCCCGAACCGGTTACCCCGGGGGGACGGAGACCGTAGGCGCTGGCCATGGCGAGGAGCTCTTCGACGCTGGCGCCGTCGGTGCGGAGCGAGGCTTCGACGAGTGGGTCCTTGCCGCTGTAATCGCGGATGGTGGCGCGGGCGAGGAGTTTCGCGCCGCCGGTTTCGAGGGTAAAGGGCTCGGCGGTGAGGGTGGTGGGGGTCATGGCGACGCGGAGCGCGGAGGCGCGGACCGGGGCGGCGAGTTCCTTGCTCGAGAACTCGGATTGCGTGGCCTCGAGCCGGCCGTTGAGCAGGGGATGGCTGGTGGTGCCGGAGATGGCGAGATCGGCAGAGAGCAGGCCGTTTACTTTTAGGTCCGGCGGGAGCCTGCCGCCGAAGATTCCGGCCAGCTGCAGGACGTCGCCCACGGGCGCTTTTTCGGTTTTCGCCGTGAGTTCGAGTTGGCTGCCGGAAACGGTGCCGGCGACGGCCACGGTGAGCGCGCCGAGTTTGGCGGTGAGCTGTCTGGCGCGCCAGGTGGCGCTCGAGAGCTCGAGGTCGAAGGCGGCGGTGAGCGGTTGGGGGGCACCGTCGGCCTGGAGGGTGAGGGTGCCCTGGGCGCGCCCGTTTTCATAAACGGCGTCGGCGGAGGCATTGGCGCGAAGGGTTTCGAGGCGGGCCTTGGCTTCGAGGCGGCGGTTGGCGGACCAGCGGGCGTCGATGTGGTCGTAGACGCTGCGCGGGCTCGGGGATTGGGGATCGGTGAGGGCGAGTGAGCCGTCGCGGATGCTCCAGGCGGGGATGGTGTCGCCCTGGCCAGCGCTTGTGGAGGTGTAGTTCCACTCCCCGGCCGGGTTGCGGAGGAGTTCGATGGCGGGTGACTGGAGTTCGATGTCCAGCACGTCGACTTCGCCGCGGAGCAGGGGCAGCAGGGCGAAGGCGACGAAAACCTCTTTGGCCTGGAGAAATGGATTTTGCGAAACGAAGCCAACGGGCTGGCCGATGGTGACGTTGGCAACGCGGAGCGAAAGGGGGAACAGTTTCAGGCTCATGGGGCCGGCCGAGACGCGGCGGCCCAGCCTTTTTCCGAGGTTGGCTTCGAGGGGGCCGCGGAGGCGGTTGGCGTCGAAAAAGAGGACAAACGCTACCAGGGCGGTGAGCAGAAGCGCGGCGGCGGTGGCGATCGCTTTGCGGTGCGGCATTGTCTTTATGGATGGGCGTGGAGGCGGGAGCGTTACCTCGATTACTTCAGGAGACGTTCCAGCAGATGAGCTTGCGTTCGGTCATCTCTTCAAGGGCGTAGCGGGGGCCTTCGCGGCCGGTACCGCTGCGTTTGACGCCGCCATAGGGCATCTGGTCGGCGCGGAACTGCGGGACGTCGTTGATGAGGAAGCCGCCGACGTGGACGCGGCGGGCAGCGCGGAAGGCGGTGGCGAGGTCCTTGGTGAAGATGCTCGCCTGGAGGCCGTAGACGGAGGCGTTGACGCGGTTGATGGCTTCGTCGAGGGTGCGGAAGGGGTTGGCCGAGACGACGGGGCCGAAGACCTCGTCGGCGAAGACGCGGGCGGTATCGGGTACGCCGCGGAGGACGATGGGAGCGATGGTAGCGCGGCCGGAGCGGACGGCGGCGCCGCCGGCTTCGGCGACCCAGGCGGCGACGCGGTCGGCTTCGGCCGGGGAGATGAGGGAGCTGACGGCGGTGGATTCGTCGAGGGGATGGCCGATGGGGAGTTGGGCGGCGGCGGCGTGGAGCGCGTCTTCAAAGGCGGCGGCAACGGGTTCGGCGACGAGGATGCGCTGGACGGAGATGCAGACCTGGCCTGAGTTAGCGAAGGCGCCGGCGGCGCAGCGCCGGGCGGCGTCTTCGATGTCGGCGTCGGCGGCGACGATGACGGCGGAGTTACTGCCGAGTTCGAGGGTCATCCGTTGCAGGCCGGCTTTGGCGCGGAGGGCAAGGCCCACTTCGGCGCTGCCGGTGAAGGTGACCATGGCGATGGCGGGATGGCCGACGAGTGCGTCGCCGACGCGGCCGCCGGGGCCGGGGATGACGTTGAGCGCGCCCGGGGGCAGGCCGGCCTCGGCGAAGAGCTGAGCGAGGCGGAGGGCGGAGACGGGCGTGGCGGAGGCGGGTTTGTGAACGACGGCGTTGCCGCCGGCGAGGGCGGGGCCGATTTTGTGCAGGGACAGGTTCAGGGGGAAGTTGAACGGGGTGATGGCGGCGATGACGCCGAGCGGTTCGCGGATGACCATGGCCATCTTGCCGGCGCCGTTGGCGGCGGCGTCCATCGGCACCTCTTCGCCGGCGAGGCGGTTGGCCTCTTCGGCGGAGAAGAGCAGGGTGGCGGCGCCGCGGTCGACTTCGAGGCGGGCTTCGCGCAGCGGCTTGCCGCTTTCGCTGGCGATGATGACGGCGAACTCTTCTTTGGCGTCGAGGAGCAGTTGGCGGGCTTGGCGGAGGATAGCGCTGCGCTGGGCGCGGGTGAGGTCGCGCATGGTGGGGGCGGCGGCGGTGGCGGCGTCAATGGCGGCCTGCGTCTGCGCCGGACCGGCTTCGGCGACCGCGGCGAACGGGGCGCCGTCAAAGGGTACGTGCACGGTGCGGACGCTTTCGCCGGCGGTTTCCGCGCCCTGAATCCATAAGCCGTAACTGTTCATCGCTTCAAGCTCCCGTAACTAAAGGTACTCGAAACGACCTGGAGATTCTGGTCGAGGACGACGCGGAGCTGGAAGCGGCCGTCTTCGGGTGAGCCGAAGCGGACGTCGACGCCTTCGACGGCGATGCCGCCCTCGGGCTCCGTGACGGGGACCATGCGCCAGACGGGGTATTGGCTGAAGCGGAGGAAGCCCTGGGCTTCGGGGGTGCGTTTGGCGGCGTTGATGCGGGCGGCGTCGGTGGGTTTGAAGTAGGTGCGGCCGGCGTCGGGGTCGAAGGGGAGCAGGAGGTTGACATCCTGCAGGCGCCAGAAGGTTTCCGTGGAGACGTAGCCGGTCCAGCGGAAGGGGTTGAGCGGGGTGGGCCAGGCGGCGATGCGGAGGGGTTCCTGGCCGGCGAAGCGCCGGGCGGCGAGGGTTTCGACGGCGCGCTGATGGAGCGCGACGCGACCGCCGGTCCAGGCGAGCAGGAACAGAAGGGCGAAGATGGCCCAGCCGCGTCCGGAGGGTTTTTGGCGGGAGCCGATTTCGCTGGCGACGAGGCGGGAGAGCCACGGGGCGGCGAGGGCGAGGGCGAGGACGGCGAGGATCCAGACGTCGACGACATAGACGCTGTCGAGCCCGAACCACTCGGTGGAGAAGGGAAGCAGGAGGCGGACGCCGTAGTTGTTCCAGAAGTCCATGAAGAGATGGACGAGGACGCCGAGGGTGGCGATGGCGAGGGCAGGGAACCAGGCGAAGGGGCGGCCGCGGTCGAGCCAGCGGAGCAGGGCGACGGGCGGCAGAGCCATCAGGGGAGCGACGACGAGGGCGTGGGTGAGGTGGCGGTGGTAGTCGAGATAGGGGACGGGGCCGAGGGCGCGCGTGACGATATCGGCGTCCGGGATGTTCGAGCAGAGTACGAGCAGGAGGGTTGCGCGGGGGTACCAGCGGTTCAGGCCGGCGCGCGAGAGCATGACGCCGGCTAGCGAGTGGGTGACGTTATCCACGGTTTTCGTTCCGCTCGTTCGAGGTAAGTCCGCGGCAGCAGGAGGGTCAGCGCGTCCGGGACGAGGGCGATGCGCGCGGGCAGGAAGCCGGCGGCTTCACCGTCGATCTGGACGGGTACGGGCTGGCTGCCGGCGGCGCGGCAGTCGAGCACTTGCGCGGGGCGGACGTCGACGCCCGGGCAAAGGGCGGGGCAGCCGGCGAGGACGCCCACCAGATAGGGCAGATAGCGGAAGGAGTTGACGCCGGTGAACGAGACCGCCTCGAAGCAGTTGTCGAGCAGGGAGACGTGGCGGGCGATTTCGAGGTCGCCGCCGTAGTTGCGGACGCGGCTGGCGAGCAGATAGCTGTTTTGCGAAACGAAGCCATCGATATCGGAATGGAACTGCGCGAGCGACCGGCCGACCATGCCGAAGCCGCTGACCCAATAGGCGAGCTTGCCGAGTTTGTCTTTGATGGCGGGGTTGACGGTGTTGACGACGGTGGCGTCGAGCCCGGCGCCGGCCATGGCGAGGAAGTGGCGGTCGGTGGTTTCGCTTTTGAGGTGGCCAACGGCGATGCGGCGGGGCTGGCGGAGGCCGAGGGCGGCGGCGGCCTTGAGGGGGTTGGTGCCGATGCCGGTTTCGACGCACAGGACGTTGGCGGTGCCGCCGGGCAGGGGCGCGAGGGCGGCGTGGCTGCCGATCATGCCGTTGGCGACTTCGTTGACGGTGCCATCGCCGCCGAGGACGACGACCCATTCCGCGCCTTGGGCGATCTGTTGTTGGGCGAGGGCGCCGGCGGTGCGCGGGCCGGTGGTGGGGCAGATTTCGACGGGGCCGTAGGAGCGGACGGCGGTGATGGTGCGCTCGACGAGCCCGGGGTTGCGGAGCAGCTTGCCCGCCCGGGGGTTATAAATGAATGCGATGGCCGGCAACCCCTCAGTATCCTATTGGAAGCCCCCCATGAGCAAAGTTGACGACCTGCGCCGGGAGATTCGCCGCCACGAGTATCTCTACTACGTTCTCGATCAGCCGGAGATCACCGATTCGGCCTACGACGCGCTGCTGCGCGAGCTGCAGGCGCTCGAACGGGCCGACCCTTCGCTGATTACGCCGGACTCGCCCACGCAGCGGGTGGGGGGCGCGCCGCGCGAAGGCTTCGTGAAGCTGCCGCACAGCTCGCCGATGCTGAGCCTCGATAATGCGCTGAACGAGGGGGAGCTGCGGGCGTTTGACCAGCGCGTGCGCGACCTGCTGGGCAACGAGCCGTTCCGCTATGTGGCGGAGCTGAAGCTGGACGGGCTGTCGATGGCGGTGCAGTACCGGGAGCAGGCACTGCAGCTGGCGTTGACGCGGGGGGACGGGAGCGAGGGCGAGGACGTGACGGCGAACGCGCGGACGATTCGGAGCCTGCCGCTGCGGGTGAACGGGGAGCGGGCCGGTTTCGAGGTGCGGGGCGAGGTGGTGATGCCCAACGCGGCGTTCCAGAAGCTGAACGCGGAGCGGGAGCAGGAGGGGCTGGCGCGCTACGCTAACCCGCGGAACTCATCGGCGGGTTCGCTGCGGGTATTGGACCCGGGGATTACGGCGAGCCGGCAGTTGGACTTCTACGCCTACTTTCTGCTGGCGGACGGGCAGCCGGCGCGGGCGTCGCACTGGGAGGCGCTCGAGGAGCTGGCGGCGATGGGCTTCAAGGTGAACCCGGCGCGGGCGGTTTGCGATGATGTCGAGGCGCTCGTCGCGTTCTGCCGGCGGTACGAGGCCGAGCGCGAGAGTCTGCCGTATGAGATCGATGGCGTCGTGGCGAAGGTGGACGCGGTGGAGCAGCAGCGGCGGCTGGGTTGGACGGCGAAGTTTCCGCGCTGGGCGATTGCGTTCAAGTACGCGGCGCGGCAGGCCGAGACGGTGGTGGAGAAGATTGACGTGCAGGTGGGGCGGACGGGGGCGCGGTCGACGCTGCACAACGAGGATGAGATTGCGCGGCTGGGGGTGGCGGCGGGGGATACGGTGCTGGTGGAGCGGTCCGGCGACGTAATTCCAAAGGTGGTGAAAGTGGTGCGCGAGGGGGAGGTGCGCGTGCCGTTTCAGATGCCGGCGGCGTGCCCGGTGTGCGGGAGTTCGGTTTCGCGGCCGGAGGGGGAGGTGGTGTCGCGGTGTCTGAATTCGAGCTGTCCGGCGCGGTTGAAGGAGTCGGTCGCGCACTTTGCGGCGCGGGCGGTGCTGGATATCGGGGGGCTGGGGGATGTGCTGGTGGAGCAGTTGGTGAACGCGGGGCTGGTGCATTCGGTGGCGGACCTGTACGACCTGACGCTGGAGCAGTTGGCGGGATTGGAGCGGATGGGGACGAAGTCGGCCGAGCGGGTGCTGGCGGGGATTGCGCGGTCGAAAACGCTGCCGCTGCCGCGGGTGCTGAACGGTTTGGGGATTCCGTTTGTGGGTGAGCGGACGGCGCAACTGCTGGCCGAGCATTTCGGTTCGCTCGATGCGCTGCGGGAGGCTGATGAGGCGCAGTTGCAGCAGGCGACCGAGGTGGGGCCGAAGGTGGCGCAGAGTATCCGGCGGTGGTTTGCCGAGGAGCGGAACCGGGCGGTGGTGGAGCGGCTGCGGGGGGCGGGGTTGACGTTTACGCACCAGAAGGTGGACCGGTCCGGAGGGGTGCTGGCGGGGTTGACGTTCGTGCTGACGGGGACGCTGCCGTCGCTGTCGCGGGAGCAGGCCAAGGAGATGATTGAGGCGGCGGGGGGGAAGGTGTCGGGTTCGGTGAGCAAGAAGACGAGCTACGTGGTGGCGGGGGAGGAGGCGGGTTCAAAGCTCGAGAAGGCTCAGGAGTTGGGGATCCGGGTTTTGACGGAGGCCGAGTTGCGGGAAATGCTGGGTAAACTGGAAGCTTGAAACAGTTCGTCGCTACCTTGGTCGCCTGGGGACCGCCCGGCCTTTTGATTCTAGCCATGCTCGATTCGGCGGGCATTCCGATTCCGGCGGCGGTGGATGCGCTGCTGATGGTGCTGGCGGCCAACGCGCCGGGGACGGCGTATGTGGCGGCGGCGATGGCGGTGGTGGGTTCGGTGGCGGGCAGCCTGTTTTTGTTTTTCGTGGCGCGGAAGGGGGGAGAGAAGTATCTGGAGCGGCACACGGTGGGCGAGCGCGGGCAGCGGCTGCGGCAGTGGTTTCAGCACTACGGGCTGTTGACGGTGTTCATCAGTGCGCTCTCGCCGATTCCGATGCCGATGAAGCTGTTTGTGATTTCGGCCGGGGCGTTGGGGGTGAGTCCGCGGAGTTACGGGTTGACGGTGCTGGCGGCGCGGACGCTGCGCTACAGCGCGCTGGCGTATCTGGGGAGCCAGTTGGGGGAGGGGGCGGGCACCTATCTCAAGAGCCACGCGTGGCAGATTGGCGGGGTGCTCGGGCTGGTGTTTCTGTTGCTGCTTGTCTGCGTGAAGGTAATGGACTGGCGGCGGGCGCAGGCGGCGCACTAGCTCGGCGGCTTTTCATACAATAGGCGCATGGCACTTACCTCCCGCCGCGCCTTCCTAGGCTCGCTGCTTGCTGCTGCTCCGGCGATTCACGCGCAGACGATGTCGACCGACGTCCGCATCAAGGAGCTGTCGACGTCGACCGAGGATTTTCTCTACCGCACGCCGATCAAGTTCGGCGGCACGGAGGTGGACCGCGTCACGCTGTTGAATGTCAAGGTGACGCTCGAGTCGCGGGCCGGGAAGACGGCGCAGGGTTTCGGGTCGATGCCGATGGGCAACGTTTGGAGCTTCCCTTCCAAGACGCTGCGCTATGACGAGACGCTGGGGGCGATGCGGACGCTGGCCGCGAAGGTAGAAAAGATCACGCGGGAGCACAAGGAGTACGGCCATCCGGTGGACCTGAACCATTCGCTGGAGCCGCTGTGGCTGGCCGCGGCCAACGAAATCAAGCTCGCGCAGCCGATGCCGAAGCTGTGTACGCTGACCACCTGCAGCCCGTTTGAAGCGGCGATTGCCGATGGCTTCGGCAAGCTCGTGAACCGCAGCGCGTACGCGATTTACGGCCCGGACCTGATGCGGCATGACTTATCGCACTACCTGGGCAAGGGGTTTGAGGGCGAGTATCTGCAGAAGTACGTGTTGACGAAGCCGAAGCCGAGCATGCCGCTGTATCATCTGGTAGGCGCGGTGGACCCGATCACGGCTAGCGATATCAAGAAGCGGATCAACGACGGCCTGCCCGAGACGCTGCCCGAATGGATCAACCATTCGGGGTTGACGAACATCAAGATCAAGCTGAACGGCGAGGACATGGCGTGGGATACCGAGCGCGTGCTGGCCGTCGATCGCACGGCGACCGAGGTGCAGAACCAGCGCCGGGTGGCGGATTGGGTCTACTCGCTCGACTTCAACGAGAAGTGCCCGAGCGTGAAGTACCTGATGGAGATGCTGGCCAAGATCAAAGAGAAGACGCCGCGGGGCTTTGCGCGCATTCAGTACATTGAGCAGCCGACCAAGCGCGATTTGAAGGCCGACCGGGCGAACGTGATGCACGAGGCGGCCAAGCTGCGGCCGGTGGTGATTGACGAGTCGCTGACCGATCTTGAGTCACTGCTGCTGGCGCGGGAGATGGGCTATACGGGTGCGGCGCTGAAGGCGTGCAAGGGCCAGTCGCAGGCGCTGCTGATGGCGGCGGCGGCGCAGAAGTTCAAGATGTTTTTGTGCGTGCAGGATCTGACCTGTCCGGGTGCCTCTTTCATCCATTCGGCGGGCATTGCGGCGCACGTGCCGGGCGTGGCGGCCATTGAAGGCAACTCGCGGCAGTACGTGCCGGCGGCGAATGCCGGTTGGGACCGCAAGTTCCCGGGCATGTTCGATGTCCGCAACGGCCGGGTGAATACCGGCCTGATCAAGGGACCGGGCTTAGGCGCTATGTAGTTCGCCGTCGCGCATCTGCACGGTCCGGTCGGCGAAGGCGGCGGCTTCCGGATCGTGCGTGATCATGAGGACGGTCTGGCCGGTTTTCTTGTTGAGATGGCGGAGCAGGTCGAGCACCATATTGGAGTTTTCGGTGTCGAGGTTGCCGGTGGGTTCGTCGGCGAGGAGAATGGCCGGCTGGTTGACGATGGCGCGGGCGATGGCGACGCGCTGCTGTTCGCCGCCGGAGAGTTGGCGGGGTTTGCGGTCGAGCTTCTGGGCGATGCCGAGGAGTTCGAGGACTTCGAGGAAGGTGGCGTCCCAGGGTTCGGAGCGGCCGGCGATGTCGCGGGCGATGTCGATGTTGTCGCGGACGGTGAGGGTCGGCAGCAGGTTGTATTTCTGGAAGACGAAGCCGACGCTATTGCGGCGCAGGCGGGTGCGGCCGGCCTCGTCGAGTGAGGTGAGGCTTTGGCCGTCGATTTTGATGGTGCCGGAGGTGGGCGGGGTCAGACCGCCGAGGATGTGGAACAGGGTCGATTTGCCGCTGCCGGAGCGGCCGACGACGGCGAGGAACTCCCCCTTCTGGACCACCAGGTTTACGCCGCGCAGGGCATGGACGTCGACGTCGCCGCTGCGGAAGGTTTTGCGTAAGTTGTCGATTTCGATGATGGCCATTAGTCGTAGGAGAGAGAGTCGAGCGCGTCCTGGCGGGCGGCCTTGAGCGCGGGGTAGAGCACGCCGAGTATGGCGCCGGCGAGCGTGATGAGCGAAGCGATGGGCCACCAGGAGTAGACGATGGCCTGGACCATGGAGGCGGGGATGAAGGTGGCGATGAGCCAGCGGGTGCCGTAGCTCATGGCGATGCCGCAAAGCGAGCCGATGATGGCGAGCAGGACGGTTTCGCGGAGCAGAATGCCGAGGACGTAGCCGGGTCCGGCGCCGAGGGCTTTGAGAATGCCGATTTCGCGGGTGCGTTCGAGCACGGCGGTGTACATGGCGAGGAAGACGACCAGGAAGCCGAACAGAACGGCGAGGGAGACGACGACGCCGATGAAGGCCTTCAGCTCCGGCAGGTTGTTGACGGAAAACTGCTTGATGAGCTCTTCCATGGCGTAGATGGGATACTCGGGCAGGTCCTGCTTCATCGCGTTGATGACGGCCTGGGTGTTGGCCGGGTTGTCGAGCTTGACATAGATCATGGTGATCTTGCCGTTGGCGCTGGCGAGTTCCTGCAGGACGGTGAGCGGGATCATGACGCGGGCCAGTTTGCCGGAGGCGAAGATGCCGGAGACGCGCCAGTCGCGGTTCATGGTGTGGAGCAGGGAGCCGACCTTGAGCTTCTTTTCGCGGGCGTAGAGGTCGTCGATGATGACATCGTCGGGGGCGGTGAGCTTGCCGCCTTCGCGGAAGCGGAAGCCGCCACTCATGGCGGCGAACTCGTCGTAGTTGATGCCCATGATGGAGCTGACGCCGCCGGTGGAGTGGACGCCGATGGGAGTGGCGAGGGTGACTTGTTTTTGGGCGCGGACGTAGTCGAGAATCTTCTGATTCATCGAAAGCGAACCCATGCCGACGACGGAGCTGCCCGGGGCGCGGACGACGAGATCGGCGCCAACGCCGCGGGCGCGGTTGGCCTGATCTTCGAGCATTCCTTCGCCTACGCCTACCAAGGCAAGCATCATCGTCACGCCCAGGCCGATGGCGAGCGAGCTCAGCAGCGTCCGGACGGGACGGTGCTTCAGGTTTTCGTAAACCAGCTTATAGACCAACTGATTATTCTACAGGGCGTTGGCCGCCGCGGCTAGCGTGGCGTCAATATCGGCTTCCGTGTGGGCACCGCTGAGGTACCAGCGGCCGTCGGGGAGGACGAGCACGCCCTGGTTGAGGAGGCCGAGGGCGAAGTCGCTGTACAGAGCCTTGTCGGCCGCCATGGTCTGGCGGTAGTTGCGGGGCACGTCGGACTGGAAGGCGAGTTGGAAGACGGGACCATCGCCGGTGGTGACCACGGCGTGGCCTTTGGCGCGGAGCAGGGATTCGAGGCCGGAGCGGAGACGGTTGCCGAGGACGTGGAGGCGGTCGTAGAAGCCGGGGACGGCCAGTTGGTCGAGCGCGGCGGCGGCGGCGGCGAGCACGAGGGGGTTGCCGTTGAGGGTGCCGGCGTGGACGACTTCGCCGCGGCTGATCAAGTCCATGTATTCGCGCTTGCCGGCGAGGACGCTGAGCGGGGTGCCGGCGCCGACGGCCTTGGCGAAGGTGGCGAGGTCCGGGGTGACGCCGTAGCGTCCCTGGCCGCCGTCGAGGGCGACGCGGAAGCCGGTGATGACCTCGTCGAACAGCAGGAGGGCTCCGTGCTGCGTGGTGATGTCGCGGAGGAATTGAAGGAAGCCGGGTTCGGCGGGGATACAGCCGGAGTTGGCCAGCAGCGGCTCGCAGGCCACCATGGAGATTTCGGCGCCGTGCGCGGCGAAGAGGGCTTCGACGGCCGCGCGGTCGTTCCATTCGGCCACCAGGACATGATCGTGCGGCAATTGTCCTTTGCCGACGGGTTCGGGGTGGCCGAGCGGCAGATTGGCGC
This sequence comes from Acidobacteriota bacterium, assembly GCA_026393985.1. GTDB lineage: Bacteria > Acidobacteriota > Terriglobia > Bryobacterales > Bryobacteraceae. Next base: position 81,692 of record JAPKZB010000006.1, read on the forward strand.
CGAAGCGGTAGCTGACGAGGGCCTGGTCGCCCCAGCCGTGGTAGTGGCCTTCGAACTTGAGGTACTTGGGGCGGCCGGTGAAGGCGCGGGCGAGGCGGAGGGCGAGGTTGACGACGTCGGTGCCGGCGTTGGAAAAGGCCACGAGATCGGCGCAGGGGAGGATGGAGGTGAGCCGTTCGGCGACGAGGTATTCGAGTTCGTGCTGGGCGCCGAAGGTGAGCCCCTTGGCGGCCTGCGCGGTGATGGCGGCCGAGACGGCGGGCGGCGCATGGCCGAGAATCAGAGGCCCCCAGGCCAGGCCATAGTCGGTGTACTCGTTGCCGTCCACATCCCACATGTGGCTTCCCGCCCCGCGGTCAAAAAAGAGGGGGTAGGGCCGGGCGGATCGCCGCAGGCCGCTCGATACTCCCCCGGCTAAAGACCGCTGGCTGCGCTCGTAGCGAGCCAAAGATCCGGCGGTCTTGGCGCGGACCTCTTTTTCGTGTATGTCAGTTGGGAAACCCACGACTCCCTATTGAACCAAAGTCCTGCCGGGAAGTGTGGCATACTTCGGAGTCTCCCTCTGTGAATAGTACTTCGACACGCTATCTGGTGCCGGTTCTGCAGAGCGCCTTCCGGCTGCTCGAAGAGGTGTCGCGCGCCGGGGCGCTGACGCTGCAGGAGGCGGTGCGGCGGACGGGCATTCCGAAGTCGACCGTGTTTCGCGTCTTCAGCACGCTGCAGCATCTCGGGGTGCTGATTCGCGATGAGAGTGAGAAAAGCTACCGGCTGGGCTACGGCGTGCCGGGGCTGTTGACGGCGGGCGAGGATCTGGAAACGCTGCGCCGGGCCGCGCTGCCGCAGATGATCCGGCTGCGCGATCAGTTTGGCGAGACAGTAAATCTGGGTAAGCTGCAGCACGATAAGGTCGTCTATCTCGAGGTAGTGCCGAGTGAGTCGGCGCTGCGTTTCTCGGAGCGTCCCGGGGCGACCGTGGCCGTGCACGCTTCGTCGCTCGGGCGGGCGATTCTGGCGTTTTCTCCCGCCACGGTGGTGGATGGGCTGATTGCCGGCCGCCCGCTGGCGGCGCTGACGGCACGGACGATTACCACCGAAGCAGAGTTGCGCAAGGAGCTTGCCGCCGTTCGCCGGCACGGTTACAGCCTGGAGGTGGAGGAGTCCGCGCTGCAGGCGGTTTGCGTGGGGGCGCCGATCCTCGGCCGGAACGGCGAGGCCGTCGCCGCGTTGAGCCTGTCGGGGCCTATTCACCGGTTCCGGCCGCAGAAGGATGGCACGATTATCGTGGCGCTGCGAGCGGCGGCGGCGGAGATTAGCGGGGTCCGTTAGGCCCGCCGGAATTGCATACTATGGAACGACATGCGCCGCCGTCAGTTCCTTTCTTTGCTTGCTCCGGACCCGCGGAAGAAGATCGCCGCCATCGTTACCGAATATCGTTGGTTCTCCCACGCTGATGTCATCTGCGGACGGCTGCTGGGGGGGCACTCGGCGAATAACGTCTGGACGCCGCCGCGCCTGAACCTGGTTTCGCTCTACACTGAGCAGGTGCCGAAGAACGATATGTCGCGCGACCTGGCGGCGCGGCATGGCTTCCGGATCCACCCGACCATTCGGGAGGCGCTGACGCTGGGCACGGGAAAATTGGCAGTGGACGGCGTGGTGTTTGTCGGCGAACACGGCGACTACCCGACCAACGCCGACGGCCAGAAGCTCTATCCCCGCTTTGAACTCTTCAACCAGATTCTCGATGTGTATGAGCAGTCCGGCCGCAGCGTTCCCACGTTTTTCGACAAACATTTTTCCTACGACTGGACCAAGGCCGAAGCGCTCTTCCGCCGCGCCCGGCGGTTGCAGACGCCGCTGCTGGCCGGTTCCTCGCTGCCGGTGACGAGCCGGGCGCCGCATCTGCAGCCGAAGCTCGAAACCCGGATGACGCACGCGGCGGCTATCGGCTACGGGCCGCTCGATGCGTACGGCTTCCATCTGCTCGAAACGCTGCAGTGTTTGGTGGAACGGCGCGCGGGCGGCGAGACGGGCGTGACGCAGGTGCACACGATCAGCGGCGAAGCCATTTGGCAGTGGCTGCCCGCGCACGCGTGGGCGCGGCCGCTGCTCGAGGCCGCCTGGAAGCTCGACCCGGCCTCGCGGAAGGGTTCGATGGAGGCGCAGGCGAAGTCGCCCGTGCTGTTTCACGTGCGCCATCGCGATGGGTTTGAGTCCGTGGCGCTGATGCTTTCGCCTTCGGGCAATGACCGCACGGTGGCCCTTGCAACGCCCGCCGGCGTTTTGACCACGCTGTTCGGGCCGCCTTCGGTGACCCGGCCGCTGCCGCACTTCGACGGGCTCGTCCATTGCATTGAAGACCTGATCGTGACCGGCCGCGAGCCGTACCCGCCGGAGCGCACGCTGCTTACCACCGGCATCCTCGCGCAGGCCTTTGCCTCGAAACGCACCGGCCAGCCGGTAGCCAACAACGACCTGCTGATCTCCTACCGCGCCCCCGCCGAACCGTTTCTCCAAACCGCATGAATCGCCGCCAGTTTCTCTCCTCCGCCCTCGCGCTCACCCCGCGCCAACTGCACGACCCGCGCCAACTGCACGAAAAGATGTTCGTTTTTGACGCGCACCTGCACGTCATCAACCGCCAGTTCTACCGCGGCGGCGACATCGGCCAGCGTGTCGAGGACGGCCACTTTGATCTGGCGCGCGCCAAAGAGGGCGGCCTGGACGCGCTCTTCTTCACCCTGTTCATCACCGAAGACTACTATCCGGGCCACTATGAAACCAAGCAGGCGCTGCGGCTGATCGACCTCGCCTACCGGCAGGTGGAGAAGAACGCCCGCACCATCGGCATCGCCCGCAACGCGGCTGAAATTCAGGCGCTGCGCAAGCAGGGCCGCCTGGCCGCCGTGCTCGATCTCGAAGGCGGCTTCGACATGGACGGCGACCTGGGCGTCCTGCGCGCTCTGCATCAGTTGGGCGTGCGGTCCATCCAGCTTCCCGCCCACAACTTCGCCAACAACTTCGCCGACTCCTGCTGCGCCATCACGCGCTTCAACGGCCTGACCGCGCACGGCCGCGCCGTGGTGGCGGAGTGCAACCGACTCGGCATCGTCATCAACATCGCCCATGCGTCCACCGAAACCGCCGAGCAGGCGATTGCCGCGTCCGAGCACCCGGTTGTTTCCACCCACGACGGCCTTCGCTCCCGCAACAATATCCCGCGGCTGATGACCGAAGCCACGCTCGAAAAGCTGGCCCGCAAGGGTGGACTGATCGGCTTCCACATCGGCAACGAGTTCCACAACCGCGCGCTGTTTGACTACCGCACGCGGAAGGCCGGCAAGCCCTTCTGGGACCGCAGCGACGTGAAAAAAGACCGGGCGGAGATGACGATCGCCGAGGTGGACAAGCTGGTCGGCCGCGGCTTTTCGATGACCGGCATTCAGGCGCCCGAGGAGCTGAAGTACACGACCGACCAGTGGTTTGAAGTGGTCGAACGCGCGACGGCCATCGCCGGCGAAGACCATGTGATGCTCGGGACGGACTTCGACGGCGGCCCCACGCTGCCGCGCGGCATGCGCGACTGCCGGGACTACCCGATGCTGACCGAAGCCATGCTGCGCCGCGGCTGGAAGCCCGGCCGCATTGAAAAGTTCCTGGGCGGGAACCTGCTGCGGGTGTTCGGCCGGATCGCTACTTGATGCCCCACATGTCTTTGCGGGCCTGCTTGAACTCGTAGCGGCCGGGGTTGACGCTGGTGGCGCCGGGGGTGTCCACCATGACGATCTCGGCGGCCACCGGTTCGTAGGCGGCGCGGGGTGCGATGGTGCCTTTGGCGACGAGGATCTTCTGGCGCTCCGGGTAGATGCCGAGCGAGACAATCTGGTGGATCGAGTTCGGACTCGAACGTTCGCTCGTGACGACGAGGTAGTTGGCAAGGTCGCGCGTGGAGCCTTCGGCTTCGATCACGGCCGTGTGGCCCAGGTTCCAATAGCGGCCGCCACCGTGGCGCACGGCCGTTTCGATATAGCGGCCCGCGTGGAGGCTGCGTACCTTGCCTTGGACGCGGACGGGCTTGCCGTGGGCGTTGTCGGACTTGCCGCCCACCAGTTGATTAAACGCGCCATCGAGACCGGCTTTCTGCGCGGCGTCGAAGGCCGCCGGGTCGTACAGGACGACCACCCAGCCGGTGGCCTTCTGCGCGAGCAGTTGCTCGAGCAGAAACGTCGAATCGCCGGCGGAGCCGCCGCCGACGTTATCGCCGATGTCGAACAGCGCGACGGGGAACTTCGGCGCGGCCAGGGCGTTTTTGACGGCGGTGGCCGCGTCGGGCAGGTTGAGCTTCAAACGGTCGCGCTGCTCCCACATCAGGTTGCTGAGGCGCTTGGCTTCGCGTTCGGCCAGGTTGCGGTCGTCGTCGGTGACGACGATGATGCTGGGGCCCATGTGCGGGGAGTCGTTGTACTGGTAGCCGCCCATGACGCTGGCGGCCAGGATCTTCGGGTTGTCCCGCTCGAGGCGGAAGGTCTCCTGGGTGAGCGGCTTCATGGGGTCGCCGTAGGTGTTCTGGAAGACGATGTTATAGACCATATCGGGCTTGATGATGGTCTGCACGGGCTTGACCTCGCCGCGCAGCATTCGGCCGAGAATGTTGGCGGCCTGGATGCCGCGTTCTTTCGTGTCCAGGTGCGGATTCTGTTTGTACGAGACGAGCACGTTGGTCATCTCGACAATCGCCGGCGAGGTGTTGCCGTGGAAGTCGTGGGTCAGCACGATGGGGAAGGGCTTGGGGAACTTGGCCCGCAGACGGCGGATGAGCTCTTCGTCGCCCTGCGGGTAGGACTCGGCGTACATGGCGCCGTGGAGGGCGATCAGGATGGCGTCGAAGGGCTTCACCTTCTCGAAGCCTTCGACGAGGCGCTTGGCCAACTCTTCAAAGGCCGCTTTGCTGACGGCGCCCCGGGGCATGGCGTGGGAGTAGACCGTCGGCAGCATGGTCCACTTCTGCCGCCGGCCCTCTTCGATGAAGCCGGCCACCTCGGTGCTGCCCGCGGCCCAGCGGTCGAGCGACGGCTCCACCCAGTCAAAATCGGCCAACTCCGTCTTTGCCGGATTGAACGAGTTTGACTCGTGCATAATCGAGCCGAGCGCCACCCGGAAACCGCCCCCGCTCTGCGCCGCCAACGGCCCTGCCGCCATCACCGCCATCGCTTCCCGCCGATTCATGATTTGCATCCTTCGACGATATAGCCTAGAAGGAATGGCGACCACCCGGCGATCTTTTCTCGCGTTCCCGTTCGCCTTCCCGGCGGCGCTCGACCGGCAGAGCCGCGTCACCCGCGTCGAGAACCGCACTGCCGAAGGCTTTGCCGATGCGCTGCCCGGCGCCCCCGCGCTCGAAATGCTGACGATTCCCGCCGGGCCGCTCGTCCTGCCCAATGGACGGGAGACGATCGTGTCGTCCTTCGCCCTTGGCCGCTACGAGGTGACCGTGGCGCAGTGGAACGCCGCGGCCCGGCTGCCGAAGCACCGGCGGGCGCTGCCGCCGTTCTCTACCGGCAGGGAGTCGCCGTTCGGCTGGCAGCCGGAGCAGGCGGTGGAGACGGTCTCGTTCCGCGACTGCCTGGAATTCTGCGCCCGCCTCAGCCGGCTGACCGGCCGGGCCTACCGTCTGCCCACCGACCGCGAATGGGAGTACGCCTGCCGCGCCGGCACCCGCACCGCTTTCTGGTGGGGCGACCGCTTCGCGCCGGCACTCGCCGTACTGCCGCGCGAGGGCGAAGCGCCGAAGGCTCCCGCCTCCACTGGCTACGCCAACCCCTTCGGCCTGTACGACATCATTGGGAACGTCGATGAGTGGGTGGCCGATGCCGACCCGAAGCGCAACGACTTCCACCTGTTTCGGGTTTCGGCCGCCGAGAACGACTGGCTGAGCGAAAAATTCAGCCGGACAGGACTCGGGTTCCGGGTCGCTGTATGACACAAGTTCTACGGGCCCTCTGCTATCGTTGAGTTTTCGCCCTGCTTTCGTATTTCCCTCTATGCCGTATCAGATTCGCCCCCACAAGGAATTTCTCGTTCAGCCCGCTTTACCGCCCGCTCTTCGCCGTCTCTCGGAACTCGCGTATAACCTGCTGTGGGTGTGGGATGGCAATTTGCGGGGTATGTTCCGCCGCCTCGATCCCACGGCGTGGCGCAACAGCGGCCACAACCCGATCCTGATGCTGGGGCAGGTGCCGCAGGCGAGCCTTGAAAAAGCCGCCTCGGATCCGCGCCTCCTGGCGCTATATAAGAAAGCGTGCGAAGGGCTCGATTCCTACATGGACGCTTCGACGGCGGCCCAGTCCGAGAAGCTGATCGCCTATTTTTCGATGGAGTACGGCTTGGCCGAGTGCCTGCCGGTTTACTCGGGCGGCCTTGGGGTGCTGTCGGGCGATCACTTGAAAGCCTCCTCGGACCTCGATCTGCCCCTCGTTGGCGTCGGACTGCTCTACCAGAAGGGTTACCTGCGCCAGTCGCTGAACCAGGACGGCTGGCAGATTGAAAAATCGCCCGAAAACGACTTTTACACGCTCCCGATTCAGCCCGTCCACCGCGCCGACGGCTCGGATCTGGTCGTCTCCGTTCAGATGCCTACCGGGGAAGTCTTCGTCAAGGCGTGGGTGATCCGTGTTGGCCGCGTCAAGCTCTATCTGCTCGACACCAACATCCCGCAGAACACGGCGCCGGAGAACCGGAACATTACCGATCAGCTCTACGGCGGCGACTCGCATACCCGCATCCGCCAGGAGATTGTCCTCGGCATTGGCGGCATGCGCGTACTCTCGGCGCTGGGTCTGGCCCCGACGGTGTTCCATATGAACGAGGGCCATTCGGCCTTCCTCGGCATCGAACGCATCCGGCTCAAGATGGCGGAAAACGGCCTGTCCTTTGACGAAGCCGTGGAAGCCGTCCGCGCCAACAACGTTTTCACAACGCACACCCCGGTGCCAGCCGGCATCGATCTGTTCGACGCCGGCCTGCTGCACTACTATTTCGCCGATTACTGCGCCGCCGCCGGCATCCCCTACGAAGCGTTCTACAGCCTGGGGCGCCGCAACCCGCACGATGGCGGCGAAGCGTTTTCGATGGCGATTCTCGCCATCAAGACGAGTTGCTGGCGCAACGGTGTCTCGGCGCTCCACGGCGTCGTCTCCCGCGAGATGTGGCAGGACCTATGGCCCCAGTTGCCTCCCGCCGAAGTACCCATCACTTCGGTCACCAACGGCGTCCACGTCTCCACCTGGCTCAACGGCGACCTCGCCAGCGTCTATGACAACTTTCTGCAGCCGGACTGGCGCGAGCATAGTGAGAACAAAGCCACCTGGGACCTGATTGACGACATCCCGGATCAAGAGATCTGGGAGGCGCACAAGAAGCGCAAACGGCAGCTGATCGTCTTTGTCCGCAACCGCGCCACGGCCGCAGCGGTCGCCCGCAAGTCGTCGGCTTCCGAAGTCCGGCGCCTCTCCGACATCCTCGACCCCGAAGCCTTCACCGTCGGCTTTGCGCGCCGCTTTGCCACCTACAAGCGCGCTACGCTGATTTTCAAGGATCTTCCGCGCCTGAAGCGGCTGCTCACGAACAACCGCATGCCGGTGCAGATCCTCATCTCCGGCAAGGCCCACCCGAAGGACATCCCCGGAAAAACGCTCATCCGCGAAATCGTCCAACTCTCGCGTGACCCCGAGATCTCCCGCCGCCTCGTTTTCGTCGAGGACTACTCGATGCAGGTCGCCCGCGAACTCGTGCAGGGCGTTGATTTGTGGTTGAACAACCCGCGACGCGGCGAAGAGGCCTGCGGCACCTCCGGCATGAAGGCCGCTCTCAACGGCAACCCGAATCTTTCGGTGCTCGACGGCTGGTACGACGAGGCCTACGAGACGTCGGGCGGCTGGGCGATCGGCGACCGCGAGCCGTATTCCGAAGACCAGGAGGAGATGCACACGGCGGCGATTCTTTCGCTGCTCGAAAACGAGATTGTGCCGCTGTACTACTCCTCCCGCTCCGACGAGGTGCCGCACGAATGGGTCCGGCGCATGAAGCTGAGCCTCAAAAACGTCACCCCGCAGTACGACGCCAAGCGGATGCTGCTTGAGTACTCCAAGCTTCTCTACGACCCCGCTCACGCCCACATGAAAGAGACGACCGCCAATGAGTACGCGGCCGCCCGGCGATTGGCAGTCTGGGATAAGGAAGTGCACCGCGTCTGGAACCACATCCGGTTTGTCGAGATCGACGGCGGGGCGGCATCTACCATTCAGACCGGTGGCGTGGTGCCGCTGCGGGCCGCTGTCGAACTGGCCGGGCTGACGCCGAACGATGTGCGTGTCGAAGCCGTCGTGGGCCGGGTTGACTCCGATGGCAACCTGGAAGACACCACGGTGATTCCGCTGCCGGTCATTGAAGAGCGCGGCGGCGTGCATCTGTTCGGCCAGGAGTATGCGCCCCGCCGCACCGGCCGCCTCGGCTTCTCCTTCCGGATCAGTTCGAACCACTATCGCGACCCCTTGACCCGGCCCACCAACGCCCTGCTCAAGTGGTCGGACTGATTTTTATCATGCAGCGAGAACCAGCCTGATGGACGGCGACCGCAAATACCGACAACCCGGCTACCAGGAGCGGCGCGAGGCCGACCGCCCCGCCCCGCGCACCGGCGGCGAGGGTCCGGCCACGCCGCGCTTCGTCCGTAGCGTGGCGGCGAGCCGCTGTTTCAACTGCTCGAACGTCCTGCCCGCGGGCTTTGATTTCACAACGCCATGCCCGAAATGCGCCGCTGCTTTGCACTGCTGCAGTCAGTGCGCTCACCTCGACTCCTCGGCCCGTTTTCAGTGCCTGCAGCCGATTCCGGAGCGGATGCCGTATAAGGATCGCGCCAACGAATGCGCCAGTTTTTCGCCGCGCATTACCGTCGCCCGGGACACGGCCGCCCCGGTGGCGCCGAGGGCGGCCGGCGCGCCGCTCGTGGCCGCGCCCAACGTCCCGCGCAAAGTGCAGGACGCCCGCGCCGCCTTCGACAATCTCTTCAAGAAAACTTCGGAATAGCTCCCGTGCGCCTTGCTCAGTTAATCGCCCAACACCGCTTCACCGTCGCTGACGCTCCGCCTCCGCCCATGCCCGGCCCCGGCGAGGTGCAGGTGCGCGTCCACGCCGTCGGTATCTGTGGCTCCGACCTGCATAACTTCTCGGAGGGCTCGGTGGGCGATACCCCCAGCGTCTTTCCCATGGTGCTTGGCCACGAACCCACCGGGACCATCGTCGGCACCGGCGAACGGGTGATTCTCGAACCGGCCGTCTACTGCTACCACTGCGAGATGTGCCGGAGCGGCCGCCACAATCTCTGCGTCCACATTCGCTTCTATAGCGCCGGGCCGGACCCGGGCTTCTTCCGCGACATCGTGAATCTGCCGGAGCACAACGTGCTGCCGCTGCCCGCCGGCCTCGGGTTTGCCGAGGGGACGCTGTTTGAACCGCTCGCCATCGCCCTGCACAGCATGCAGTTCGTCAAACTGACGCCGGGCGAGACCGTGGCCGTCTGGGGCTGCGGTCCGATCGGCGTGCTGACGATTGCCGTGCTGCGGATGCAGGGCGCCCGCCGCATCTACGCCATCGACCCGGTGCCCCACCGGCGCGCCATGGCCACCGCCTACGGCGCCGATGTCGTGCTCACCCCGGGCGAGGCGCTGCCGGAGATCAAGAGCGCCTCGGGCGACCGCGGGGTCGACGTCGCCATCGACTGCGTCACCCGCGACGGCTCACTCGATGCCTGTTGTCTGGCCGTGGCGCGGGGCGGACGGGTGGTGGTCACCGGCATCCCCTCGGACCCCATGCCGGTAATCCACTTCCATGAACTCCGCCGCAAAGAGGTGCCCTTGTTCCCGGTCCGCCGCAGCAATCACGAAACACCGCTCGCGCTCGACCTGCTCCGCGAACGCCCCACGCTGTTCGGGCCCCTGGTGACCCATCAGCGGCCACTCGAGGCCATCGAAGACGCGTTCCTGATGCTCGAGCACTACCGCGACAACGTCGGCAAAGCGGTCATCGATCTTACTGCTTCGTAGCTGACCAGTCGATCTTCTGCATCTGTCCGCCCATCTCGGTCTCGGCCGCGCCCTTGATCTTGGCGCCGTCCACTTCCCCGGACATCTTGTAGGTCATCGACCCACCATCCTGCCGATCCCGCTTCACCACGAAGGTGATCTTCTTGCCGTCGACTGCTCCCTCGGTGATCTTCAGCACCCGAGCCCCCGGGAATTCAACGTTCCCGGTGAACTTCCCATCCGCCTCGGTGAGGGTCATCTTGGCGTCAACATTCTGTCCGCCCGGCCCCGCCATCGAGAACGTCCAGTTCCCATTCAGCAGATCAGCGCCGAAGGCCGCCACCGCCAGTCCCAATCCCAAGCCGATTCGCAATAACATCGCTTCAACGGATTACTGACCCGGCTCCAAGGATCTAAATTACTTTGCCCCCCGTGCCAACTCGAGCGCCCCCCACAAGACGCTGTCATCCCCCAGTTCCGCCGGCACGACATCCACCCGCGCCCGGCTCCACGCCGTAATCTGCCGGCCCAACTCCGCCCGCAGCGGCCCAAACAACCGCTCCCCCGCCTTCGGGATCCCCCCGCCAATTACAATCCGCGCCGGGTTCAGCAGCATAATCCCCGCCTTCAACCCTCGCGCAAGGTCCACCACGTACCGCTCCACAAACGCCGGATCCTCAAGCAGTTCCCTGGCCGGCTTGCCGTAATCCCGCTCGAGCCACAGCCCGCAGCACATCCGCTCAAAACACCCGTTCGACCCGCACAAACAGTCCGGCCCGTCCGGCCGCACCGTCAGGTGCCCGATCTCCCCGGCATAGGAATCCGCCCCGCGGTACAACCCGTGCTCGGTCAAAATCCCCCCGCCGATTCCCGTCGACAGCGTCATGTAGAACAGCGGCCGCTTCCCCCGCCCCGCGCCCCAGATCCCTTCCCCCAGCGCCCCCACGTTCGCGTCGTTATCCATCACGACCGGCACGCCTAACTCCGCCCGCACAAACCCCGGCAGGTCCACGCCCGTCCACCCGCCCACGTGCGTCGACAGCGTCACCCGCTGCGTCGGCCAGTCCACCGGACCGCCAAACCCAATCCCGCAGCGCTCCACCGGGAACTCCTCGCACCACCCCTTACCAATCTCGGCAATCCGGGCCAGCATCCATTCGCTGCCCCCCTCCCGGTTCGTCGCCCGGCTCTCGCGCCGCACCATGCGGTCCCCGGCAAACACCGCCATTGTGAACTTCGTCCCGCCGATATCAATCGCGATCGTGTGCATCCCGCAGCAGCTCCTCCGGCGACGCCGTCCCCGTCCCCTTCTTCATAATCGTGATCGCCGCCACCTGGTTGCCGAACTGCGCCGCCCGCACCTGTTTCCCCGTTACCGCCAGCGCGCACACCGCGCCCGCCGTAAAGCTATCGCCCGCCCCGCAGATATCCACCGGCTTCTCCACCGGACGCGTTGCCACCCACGTATCGCCTTCGGCCGTAAACAGCCGCGCCCCGCGCCCCCCGTGCGTCACCAGCAGCAGCGGCGATGCCGTCCACTCCCGCAGCCGCGCGAAGTCCACCTCGCCGAACGCCCGCCGGCAAGCCTCGACGGCCTCCTGCTCATTCGGCTTCAGAATCACCCCGCGGAAGTGCTCGGCCCGCGCCCGCGAATCCACCCATACGAGCTTGCCGCGGATGGCCTCCCGCACCGCCGGGGTCACCACGCCCCCCGCCGCCGTCTCGGCCTGGTCGGAGACGATGACCGCGTCCCACTCCCCGTCCAACTGCGCGATCAGCGCCCGCTCCACCTCGGCCCCCAGCGGCCGGTTCCTGATGAAGTCCAGCCGCGGCTGGTCCTCCTCGCCCGTTGCGCCGTTGATCACCTTCGTGTAGGTGAAAGTCTGCACCTCCGGGGCCTCCACCAGCCGCGAGCCGTCAATGCCGCGCGCGGCGAGCGCCTGCCGCAGCTCCCAGCCGAAGCCGTCGCGGCCCACCACGCCCACCACCGAAATCTGCCCCACCCCCAGCGCCGCCAGGTTGTTCGCAATCGTGCCGCCCGCCCCCGGCGTCACCTCGACGCTCGTCACGGCCACGCGCGGAATGCCCGTCTCGGCCGAAGGCAGCGCTTCGGCCGGGTCGTAGTGGCACCAGCGGTCCAGGCAGATATCGCCGACCACGAGCACGCGCAGGGCTCGCAGCCGATCGAGAATCTCCGCCGTCTTCATTGCGGAAACAGGCTGCTCAGCAGTAGTTCCGTGTTGGCGTAGTGCGGCACAATCCAATCCGCGCCCACCCCCACCAGGCGGTTCCGCTTCCAGTCGTCCACTTTCTCGCAGGCCGGCTCGTCGGAGGCCACGCCCACGGCCACCCCGCCTACTTCCTTCACCACCTGCACCTCGACGTACCCGTCGCCGAAGGCCAGAAACTCCTCGCCCCGGTGTTCGGCCGAATCGACGATTTTCTTAACAAGAATTGCCTTTGAAAACGCCTTCAAATCGTCGAGCGCGCCGAATACGCCGCCGTCGAAATAATCGTGAATACCCAGCAGCTTGGCCTCCCGCACCACGTCGGCGTGGTCGGTGCCGCTCGCCAGATAGAGCTTCAAGCCCCGCTCCTTCAGGCTGTCCAGCAGCGCCCGGCTGCCCGGCACCAGCCACTCCTCGGGCGCCGTCCGCCCGCTCTCTAGGCCCTCGAGGCGCCCCTTGATGCGCTCCATCAGCGCGTCCAGGTACATTTTCTTATAGACCTTCGGCTCCGCCGGCGTCCCGCCGCGCTTAGCGATCTGCTCGGCGAACTCCATCATCTGGTAGATCGTCTCTTTGCCCGTCAGCCGGCCGACGTACTCTTTGACAATCTCGGTCAGCTCCGCCTCGGTCTCGCCGGTCTTGAGGTCTGTCAGAATCTCGACCATCATCGGCACCATGATCTCCACCCAGCCGGAGCGGATGGTCGACAGGGTCCCATCAAAATCAAATAGCACCACCCGGGCGCTGTGAGCGGTTACGCCGGGGCGCAAATGTTCAATCATGCTTCCCTCAGTTTAGCGAACGCTCCCCCTACCAGGGGAGTGTTTCGGCCATATGGAAGTAGCCGCCGGTGGGTCCGTCCTCGGGCAGCGTCGCCAGCCAGACGCTGGTTTTGGCTCCATCGGCCAGCTCCATTGGCGCCTCCGGGCCGCCCATATCGGTCTTCACCCAGCCCGGGTGCGCGCTGTTGACCTTGATCGCGGTATCCCGCAGCGCGTGCGCCAGGTGCACCGTGTAACCGTTCAGCGCCGTCTTCGACACGTTATAGGCAAACGCCTTCGAGCCATAGATGGGCGAATCGGGCGTAGCGTGCAGGGTGAGCGAGGCGAGAATACTCGACACGTTCACAATCCGCCCCGCCTCGCTCTTCCGCAGCAGCGGCAGCATCGCCTGCGTCAGCGCAATCACCCCGAAAAAGTTGCTGTCAAAAGTCTCCCGCACCGTCACGAGCGGTACTGACAAGGTCGTGTTCACGCCGAAGCCACCCTCATCGAGCAGCACCCCGGCGTTGTTTACCAGTATGTCCAGCCGTCCGAACCGGCTTTCAATCACATGTGCCGCGTTGAAGATATCCGCCGCGCTGGTCACATCGAGCGCAATGCCCTCCACCGGCCATCCCTCGGCCAACAACGCCCGGGCGGCCGCATCGCTCTTGTTCAGGTCGCGCGCCCCGACGATGACGTGGATCCCCTGCTGCGCCAACTGGCGCGCCGTCTCGAGGCCGATCCCTTTGCCGGCCCCGGTCACTAACGCAATTTTCCGCATACAGGTCTGATGTCGCAGACCTGCTGCGGGATGCAGCCGCTAGATCTCCACAATCCGCGTCGACGCATCGCCGAACTTCTCGAGCTGCACGCCCATCCGGTCCATCAGCGCCAGATAGAGGCTGCAGGCCCGGCGGTTGTCGTCGCCCTTTTCAAGGTAATCCAGGTTCCGGCCCGGCCGCAGCGAACCGCCGCCCTTGCCCGCCAGCAGAATCGGCAGCTGGTCGGCACCGTGCGAATCGCCGTCGAACAGGCTCGACGCCAGCGTCAGCATCGAACTGTCGAGAATCGACTGTCCGCCTTCGTCAATCTGCTTCAACCGGTCCACCAGATAAGCGAACTGCGCCACGTGATACTGGTTCGTCTTCAGATACATCGCCTCGGCCGCCGGGGCCTTCTGGTTGTGCGTCAGGTCCAGGTGCAGCGCGCCCTTGACGCCTTCGACAAACCGGAAGTTCATCTGCGACAGGTCGTTGTTCAGCATCAGCGTAATGATGCGGGTCTTGTCCATCTGGAAGGCCAGCACCATCAGGTCCAGCATCAGCTTCATGTGCTGCGGCACGTCCTGCGGCAGCGCCTCGGCCGGCCGCTCCATGTTCGGCTTGTCCAGCGTCGGCCGCCAGCCTTCCAGGCGCTCGTCCTTGGCCGCCCGCTCAATCCGCTTCTCGATGTCGCGGATTGATTCGAGATACTCGCCCAGCTTGGTCCGGTCGCCGCCGTTGATCTTCGGCTGCAGGTCCCGCGCCTCCTGCCGCACGGCGTCGAGAATGCTGCGGTCCACCTTCCGGCCCGTCCCGTCGCCCACCAGCAGGTCGAACGTCCGCGCCGGATAGATCTCCTTGGTCGCCGGCCGCGAAGGGGTCGCCCACGAGATGCAGGATCCATAGATCATCGAGAGGCCGTCTTCGAGGCGCAGTTCGTTCGGCTCAATCCCCAGCGCCAGACTCGGCACCGCCGTCTGCCCGCCAATCCGCTGCGAGAGAATCTGGTCAAAACTCGTACCGACGCGTATGTCCGCCGGGTCCAGGCTCACCTTCGCGCCCGAAAGCAGATTGGGCGAACGGCCCAGATGCGGGCTCGTCGAAATGAACGCCTGATGGTGGTAGAGGCCTTTGATGAAGGTGTAGTCGCCCGCGTGCGGCGCCATCGGAGCCAGCGCCGGGCCGATCTTCATCTCCCGCCCTTCGCCCTTCGCCCACCAGTGCTCCGGCTCCACGCCGTTCGAGAAGTAGATCGTCGCAAAGCGCACCGGCGGCTTGGCCGCCTTCGTCTGCGCTCCGGCCAGCGACTCCATCCACGGCAGCGCCAACGCCACGCCCGCCCCTCGCAGAAAACGCCGCCGCGAAGTTTCCGGCCTGCTGGTCCTGATGATCATCTTCTGCTACTCCCTTCTTTGTTGACGGCCTGCGCCACCACCCGGGTTACGGCGCTCTGCTTCGTTTCCGGCTCAACACGGTAACGGAACTGCTTGCTCGCTACAATCTCGGTTGCCAGCTGCGCGAAGGTCGCCTCGCCCCCGGCCGCGGCCAGCTTGCGAATCAAAACCTGGTCGCCCGGCAGCATCGTCCGGCCCAGCGCGTAGCCGAGCAGCTTCTGCGCCATGTTCTTCTGCACCTGGCTTTCCTGCGTCCGCAGATACTGAATCAGCCCCTCGACGCCGGCGCCGGTCTTGCTCGCATCGTCAATCGCCATGCCGTCGGCGTCCGCCGTCCGCACCCGGCCCACCGGATCGTACTTCTCAAACGGGAAACCCAGCGGATCAATCCGCGCGTGGCACCCCGCGCAGGTCGCATTCCGTTGATGCGCCGCCAGCCGCTCCCGGATCGACTTGCCGGCAAAGGCCTTATCGTCCGCCGGCAGCGTGCCCGCGTTTGGCGGCGGCGGCGGGGTGGGTGTGCCCAGCACGCGCCGCAACACCCAGTCGCCCCGCTTAACGGGACTCGTCCGCAGCGGCGCCGAAGTCGCCGTCAGCACCGCGCCCAAACGCAGCAAGCCGCCGCGGCCCGCCACGCCCTTCACCATCTCCACCTCCCGCGCCGACTTTACCTCCGCCGTCACCCCGTAGTGCTTCGCCAGCGGCTGGTTCAGGAAGGTGTAGTCCGCCGTGAGAATCTCCTTCACCGGCCGATTCTGCCGCACGATGTGGTCAAAGAACGCTACCGCTTCGGCGTACATTCCGGCCTTCACATCGGCCGTGAATTCGGGGAAGCGGCTCGTATCCACCCCCGTGTACTCCCCGAACCGGTAGAAGCCCAGCCACTGCCCGAAAAACTCCTCGGACATCCGCTTCGCCTTCGGGTCCCGCACCATCCGCTGCACCTGCGCCGCCAGCTTGGCCGGGTTGTTCAACTCGCCCGCCTGCGCCGCCCGCCGCAGCTCCTCGTCCGGCATCGAAGACCACAGGAAATAGCTCATCCGGCTGGCCAGTTCGAACCCGTTCAGCGGTCCGCTCGACTGCTCGATCCGGTAGAGAAAAGCCGGCGCGACGAACATCCGCGCCAGCAGTGCCCGCATCGCCTGCTCGTGGTCCATCTTCCCGATCTCGCGCGAAGTGGTATAGAACGCCCGCAGCTTGTCTTTCTCGGCCGGCAGCAGCGGCCGCCGCCACGCCAGGCTCGCCAGCTTCAGCGCGTCCTCCACATGCCCGGGCTGCGCCGCCAACTGCGCCTTCTGCACGGCCTCGTAGTCGGCCGTCCACTCTTTGATGAACGGGGCCGCCTTGGCCGGGTCGTTCTTGAACTTGTTCCGGACAAAGGTCAGATAGTTGTCGTGGTAGGCAAACGAGGCCTTCAGGTCCGCCCATGCGTGGTCGAGCTGCTTCCGCGTCGCGTCATCGAGCATCTTCTCCATCAAGAACCGATCCGAACGGTAGTACTTCACTTTGATGTGGAACTCGTCCCGCTCTGGCTGGTTATAGACGTTATTGTAGGGCTCGGGAATCGGGTCCTTATCGGCCGGGTTGGCCTCTCCCTGCGAGTTCTGCGGCAGCTCGTCGGCGAACTGCATCACCCCCGCCTGCCACTTGGTGAAGCCCGGGGTTTTCGGGAAGCCGAGCAGCACCGAAAATGGCCGCCCGGTGAACAACCGCGGCTGGTCGGAGACGGTCACGCGCATCACGGCGTCCTTCGCTCCGCCCGCCACCATCTCAACATCCGCCTGCACGTCCACGCCCCGCGCCCCTTTGGGTGCCGTCAGGTCGAACGTCAACACCGCATCGCCTTCGACAGCAAAATCCATCGGGTCAATCGCTACCCCGTCCGGCCGCTTGCCGAAGACCACCTTCGCCCGCGACGCCTCGCTCAACACCCCCACCAGCGGTTGCGGCGCCGACACCGACCGGTCCGCCATCCGGAAACGCACCGTCACGTTGCGGAACACCACAATCGGCTTATCGGCCGAGCTCGGGTTTACTGCCGCAATCAGAAAGTTCACCGCCGGCGCCTTCTCGCTCCGGTTGAAGAGATTAAAACGCAGCTTCTGCGCCGGTTTGGCGTCGAGCGTCTCTTCGTTGATCACCAGCGCCCGCTCATCGCCCTGGCCGCCCGCGGCGTCCGCCCCGGCGCCAAACAGCATCCGCGGCCAGTCCACCACCGCCTTCTGCACCTGCGCCGCGCCTTCGCGCGTCCCCGGCATCCTCTTCCACCTCTCGACGATCGTCGAGGTCGGATAGGCCGGATTCGGCTGGTTGACCACCGCCGCAATGTGCGCAAGAAACCGCTCGGTAATCCCTTCTTCCCGCGCAATCTTCGCTACCGTCGCGCCCTTTTCGTGCTTCAGCCGGTAGGCCCCATAAAACGCCTTGCCGTAAAGATCGAGGCCATACGGCTTACCGCCCTCGCCCGACACCGACCGGAACCCGTACGTCGTATAAATGGCCTGTATCCGGTTGATCGCCGACAGCTCCCGCCCACTCTTGCCCGGGTCCACGTAGAACTGCAGCGGCCCGGCCCCAATCACCGCGTGCGAAGCAATCTTCTTGGCCGCCTGCAGATACCGTTCGAGGCTCGCATCGGCCATGAACTGCACATCCCCATAGTTCGTAAAGCCCTCGCCGCCCACCGCGTCCGGCACGAAATCCCGCGCCGTATCGACGTCAATCCCGGTCAGATCCTTTACCGTGTAGGCGTACTCGCCGCTCGTCAGTCGCCGCAGCGCCACGCGCCCCGGTTCGCCCGCGTGCCGCACGGCAATTTCGTTCAACCGCGCCCGTACCCACCGCGCCGCCTCCTGCCGCTCGGCATCTTTCGGCTGCGGCATCTGCGCAGGCGGCATGTGCTTCGTCTCGATGGCGTCCGCCACCTTCTCCCACGCCGGGAAATGGTCGCCCATCGAGGCGGCGGTCATCAGCTTATCGAAGCTGATTCCTCCCGTCGCCGCCTTGCCATGGCAGGAGAAACAGTATTGCTTGAACGTGCCGGGAGCCCCGGTCGCCGACTCATCCGCGGCAAACGCCAAACGGCCGGCAACCACGCCCAGAAGCAGTGCGTAACGCATAAACCCTCAGATTAAAGAACGCCAATATCCGCTTAGAAATTAACACAGCTAAGCGCTGAGTGCATCCGCCACCATGGCCTGTGCCTCCATCTGCACCTGGCGCAGATGCGCCTGCCCATGGAAGCTTTCCGCGTAAATCTTATAGATGTCTTCCGTACCCGACGGCCGCGCCGCAAACCACGCGTTCTCCGTCACCACCTTCAATCCGCCCAGCGCGTTGCCGTCCCCCGGCGCCTTCGTCAGGATCTGCTGAATCGGCTCCCCGCCCAGCACGGAAGCCTTCACGTCCTCCGGCGCCAATCGCGCCAGCCGTGCCTTCTGCGCCGCATTCGCCGGCGCCTCGATCCGCTCGTACGTCGAACGCCCCAGCGCCTCCTCGCACGACGCGTACACCTCACCGAGATCCCGCTGCCAGCGCGCCGTCATCTCCGCGCTCAACAAACACGCGATGATCCCGTCCTTATCCGTGGTCCATACCCGCCCGTCCCGCCGCAAAAACGACGCTCCCGCGCTCTCCTCGCCCACAAAACCGAGCGAGCCATCCATCAACCCCGGCACAAACCACTTGAAGCCCACCGGCACCTCGTACAGCCGCCGCCCCAGCCGCGCCGCCACCCGGTCAATCATGCTGCTGCTCACCGCTGTCTTGCCCACCGCTGTCGCGGCGCCCCACTGCGGCCGGTGCGTAAACAGATACTCAATGCAAAGCGCCAGATAGTGATTCGGCGGCAGCAGCCCGGCGCTCCGCGTCACAATCCCGTGCCGGTCATGGTCCGTATCGCAGGCAAACGCCATGTCGAACCGCTCGCGCAGCGCAATCAACGGCTCCATGACGTGTGGCGACGAAGGGTCCATCCGGATCTTCCCGTCCCAGTCCAGACTCATGAAACGGAACGTCGCATCGACCAGCGGATTTACCACCGTCAGATTCAGCTTGTACCGCTCGGCAATCCGCGGCCAGTACGCCACCCCCGCGCCGCCCAGCGGGTCTACCCCCAGCGACGCATCCATCGCCCCGAAATCAATCACCTGATCGAGATCGTTCACATACTGCGTCAGGTAGTCGTGCCGGTGCGTCGTCGCCGCCTGCAGCGCCGCCCGGTAGGGCATCCGCCGCACCCCATCGAGCCCCGCTTCCAACATCCGGTTGGCTTCGTTTTGTATCCAGGATGTCGCGCCGCTGTCTGCCGGCCCCCCGTTCGTCCCGTTGTACTTAAAGCCCCCATCCCCCGGTGGGTTATGCGACGGCGTGACGACAATCCCGTCGGCCAGTCCTGTCGTCCGCCCGGCGTTGTAGGTCAAAATCGCATGCGACACGGCCGGCGTCGGCGTATAGTCGGTCCCCTCGGCAATCATCGTCTCGACGCCGTTGGCCGCCAACACCTCCAGCGCCGTCGCCGCCGCCGGCTCGGACAACGCATGTGTATCGATGCCCAGAAACAGCGGCCCGTCCACCCGCCGCGCCGCGCGGTAGCGGCAAATCGCCTGCGTAATCGCCAGAATGTGCCATTCGTTGAACGCCTGCTGCAGCGCCGACCCCCGATGGCCCGACGTGCCAAACGAAACCCGCTGCTCCGGCACCGCCGGGTCCGGGCGCTCCGCGTAATAAGCGGTAATCAGTTTCGCCACATTCACAAGGCGGGAGGGTTCTAACAGCATCGCTGCCAACATCATAACGTTAGAATCGAAGGCGTTAGAATCGAAGGCATGACCAAGGCCGCCCCCCTGCTCACCCTCCTGCTCACCCTCCTGCTCCTTGCCGCCTGCTCCTCCACCCCGCCGGCCGCCCCACCGCCCGCCCCCGCTTCCACGCCGGTTCCTGCCCCGGACCCAGCCTTCCAGGCCCTCTTCCCCCCCAACGCCCCAATCGAAAAACTCGCCTCCGGCTTCCAGTTCATCGAAGGCCCCGTCTGGCTCCCCGGCGACCGCCTTCTGTTCTCTGATATCCCCGCCAACGTCGTCAACCAATGGTCCGCCGCCGACAACTCCGTCAAAGAGTTCCTCCGCCCGTCGGAAAACTCCAACGGCCTCCTCGCCGGCCCCAACAACTCCCTCCTGCTCTGCCAGCACTCGGGCCGTCGCATCGCCATGCGCTCCGCGAGCGGCGTCATCACCACCCTCACCGACCGCTTCGAAGGCCGCAAACTCAACAGTCCCAACGACGCCGTCTACCACTCCGACGGCTCCCTCTACTTCACCGATCCCCCCTACGGCCTCGATAAACAGGACGAAGACCCCGGCAAAGAACTCGCCTTCAACGGTGTCTACCGCCTCGCCAAAGGCAAGCTCCAACTCCTATCGAAAGACCTCTCCCGCCCCAACGGCATCGCCTTCTCCCCCGACGAGAAGTTCCTGTACGTCGCCAATTCCGACCCCGCCCGCAAGCTCTGGATGCGCTATCCCGTCCTCCCCGATGGCGCCCTCGGTCCCGGTCGCGTCTTCGCCGATGTCACCGCCGAAAAAGCCGACGGCCTCCCCGACGGCCTCAAAGTCGACGAAAAGGGCAACCTCTGGGCCACCGGACCCGGCGGCGTCTGGGTCTTCTCCCCGGAAGGCAAACACCTCGGCACGCTCCAACCCGCCGAAGTCCCCGCCAACCTCGCCTTCGGTGGCCCCGACGGCAAAACCCTCTTCCTGACCGCCCGCACCGGTCTCTATCGCATCGCCACCGCCGTCGCCGGCAAAAAGGCGGTTTACTAACGTGATCCCCGCCCCGCCGGACCAATTCGGGCCCTACAAGGTCCTCGCCTCCCTCGGCGCCGGCGGCATGGGCGAAGTGTGGAAAGCCCGCGACACCCGCCTCGACCGCATCGTCGCCGTCAAAGCCTCCAAAGCCGCCTTCGACGACCGCTTCGAACGCGAAGCCCGCGCCGTCGCCGCCCTCAACCATCCCAACATCGTCGCCCTCTACGACGTCGGCCGCGACGCCGGCGTCTCCTACCTCGTCACCGAACTCGTGGATGGCGACTCCCTCCGCACTCTCCTCACCCGCGGCCCCCTCCCCCTCCGCCGCACCCTCGAAATCGCCTCCCAAATCGCCGCCGGCCTCGCCGCCGCCCACCAAATCGGCATCATCCACCGCGATCTCAAACCCGAAAACATCATGGTTACCCGCGAAGGCCACCCCAAAATCCTCGATTTCGGCCTCGCCAAACGCGAAGAACCCGCCTCCGCCGATACCCAAACCCACTCCGGGCCCCTCACCCACGAAGGCTCCGTCATGGGCACCGTCGGCTACATGTCCCCCGAACAAGCCCGCGGCCGCGCCGCCGACCACCGCAGCGATATCTTCTCCTTCGGCGCCGTCCTCTACGAAATGCTCGCCGGCCACCGCGCCTTCGAGGCCCCCTCCACCCCGGAAACCCTCACCGCCATTCTCAAAAACGAACCCGCCGACCTCCCGCCCCACCTCCCCGCCGCCGTCCGCAACTGCGTCCTCCACTGCCTCGAAAAAGAGCCCAACAACCGCTTCCAATCCGCCAAGGATCTCGCCTTCGCCCTCCAGGCCCTGGCCTCCCCCTCCTCGCCCCACGGCCCCGCCCCCCGCCCCCCCCCCGCCCCCCCCCCCCCCCCCCCTCTGGAATCTCGCCCGCAACGCACCCTCCCCCACGGAACATCTCCGCTTCCTCTCCTTCCTCGCCGACTCGGATGCCGAAGTCGCCCCCGCCTTCTCCCCCGATGGCCGCTCCATCGCCTACTGGCGCCTTCGCCCCGCCGGCCGCGCTCTCTATCTCAAATCCTTCGACAGCCCCGAACCCGTCGAACTCTGGCTCGACGCCGGCCGCTTCGCCGGTCCGCAAATCGCCTCCCTCTTCTGGGCCCCCGACAGCGCCCGCATCTTCTTCCTCAGCGGTCGCGCCTTCTACGCCATCGGCGCCGCCGGCGGCACCCCCCAACTCGTCCTCGACAACGTCGAAACCGCCGTCCTCTCCCCCGATGGCGCTCAACTCCTCCTCGCCAATCGCACCGAACAAGGCTACCGCCTCGCCCGCAGCGCCCCGCCCGGCGCCCCGCCCCAACCCCTCCCCTACGACCTCAAAAGCCTCGGCACCAGCCAAATCCAACTCCTCGCCTTCGCTCCTAATCAACAGCGCCTCGCCCTCCGCGCCCGCTCCGAACTCTGGATCCTCCCCTATCCCGCCGGCCAGCCCCGCCGCGTCGAGAACATCGACCAACTCGGCTCCGTCAGCTGGTTCCCCGATAGCCGCCACCTCCTCCTCACCGGCAGTTGGCGCGGCGCCGTCTCCCGCCTCCTCGCCCTCAACCTCGACTCCGGAGAACTCCTCGCCCTCGACCAGGGCACCCAAGGCGTCGGCTCGGCCCACCTCGCTCCCGAAGGCTCCCGCGCCATCGCCGCCCTTGGCGTCTCCATCCGTGACATCGTTGAACTCGGCGCCGACGGCAAGTTCCTCCGCGATCGCCTCGCCACCTCCCTGCCCGAAGCCGCCCCCGCCTGGTCCCCTGCCGGCGACCGCTTCGCCTACGTAGTCGCTCTTGGCGAAGGCACCCAGATCCGCATCGCCGAAGCCCTCACCGACCAGACCACCATCCTCGCCTCCGGCCTCCGCGGCAATCCCCAGCCCGCGTTCTCCCCCGACGGCCGCCGCCTCGCCTACGCCGAATCCCGCCAGATCTGGGTCGCTCCCGCCTCCGGCGGCCGACCCGTCGGACTTCTCCCCAAAGACTACGACAATGCCGTCCTCGCTCTCGCCTGGTCCCCCGACGGCAATTGGATCGCCTTCGTCGAAGGCTTCAACGGCCGCCCCCGCCTCCGCAAAGTCTCCACCAGCGGCGGCGCCCAACCCCTCACCCTCGAAGCCACGGTCGCTCGTCCCCTCGTCTCCTGGTCCGCCAACGGCAAATGGCTCGCCTACCCCGACCCGGAAGGCCTCCGCGTCATCTCCCCCGATGGCGCCCACAGCAAACTCCTCTCCACCAATCCCCCCCTCGCCCTCCAATTCGCCCAAACCGGCGCTCTCCTCTACCTCCTCAGCCGCGCCGACGATGACCGCACCCTTCTCACCACCCTCGATGTCGACTCCGGCCGCGAACTCCGCTCGGTCCTCGCCCAAATCGACCCCAAAACCACCCCCCGCACCTTCAGCCCCTCCCCCGACGGCTCCCGCTTCCTCCTCGAAGTCTTCCGCCCCAACTCCGACCTCTGGCTCATCGAAGGCGTCCCCCAACCCGCCGCCGGCCTCGCCCGCCTCTGGACCCGCTGGACCGCCCCCGCCCCCTCCCGCATGGCCGGCGAAACCAGCCCGAACTTCTAACATGTCCTCCTCCGGACTCATCCTCGCCGACGATGCCACCGGCGCCCTCGAGTGCGGCTCCCTCCTCGCCACCCTCGGCCTCGCCGCCACCGTCACCCTCTCGCCTCACCCCGTCGCTCCCCAAAATGGCGTCCTCATCGTCGACACCAACACACGCCACGCCACGCCCGCGGAAGCCCACGCCCTCATCCAATCCTGGGCCGCCGCCCCCGTCCCCCTCTACAAGAAAACCGACTCCACCCTCCGCGGCAACATCCCCGCCGAACTCAGCGCTCTCCCCCCGCCCGTTCTCTACCTCCCCGCCTACCCCGCCGTCGGCCGCACCGTCCTCGACGGCGTCCTCCACGTCCACGGCACCCCAGTCCACCTCACCGAATTCGCCGCCGACCCCCGCCAGCCCGTCCGCTCCTCAAACCTCCGCGATCTCCTTCCCTCCGCCCAACTCCTCACCCACCCCCGCCAGCTCACCGAGCCCCTCCCCCCGCTCGCCATCGCCGACGCCGCCACCAACGACGACCTCGCCGCCTGGGCCGCCGCCCTCGCCCAACTTCCCCATCTCCCCACCCTCGCCGGACCCGCCGGCTTCCTCCCCCACTGGGCCCGCCTCCACGCCTTTCCCCCGCAGCCTCCCGCCCCCCGCCCCCAACTCAAACAATGGCTCGTCCTCTGCGGCAGCCTTCACCCCCAATCCCGCCGCCAGGCCGAACTCTCCGAAAGCCCCGTCCTGACCACTCCTCTCGCACGGACCAACCCGGAATCCGCCGCCCAAACCCTCGCCGCCCAAGCCCGCGCCCACATTCTAAAGCACCATCCCGACGCCGTCCTCATCATGGGCGGCGACACTGCTCGCGCCCTCTGGCAAACCCTCGGCGTCACCACGCTCGAACCCCTGCCCGAACTCCTCCCCGGCGTCGCCGCCTGCCGCTCCCCGCAGTCGCCCCTCATCTTTGTCACCAAAGCCGGCGGCTTCGGCCCCCCCACGCTGGTACAACAGGTAAAGGAACTCTTCGCATGAACTCCCCCCTGTTCGGCATCACCATGGGCGACTCCTCCGGCGTCGGCCCCGAAATCCTCCTCCTCGCCGCCCACGCCGGTCGCATCCCCGTCCCCTACGTCGTCTATGGAGACCTCGCCCCCCTCGCCCGGCTCAACGCCCAGCTCAACCTCGGACTCACCCTCCGCCCCATCGCCAGCCCCGCCGACTACGCCCCCGGCCCCGTCAACATCCTCGACGCCCAACTCCTCGCCGACGCCGACCTCACCCCCGGCCAGATCAACGCCCGCTCCGGCCACGCCGCCCGCGAATACGTCATCCGTGCCACCCGCGCCGCCCTCGCCGGAGACATCGCCGCCTTCGTCACCCTCCCCATGAACAAGGAGGCCACCCAACTCTCCGACCCCCGCTTCACCGGCCACACCGAACTCATCGGCGAACTCTGCGGCAGCGACGACGTGACGATCATGCTGGCGTCACCGGACCTGATCGTCACCCACGTATCCACCCACTGCTCCCTCCGCCAAGCCATCGACCGCTGCCGCCAACCCCGCATCCAAACCATCATCGAACTCACCTGGCACGCTGTCCGCCGCCTCAAGCCCAACGCCCGCGTCGCCGTCGCCGGCCTCAACCCCCACGCCGGCGAAAACGGCCTGTTCGGCCGCGAAGAGATCGACCAGATCCGCCCCGCCGTCCAGTGGGCCCAGGCCCAGGGCTGGAACGTCGACGGCCCCTTCCCCCCCGATACGCTCTTCTACCTCGCCGTTCGCCGCCAGAAGTTCGACGCCATCGTCTGCATGTACCACGACCAGGGCCACATCCCCTCGAAACTCCTCGACTTTGAAGGCGGTGTCAACATCGCCCTCGGCCTGCCCATCATCCGCACCTCCGTCGACCACGGCACGGCGTTCGATATCGCCTGGAAGGGCCAGGCCTCCACCCGCAGCTTTGAAGCCGCCCTTGACATGGCCGTCCGCCTGGCAGTGTTACCCTGATCGTTTCATGCCACCAGATCGTGTAGCGAACGCCCGAGTCGCCGAACTCCGCCGCCGCCAGGCCACCGCCCTCGCCGGAGGCGGCCCCCAACGCCAGGCCCGCCAGCACTCCGAAGGCAAACTCTCCGCTCGCGAACGCGTCACCCTCCTCCTCGACCCCGATACCTTCGAAGAGCTCGACCAACTCGTCCGCCACCGCTGCCGCGACTTCGGCATGGACGACCAGGTCGTCGACGGCGACGGCTTCGTCACCGGCTACGGTCTCATCCACGGCCGCCTGGCCTACGTCTTCGCCCAGGACTTCACCGTCTTCGGCGGCTCCCTCTCGGCCACCAACGCCCAGAAGATCTGCAAGATCATGGACCTCGCCCTGCAGAACGGTGCCCCCGTCATCGGCCTCAACGACTCCGGCGGTGCCCGCATTCAGGAAGGCGTCCTGTCGCTCGGCGGCTACGCCGATATCTTCCTCCGCAACACCATCGCCTCCGGCGTCATTCCGCAGATCTCGGCCATCCTGGGCCCCTGCGCCGGCGGCGCCGTCTACTCGCCCGCCCTCACGGACTTCATCTTCATGGTGGACCACACGGCCCACATGTTCGTCACCGGTCCCGACGTCATCAAGACGGTCACCCACGAAGACGTCTCGAAGGAGGACCTCGGCGGCGCCCAGACGCACAACTCCCGCTCCGGCGTCGCCCACTTCCTCGCCCCCTCCGATCAGGAGTGCCTCGCCCACATCCGCGAACTGCTCCGCTATCTGCCCCAGAACAACGCCGAAGACCCGCCCCAGCTCCCGTCGACCGATCCCATCGACCGCGCCGCGCCCGAACTCGACACGTTAGTCCCCGCCGCCTCGAACCAGCCGTATGACATCAAGGAGGCGATCCGCCTGACGGTCGATGACGGCGAGTTTCTCGAAGTGCACGAGCATTTCGCCCAGAACATCGTGATCGGGCTCGCCCGCCTCGACGGCCGCAGCGTCGGCATTGTCGCCAACCAGCCCGCGGTTCTGGCCGGTTGTTTGGATATTAACTCCTCGACGAAAGCCGCCCGTTTTGTCCGCTTCTGCGATGCGTTCAACATCCCGATCATTACGTTTGAGGATGTGCCCGGCTTTCTGCCCGGCACCGAGCAGGAGTGGGGAGGCATCATCAAGCATGGAGCGAAGCTGCTCTACGCCTATGCCGAGGCCACGGTCCCCAAGATCACGGTGATTACGCGCAAGGCCTACGGCGGCGCGTATTGCGTGATGGGGTCCAAGCATCTGCGCACGGATCTGAACTTCGCCTGGCCCTCGGCCGAGATCGCGGTGATGGGGGCGGAAGGAGCGGTGAACATTCTCTCCCGCCGCGACGACCCGGCGGGCCGGCAGGCCAAGATCGATGATTACAACGAGCGTTTCGCCACGCCCTTTGTCGCGGCCGAGAACGGCTTCATCGACGCGGTGATTGAGCCCCGCCAGACCCGTGCCAAGCTGATCCGCGGCCTGCGGATGCTGGAGAACAAGAAGGTCGCCACTCCGCGCAAGAAGCACGGCAACATCCCGTTGTAGCTTGTTCTGCGCCCGCCGCCGCTTGAAAACACCGGTTCTCCGCCGCCCCGCCCGCCCCCGTCGCCTCACCTTGGCCATGTAGGTGCCGACAAGTTCGCCTGAGGAGGAAACGCTGCGGCCAGACGTTATTAACAGCGTTTATTGGTGTCTGTCCGATTGCGGCCTGCGCCCGCCATAACCGAGCCCCGCGCCACCGCCGCCACTACCTACTCCCACCCCAACTGCTGCGTCAAAAACGCCAACTCATCCGCCAGATTCGCCACCCGCTTACCCAGCGGCAACCCCTGCGTGTGCCCCCCTCCGTGTCATAGTGCAAAATCACCGGCCGCCCCGACCCCGTCGCCGCCTGCAGCCGCGCCGCCATCTTCCGCGCGTGCAGCGGATCCACCCGCGTATCCGCATCCCCCGTAATCAAAATCGTCGCCGGATACTTCACCCCGTCTTTTACTTTCTGATACGGCGAGTAACTCAAAATATTCCGAAACTGCCCCGCCTCCTCCGCCGACCCGTACTCCGGCACCCAGAACCGCGCCACTTTGAATAAGTGATACCGCACCATATCGAGCAGCGGCACCGCGCAACTCACCACCCCGAATAACTCCGGCCGCTGCGTCATCGCCGCCCCCACCAACAACCCCCCGTTCGATCCCCCCCGGATCGCCAGCTTCTCCGGCCGCAATCTGCCCCGGTTAATAGTCGCAAGGATCGTGCCGGGCTAAGTTTCTTCCCTATGTTAGGGTGATTGATATGAGCGCATTCTATGTCGAGTCCTTGCTGAAATTTGTTCGCGCGAATCCCGACGAAATCATGGGGCGGTTAGCCAAGGGACTGGCCGATGCGGGGCTTGGCAATACCAAGGAAAACGTGCATTCCTGGGCGACAGAGATTGCGGAATTGCAAGCCGCCCTTGCCGGCTTGTTGAGTGATTGGCCGGAATCGTCGGGCTGGCCTGTGCTGCTTGAGTACGTTATCCCCGTCATGAGAAAGCGGATCGATTGCGTTCTTCTCGCTGGCGATCTGGTCTACGTAATCGAATACAAAGGAGGTCACTCCGCTAGTGCTTTGTCCGCCTTGAGGCAAGCGCAGGAGTATGCGCTGAGCCTGTTGGACTTCCATGAGGAGTCTCGTGGTCGAACAATTGTTCCCATTGCCATTGGTTCATTCAAAACCAAAATCGGACTGAAGGTTCATCTCCTGCACGAAGGTGCGGCGATGGGCCCTTCCTTCTTGGCCAATGCAATTCTAACCATTCAGCGCGCCGCGGGAAATCAACGCGCTAAGCTGAATCCCGAGACGTGGAACAATTCGCGCTACTTCCCGGTTCCCTCCATCATTGAAGCGGCTTCGGCGATTTACCACAGTCATAACGTCGAAGATCTATCCAGTTTCCGGGCTGGTAAAGACGATCTCGACGCTACCGAGAGCGCAATCGTTCGGGCAGTGGACGACGCGATTCAGCGGCGAGCCAAAAAACTACTGATCCTGACCGGTGTCCCCGGCGCCGGGAAAACACTGGCAGGCTTAAACGCGGTGCATCAGATTGTGCAGAAGCTGAACCTCGGTCTGGACCAGGCCGCCTTCCTTTCGGGAAATGGCCCGCTGGTCAAAGTCCTCCAGGAGGCCTTGAAGCGAAGCTGTGGCCCGCGCCGGCGTGGCGCAGCGCGCGCGGTGGGATCCAGGATCGGAGAAGTCCATCGGTTCATCGCGGATAGTTACCGGGGAAGCCGTCCTCCCGCGAACCGCCTCGTTGTCTTCGACGAAGCCCAACGTGCCTGGACAGCGGCCAAGAACGACAAGAAGTTTAATCGGAATATCTCTGAGCCGGAGATGGTTCTTGAGGTAATGGGGCGCCATGAAGGCTGGGCTGTTGTCGTCGCGCTCGTCGGTGGTGGCCAGGAGATTCACGGTGGGGAAGCGGGTCTTGCCGCGTGGGGCGATGCGATACAAAACATCTCGATTGGGAATTGATCACCTCTCCGGAGGCTCTCGTGGGCGGCGCCTCTGTGGCCGGTGCTCGGCTGTTTCGTGATGGCAGAGTCGAGGGATGCAAGCTTGAGCAGGAACCCCGGCTTCACTTGCGTACGTCAAAGCGGTCCTACGAGTCCAGGGTGACGGCAGCCTGGGTCAACGCTGTGCTGGAAGGCAGGAAAGCCGATGCGGCATCGCTTGCCAACGAGGGTCTCCCCATCACCATCACCAGGGAGTTGCCGGCGGCGCGTACTTGGCTAAACACGCACGTCCAGAGTGGGCGTCGCGCCGGTCTGATTGCCAGTTCCGGTGCGGCCAGATTACGCGCCGAAGGTGTGGAAACCCCGACATTCAAAATCCTCGGAGGAATCGATTACGTGAAATGGTTTCTTGAGCCGCTTGGCGACCATCGGTCCTCCAACCAACTCGAAGTTGCGCTTAGCGAGTTTGAGGTCCAAGGGCTCGAGCTTGATGTCTGTGCCCTGCTCTGGGGCGGTGACTTGGTCTTTCCGGAAGGTCGTATTGAGGCAAGGCGACTCGCCGGAACAAAATGGCGAGCGGTCTCCGGACTAGGTGATCCGCAACTGGCCGCGGACGACTCAAAGACCAGGATCCTCAACAAATACCGCGTTCTGCTGACCCGATTTCGTAAGGCGATGACCATATACGTGCCCAAAGGGTCCGCCGAGGATGAAACGCGCCGGGCCGGCGACTTTGACGCCGTCTATTGCTATCTGACCGACTGTGGCGTTCGCCCGCTCTGATCCCCCACCGCGGCGTCGCGGGGCCTCGAGCCCCGCGCCACCGCCGCCACTACCTACTCCCACCCCAACTGCTGCGTCAAAAACGCCAACTCATCCGCCAGATTCGCCACCCGCTTACCCAGCGGCAGCCCCTGCGTATGCCCCCCCTCCGTGTCGTAGTGCAAGATCACCGGCCGCCCCGACCCCGTCGCCGCCTGCAGCCGCGCCGCCATCTTCCGCGCGTGCAGCGGGTCCACCCGCGTATCCGCATCCCCCGTTATCAAGATCGTCGCCGGATACTTCACCCCGTCTTTTACTTTCTGATACGGCGAGTAACTCAAAATATTCCGCAACTGCGCCGCGTCCTCCGCCGACCCGTACTCCGGCACCCAGAACCGCGCCACTTTGAATAAGTGATACCGTACCATATCGAGCAGCGGCACCGCGCAACTCACCACCCCGAATAACTCCGGCCGCTGCGTCATCGCCGCCCCCACCAACAGTCCCCCGTTCGATCCCCCCCGGATCGCCAGCTTCTCCGGCCGCGTGTAACCCTTCGCCACCAACCACTCCGCCGCCGCAATAAAGTCGTCAAACGTGTTCTGCTTCTTAGCGAGCATCCCGCCCTGATGCCACGCCTCCCCAAACTCACTCCCCCCGCGCAGATTCGGCAGCGCCACCACCCCGCCCTGCTCAATCCACCACGCCATCAGCGCCGAAAACCCCGGCGTCATCGTCACCGTAAACCCGCCATAACCCGTCAGCAGCGTCGGATTGCTCCCGTCGAGCTTTCGGTCCCGCCGGTGCGCCACAAACATCGGCACCTTCGTCCCGTCCTTCGACGTATACCAAACCTGCTCCACCTTCACATCCACCCGCTCCACCGGCACCCGCTCCCGCGCAAATTCCGCCTGCGTTCCCTTGCCCACCGCGTACGAGTAAATCGTGTTCGGCTGATAAAACGAGTTATAACTCAAAAATGCCAGATCGTTCGTCCACTCCCCGTACAGATTCGTCGCCGTGCCCAGCCCCGGCGCCGCCAGCTCCCGTACTAACTTTCCCTGTAAGTCTACTAACTTGATCTTCGATTGTACGTTCTCGAGATACTGCAGCGCAATCCGCCCGCCCACCAGCGAAACGCCCTCCAACTGCCACGCCGTCTGCGGCACAATCTCCCGGGCCTTCGCCAACTCCGGCGCCCCCGCCGGTACCGTCAACACCCGCTGCCGCGGCGCCTTCCAATCCGTCGTAAAAACAATCGTCTCCTCCCCCGCAAACGCCCCCCGGAACCGCGCGTCAATCTCCTTGTTCACCGTCGTCACCT
This sequence comes from Acidobacteriota bacterium, assembly GCA_026393985.1. Lineage (GTDB taxonomy): Bacteria > Acidobacteriota > Terriglobia > Bryobacterales > Bryobacteraceae. The sequence goes on from JAPKZB010000006.1 coordinate 112,889, forward strand.
GCTTGGAAGCCAGGTCCATCAGATAAACCTCGTCCTTGCTCCCCGCCGACCCCAGCAGCACCGTCAACAGCAGCCGCTTCCCGCCCGGCGAAAGCTCGATGCCGATAATGTTCTGCGCCGTCAACCGGTCGCCGAACAGCCGCTCCGGCGCCTGCCCCTCCCGCTGCCGGTACACCGCCGGGCCCTGGTCTTCAAACTTCGACAGGTACAGCGTCCGGTTATCCGGCGCGATCTCCACCCCCATGTACCGCCCCCGCGGCAGCCGCGCCCCCACGTCCTTGCCCGTCCCCACGTCGAGCAGCTGCACCTCCGTCTCGTCCTCCCCGCCCTTCCGCAGCCCGTACGCCAACACCGTCCCGTCCGCGTTTACCCCCTGTAGCGATACCGAAATACTCCCGCCCCGCGCGTTCGGGTCCACCAGCATCCGCTCCTTGCCCTGTAGTCCCTCCCTGACGTACAACACCGGCTGGCTCTGCTCCGGCGCCCGCCGCGTGTAGAACACCCGCTGCTTCCGCACCGTCGGGAACGATACCGTCTCTACCCGCATCAACTCTTCAACGCGCTTGCCAATCGCCGCCCGTCGCGGCGCCGCGTCAATCCAGCTCCGGGCATACTTCTCCTGCGCCGCCAGCCACTCTCGCGTCTCCGGCGCCTCCTGATTCTCGAGCCACCGGTAGGGGTCCACCACCTCCACCCCGTGCAGCGTCTCCACTACCTTCTCCACCTTCGTCGTCGGAATCATCATTGCCGCAAATGCCACCAAAGTCAAAATTTTCATGCCCTTATAACTCCCGATACCCGGCCAGCTGAATCCCCGCCGCCTCCACCGCCGCCCGCGTCGCCGGATGAGTCAGCGCCCGCAACTCCTGCATCCGGCTCGCCTTCAGCCGCGTGTTCGCTCCCGCCAGCTCCCCACCCAGCCGGCCCGGATGACACATGAACTCCGTCACCCCCTCCGGCAGCGCCGGCAGCAGCCGCCCCAAATCCTTCTCCGTAAACGTCCCCGTCCACGCAAAGCCCGTAAAGGCGTCCGTCGTCCGCAGCCCCGCCTCCGCAATCGTCCGGCGCATGGCCCGCCGGCGCCACCGCATCACCCGGCTCACTAATCCCTTCCGGCCGTAGGAAAACGGAAAATCGCCCGGAGAGCGAACCCAGCCGATCCCAAACTCCTCGGCCACCGTGCAGACCGCCCGCAGCACCGGCGGCAGCAGATGCGTATGCTTGTGCGTGTCCACATGCGTCGGCCGGATCCCCGCCGCCAGCACCTTCCGCACCTGCCCTGCAAAGATCTCGTACACGTCCAGCTGGCCGCTGTACACCGCCGTCGTGCAGCCCGCCAGCGACGCGGGCAGCCCCGGCATCCCCACCAGCGTCAAATGTACCCCAACGTCGAGCCCCGGGTGCTCGCCCGCCAGCCGCACCGCGTCCGCGAAGGCGTCTCCGTCAGCCATCAGCGTCGTCGCGGTCAAAATCCCCCGCTCGTAAGCCTCGATAATCCCGGCGTTCACGTCTCGGGTAAACCCGAAATCGTCGGCGTTCACCACTAACCGGCGCGGCATTAAAACAGCTTGAGCTGAATCGTCAGGAACTTCTTCGGATTGGCCCGGAAGTCTTTCATGAAGGAGTTCATCTCCTTCATCGTGCCGTTCATCGACTCATACAGCTGCGGGTTCACCATCAGCTGCCCCATCGTGCCCTGGCCGCTCTGCAGCCGCTCCACCACCGCGTCGAGTCGTACCACCAGCTGGTTCAGGTTCTTGTACAGCGCCTCGTCCTTCATCAGCTTCCCGGCCGTGCCTTCGCCGCGGTTGATCCCGTCGATCGTCTTCCGCATCTCGGCAATCGTCTGCTTGGTCTCATCGTAAAGCGCCGGATCTTTGAGCAACTTTCCGGCGCTGCCCTTGCCCGCCTGCAGGTCGTCGATCACCGCATCGGTCTTCTTCAACGTGGTCCGCAAATCCTCGTAAATAGCATCGTCGTTCAGTAACTTACCAATCGTCCCGCGCCCGCTGCCGAGGTTGGCTGTGATGCTCTGCACCTCCGCCACCGTACTGACCAGCCGCGTGTAAAGCTCATCATCGGACAGCAGCTTCCCGATCGACCCCTGCCCCTTCTCCACCATGCCGACGATGTTATCCACCCGTTCGACGATCTTCTGCAAAGACTGCAGCGACGGATAGGCCGCATTGACCAGGTCCTGGAACTCACGGGTGTCGAGGCTCTTAAGCTCTCCGCCCGCTTTGAGCGCCGTCCCCGCTTTGCCCTTCTTGATGTTGATGTACTTGGTGCCCAGCAGGTTCTCGGCCCCGACCGCCGCCACCGAATCCGACGGAATTGCAGCCAGCTTGTCGGCATCGATGGCCAGTTCTAACCGAATGATCCGGTTGGGTGTGTTTTCGCCGCTCAGGGCAACTTTTGAAATTTTTCCGACAAGAATTCCATTTAGGCGAACGGCCGAGCCTTCGGTGATCGCCGCCGAGTCGTCAAGCAGGGTGTAGACCATCAGCTCTTTGCTGAAAAGGCTTTTGTTTCCAGTCAGAAGGAACACGAGGAGAAAAAGGATGGCAAGCGCGACGAACGCCATCACTCCGACTCGAAGTTGTGCCCACGACACTTTGCTAGCTGATGGCATATCGATTATTTCTGGCTTTTATGACGCTTTTCTGGCAGGATTCATGGAGAATTTGCTGATGTAGGGATCCTGGGAAGCGTCGAGTGCGGATTCTGACCCTTCGAAAACGAGCCTGCCTTCGTTCATCACCATGAATTTGGTTCTTTCGCGGATGGGGGAGTCGGCGGCCAGTTTTTCAAGGCAATCCTTCTCCGGATTGTAGCGAAAATTCGCCATCAGGTGCCCGTCCTGAAAGCGGTGGGTGATGATCGCTGCCGTGCTGTTCCGCATTTCGCGGTCTTTGATCAGCAGGGCGATGATCGTGTTGGCGGTGATGGGGTCGAGCCCGGCGGTGGGCGAGTCGTAGAGGAACAGGTCGGGGTCGGCGACGCTGCCGCGCGCGATGCCGACGCGGCGGCGCATGCCTCCGGAAAGTTCGGAGGGAAACTTAGTCAGCGTATTGCCGAGTTCGACGAAGTTCAGGGCTTCCTGCACGTCGGGGCGGACGGAGTCGAGGGTAGGTTTCTTGCCGGCTGTCATGAAGCGCGCCTGGTTGAGGAGAGGATAGGCGACGTTTTCTTCAATGGTGAGGGAGTCGAACAGCCCGCCCTCCTGAAAGAGGACGCCGATGTGCGAGCGAACGTCATACCATTGGCGTTCATCGAAGTGGGTGACATCCTGTTCCATGACCGAGACGCGGCCGCTGGTGGGTTTGAGGAGGCCGAGGGCGATCTTCATGATCACGGTCTTGCCGGAGCCGGCGGCGCCGAGGATGATGCGGGTTTCGCCGCTCCAGATTTCGAACGAAACGCGGTCGAGTGCCGGTCTTGGTTGGTCGAACTGCAGCGAGACGTCCTCGAATTTTAGAATGCAGCGGGGCGCATTGGCTTTTGGGCGGGCCATTAGAGGTTGACGAAGATGCGCGTGACGAGCGCGGTGACGATGAAAATCCAGACGCTGGCGACGACGACCGCCTGTGTTGTCGCGCGCCCGACGCCCTGGGTTCCGCCGGTGGTCCGCATGCCGTAGAGGCAGCCGACGAGGGCGATGATGAAGGCAAACAGCAGCGGTTTGATGAGGCCCTGGGCGATGTCGTTGTACTCGAGCGAGCGCCACGCATTATTCCAGTATTGGGATCCGGTGGTGAGACGGAGCAGCGGCACGGCGACCATGTAACCGCCGACGATACCGACAAAGTCGGCAATGATGGTGAGTAGGGGCAGGGTGACGCACATGGCCAGGAGCCGGGGCGTCACGAGCTTCTTGACGGGGTCGGTGCCGAGGGCGCGCATCGCGTCGATCTGCTCGGAGACCTTCATCGAGCCGAGTTCGGAGGCGATGCCGGAGGCGTTGCGCCCGGCGATGAGCAGGGCGGTGAGCACGGGGCCCATTTCGCGGACGAGGGTGATCGCGGTGATCTGTCCGACCTGGCCGGTGGCGCCGTATTGCGAGAGGGCGCGGGACATTTGGAGCGCCATGATGACGCCGGAGAAGAAGCCGATGAGGACGGTAATGGGGAGGCTGCCAACACCAATCGTGTCCATTTGGAGGAAAAGGTCCTGGCCGTAGAAAGGGCGGCGTACGGCGTTAACGGTGGCGCGACCGGCTAGGAGGACGAACTCTTGAAAGGTAAGGAAGGGCGATTTGAGCCAGTCCAGCATCCGTTTCGATGCTAGCACAGGCGGCTTATGCCACTCTGGAGGGATGACTGAGATCGCTGGGATTAAGGTGGGGCATGCGTCGGATTATGAGGCGTTAACGGGTTGTACGGTGGTGTTGTGCGAGGGCGGGGCGGTAGCCGGCGTGGATATCGGGGGGGCGGCCACGGGGACGCAGGAGTTCGACACGTTGAGTCCGCTGCATGTGACGGGCCTGGTGCATGGCGTGGTGTTTGCGGGGGGGAGCGCGTTTGGCCTCGAGGCGGCGTGCGGGGTGCGGAACTATCTGGAGGCCAAGGGCGTGGGGTTTGCCGTGGGCGAGTTGCGGGTGCCCATTGTGCCGTCGGCGATTTTGTTTGACCTGCGGATGGGGCGGAGCGACGTGCGTCCGACGCGGGAGATGGGGGCGGCGGCCGCGGCGGCGGCGACGGCGGGACCGGTGGTGGAAGGCAGCGTCGGCGCGGGGACGGGCGCGACGGTGGGGAAGTTGTTGGGGATGGGCCAGGCGATGAAGGGCGGGGTGGGCGTAGCGTCACACGGGATGGGGAAGGTGAAGGTGGCGGCGCTGGCGGTGGTGAATGCGTTTGGGGATGTGCGGGATCCGCGGACGGGTCGGTTGGTGGCGGGGGCGCGGCATTCGCCATCGAGCACGGAGTTGGCGGATACGGAGATGTTGATGCGTGGGGGCAGGGAAGGCGGATTGACGGGAGGGAATACGACGTTGGTGGTGGTGGCGACGAACGCGAAGTTGAGCAAGGTGGGCGCGACGCGGTTGGCGCGGATGGCGCAGGCGGGGGTTTTACGGGCGTTGAGTCCGGGGCACACGATGAGCGACGGGGACATTGTAATTGCGCTGTCTCTGGGGGAGGAGACGGTGAACCTGAGCGCGCTGGGGGTGGCGGCGGCGGATGTGGTGGGGCAGGCGATTGTGCGGGGGGTGACGACGGCGAAGGGTTTAGGCGGGGTGCCGGGGTTGGGGTAATCTGGAGGGAAGATGTTGCTGGGAATGGATTTGACGGAGTTGCAGGGGGCGTTGGGCGGGGCCCCGGCATTCCGGGCCAAACAACTGTATGATGCTCTGTACCGGCAGCGCGTCGAGAGCCTTGAGGCCGTCACGGCGCTGCCCGCGGCAATGCGGGAAGGGCTGGCCATCGGGAGCCTGACGGCGAGCGAAACGTATACGTCGGCAGATGGGACGACGCGGTATCTCCTTTCTTTGCCTACAGATGGGAAGACCGTCGAGACCGTTCTCATGCCAGACGAGCGGCGGGATACGCTCTGCATCTCATCGCAGGTGGGGTGTCCGGTGGACTGCCAGTTTTGTCTCACGGCCAAGATGGGCCTGGAGCGGAACCTCACGGCCGGCGAGATCGTCGGCCAAGTTCTTTACATTTGTAGTAAACACGGGCTCGATCCGAAGTCCCAGCACGTGAACATCGTCATGATGGGCATGGGTGAACCGCTGTTGAATTTGAAAAACGTTATCAAAGCAACAAAAATAATTTGCGATGATAAAGGCGTTGGTTTTTCGCCTCGCCGCATGACAATTTCAACATCTGGAATCATACCTAAGATTGAAGAATTAGGCAAGGAGAATATTCGTCCGAAGCTTGCGATCTCTTTAAACGCTTCGACGGAGGAGCAGCGGCGGGAGATCATGCCGATCACGCGGAAGTACCATCTGGCTGATTTATTAGAGGTTTGCCGGGGTTTTCCGCTGAAGCCGCGGGAGCACATCACGTTTGAATACGTGTTGCTGGGCGGGGTGAATGATTCGATTGCGGATGCGAAACGCGTGGCGAAAATGCTCGCGAATATTCGGGCGAAAGTGAATTTAATTGCTTTGAATCCGGGTCCGGGGATTCCATACGCAACGCCAAGCGAGGAAAAAGTGGCTTTATTTCACGCTGCGGTGATGGAAAAGATGCCGTGTTTCGTCCGGAAGCCGCGCGGGAGGGATATTTACGCGGCGTGCGGGCAATTGAAGAAAATGGCGGCGTCGGAGTTCGTGCAGATTCAGTAGGGCGTTATCTCGATTTTGTGGATGATGAGGACGCCTTGGATTTTGTTGTCGAACTTCATGGAAGGGCGTCGGATTACCGTGACGGGGGCGACGGGATTGCCGGGAGAGATTACAAAATCCACATGATTTGTAATACGCGCGTTCGTGCCCAAGAGCGCCGGCAGCGCCTGGTCGGCAACCTGGACGAAAGGCCCTTCGTTGGTCGAGATTCGCTCTGATTCCCAATCTACGTGCAGGCGATACCGGCCGGGCGGCAGAATGTAGTTCCGAGTGACGTGACGGAAGTCGGAGTTGAAGGTTCCGTCAAAGCGGAGGGTGAGCGGATCGCGCGTGACTTCGACGTGGTCGTGCGGGGTGTAGCGCCAGTCGAGGAGCGAGGGTTCGGCGAACGGCGCGTACTTTTTCCAGACGGTGTGAGCGTCGATGTATCGGTGATTAGAGAATTGGTAGTTGACCCAATTGCGGGCTAAATCGGGGTCGACTTTCGTAGATTTGTCGATGGCTTGCCAGACGGTGGGGGCATCAGGGTGCCGGTTGGACATGAGGTGGTAGAGAAAAGCGGCGGATTGTTTCGGTTCTTCCGGAATCAGCGTCGCGAGCGGGACGCCGGCGCGGAGGTAGTAGTTGAAGACGATGCCGTTGTAGGCCTGGGTGAGGGAGAGGACGCGGCGAAGGTAGGGGATGGCGCCGCGGTAGTCATCGCGGCCGACGTAGAAGTTGGCGACGCGGATCAGAATGGCGGGTTGGTGGGGGGCGAGGCGGGCGGCTTTGAGAAATTTTTCTTCAGAATTTTCCGCTTCGGCGGCGTCGGCCCAGCGAAACGGGTTAAGCGGGTCGGTAGTTGTGTCGTCGGGCTTATCTGGTCCCACGATGAAGAAGATAGCAGCCGCCGCTGCTATGGATAGGGTAGAGAAAAGGAGTCCGGCTAAGCGTTTCATGGTGGGAGGAGTAGTACAAATTTGCAATTCGGTCTAAGAAATTTGATTGACAGATGGCATACGTGACGGCTACAAAAGAGGGTACCTCAGTTTACCCATGTGGCCGAAAGAATGGGACTGAAAGGGGCGAAGCCTGTCGTGATTTCGCAAGAGTGGTTTGCCGTGCGCGTCAAGAGCCGGGGCGAGAAGAGCTGCGCGGCGAATTTTGATGCGCGGGGGATCGAATGTTTCCTGCCCACGTACGAGACGAAGCGGCGGTGGAGCGACCGGGTGAAGGTGATCGAAGAGCCGCTGTTTAGCGGTTACGTCTTTTGCCAGATGGCCGAGGGGCGAACGCTACCGGTGATTTCGACGCCTGGTGTGTTGCAGGTGGTGGGCGCGGTGGAAACGCACGAGATGGCGGCGATGCGGAAGTTGGTGGAAGGCGGGACCGCAATGCCGTGGCCGTACTTGCGCGAGGGTCAGCGGGTGAGGCTGCGGACGGGGGCGTGGACGGGCGTGGAGGGGTTGTTGCAATCGTGCGAGGGGCGGGACCGCGTGGTGGTGAACATTGAGACGTTGCAGAGAGCGGTGGCGGTGGAAGTGGACAGGAACTGGATTGAACCATGCCGATGATTAAGCGCCGGACGAAGATTGTGAGCATACGCCTTCTGGACGAAGAGTACAGCCAGCTGAAGCGGCTGTGCGAGAAGAAAGGGGCGCGGAGTGTGAGCGATCTGGCGCGGGACGCGATGTTTGGGTTGATGCAGAGGTCGAGTTCGATTGAGGGAAAGGTGGAGGATTTGGACGTGCAGCTTTCCGCGTTGCGGGAAGAGGTGGCGCGGCTAAGCCGGATGGTGCAAGCGTGAGTTTGGCGCGGGGGCGGATGATGGGTATGCGGGTTTGGGCTTTGAGTTTGCTGGTGGGGTTTGGCGTTGGGTTGGCGCAGGAGCCGGCGCCGGCGGCGCTCTATACTTTGGGGCCGGATGATCAGATCGTGATTCGGGTGCTGGACCTCGAAGAGTTTGGCGCAGGGAATACCGCGGCCGCTGCCGATAAACCTTACCGGATTGATTTACGGGGCTTTTTGAATCTCCCTTTGATTGGGCGGGTGCGCGCGGGGGGGAGAACGATTGAAGCGTTTGAAATGGAATTGGTGGAAAAGTTGCGCCAGTTCGTGAAAGAGCCGCAGGTGACGGTGATGGTGACCGAATATCGTTCGCAGCCGATTTCGATTTTGGGTCAAGTCACCTCTCCGGGGGTGCATCAGTTACAGGGCAGAAAAACTCTGCTCGAGGTGATCTCGCAGGCGGGTGGGTTTAAGCCGGAAGCGGGGTACATCATCAAGATCGTCCGGAAAAAACATTACGGAGCGATACCGCTGGCTTCGGCGAAAGGGGATCCGTCGGGGGAATTCTCGGTCGCCGAGGTCAGTGTGAAAGGAATCATGAACGCGGAACACCCGGAAGAGAATCTGCTGATCCAGCCGTTTGACGTGATTACGGTGCCGAAGGCAGAGATGGTGTACGTGGTGGGGACCGTGAAGAAGTCGGGCGGGTTTACGCTGGCCGAACGCGAGAACGTGACCGTGCTGCAGGCGCTGAGCATGGCGGAAGGGTTTGGGCCTCAGCCGGCGGATCGAGAGTGTAAGATTCTGCGGCGGAACGGGACGAACGACCGCATTGAGATTGCCGTGAATCTGAACGCGATTCTGAAAGGGAAGGCGCCGGACGTGCCCATGAAGAGCGACGACATCCTATTTGTCCCGTCGAGCACGAGCAAGAAGGTGCTGGCGCGGACCGCGGAGTCGGCCATTGCGTTGACGACCGGGATGTTGATCTGGAGGCGGTAAGCGATGGAACACCCACAACAGAAGGCGTTGCCCCAGATTGTTGATTTGCAGCCGGGGGTGCAGTACCGGGGATACGTCGTGCCGCCGGGTTACGGCGCAGCGGGCCCAGAGCCGGGGCAGGAGGAGCAGGACGGACCGGGGTTAGTCGAGTACTGGCGCGTACTGCAGCGGCGGAAAGGGACCGTGATCCTGATCAGCGTGCTGGGGCTGCTGCTGGCGGTGCTGATTACGCTGCCGATGACGCCGGTGTACCAGGCGAAGGCGCTGGTGGAGGTGCAGGACGTCAACAACGACTTTCTGAACATGCGGGCGGTGCAGCAGTTTGCCAACGGGCAGGGCTTCAACGCGATGATGGACATTCAGACGCAGATCAAGATTCTGCAGAGCGATAGCCTGCTTGAGCGCGTGACCAATAAATTGAAGGTGGTGAAGCCCGGGCAGATTGAGCAGGAAGGAGACCGCGTGAGCGCGTGGCGGCGGGCGCTGAACCTGCCGGAAGAGGAGAGCAACGACACGCACGCCGCAGCGCTGCGGATGGCGAAGAACAACCTGAAGGTGCGGGCGAGCGGACAGACGCGCATTGTGGAAGTGCTGGTGGAGAGTACGGACCGGCAACTGGCGAGCGACTACGCGAACACGCTGACCAATGAGTTTATAGAGCAGAACATGGAAGCGCGGTGGCAGCAGACGCAGAAGACGGGAGAATGGTTGTCGCGGCAGTTGGACGAGATGAAGGTGAAGCTCGAGAAGAGCGAGGAGATGCTGCAGGCTTACGCGCGGCAGAGCGGGCTGCTGTTTACGCAGGAGAAGGCGAGCGTGAGCGAGGAGAAGCTGAAGCAGTTGCAGAGCGGGCTTTCGGCAGCGACGGCGGAGCGGATCAGCAAGCAGAGCCGCTGGGAGATGGCGGAGACGGCGAGCCCGGAGACGCTGCCGGATGTGCTGAACGATTCCACGCTGCGGGAGTATTCGACGAAGCTGACGGAGCTGCGGCGGCAGTTGGCGGAGCTGAAGGCGACGTACACGGCGAGCTACCCGAAGGTGCAGAAGCTGGAGCCGCAGTTAGCGACCATTGACGCGGCGTACCAGCGGGAGCGCGGGGCGATACTGAAGCGGATCAGGAACGAGTTCGAGGAGGCGCAGCGGCGGGAGAAGCTGCTGGCGGCGGACTATGCGAAGCAGACGAGCCTGGTGCGCGATGAGGGAGAGAAGGGGATTCAGTACGGGATTTACAAGCGCGAGGTGGACAGCAACCGGACGCTGTACGAGGCGATGCTTTCGAAGGTGAAGGAGGCGAGCATTGCGGGGGCGATTCGGGCGAGCAACGTGCGGATTGTGGACCCGGCGAAGCCGCCGAAGCGGCCGAGCCGGCCGGTGCTGCCGCTGAACGCGGCGCTGGGGTTGCTGGCGGGCGTCTTTGCGGGGGTAGGATTCGTGGTGACGACGGACCGGGCGAACAAGACGCTGCGGGATCCGGGGGATGCGCAGTTCTATTTGAACCTGCCGGAGTTGGGGGTGATTCCGAGTGACCGGGTGGCAGGCGGCGGGAAGGCTAGCAAGAAGGTGAAGGCGGCGATCCACAACGAGCGGCTGCTGGGGGAGGCGCCGGGAAAGGCGCTGGCGGAGCGCGTGGAGCTGGTGGTGCACCAGCAGAAGCCGAGCATGATGGCGGAGAGCTTTCGGGCGGCGTTGACGAGTATTCTGTTTGCGGGGCAGAACGCGGCGGGGCTGCAGGGCGAGGGGCGGCCGAAGGCGCTGGTGTTTACATCGGCGGGGCCGGGCGAGGGGAAGAGCACGGTGGTGAGCAACATGGCGACGGCGCTGGCAGAGATTAACCAGCGGGTGTTGCTGATTGACGCGGACACGCGGAAGCCGCGGCAGCACAGCATTTACGGGGTGGGGAACGAGCGGGGGCTGACGACGCTGCTGCTGGACGCGACGGTGAAGCCGAGCGAGGTGATTGCGGAGTCGACGGTGCCGGGGGTGTGGGTGCTGCCGGCGGGTCCGGGGGTGGCGTCGGCGACGAACCTGCTTTACGGGACGGCGATGGCGCGGCTACTGGAGGCGCTGCGGGAGGAGTACGACGTGGTGCTGATTGACACGCCGCCGATGTTACAGATTCCGGATGCGCGCATTTTGGCGCGGATGGCCGGGGGGGTGATTCTGGTGTTGCGGGCGGGGAAGACGACGCGGGACGCGGCGAAGGCGATGCGGAACCAGTTGCAGCAGGACGGGACGAAGATTATCGGGACGATTCTGAACGACTGGAACCCGAAGGCGAGCCCGGGGGGGTACTACGGGTATGCGGGCGGCTACTACAAGCGGTACAAGGGTTACTACGGGGGGACGGAGCGGAACGGGGAGAAGGGCTGAGGCTGGGCTTTCCGGCGCCGGTACCACTGGGAGCGCGTTGCGGCGGACGCCGCCGGAGGGAGAGATGAGCAACCCAGACGAAACGATGCGGCCAGACGGGGAGAGCCTAGACGAAGGGGCGGACTCCGGGCTGGGGTTGGGTTCCGGGATCGCGGCCCGGTTTGCGGGGGTGGGCCTGGAGTTCGAGATCCTCGAGTGGCGGGGCCACGTGATCGAACCCATGCAGTTCGCTGAGGGCGATTTTTCCGATGCCGGGGGCGCGGAGGGTGCCCCATGACGGGGCCCTCGCTGATTGAGATTCGCCCGGACGTGATGCTGGGCAAACCTTGCCTGGCGGGCACCCGGATTCCCGTCTCTTCTGAGGAATCGCGCACAACGGACTCGCTTCGGCCCGGCAGGGTGGGCGTGTTCCTCGCCCTTTGGTGCCGGGCCTGCGCGGCCTGTGCGCTCTTTTTGGAACCGCGCACAACGGACTCGCTTCGGCCCGGCAGGAGGGGCGAGTTCCTCGCCCGTTGGAGCCGGGCCTGCGCGGCCTGTGCGCTTCTGAGGGTCACCCGGATGCCCTTAGGCCAGGCGGGTTTGGCCGGTGAAGGCTGCGGTGGGGGCGACCAGGAGGTCTTTTTCGTGGCGGGCGGCCCACCAGAGGGCGAGGCAGAGGGCCATGGCGAGGTCGTCGTGCTTGGCGGTACTTTGGCCGTTTTGCCGGAGGCCGGCCAGTTCGGCAAACAGATCCTCCGCCAGAGGCAGGCGCCGGGGAATGAGCAACGTCTGCGCTTCCACCGCGGCGCGGATGGCCGTAAACAGGTCTCGCTTCGGCACCGTGTAACAGCCCGTGGCCGTCTGGCCAGGCTCCTGACCGGAAGAGGTAAACACCGGCACCAGGGTGAGCGACGGGAGATAGCGCGTGGATTGCGCGTCTCGTATGATGTCCAAGACGCCGCCGCCGACGCCGCCGGCGTCGACAATGAGGTCCCGGTAGGTTTTGACCGCGACGCCATACGGGGAGGCCGCTTCGTAGCGGGTGAAGAGGTTTTTGATTTCCTGGGGGATGCGGGTATAGGCCGTGCTTAACGGCAGGCGCACCAGGCTGCGCAGGACCAGGACCGGGCGACGGGCATGATCGTGATGGGCAGCCGACCACTCGCCGAGTTGCCATTTCCGCTCACAAAGGGCGAGAACGGTGTGGTCCCTCTCCTTGCCCAAGTCGAGGCCAAGATAGAGCAGTGGGACGAAAAGCGGCGCCTGCGGATTTTGCTTATAAATCATGGCGGCTCCGTTTGATCGCGAAAAATTTGCAATTTTGTTTGGGGCCGGATTTTTCGGTGCGCATGTTGTCTCTCTGCTTCCACGATCTCGTTGGTTTGGGTGGCGCCCAGATGGTCGATTTTGGAAGTGCTTGCAAGCAGGGGAAATATAAATTTGAATGGCTTGTGATTCGCGTTTCCGGGTGAGTCGGATTTCCGAATGCCGGGTGTGTGGGCAACTGGCGATTCGGGTCGAATTGGGTGAGATCTACCTTTTGAAGAACCGCGCACAACGGACTCGCTTCGGCCCGGCAGGATGGGCGAGTCCCTCGCCCGTTGGTGCTGTGCCTGCGCGGCCTGTGCGCTCTTTTTGGAACCGCGCACAACGGACTCGCTTCGGCCCGGCAGGAGGGGCGAGTTCCTCGCCCGTTGGAGCCGGGCCCGCGCGGCCTGTGCGCTTATCAGAAAGGTAAACACCCCTACATGGTGAAAGGAGATCGTCGGCTACCGGTTCCCAATTCGCATGGTTCTGTGATTTCGTCCGAGTTGCTGCGCGAGATTCTGAACCGGGCAGGTATCTCCGTCGACGATTGGAATCGGTAGAGGTTGCCCGATTTGTGGGCCGGCACTCTGGTACACTTTGCAGGGCAAATTCGATATGCAACTTCCAGCGCTGATTGCTATTCGTAGCGACGTGATGCTGGGAAAGCCTTGTCTGGAAGGTACGCGAATTCCTGTGTATCTCATTCTTGAGAAGCTGGGCGCTGGCGAAACCGTGGACGAAATCGTCGCAAGCTACGGCTACATTACGCGAGAGCATGTGCTAGCGGCGATTCAATATGGGGCAGGGTTAGCGTCGTGAAGTTTCCGTTCGACGCCCCACATCCCTCGTCGACTCTGCGGCGTCTTGCGGAAAAATGGGTTTCGACGTGATCGGAGTGGCGGAACCGGGGGTAGGTTGTCGGCAGGGTGACACGGCAGATCATTTTCGCTATTGTGTCAGTGTGAGGTTGCTGACGGCAGAACGTTTGGCCGCTGGCGAATCCAATCGAGGGAACAAGACAATGGAAGTGCAACTGACAGACGACCAAAAGTGTTTTGTCCGGGACGGGATTGCCGATGGCCGATTCCAGCGTGAGGAAGATGCGCTCCAAGAAGCCTTGTTGCTCTGGGAGGAGCGTGAACGTCGGCGAGCGGAAATTATGGCGGCAGTCGATGCGGCGGAGGCCTCGTTGGCCCGGGGCGAAGGGCTGGTTATCACAGAGGAATCGATGCGACAACTTGCCAGCGAAGTTAAAGCCAGGAGTCGTGAGCGTTGGCTCCGTGACGTGCAAGGGCTGTGATTCGTTTCAACGTGACAGTACTCAGTTAGGATAAGAATAGTAGGAGACCCGAACAATGACATTGCTCGATTGGTCGCAATGCCCGGCAGTAGAGAGTGTTCCCGGTAGGGTAGGCGGCGCTTGGGTGTTTCGTGACACCCGAATGCCCGTAGCGATTGTGTTTCAGAATCTGGAAGTCGGGGCCACTATTGAAGAAATCATGGATTGGTTTGATTTGACCCGAGAGCAGATTGTTACGGTGATCGCCTTCGCCGCGCAAAGTCTTCAAGCTCCACCTTCTGCGCTGCCAAATAAAGTCGATGCGCATATTGCTAGACCATAGCGTTCCTGCACCGTTGCGGCATTACTTGAGGGGCCATGAAGTGCGTCAAGCAAAGGAACTAGGCTGGGACCGCCTCGCCAATGGTGAACTGCTGAAAGAAGCCGAATCGGCCGGAGTTGATCTGCTGATTACTGCTGACAAGAACCTTCAGTACCAGCAAGACCTGCGGGGCCGGAGGATTTCCTTAATCATTGTTGGGAATGCTCAGTGGCCCGTCCTTCGGCGTACTGTAGATAAGGTACTCGTCGCGGTGGATGATGCGTCGCCCGGAAGTTTTGCGGAAGTTCCAATTCCGTACGAATGAGGCTCGGCCTGCGGGGTTCATAAAGGCTCGACTTGGTCACTGAGTAGGCCTAGAAGTGATTCTCGGCTGAAGAGGGCCGCATCGTCGCTGAGGAATTCGCAGCAGTATTCGCGGCGGAAATTGGCGGGGTTGCGCCGCTGTTCTTCGGCGAGAAACGCGGCGGGGATCCGATCGGGAATTTCGGCGGCGGTGACGCGGCGGCGCTGCCACGGGCCGCCGGGGGCATGCCAGAGATCGTAGAAGAAGCCGGACTGCCCTTTGGGGGTGGACATGAGCCAGAGGACGCCATCGGGCCGCGTGGCTAACATGGGGAGGACGGCATCGAGGATTTCGCTGCCTTTGAAGAAGGCGGCTTCATCGACGAGGATGAGCGCCGGGGCGGAGAGGCCGCGGACATGATCTGGCACTTCGGAGAGGCCGACGATGCGGGAGCCGTTGGGAAAGTGGACGGCGAGAGAGCCGCGGCCGCCGCCATGGACGGGGAGGCCGAGCCGTTCGACAAAGTGGTAGATTTTGCGGTTGAGTTCCGAGGCCTGGTTTTCGACGGGTCCGACGACGACGATGAGCGAGCCCGGGAAGAAGAGGGCTTGCCAGACGGCGCGGACGGCGGCGACGACGGACTTGCCCCACTGGCGGGAGGTGAGGAGCAGGAGCCGGCGGGAGCTGCCATCGAGGATTTCGCGCTGGACGGGGTCCGGATGGAAGGCGAGTTTTTCGGCGGCCCAGAGGGAGCAGCGCGGCGGCGGCCCGCTGTGGACGGTGGCCGGCGGGGCGGGCGGCCGGGGCGCCGGAGGGCTTTCCGCCGGCCAAACGGCCTGCAGATCGCGCAAAGTTGGCTTGGTGCGGCGTGTTTTTCTCATACGATAAACTGGAAGAGAGAGGTGCCCCATGGTCAGAGGTTCGCTGGATTGGTCCCAGTGTGCGAGCGTGGAGAGCGTACCCGGCCGGCTGAGCGGCGCCTGGGTTTTGCGGGATACGCGGATGCCGGTTTCGATTATTTTCGAGAATCTCGAATATGGCGCAAGCATTGAAGAGATCATGGCGAACTATGGGTTGACCCGGGAGCAGATTCAGTCGGTGTTAGATTTTGCGGCCCGCAGCGCGGCGCCGTCGATGGATGCCGGCTTAGCGACCGATGCACATCCTTCTTGACAAGAGCGCGCCGTACGGATTGCGCCCTCACTTAAAAGGTTGCTCGATCGTTACCGCAGAAGAGCGTGGGTGGGGTCGCCTTGAGAATGGTCTCCTTTTGGCCGCGGCCGAAGAGGCCGGTTTTGAAGTTTTTCTGACAGCCGATAAGAATCTTCGATACCAACAGAACCTATTGACTCGGAAGATCGCTATTGTGGTACTCGGCAATTCGCCATGGCCGCTGGTCCGTCTGCACATCGCCGCCGTCGTGGAGGCAGTTCACGCCGCAAAGCCGGGTAGCTATGTGACGGTGGATATCCCCTTGCCGCCGAGAGATCCCTTTCTTCCTTCCTAGCGGCCAGTGGCTACACTTCCGATTTTTCCAATCCCATCGTGCCGGTTTGGCTTCGTTCGTAAGGTTTTTCGCATGGTGTTTGGGCCGGTAGCGAGTCCGTTGTCGAGCAATAAGCGATTCTTTTCCAACCGCTTACGGACTTTTTAGTTTGGCGGCCGACCGCGGGAAAGTGGCTTCGTTCGTCGTTTTTTTGCAAAATTGGGCCGTGCGGCCAACGGCAGAAACGATAAGTCTTCAGTTTTCAAGCAGTTCGAAAATTTCGGGGTTGGCCAAAGGGTCGAAACCGGTGGCTTCGTTTGTAAAAATGGCTTCGTTCGTTAGCGAAACGTCGTCATCACCCAATTCGGGGCACAGATCGGGATGGGCTCGATAGAACTCCCGTTTTTCCCGGTCGAAGTCGCGCCGTTCGATGGCCGTGGAGTTAGACGGAAAGTTGCGCCGCAGATTGACGAGGCGCTTTTCGTTGGTAGCGACCGTGTTTTGCAGGGCCCGCTTGACGCGATGATGCAGCCGATCGACGTGGGGCCGATTCGCCTGGTCTTCATACGCCAGGAGTTGGGCGAGCAGTTCGGCCATTTCCGGGCCTAAGTCCTGCCGGCCGGCGTATTTTTCGACGAGTTGTTTGTTCCAGAAGGCCGTGAAAAGTTGATCGAAGGTGGCTTCGCGCCATTCGGCATCGGCGATTTTTTTGACGATGAGGGCTTCCGTGGCGGTGTGCGGCTCATAGGTGGCGATGAGCTTTTCGTGGAGCCGGAAATAAAGGTGGCGGTCCTGATGGCAGAGGACGGCGCTATGCGGCGGGATGAGGTTTTTGATCAGTTGGGAGCGATGGCCGTGTTTGAAGGCGTTTCTCCTACTGCGGGCCTTTCCGGCGGCTGACGTGGGTCCGGTGCTTTTTTGGGCGTTGGCGCGATTCTTGGCCGCCCGCTGTTCTTCAGTTAGCATGTGACCTCCTATTGAGATTGTGGCGAGTCGGATGGCGCGGGGCGGTGCCGGGAGCTGGTAAGTGACTGAAAAAAAGCCACAAAAATAATTAAATGCCCTGTCAATGGTCATGCCGGGCTTATGTGGACGCACAAGCGAAGGATAAAAATCGGCCGCGGCCTGAGCGATTCTGGAGTACGTTGCGGGGAAGCAGGACGGTTTGGACTGCGGAGGGGCGGATTTGGGGACTTTCCGTACTTTCGTTCGAGATGCCCAGCGATTGTCATGGTTTCCATAAGCCTTCATTCGGGCGCTCTTGGAGTCTTAATGGGCTCTTACAGTCCAGTCGCCGGCCGTAAAGGCTGCGAATGTCGCTTCCCGTAGAGGACGTGCCCCGGTTGCCGATTAATAATCCGGCCCTCGGTGCCGCTTAGCTTCCTTCTGATTGTCGAGCTTGGGATAGTCTGGCAAAGTGTGCGCCATTGGTACTTGTCAGAAAAGCAGTTAAGCGGTGCCAAGATCAGGTTAGAGTCGTGAAATTCCTCAGCCCGGTAGACAGCGGCTTCGTGGGGAAGTTGGTCGGGGGGCCTAGCACAAAGTTGACGGAGGCTGTGGTCGGTTTTGAGGGTGTCCAGGAGTTGGCGCGTGTGGGCCAAGCCTTAGATGCTCTTGGCGAGAGGGGCCCGGGCGATAGCGAGGCGGTCTTTACTAGGCCGACCGGGCCACCTGCCTTGGGGCAGCAGGGGGCGAAGGGGGACCATGGCGCAGACGGCGATGAAGAGGGCGGCGCGAGCGATGATGGGGCCGAGGGTAGGGAGAAGGATAGGGAAGAGCTGCTGTTGAAGGACGTTAGAGAATTGGGAGAGTTGCTCGAAGAAGAACCTTCGGTAACAGCCGAACCTGTTGAGGCGCCCCATCACACTTGTTGTGCTCGGAATTTTCCGTGGCGCCTTACCCGTCAGAACACCCCCGCTACTGTGGAGGCAGTCAGCACGACCGTTACTGGAAGCTTCGTTTGGTTGGACTTATCTCCGCCGCCTACGGCTCGTTTGTACGGCCCCGACGACCGCGCGGTTGCGCGTGCGGACCCGTCGGCGCTCCTTGGGCTGAAGGCCCTCAGCGCATTGACCCTCATCGGCTTCTTTGATCTGGTAGCGGAGAATGGGACTGATGCTGACCCGCCCGTAGGCCGCGCGATCCCTGTGTCGGCGTTGTCACGCTACTTCTCGTTGCTCCCAAGTGGTGTCTGTTCGGGTGGGATGTAGCAACCGGTCGAAGCGTTCTGTTACCTCGGCATCGGTCGCCCTATGTTAGCCAATGCACCCAATCTCCTGTCTCGCTTCAATTCTTCCTCCCATCTACTGCCAATTCCACATCAGCTGTTCGCTGCCGCATCCTTCGTTGCAATGCGATTGACGCTTGACCTTTCGGCCAGCTAAAAGCACTAAAGATCTGTCCATAATTAATTGCGGGCCTCATCTACAGCTTTCCAATACTTAATTCTCCAATCTCATCTTTTTTTATAGGACTCGAACATGAAGGGCAATTTCTTTACTCGGAGTGCCGCAGCATTCGGCAGTTTGGCATCTCACCCTGACCTCATCGGTAGCTATTTCTCAAAAAGCATAGCGGCTGCAACTCCGATCGAATTGCGCTTGCCTTGGTTTTCATGGACTGCTATTCAGCATCTGCGGCAGAAGATTGGCCCGCAACAACAGATTTTGGAGTGGGGCGGGGGGGGCTCATCCCTGTTTTTTGTCGATCTGCGGGCCAACCTACTGACCATCGAGACTGACCCTGATTGGCACCAAAAGCTTGCGGAAACTAAATCACAATTGCCTGAAGAATCGCGGGGGCGCTGGAACTTGATGAAGCTTTCTGAGCCGACTGAAGCTCAGTCGCGACAGAACTACCTTGCGCCGGCAACCAACACTGCGTGGGATTACGTCATTGTTGACGGTCCTGAGAACAAGATCTTTAGTCGAATGGACTGCGTACAGAAGTTGAGTGAGCTTCCAATCAAGCCCCACGCAATCATCTTGGACGACGCCTGGAGGGAGGAGTATTCCGAAGCGCCTCATATACTCGCCAACTACGATCGACACATCTTTCGTAGTGTTGGCCCCGCAAGGCTAGGTGTCACCCAGACAGATATCTACTACCGTAAGTAGTGGAAGCATTCGCCGATCTGGGTATCTAGTGTTTTCTTCCTGTGTTTCTCAAAAACCAACCCATCGCTGTCCTCTTTCTGCTGGAGCGTATGCTGCGGGGAACGTCGACAATCGCCTCAGCCATGTTGTTAGCAAGGCACAGTACTCTTTTGGAATACGGAGAATTTGCCTCAGCGTTTTCTTTTTCACAACTCGTAGGGATGAGCGCCTCACTCGGTCTTGACCAAATCATTCAAGGCAAAGGTCCCTCATCCAGGCACCGGAGAGCTACTGTCAGCGCGGCATTGAAGCTTCGCGCTGTCACTGCATTTTTCGGGGCCTTCCTGTTCTATGCGATCTACTTATATGCGATCAACCCGAAGTCTTCTACGGTCCAATTCGCCCTATCTGCTTTCGTCGCACTTCAGTTCGCCGATATTCTCAGCGCAATCGCCATATACTCAGATGGAGCGAGGTTATTTGTTAACAAGAAGCTCGCAATTACTGTACTCTTCAGCTGTTTTAAGGTTGGGGCTGCTGTAGCAGGCGCCAACGTTGCGTCGTATGTTATCCTCCTGTGTTTTGAACAGCTTTTGTCAGGTGTTGTCTTTTCTCGATACGCCAGAACGTTTTGGTCGCGGCCCTTTAACTTGCCATACTGTTCAATTATTCGAGACGGCACCCAGATGTCATTCGCTCAAATCGTCGTTCTGGCGTACAGCCGCCTGGACGGCCTGCTTATCCTGCAGATACTCGGCGCCGAGAGAGCAGGGGCGTTCCTTGCGGTATCTCGAATCACGGAGGCCAGCTCGTTTATCTCTCAAGCTGTGTTATCAGGTACGTTGTCGTCACGCGCGACCCTTTTCGCGAAGAGTCCGGCGGACGCGGAATCCCTCCATGTCGTCTCCGGCAGGCAACTGGTCACGATCTATTTCTCGTTGGGTGTTCTCGCGCTTGTGTTCGGACCAACCATTATCGATGCCACCATCGGTCCGAAGTATCGTTCCTACAGCTCCGTGTTGGTCGTCGGGCTATTTGCAAACGCTTTCGTAAGTTTGGGCCTGCTAAAGGATCAGTGGCTGCTGGCGTCCGGTAAAATCAGGCAAATCGGGAAGACGAATCTGATTACTTTGTTTGCTAATGTGGTTGTCCTCCTAGTTCTTGTCTATCCTTTCGGCGTACTGGGCGCGTCGTATGCATTCCTGTTGACCCAGTTTTGCTCGGCCATTCTCTCGCTCTACATAGTGGGAGAAGCGAAACTCCTACAAATGCAGTTAAGGTGTGCTGTTCCGATCATGGTGGCAAAAGGCGGCATCTTTCGGTGAAGTCTAGTGCTACAGAATCTCATGACGCGTTGATTACAACGGCAGATCACGGCATTCTATTTGAAAAGTGCCTCGAATCTGTTCGCAGTCAGGTAGGAATGACGTTCTCGCAGGTCGTGATCGTAGACGACTCCCGGCATCGTCCCCTTTGTGTTGAGCCACTCCCCAATGAAATCATAATGAGTGGCGCACGATGTGGTCAGAGCGCTGCGATCAATCTAGGACTGCGGAAGGCTACTGGCCACTACGTTCACTTGATGGATGGAGACGATCAGTGGGCAGAGTGTAAGTTGCGACGTGTTGCAAGCGCATTTAGCGAACACGCTGTGGACGTCGTATCTCATAATTTGACCTACTTTACTTTTGCTGACGGGCGCGAGTTGGGCACCGTCAGGACCGGCCCTAGCCAAAGTGGCCCTCGATCGAACATTGGCCCGACGAGTGCGATGTCATTTCGACGGAGCGCGTTACAGAGTATCGGGCCAATACCCGAGAGTATTCAAATCTGTAGCGACCAATACCTGATTTCATTGACGAACATTCTCGGGCTTCGTCGTATATACCTTGCCGAGTCCTTGGGGCGATATGTGCTGCACGGCAAGAATGGTTTCACAGGCGAGCTCACGCCGGACAGGCTAGCTAGGCGCCTAGCAGCCTTTCATTCTATCCGAGATTCCTTAAGTGCCATAATCGGAGAAGATAGGTTTTCAGGGAACCGTAATGACGGAATGGTAAGGCACGCAGTTCGGCACATGGACCGCGAGATCACGCGATTAATCGTGCAGAGAGAGAAGTCTGTCGCCGGCCTGATCCGCGCGCTACTTGACCGGGCCCAGAACCAGAATCCTATTGATACTTTGTACGCGGCCACCGCCGAGTTACTCTCAGCCACAAGATCAGCCGCCCGTAAGTCTCAATTCCGGCCAAACAATTAAACCTAGATATGGCAATTTGTGATACTAGAATAACCATGTCAGCGAAGCCACTTATATCGGTTATAGTTCCTGTATTTAACGGAATGCCATATTTGGAAGAGTGTCTGGTGAGTATCGTTAGCCAGTCAAGAGATGGCGACGTCGAGCTAATTGTTGTAGATGGTATGTCTACAGATGGTACAGACGAGTTGGTGAAACGGTTTGAGTCTGCGATTACCCACTACATTCGTGAAGCCGATAATGGTCAGCTGGATGCGATTCGAAAGGGTTTAGCGATGGCCTCGGGGCAGTTTGTCTGTTATCAGTGCGCGGACGACTACTATCTCCCGGGTGGCTTTGACGAAATCCGCAAAGCAGTGGGCGGGAACTCCGGCGCGGATCTAATCTACGGCGATTTACTTCTCATTGATACGCACGGCTCACACCTTAGGACCGTTCGACATGTGGACGCAAGCCTGGAGGCACTAAGGTACAGTGCCTTTCATACGACAAGCCAAGTTACATTCTGGAGTAGGAAGGTAAATGCACGCCTGATTGAAGTATTGCCTATGATTGATCTCACCTTGGGCATGGAACGGTTTATTTTCTCAGTAGTCCTTTATCACGCCACATCGTTTGTGCGAATCCGCGCGGTCTTAGGTGCCTTTCGAGTTCACGCGGGATCCAAAACGCTCATTTCCAGGCACGATGCCGCGCTACGCGAGGCGGAACACCATTTGATGAACCGAACATTATCCGATCTTGGCATCATCCCCAAACTGAGTGCTGTCAGGTTCTGTACTCTGCATTTCAAGAAACTGTGGCAATTGGCAAGCGAAGGGCACTGGTCTGAATTGTGGTATTTGATGAGAAATATCGTCAAGGTTCCCAAGTTCTTTGGGTACGAATTTCGCGGATGGGGCAGAGAGCCGGAATCGAAACAGCCGTGATTAAAGTGACTCTTCAACCTAATCAAAAATCAAGACTAAAGATTCACCGCCAAAGCGATTCGGCCAATGGTAAATGTTCGGATTAAGACGATCGGACCCCTGACGTGTTCTTTGTCTCCCTCATCTTATTCGTCTGCGTCTTGATTTGCCTAGCCTTTAGGTATCGAGATCTTCTTCACCCGATGTTCTTTATCGGATGCTTTTGGTTCCATTTGTACTTTCTTCAACCCCTGATCGAGGAATCGCTAGGGCGCACACAGGCGGGCGAATATGCAGCCGGGGCGTTTTTGACGGCGCTAAGCCTTCCGGCGCTCTGGTTTGGGTTTTGGCTGTACGAATCATATGCCGGGAACCGTTTTCGATCCCAAGTGAATTCTCGACAACAGTCTTGGGATGTCTATCAAGTTGAGCGCGTAGCGGTTGTATGGTTAGCAGTTACCGATCTTGTACGAGCGTTCTTATTCAGTCGCGGCGCCTTCGTCCAAGGAAGTACCTCCAGCTTGGACGGGCCGATAAATCTAAGTGCCCCTGAAAAACTAGTGGGGCAGTTCGTGTTTAGTTCCGGCGCGGGCGGAAACGCTTTGATAGTGATGTCAGTATTGATGATTATGTACCTGCGCCAAGGTGCTGCCGGCTTTCAAGCGAAAAGGTCCTACTTTCTCCTCGGTGTGACGCTTGCTCATGAATTTTTGTGGTCGGTTATCGGGGGATGGCGATCGTTTCTGCCAATTTCTGCCCTACTCCTGGGATACATCGCCATTAGGCAGGGCAGTAGGGTAAGGCTCTGGCGGGTCGCAGTGTCCTTCGCTCTTTTGTACGTTTTGTTTGTCCCGCTGAGGCCGATCTTACTTGGTTACAGGGTTGGAGTTGGAGTGTTGGGCATACGTGAGTTTGGTGACATTCCCGATCTCATTGCCCGAAGCGTCGCGGAAGCGGAGACAATAACAAGAGATGAGTCCGGGTTTGTTGCGGCGCTAGAAAACTTTCTCATTCTCGATGCGCACCAAAATCTTCGGTCATTCTTGGAGATAGTTCCAAACCAAGTGGACTGGTATTTCGGTAGGACTATTTTCCTCCAGCTTCTCCGATACCCACTTCAGTGGCTTGGTATGACTGACAATGCGCTTTACCTTGATACTGGTGTCCAAAACTGGCTCTTTCGGGATCTAGGTGTCATTCCACCAAACGAGACCGCATCGTTCTTGACTACACCTTTTCACGGCGAATTGTACATTAATTTTGGAATCCTAGCGTTTCCTGGGCTGATGCTTTTGGGCTTCGTGGGCTCGTGGACATGGTCCAAGACATCGTCTCCTAATTGCGACCGTACAGTCTTCTTGGAGCTAATGTTCCTATATTACTTTGTCTATCAAGGGTCCTATTACAGCATTGGCACACTGGCTGTGCTTTTGATTACGAAGGCTCTGTTTGTTCTGCCCTTGCTTTCGCTTGTCGGCGGAAGACCAACTGTATCTAAAGTCTAACCGTCTTGATGGCAAGCGGCTTTGTTTGACTGATGCAATCGGCATTCAAACCTCACTTGAAAAAATGGTGTCATTGAAAACTTCTACGCTATATCCCACCTGCTTGTATCTCTCTTTTCCATCATGCGTTTGCGATAGCTTGGCCAGTTCGGCTCTATGGGGCACGACTGGCCATTTCAAAACGCCGTGACGTTTGGGCTGTGCTTCTTACCGGTCCATTCTCTAATAGTCAGTTGTTGGCGAAAACTTGTTGAGGTATCTTTGCGAATTACAATTGTTACGGGGCCGTTTCTGTCAGTGCCTCCCGGACGAGCCGGATCGGTAGAGCGCCGCTGGTTTTATTTCGCTCACTTGCTTGCCTCAAGTGGTCATGAAGTAAACCTCATCTCGAAACATCCGGAGACCGGCGGAAGTGTCGTGCCGACGATTTCTCCTAGCGGAGACTCTCGGACGCCCGGCAGAATACCTTCCGTGATAACGATCGACGGTTATGACCGTGGGCGCACGATCTTGGTGGACTTGTACTTCGACCTGCTTTATTCGCTTCGATGTCTTCGCGTTCTAGGGAAGTGCGATGTAATAGTTACGAATACATTTTGGCTGCCAATCCTTCTTGGCTTTCTCGTAGACCCCGGACGTGTTATGGTCGACGTGGCTCGAAGGCCCAAGTGGCAGTTGTTACTCTATTGGAGAGTATCCGGTTTTCGAGTCGCAAGCGAGTCGGTCCGGAGAGCCATAATCAAGCAATCACCTTGGTTGCGTCGTCGAATTGTGAAAATCCCAAATCCAATAGATGTTGCCACGTTTAACGCTGAGTCCAGAACTTGCTCGACCTCCGAGTTCACTGTGATGTACGGTGGCCGCATTCATCCTGAGAAGGGAATTCATCTTCTAGTGAGCGCGATGCACCTCGTTGCTGCTGCCCGTCCGAACATCGTGACAAATTTAATCGTGGTCGGCGTGATCTCTCGCTCGGATGGCGGGGGAGGGGACAGTTATCTCGAAGACCTTCGGACCCTCGGGCAAGGGCTTCGGCTTGAGTTTTTGCCACCGATTTATGACCGCTCTGGATTCGCAGAACTGCTTCGTCGCGTGACTGTGTTTTGCTATCCTTCACTCGCGGAGAAAGGCGAGTCTTTCGGCGTTGCACCTTTAGAAGCCATGGCTTGTGGTGCGGTGCCCATCGTATCTGATCTTCCGTGTTTTAAAGAATACGTGATCCACGGGTCAAATGGACTTGTTTTCGACCACCGCCGTGATGGAGCGTCAGCACTGGCGATGCAACTGATTTGGCTCATCGATAACAAAGACAAGCGTGAGCAACTTCGGCTAGCTGGCCAGGCGCATGCGGGTGCCTTTGGTTTCGCTGAATGTGCAATGATCCTGGAAGAGAAATTGGAGGGAATGTGCAAGGCGTGACATTGCCCACTATGAAGATTGCAATTGTGTTGGGCCCATTCATGTCTATTCCTCCGGAAAATAGCGGGGCGGTCGAAAAGGTGTGGTCTAGCTTTGCGGAGAAGTTTGTTGCCTTAGGTCATGAGGTAACTCTGTTCGCCAAGAGGCCTTGCAGGAGAGAGGTCCAGTCGGTTATTCCTGGCCACGTTGTGTGGATTCCAGGCTTTGAACGATCTCGCATTATCGCGTGGGATATCGTGAGAGATTTCGTCTACTCTTGTCGAGTGCTTGCTCGTATGCCGGATGCTGACGTAATTGTGACCAATACATTCTGGATGCCGGTTTTGCTTTCTGTATTTGGCGACAGGGAAAGCAAGATTTGGGTCAATGTAGATCGTCGACCACGAGCACACTTGGTGCTGTACCTCGGCGCTTCCAAGTTGCGGGTACCGAGCAGTGCAATGCGCGAACTGGTGCCCTCATGGCCACGCAGTTTACGCAGCAAAACCATCGTAGTGCCTAATGCTATTGAGTTACAGTACTTTTCTGATTTAAAGGAGAAAGTGGAGGGTTGTATGCCCGTGATCACTTTTGCCGGTCGCCTTCACCCCGAAAAGCAAGTACACCTTGTCGCTGCGGCATATCGGAAAGTTCGCGATTCAGGTGTGGACTGCAGGCTCGAATTGATCGGGTCCGCCGAACCTGCACTCGGTGGTGGGGGCGAGAGCTATCTTTCGGACATTCGCTCCGCCGCAGGGCCGTATCCAATCTCAGAGGTTGGATATCTTGCAGATAAGGCTCAACTAGCTAACTTCTTAGGAAAGGCGCACCTGTTCGTGTACCCGAGCGCGAAAGATAGCGGGGAGACCTTTGGCGTGGCGCCACTAGAAGCGATGGCGGCGGGCTGCGTCCCGATCGTTTCGGCTCTAAAGTGTTTTTCAGATTTTGTTCGAAATGGTGTCAACGGCTATGTTGGCGACTTCACTGGCCCAGAGGCGGCCGATAGCCTTGCTTCGGTGATCTTGGGCGCTCTTGCTCTCCCCGGCAAACTCAACGCGATGTCGAGAGAGGCTAGGCTGTCCGCTGCACAATTTGGTGTATCTGCGATCTCGGAAAGGGTTTTGTGTGAGTTTGAGAAGTTGTTGTCTGATGATGGAGAGGTTATCGTAGAATGACATCGCCAGAGACGCCGCTTATTGGGGTGATCATCCTAACCAAGAACGAGGGCATACATATCGAGCGCGCAATACGCTCTATCGTGGAACAACGTGTTCGGGTCCTTGTTATTGATTCCGGTAGTACGGACGCCACAAGGGAGTTGGCGGTCGCGTTAGGCGCGACGGTCATCGAACGCCCCTTTCGGAACTATGCTGATCAGTTTCAGTTTGGCATTGATAACTTTCCATGGGAAGTGGATTGGTTGGTTCGTCTAGATGCTGATGAGTTTGTTGAGCCTGGCTTTGTTTCCGAACTGGTTTCAAGGATTAGAGAGTGCGATAGCGATGTAACCGCTTTCGTGGTGAAAAGAAAAATGTATTTTTTGGGTCGTTGGATTCGGTATGGCGGAATGCATCCCCTTTGGATGCTCAGGGTCTGGCGACAGGGGATGGGTAGAATCGAAGGCCGCTGGATGGACGAGCATATCCTTGTGCGTGAAGGTACAGTGGCACGGCTTCAAAGTTCAATTGTCGATGATAACCGCAAGGGATTGGGGTTTTTCGTAGAGAAGCATGTCGGTTATTCGGAGCGCGAAGCACGGGATCTAGGTGTCCAAAGCACGAGAACCACTGACGTTGGTCTTGTCGGACAAGCACTAATGAAACGCAGACTAAAGGGCGTTTACGCTGGATGCCCGCTCTTGTTCCGCGCCTTTGCATTCTGGGCCGTCCGGTACTTTATCCTATTTGGATTTTTAGATGGATACCCTGGTTTGATTTATCACTTTTTGCAGTGTTGTTGGTATAGATTCCTTGTAGATGCCCGACTCTTCGAGGTTGCCCAAGTTTCGGCTACGTTACAAGACAGCCGAGGGTCTCAACGTTGAAGTACGCTTGGCGTTTCTTTGGTATCAGCTGATGCGCTAGATGAGCGTATATCGCTATTTAGATATTGCCACTGACGGATGGCGGGTCAGGGCAGCAGCTGCATATGAGCCTATTTTCGGGAATCGGGTTGCCCGTAAGCTATGGATCGATTTGGTTGTTTTCGACAAAAGAGCCGGGGGATTAAAGTCGTTCGGTCCCAGCCCGCGGATGATCTCGTTGAGTTTCTAGTAACAATGGAGAACATATGCTATTGGTTTTGAGCGAACTTATCAGCGCTAAAGTGGATAAGCGGGTTAAAGACCTTGAAAGGCGACTGATTGAATTTTATCAGACCGATGCTCAGTATCCTGCCTATCTGACCCCTCCTTCCAAGAACTGTTGGCATCAAGTAATACTATCCTCTATCCTTCGAAAAATTGACGATACCAAGGATCGAAAGATACGTGTTTTGGAAGTTGGAGCAGGATCGACTACCTTCTTGTCGTGCCTCGGCGAAATTGAGGATAGGGTAGAGTTCGTGGCGCATGATATTACCGATCGTAATCGATCGTACCTTTCATCGCACTCTCACCGCTCTGTCTTTGGTCCGCTTGAAGAGCTCGAAGAGGTAGGGAAGTTCGACATTATCTTCTCGCTCTTCGTGATGGAACATCTAGTTCGGCCGCTTGAGCACTGTAGGCTCATCAGCAAAATGTTGATCAAGGGTGGGTCGCATATCGTTGTGTGTCCGAGATACGACCTCCCAGGTTATGTTTGCCCGTCGTTGCGCCGGGTTGGCGTGTTCGGAGTCGGCTTTGCGGAAATGCGTGCAAAGGCCTTGCTGTTGGGCTTGATTTGCTCTTTGCGAGCCGGTTACCTTGTCAACGCCAATCCGGCAGTACTGCGAGGCGCGTGGTTTAGGGATGCTGACGCGGTTCACCTGGTATCGGGCGTGCTATTGGATCGTTGGCATCGCCGGAATCGCTTCTCGATACTACGGCCCAAGCTAGAGTATTTCGGCGACGGCAATGCCTTGTTTCGGCGGTTGTGCGTGCTGGTGAGGGAGTATGTCCTCCGCTAGGTTACGCGCGTCTGTCACGTTCAGTTGCGAGGATCGGTTCGGCGATGAATTTACGGCGGGAAGATCTGAAGTTTTGAAAGTGGTTGTCATGGAGGAGCGTGCTTTGACCTTTAATCTTATGCCGTAAGTGTTGATTGTGAAGTCACACGGGTATCGATTTGTTTTACAAGTCCGTTCGATTCGAAGGAGGTACTGCTCTTCGATCCGATCATCTGTTGAATTAGGCGCTTGGTCGGCCTGAATAGTGTCGCTCACTGATTGAGCTTACCAGCCAAGGATAACGGTATGCGGGAGTGGCCTTTGCTAGTGAGTATTTGTAAAGGTGATGTTGTACAAAGTGGCGCTCAATCCTTGTAAGGGAAGTTGCCCGATGGTGTCTTTGTGTTGCGGCCAGAATGGTGTGGGATAGAGAGGCTGGTGGTGATTTATTTTATAAATCAGTACGGTTGGCCGGATGGCGCGGCTACAGGACAGATTCTATGCGATGTATTGAGGGCAGCCCCTAACAGCAAACGTTTAGTACTTGTTCAAAGCGCGGTGCCCTATATTGCTGTTGCGGATAATCGATCTCCCCCTCCAGGAAAGATTCGCAGGCTTTGGGCACCAAGGCTCAAACGTGAGAAGACGTTTACAAAGTGTGTTGGGTTCTTGTCGTTTTACCTGCAGACGATGTTCGTGTTGCTACTAAGGGAAACCTCAAGTGACGTCGTTGTAATGACGACGCCCCCTTTCTTGAATTGGTTGGGGGCCATCTCTAAGGTCGTTCGTGGTGGACGATTGATTGTTTGGGAGATGGACCTCTATCCCGAGATTCTTTTCTCTACCGGTCTGATTTCTGACAAACGGCTGTTAGGGCGTTGTTTGGGTCGAGTCACCCGTTGGGCGAGGGGCCATACAGACTTGGCGGTAGTACTTGGGCCTTGCATGGGGGCGTTACTGACAAGAGGTGGTTCGGTGGCCGGACGTTTCGGTGAGTTGCAGAACTGGGCAGACGGGAAGGAGTTGTATCCTATTCAGGTACCTGGTACTGGTTCCTCGTTAAGGTTGCTTTATTCAGGTAATCTTGGCATCGCTCATGACGTCGAGACTATCGAAAGGACGCTGGCTTTGCTTGACGAGCCTGCTATAGAGTTTGTCTTTGCGGGTGGCGGCATCGGCATGGCGCGGATTAGGGGGCTAGATTCGATATTCGTGCGATTCCAGGGACCCTGCTCATACAGCGAATTGAACGCAGTACTTAATTCCGCCGATATCGGCTTAGTGACGCAAACGCGGGCCAGTCTGGGCTGTGTGGTGCCGAGCAAGTTTTACGGTATACTGGCAGCTGGGCGGGGGGTGCTCTATATTGGCCCGGAAGAGTCGACAGTGGCGCGGGTGATCCATGAGACCGGCTGCGGCTGGATCGTCAAATTGGGCGATAGCGAGGGCCTTGCTCGGCTGATATGCAAACTGCACGCCGATAGGGCCCGAGTACGGGAGGTAGGAGCGCGTGCACGGCACGTGTTTGAGGAGCGGTTTACGCGAGAGAAGGGCGTCGCCCGCTTTTGGCAACTGCTGGCGGGCCTCGACGATAAGATGACAAATTGAGAGTGTGTTCGGGAAGACCGCAGAAAACATCTGTTTATCCTGTGCGTGGGTCACCAGGAGAGATTAAGCACTGGACACTATTGCAAGTGGTTCGGTGGGTTGTTAGGTTGCGCATTTCCAGATACGGCTGCTGTGCCGATTGTTTGAATCTGGGTCAGTTGTACTATGGTTTCCGTGGCATTCGTGGCGCTTACTGTGTGTGGGTTTGCTTTTGTCATCACTCCGCTGGCGTGGAGGTTTGCCATTCGCCGCGAGGTGGTTGATACCTGCGACCACGGCCAAATTCGGGGCGCGGAAGCTGCACCGTTTTCGGATTCCGTGGCTGGGCGGCAGTGCGATTTTCGTTGGCTACAGCATTTCGTTTCTCGTCTTGATAGCTTCGCCGTTGAGCGGTGGGAGGCTTGTCGGGAACGAGCCAGGGCTGGTAGCGTGACCGCCTCCGGCTGCTTTGCTGATCAGGTTTCTGCTACGACATTGGCTCGCCGCGGGGGCGCGGCTGATGTGGTGGGGATGACGCTCGACGGGATTGGTGGCTACGATCTGCCCAGCTGGGCCGAGCTGCCCGTGACGTTGGTTTGACTGGTGCTGGTGACGAACGCCGTCAACTTGATTGACGGCATGGATGGCCCGGCGAAGGGGGGTGGTGTTGTTCGCGGCTTTGACCATGCTTACCGTGGCGTTGCTAGCGGGGAATGTGCCGCTGGCGATGGTGACCGCGCCGCTTGCGGGGGCGCTGCTCGGGTTTCTGCGGCATAACCTTAACCCGACGACCATCTTTCTGGGCGATTACGGGTGCTCGCAGATCGGCTGTTGGTAGGGTGCTTCGGGATTATCTGGAGCCAAAAATCGGAGAGGCTACTGGGGGTGTCTGAACCCCGTTGTAGGCGCTGGCCTTTGCGCTCCTGGATGATGCGCTGACCTTGGTGCGCCACTTGTTTAAGAGGGATAGTATTTTGGGGGCCGATCGGCGCCATATCTATCTCCCGGCAGTGGCACTTGCTGATGCATAAGGGTTTTCGAGTTCGGCAGGCAGCGCTGCTGCTGTATGCCGTGGCTCTTTTGCGGGCTATCTTAAACCTAATCAGCTCGATAACACAGGATTCGTACGCCGGGGTGGCGTTTTTTATTCTCTGGTAGGTGCTCTTCTGCGCCGTGACTTGGATGGGCGCACAGGGCTTGGGATTTGTGGGGATCAAAATGGTCGGACGATTACTGATTCGCGGTGGAGTTCGAGGGATGCGGCTGGTCCGGTTGGCGCTGAGGAGCTACCCGGAGAGCACGATGACGTTGGGGGATGCGGCCGGGGCTTGGAAGTTGGTGCAGGAGACGGCCCGGGAGATGGCATTCCATCGAGTCGTTGGGAAGGTGGCGGGAACGGCGTGCGAGGCGCGTGTGCGGGAGGAGGTGAGCTGGGAGCAGTGGACCGCGCAGCTGCCTACTTTGGGGGATCGGGGTGAAATGGGGATCGGGTGAAGTTAAGCCGGCCGTTTGCTGTGACGTTGCACTAGGCGGCGATGGGGCTGTTTGCGGATACGCTGCCGGGAACGCATCTGGAGAAGTGTAAAAGTCGGGAGGGCGGGGAGCGGAAGCGGGCGACGGGGGGCGTAGGAAGATGTGTCGTGAGAAAGTGGCCGAGAAACGGTAGACGGGCCCTTTTTTGCGTTTGGGGGAGCCCTCGCAGCGGGCGGGACGCGCGGGATGTCGCTTGGGGCGGGATGGGCGGGGCCTGCGGGTGGTTTGACGTCAAATGGCTCAGGAGCTAACAGTATGAAGAAGGCCTTGCTTACCGGGGTGACCGGGCAGGATGGATCGTACCTGGCGGAGCTGTTGCTCCAGAAGGGGTACGAGGTGCACGGGATTAAACGGCGCGTGTCGATGCTCCACACGACGCGGGTGGATCATGTGTACGAAGATCCGCACGTGGGCGCGGGGCGCTTTCAACTGCACTACGGGGATTTGACGGATTCGTCGAATCTGACGCGGATTGTCCACCAGGTGCAGCCGGACGAGGTGTATAACCTGGGGGCGCAGAGCCACGTGGCGGTGAGTTTTGAGACGCCGGAGTACACGACGGACGTAGATGCCGTGGGGACGCTGCGGCTGCTGGAGGCGATCCGGTTTTTGGGGTTGGAGCGGAAGACGCGGTTTTACCAGGCGTCGTCTTCGGAGCTGTACGGGCTGGTGCAGGAGACGCCGCAGCGGGAGACGACGCCGTTTTACCCGCGGAGCCCGTATGCCGTGGCGAAGCTGTATGCGTACTGGATCACGGTGAACTACCGGGAGGCGTACGGGATGTACGCGTGCAACGGCATTCTGTTCAACCACGAGAGTCCGCGGCGGGGGGAGACGTTTGTGACGCGGAAGATTACGCGCGGGATGGCGCGGATGGCACTGGGCTTAGAGCGTTGCCTGTGGCTGGGGAATCTGGACGCGAAGCGGGACTGGGGCCACGCGAAGGACTACGTGCGGATGCAGTGGATGATGCTGCAGCAGGAGCGGCCGCAGGATTACGTGATTGCGACGGGGCGGCAACATTCGGTGCGGGAGTTTGTGCAGTGGGCGGCGGAGGAGGTGGGGGTGACGCTGCGGTTTGAGGGGGAGGGGAAGGAGGAGCGGGCGGTGGTGGAGCGCGTGGAAGGCGAGAAGGCGCCGGGGATGCGGGCGGGGGATGTGGTGGTGCGGGTGGATGAGCGGTACTACCGGCCGGCGGAGGTAGAGACGCTGCTGGGGTGCGCGGAGAAGGCGGCGGCGGAGCTGGGCTGGCGACCGGAGATTTCGGCGCGGGAGATGTGCGCGGAGATGGTGGCGGCGGATTGGGCGGAGGCGCGGCGGGCGGCGGAGCGGACGGTGACGGCTTAGGGAGGGATCGTTTCCGGGTTTGCCCGCGGCGGGGGACGCCGCGGAGGACAGTGGGTTGCTTTATGTTTTCTCTTGGTCTGCTTGCATTTGTGTCGTTTCTGGTGACGCTGGTGCTGACGCCCTATGTGCGCAACGTAGCGTTGCGGCGCAGCTGGGTGGACGCGCCCGATCACGGTAGGGACGGGGCGCGGAAGGTGCACCGGATTCCGATTCCCCGCCTGGGCGGGGTGCCGATTTTTGTGGCTTACGCGGTGGCGTTCGGGGTGCTGCTGGCGTTGCCGCTGCAGGCGCGCGGGCTGGTGGAGCTGGAGGTGGTGGCGCGGTTGGCGCCGGCGGTGGTGGTGATCTTCGTGGTGGGGCTGGTGGATGATGTGTGGGGCCTGCCGCCGTGGCAGAAGCTGGTGGGCCAGTTGGCCGCGGCGGGCGCGGCGCACGCGGCGGGGGTGACGCTGGTGGCGGTGGGCGGGTATGTGCTGCCGGGGTGGGCGCAGTTGGTGGGGACGCTGGGTTGGCTGGTGCTGCTGACGAATGCGATCAACCTGATTGATGGTATGGACGGGTTGGCGACCGGGGTGAGCTTGTTTGCGGCGCTGACGATGCTCGCGAGCGCGCTGCTGGGGGGGAACGTGCCGCTGGCGCTGGCGACCGTGCCGCTGGCGGGGGCGCTGCTGGGGTTTTTACGGTATAACTTCAACCCGGCGACGATCTTTCTGGGGGATTGCGGGAGTTTACTGATCGGGTTTCTGCTGGGGTGCTTCGGGCTGATCTGGAGCCAGAAGTCGGCGACGATGCTGGGGGTGACGGCGCCGCTGCTGGCGCTGGCGATTCCGCTGCTGGATGTGGCGCTGGCGATTGTGCGGCGGTTTTTGAAGCGGCAGAGCATTTTCGGGGCGGACCGGGGGCATATTCATCACCGGCTGCTGGATAAGGGATTGAGTGTGCGGCAGGCGGCGCTGGTGCTGTATGCGGTGGCTTTGGTGTTGGCCGTGTTGAGCCTGGTTAGCTCGGTAACACAGGATTCGTACGCCGGGTTGGTGCTGGTGCTGTTTTGCGCGGTGACCTGGATCGGCGTGCAGGGACTGGGATATGTGGAGATCAATATGGCAGGACGGTTGTTGATAGGCGGCGGATTTCGGCGGATGCTGCTGGGGCAGTTGGCGCTGCGGAGCTACCAGGAGCGGATGAAGGGGGCGGGGAGCGCGGAGGAGGCGTGGGGGATTGTGCAGGAGACGGCGCGGGAGATGGGGTTTCATCGGGTGGCGTGGCAGGTGGCGGGGACGGAGTGGGAGGCGCGGGTGCGGGAGGAGGTGAGCGGGGCGGAGTGGACGGCGGAGCTGCCGCTGCGGAACGGGGATTGGGTGCGGGTGAGCCGGCCGTTTGAGTCGACGGTGCACCAGGCGGCGATGGGGCCGTTTTTGGATACGCTGCGGGGGACGCTGATGGAGAAGAGTAAGGGCTGGGAGCGGGAGAGACGGAGGGCGGCGGGGGCTTAGGGGGGGAAGGAGAAGAAAAGGGGCGACGGCCCCTTTTTTTGCGTTTGGGGGGGATGATGTCCTGTGCCGCTTGGATCAACCCTTGGTTGGCGGTGGCGGTGATGGGTTTTTGTGGGCGGCAGGGGGGGCGGGGGGCTTCGATGATGGTAGCGAGTTGGGGTTAGTATTCCGATATGGCGGGAAGCGGAAACCCTTGGCAAGAGGTTCAGCGATTGTTGCCGGAGTTGTTGGTGGTTCGCGATCTGGAGGGGGTGTTCGCGGGGATTGATCGGCAGCCGGGGGTGTGTGGTGGTTCGGCGCGGGTGGTGAGGACGCGGATTCCGATCTGGCAGCTGGAGCAGGCGAGGCGGTTGGGGACGACGGAGGCGGAGCTGTTGCAGGCGTACCGTAGTTTGCGGGCGGAGGATCTGGCGAATGCGTGGTGCTATGCGAGTTCGCACCGCGAGGAGATGGACCGCGAGATGGCGGAGAACGAGGGGCGTAAGTGCCGGGGTTTCTGGCGGACGAGGATTTCTCGTATCTTGTTGTGGCGCGGTGGCGGGCGAGGGGGTGGGACGTGGCTACGCGACACGAGTTGGGCTGGGGAAATGGGGGGACGACGGAGGGGGCGGTGCTGGATCTGGCGGCTTCGCTGGGCCGATGTTTGCTGCGTTGTAACCGGCGTGATTTTCTGCGGCTGCACCGGGAGAGGGAGGGGAGGCACGCCGGGATGATTCTGTGCAGTCAGCACGCGGACGCGGGGGAACTGGCGGCGAAGTTGTGGGCGCTGGTGGATGGGGAGGAGTGGTCGGGACGGGTGGGGCGGGTGAATCGGGGGGCGGGGGGCGAAGCTTTCCGGTGCGATGTATGATCGAGTTATGGACTATCGGGATGTGATTACGATAGAGCCGGGCAAGCGAAGCGGCAAACCTTGTATTCGCGGGCTACGGATCACCGTGACGGATGTTTTGGAGTATTTGGCTGCGGGAATGACCGAGGCAGAGATTCTGAGCGACTTCCCGGAATTGGAGGAACGGGACATACGGGCTTGTCTCGAGTTTGCGGCGGACCGAGAGAGAAGCTTGCGGGTGGCATCGGCGTAGGGGTGGCCAAGCTGCTGCTGGATGAAAATCTGTCGGTGAAATTGACGGTAGAGTTGCGGGATGTCTTGGGGGATATTCGGCATGTTCGTGATCTTGGATGGCAGTCGGGATCGGATGCGGCTTTGTGGGAGTGGGCCAGGGTGCATGGATACGCGATTGTTTCCAAAGATTCGGACTTCTGGCATCGGAGCGTCCTGTTTGGGCATCCGCCGAAAGTGATTTGGCTGCGGGTGGGGAATGGTAGTACGAGGGTGATGGCGGATGTTTTGCGGGGAGCGGCGGGGGCGGTGGAAGCGTTCTCTTGCAAGAGGCGGAAAGCGGTTGCTTTGTGTTGGGTGGGGGGCGCACTGCACTGGAAGCGGCCAATGTGCAATTTGGTTTGGCACTGGCCGAGGACGAAATTGACTACCTGCACCAGGCCTTTGAGCGCTTGCAGCGCAATCCTACGGATGTAGAGCTCATGAGGGGAGTGCGCTGGTGCGGCGGTTGGAGGCGGACGGGGAGCGGGTGGTGGTGGCGGGGCGGGAGGAGGTGGACCTGTGCGACGCGGGGGCGGTGCGGCGGTTTTTGGGGCGGGGGGAGATTGGGACGATCTACCTGGCGGCGGCGCGGGTGGGGGGGATTATCGCGAATAGCCGGTATCCGGTGGAGTTTTTGACGGAGAATTTGCAGATTGCGACGAACGTGATTGGGGCGGCGCACGAGGCGGGGGTGCAGCGGCTGCTGTTTTTGGGGTCGTCGTGCATTTATCCGCGGTTGGCGGCGCAGCCGATGACGGAGAAGGCGCTGTTGACGGGGCCGCTGGAGCCGACGAACGAGCCGTACGCGCTGGCGAAGATTGCGGGGATTAAGCTGTGCGAGAGCTATAACCGGGAGTATGGGCGGCAGTACCGGAGCGTGATGCCGACGAATTTGTACGGGCCGGGGGATAACTATCATCCGGAGAATAGCCACGTGATTCCGGGGCTGCTGCGGCGGTTTGACGAGGCGCGGGAGCGGGGGGCGGAGGAGGTGGTGATTTGGGGGAGCGGGACGGCGCGGCGGGAGTTTTTACACGTGGACGATTTGGCGGCGGCGTGTGTGCATGTGATGGGGTTGGCGGAGGAGCGGTGGGCGGCGGCGGTGGAGCCGATGTGCAGCCATATTAATGTGGGGACGGGGGTGGACGTGACGATTGCGGAGTTGGCGGGGATGGTGGCGCGGGTGACGGGGTATGCGGGGCGGCTGGTGTATGACCGGAGCAAGCCGGACGGGACGCCGCGGAAGGTGTTGGACGTGGGGGTGATGCGGGGGTTGGGATGGGAGGCGCGGATTGGATTGGAGGAGGGGCTGGCGGAGGCGTATGGGTGGTATCGGAAGAATGCGGGGGCGGCGCGGGGGATGTAGGGCGGGGTCATACAGGAAAATGCGGATACAAGGGGAATACGGGTTGCAGGGGGTAGGGGTTTGCGCTTATATATAAAGATGAGGAGCGTTGCGAGGAGACATATTATGAAAAAAGCTCTATTGGGATTGTTGATCGGAGGGATGGTGGTGTTGGCGGCGGAGCCGGGAGGATCGGCGGTGCCGGTGACGGGGTTGAGCGTGAACGGGGCGGCGGTGCCGGGAACGGGGGCGAAGAGCTGGCCGGTGCGGGCGGGGGATGAGGTACGGACGGCGGGAGCGCCGACGGTATTGACGTTGCGGGATGGATCGAAGGTGATGTTGGGGGCGAATACGGCGGTGCGTTTGGACGCGGCGGCGGGAGGCGGGGAGAGTTTGCGGCTGGTGAGCGGGGGGATGCGGTATACGCTGTCGAGCCAGGCGCGGACGCAGTTGGTGGTGGACGGGAAGTCGTTGGCGGCAGCGCCGGGATCGACGGGGACGGCGGGGCAGATGTTGACGCCGGCCGCGGCGACGCAGGGAGTGACGGCGTCGGTGGCGCCGCCTCCGGCGCCGAGGCCGTCGGTCATTCGCAAGAAGTAGAAACTTCGCAAGAGAAAAGAGCCAGGACGGGACCATTTCCGGCCAGAGGGACCCGGTAGCGGAGACGCTGCCGGGTTTTTTCGATTTTGGGGGAGAGAGCAGATGGGATGGAGTTGGATGGCGTGGGGAGTGCTGGGGGCGACGTTGTGGGGGATGACGTTGGTGCAGGTGGACTTGACGGTGGCGAAGTCGGTGTGGGGGGTGATGGGGATGGGAATGGCGGGGTTAGCGGTGTATTTGCGGCGGGAGTTGCATCCGGGGGGATGGTGGGGGTTGGGTTTGGCGGTGGCGTTTTGGGGGGTGGGGGTGTGGCAGTGGGCGAGTGGGGTGACGGTGACGCCGTTGCGGACGGCGGAGGGGGTGATGGAGTTGGGTGGTTATGTGGTGGTGTTTGGGGTGGCGCGGGAGTTGGTGTGGAGTTTTCGGCGGCGGTTGTGGTGGGTGGCGGCGCCGGTGGTGGGGATTGGGGCGTTGGAGGCGGGTTTGGGGATGGCGCAGTGGTGGTTGCAGCGGGGGTCGGGGCAGAGTCCGATGGCGACGGGGAGTTACGGATCGCGGAATGCGTATGCGGGATTGTTGGAGATGACGCTGCCGTTGGCGGTGTGGGCGGGGGTGTGGGTATGGGGGCGGGGCAAGGAGCGGGAGAAGGGGGTGTGGACGAGTTTGGGGGCGAGCGGGTTGTTTGGATTGGGGGCGGGGATGTTGTTGGGGACGGTGATGAGTTTGAGCCGGATGGGATTTTTGGCGGCGTTGAGCGGGATGGTGGCGACGGGGGTATTGGCGGCGGGGGGAAGGGGAGGGAGGCGGGTGTGGCCGGCGTTGTTGGCGGTGGGGGTGGGGGTGGGGGCGTTTGTATTTATGCCGACGGATGAGTGGATAGCGCGGTTTGCGGGGTTGGCGGTGACGGAGGATATCAGCGCGGATGGGCGGGTGCAGATCTGGCGGGATACGTGGCCGGCGATTGTGCATTATGGGTGGAAGGGTTGTGGGTTGTGGGGTTTTGAGAGTTGTTTTTATGCGTTTCAGCGGGGGATGGTGGATTACCGGGTGGATTATGCGCATAACGATTATTTGCAGGTGTTGTTGGAGATGGGGTGGGTGGGATTTGGGGTGGGGGTGGTGTTGGTGGGGCGGGTGTTGGGGCGGTTGTGGTGGGTGACGCAGCGGAGTGAGGGGGAGGCGTGGTTTTTAGGGGTGGGTTGTGTGGGGGCGATGGTGGCGTTGGTTTTGCATTCGGTGGTGGATTTTAATTTGTATTTTCCGGCGAATGCGATGGTGGCGGCGTGGGTGTTGGGGATGGGGGAGGGGTTGCCGGGGGTGGTGCGATGGGAGTTGGGGCGGGAGGGGAAGGTAGTGGGTTAGGTGGGGTATACTGCGCGTATGCAGATGACGGTTTATGACGCGGTGGTGGTGGGGAGCGGGGCGACGGGGGGATGGGCGGCGAAGCGGTTGACGGAGGCGGGGCTGCGGGTGGCGATGGTGGAGGCGGGGGGTAAGGTGACGCCGCGGGAGTTTACCGAGCATAACCGGCCGGGGCAGTATCCTTACTTAGGGATGTCGCCGAAGGTGTTGGAGGACCGGCCGATACAGGGGTTGTGTTATGCGTGCCGGGAGGGGAATCATAAGTGGTTTGTGAGCGACAAAGAGAACCCTTATGTGCAGGATAAGCCGTTCAACTGGATCCGGATGCGGGTGCTGGGGGGGCGGAGCCTGAGTTGGGGGCGGCAGAGTTACCGGATGTCGAAGCTGGACCTGACGGGGAAGAGCCACGACGGGTACGGGGATGACTGGCCGGTGACGTATGAGGAGCTGGTACCTTACTACGAGTTAGTGGAGCGGTATGTGGGGATATCGGGGCAGGCGGAGGGGTTGGAGCATCTGCCGGACGGGATATTTCAGCCGCCGATGGAGATGACGTGCGGGGAGACGATTCTGCGGGATGCGATGAAGAAGCATTTCGGGCGGACGTTGACGATTGGGCGGACGGCTATTCTGACGAAGCCGCATAACGGGCGGCAGGCGTGCCATTATTGTGGGCCTTGCGAGCAGGGGTGTTCGACGTTTTCGTACTTTTCGAGTCCGTTTACGACGGTGGCGGATGCGCAGAAGACGGGTCGGTTGACGCTGTTGACGGATGCGGTGGCGGCGAAGGTGTTGACGAAGGGGGGTAAGGCGGACCGGCTGCAGTATGTGGACCGGTATACGCGGGAGGTGAAGGAGGTACGGGGGAAGGTGTTTGTGTTGTGTGCGTCGACGCTGGAGTCGACGCGGTTGCTGATGAATTCGGGGATTGGCGGGGATAATGAGGCGTTGGGGAAGAACCTGATGGACCATATCTATCAGGGAGGGGCGGCGGGGGTGATGCCGCAGGTGGAGGCGAAGCCGTGGGCGGGGATGCCGCGGCGGCCGAACGGGGTGTATATTCCGCGGTTCCGGAATTTGAAAGAGCGGGAGACGAAGGGGTTTATCCGGGGATACGGGTTTCAGGGGGGGAGTTCGCCATCGTTTAACTTCGGGGCGCCGGGGTTTGGGAAGGAGTATAAGGAGGCGGTTCGGCAGGGGGTGTTCGGGATCAGTATCAACTTATGGGGGGAGTGTTTGGCGCGGCCGGAGAATCAGGTTTCGATTGATAAGAACCGGGTAGATGCGTGGGGGATTCCGGTGTTGAAGATATCGGCCGAGTGGGGGGAGAACGAGAGGAAGTTATGGCACGACGGGCGGGAGCAGGCGGCGGAGATGTTAGAGGCGGCGGGGGCGAAGAATGTGCGGATGACGGGGCAGTATTCGGTGCCGGGGTTCTGTATTCATGAGACGGGGACGGCGCGGATGGGGACGGATCAGAAGAAGAGTGTGTTGAATAAGTGGTGCCAGGCGCATGAGGTGAATAATTTGTTTGTGACGGACGGGGCGGCGTGGGTGAGTTCGGGTTGTCAGAATCCGACGCTGACGATGATGGCGTTGACGGTGCGGGCTTGTGATTATATTGTTCGGGAGATGGGGAAGGCATGAGAGAGATAGCGGCTGATAAGTTTGCGTTTGGGTGTCACCGGTTTGGGTTTGGCCCGGCGCCGGGGGGCGGGGCGGTGGATACGGAGCGGCATGTGGCGCCGATGGTGAAGGCGGCGCTGGAATTAGGGATCCGGACGTTTGATTCGGCGGTGTTGTACCGGGCGACGCTGCAGTTGGGGCGGGCGCTGGAGATCTTGGGGGTGAGGCCGGAGGAGATCCGGTTTCAGACGAAGTGTTTGCGGTATTTGGGTTTGGCGGGGGAGGGGGCGACGGAGCATCAGCCGGAGGCGCTGTTGACGGGGATACCGGCGCGGTATGGGGGTTTGACGGACCGGTGGGATGGGAGCGAGGCGGGGGTGGAGTCACAGATCTGCCGGGAGCGGATTGAGTTGTGGGGAGGGAAGTTATACGGGGTGGCGTTGCATGATGCTCCGGATAAGGAGCGGCAGGTGGGGTTGGATTGGGCGGCGGATGTTAGTCCGGCGGTGCGGATGTTAGCGCGGGCGAAGCGGCAGGGTTTTGTGGAGCGGATTGGTTTGGGGGTGAAGGATCCTGGGTTTGTGGCGCGGTTTGTGGCGGCGGAGCCGGGGATGTTGGATTATGCGGGGGTGACGTTTTGCCCGGCAATTTTGGGGGAGATGATGGGGGTGATTGAGGCGGGGGCGCGGGAGGGGTATGAGGTGACGCTGATGGGGATAAATTATGGGCAGGCGTTTACTTTGACGGAAGATCCGGCGGGGGCGGGGCCGTTTTTGTATAACTACGAGGTGGCGAATGCAGGGGAGCGGGAGTTGATGAGCCGGTTTTACAGGGCGTGTGGATCGACGCCGTTGTTGCATTTGGCGGCGGCGGTGGCGGGGTTGCTGGTGGTGAATTTTCCGGGGGTGGTGACGCAGATCGTGACGTCGACGATGACGCCGGGGCGTTTGGCGGAGACGGTGCGTTTGGTGCGGGAGGCTGAGGTGCCGGCGCCGGTGTGGGCGGAGTTGAAAGCGATGGAGTTGATTCCGCGGGAGTTTCCGGTGAGTTAGGGGTCGTTTTTGGTGGGTCGG
The DNA here is from genome assembly GCA_026393985.1 of Acidobacteriota bacterium. Classification (GTDB taxonomy): domain Bacteria; phylum Acidobacteriota; class Terriglobia; order Bryobacterales; family Bryobacteraceae. The sequence continues at coordinate 154,316 of JAPKZB010000006.1, forward strand.
GACGCGCCGCGGGTGGACGGTGTGGGGTGGGTTGACGCTGACGGCGATCGCACTGTTGGCGGGTACGAGGTTGAGGCCGGTGTTTTCTTGGTGGGGCAGGTTGAGCCCGGCCTTGATCGGGACTTTGGCCGGGTGGAAGAGGCCAAGGTTGGCGTCGGAGCTTTCGCGGGCGCGTCCGCGGTCCTTCGGGCAGAAGGTGTGGGCGGGTAGGGAGGTCATCTTCCGGATGGGGTTGGGGAGGGTCAGCCCGCTGCGTTGCCGGACTGATTTGGCGAGGACGGTGGCTTTGGTTCCCTGGTTGTGGGGGGGCGGGGAAGTTGCCGATGGACCGGGAGTGGGCATCTTAGGTGTGGGGTAAGGCGCAGGCGGGATAGTTGGCGGAGCCCGGAGTCCCAGTATGCGGGGTCGGTGCGGGTGATCCTGATCGGGGCGCATCAACGGGCGGGGAACGGCGCGCGAGCGTGGGAGATTACCGAGGAGGGGGAGGGCGGGGAGGGGGCCACGGACGATAAGTTGGTGGAGGCGGGGCGCCAAGCCGATGAGCAGAAGGACAAGGCGAAGGTGACGGGGTACGCGGGGCGGCTGATTGGACGAAGAGCCAGAACGAGAAGCTGGGGCTGGCGTGCGGGATGCTGGGGGTGCAGGCAAGCGGGGAGCAGAAGAAGTGGTGGGAGGCGGAAAAGCAGTTGCGGGCGGCGGTGCTGCTCGTCAAGGACAATGGGAATCTGCACGCCGAGACGCTGTTTCCTTTGGGTCCGGCGAGTCATAAGCCGGAGGAGCCGAGGACGGATAAAGTGGGGGTTTTGAACGCGCGGCGGTTCAATCCGCAGTGCACGCCATCAAGTTCGGTTACTCGGAGAACGCGAGCTTGAGATTCCGCCGCAGCCAGCCGGCTGCCGTTCGTGGTTTGGCGCTGGGGAGCTTGGCGGAAGAAATCAGACGGCGGTCTGCAGCGGTGGCGTCGCTTCCGGCACATCCTAGCGCGTCCGGAGGAAAATGCCTCGATGCCGTCACCCTGCCCGTGATTGCGCTCGTCGAGCCGGTGGACCCGCGGAATTTCGGCTATTGGCTCCGCCTGGGATGCTACCGGTTCCGGAAAGACCGGCCGGCGCGGGTGATTTTGCAGAGCGGGGGAGCCGGTGGGCAGGTGGTGATTGAGGCGCTCGTTTTCGCCTGGGCGGGGGGGGGGGCGTCTTATGGCCAGAGCCGCTGCCGCTGCGGCCGGGGTACCATAAAGAACAATGAAAGACGTCATTGCCGAGTACCAGCGCTGGAAGCAGCAAGGAGAGGGGTTGCGCGCCGAAGCCATGAGAGCGATGGAGACCCGCTACCGCGATCTGCTGACCGAAGCCATTCAGATTGCCGAAGAGTACCGGGCCGATTTCGGCGTCGCCCTCAAACTGCCCGCCGGGGTCTCTAGCTTCGAATACAAAGCCGCCGGCGGCAAGAAGCCCAAAGCCCAGCCCTCGTCCCCAGTTCCGGCACCGGCCGCACCCGGTCCGGAGGCCAAGCCCGGACCGCTTGAAAAGCGCCTGGCCGCCGCACAAAAGAAGCTGGAAGCCGCAAAAGCCGCAGGCGCACCGTCCAAGAATCTCGAAGATAAGATCTACGAGCTCGAAGACGAGATCCGCCTCGCCAAGCTCCGCTAACCCCCCTAGCCGCGCGATGGTCACATCGCGCAAGATAGAAAGAGATGCGGTTACCGGTTTTTCTCCTTCTCCTTTTGCCTTTTGCCGCGCAGGCGCAATCGCCGGGCGTGACGAAGGTCCTGAACCTATTCAACAGCCTCAATCAGGCGCAGGGCGCCAAGTCCGCCGGCCAAGCGGCGCCCAAGGTCGGGTTCACCTTGACCGATGCTGAGGTGAACGAATACCTGCGCCATGCCCGCGTGGCCAATCCGCGGCCGGGTCTCGATAACATGCGCGTGCAGTTCTATCCCGGCAATTATATCGCCACGCTGGTCACCATCGACTTTGATGCGGTGGAGAAGTTCCGTCCGGGCACGGTGCCCTCGCTGCTGCGGCCGATTCTGAGCGGGAAGCGGGATGTGCAGGTGGATCTGCGGCTGCAGCCGGTCAATGGGGTGGCCACGTTTTCGGTGGAGAAGGCTTCGTTTGAAAGCGTGCGGATTCCGGCGTTTGTGGTGGAGCAGATGATCGCCGTGGTGGCGGCGCGGCAGAAGGAGAAGTTCGATACGACCAAGCCGGTGCCGCTGCCGTTCGGTCTGCGGACGATCAGTACGGAGCAGGGCAAAGTCAGCGGGATGAATTGATAGGATAAGAGTATGAAGCTGGTTTCTCTGTTTGCCGCCGGGACCTTGGCGGCGGTGGCGGCCGACCCTGCGGCCCTTGTGGTGGATCGCGGTCTCCCGCAGGCGAACTGGAACAACGCGGCCGGCGTGGCCGAGCGCAGTAACGTCCGCTGGACGCTGTATGAGCAGGGCTTCGTCGCCGATGAGTTCCGGCTGGGCGAGCCGGGTGAGAAGTGGGTGGTAGACCGGATTCGCGTCTGGGCGGTCCCGGGGGCGAAGGGCGTAGACCCGGCGGCTCTGGGCGATTTCTATTCGAGGGTGCAACTGTTTGCCGGCCCGGCCGAGGGAGATTTGCAGGCTATCGCCTCGGCGGATCTCGCGCCGGGGAGTAGCGAGGGATCGGCCAAGGTGCGGATTCTGAATGGGGTCATGGAGGGCGCACCGCTTTATGATGACTTTGGCGCTCACTACCGGATCTGGCAGCTGGATTTCGAGAATCTGGAGTTTGCGGCCGAGGGTGGACGGACCTACCGTTTTGGCAGCCTGGGCACGGGCCGCGAGGGGCAGGCTTGGTTTACCCACGGCGCCAACGCCGCCAAGAGCGCAAGCCGCCAGGATGGCGCGGACGGCAAGCTTTTTCTGTACGACACGGCCGGCAAGTTCGCCAGCGAGTACGTGGCTGGCGGCGAAACCTGGAACAAGACGGCGGATTTGAATGTGCAGGTTTTTGCGCATCTGGACGCTGAAGTCGCCCTGGTGGATGGGCAGTTGGTAATCCGCGGCGCGCTGGCGAGCCAGATTGACCCCTCTACTGTCCGTATCAATGGTCGTGCTTCGCGCGGTTTTGCGCTGCGGAACGGGAATCAGGAAATGGTCTTTTCCGGGGCAACGCAAGGCTGCCTGACGGCCAACCGCTTCGACGGTACGCCCGTCCGGGGTTGCGTCCGCTAGGCGCGCGTTACCGCACCCACAGCCGCACCGGCGGTGACGCCTGGCTGCCAACGCGCAGCACGAAGGGATGCGCCCCCGCCGGCAATCCTTCCTTGACCCGCACATTCAGCTGGTACAAGCCACCAATCTGACCGGGAGCGGCTCCGGCGAAGACTACCTCTGCTGCTGAGCCGGCAATTTCGGCGGAAACAGCCGCTGTGGCGGGCAGGAGCGGCTGGCTTGGGGCAAGATCGCCGAGCGCGAGCGTCCCGGTTAGCGCGCCCAGCCCGGTGGCGTACAACTGGACAATCGAACCCGCCCGGGCGCCCTGTAAGGGACCGTTGCGGGCGCCGTCCTCGTTCAGCGCGGCCGCCTCGCCATTTTCGGCAAAGACACCGGGGGTCGCCGTGGTTACCCGTACGGTCTGGTCGTGAATGAGGGTGAGCCCCTGCCAGGTGAAGTAGAGGAAGTACTCGTTGTTTGCCGGTGCCGTCACCGGAGCCTGGACGGTCACCTGCCGGTCGTTGGAGTAGACTACCGGCAGCGTAGTGCCCGTCAAAGTGGCCACCGGAATGGCGCCGCTAAAAGCGCCGAGCTGCAGCGCCGGGTAAGGCGCTGGCTGGCCGCCCGCCCGCAGAGAGCCGTCGAGCACCAGCCCCTGGCCGGCGGCCGGACCGAGCCCGGAGCCGAAGATGGTTACGAGTTGGCGGGGCGAGATCAGGTTGGGGTTGGCGAAGCTGGCGGCGTTGCGGACGCCTTCCGAGACTACGCGGGGCTGCGGTAGCCAGCTACAGGAGGCGGCGCCGTCGAGCCGGTAGAATCCGCCGTCACTGGCGAGGTGAATCAACAGGTCGGTTCCACTGGAGACCACAAAGTCCGGGGTAAAGGCCGTCCCGGAGGGCAGGAAAGAGATATCGAGCATCTCCAGGCTTCCCGTGGCCCCTCGGAACAGGCGGGAGGCGGCGGTGAAGTAGTTTTCCCCATCGAGGCTGCTGACCGACTGCAACGGCAGTAAGCCAAGCCCCGGCAGCGGTGCGCCGAGGCCCGCGGGCGTAAGCGGATAGACACTGCGGAACGTGGCCGAGTTGCCGGCGATCACCGCCACGTTGCCGTTGGCCAGCCGCAGCATGGCCGACAGGCCGACTACGCGGACGGAGCGGACGGAGCGGTCCGCACGGGACCAGAGGGAGATGTCGGCCGTGAAGACGCCGCCGGTAGGCGTTGCGCCCGAGGCGTACCAGTAGACGTTGCCGGCCTGGTCGCCCGCGATGCGCTGCAGGCTGGAGAAGGTGCCGAGCGGGCCGAATACGATGGGCGCGCCGTCGGCTCCCTTGAGTTCGGCCACCTTGCCGTCGGTCTCAACCACCAGAATGCGCTTGCGGTAGACATCAGCCACCAGGATGCGCCCGGCGCCGTCGACGGAAAACGTTTGAATCCCGAAGATGGTGAGGCTGGTCGCGGTCTTCCCTTCGGCGTCTCCGATGTCGAATCCGCCCCCCACTACAAAGCGCGCCTGTTGACCCGGGCGCGCCTCTAAAATCCCGGCCTTATCGCCGAGACTGGACGCGTACAGCAGCCCCCCGTTGCGCCAGATGCCAAACGGCGGCGCCTGCCCGTCGACCTCCGGAACGGCGGGTGCGCTGGCCACCACGGTCACCTGTCCGCCCCGGCTGCGCACCATGGGGTTGCGTTGCTCCGGCCGGGCGGAACCTTCAAAGTACAGCGCGCCGTCCGGGCCGATGGCGCGGGGCGTACCGGTGAAGGCCGGGTAGGGCGCGGCGCCGGTCTCCAGTTGACCGTTGTCGCGAATGGGGAGCAGCCGGTTGGCTGTAATGCCGGCGGGACGTCCATCGGCCATGAGAAGGATACTGACGCCCGTGTCGAAGTTGGTTTGAATCGTGTCGATGATTCCCGCCGGGCTGATCTCGCGCAGGTGACGCCCGCCCAGATCGCGGATCCAGATGCGCCCGTCCCGTAGCGGAACCACCTGCCGCGGATTCGACAAAGCGGCTTGGCCGGCCGGTCCCTCGTCGCCGGTCAGGCCGTTCGCCGCGGCGACGCGCGTTGATCCCGCGATGGTCCGCAGGAACCCGTCGGCATCAAGCCGCCGCACCCGGTTGAAACCGTCCACTAGCAGCAGCTGTCCGGCTGGGGAGAAGGCGGCGCTGACAATGCCGCCGAGATTCATTTCGAGGGCCGGAAGCGCCTCCCCATTAAACCCGGGCCGCCCCGTGCCGGTGACGATGTTGACCCGGTCTGCCTCGACTTTCCAGACGCGCGCACCGGTGAGGAAGTGTAGTACGCCCGCCGGCGAGAACAGGATTTGTCCAATGGCGGGCAGCGGCGCTTCCCGCGCCGGGCCTTCGAACGCCTCCAAGCCGCGGACGCCGCTGCCGGCAACGGTCCGCAGGCGGCCTGCCGCATCGAGCTTGCGAATGCGGTTCACGCTGTCGACGAAATGTAGTTCGTTGGCGGGGGAAACCGCCGAAACAGCCGTCAGGAACGTCTGCGACTCCAGGGCCGACTCCCCCTCGGCAATCCGCGAAGCCGGGACTACAGGGGTAATGGGCGTTAACCGGCACTCCTGCGCCCAAGCGGCGAAAGCCCCGGCGAGCAGGACAGTAACAGAGAGAGTCGAGAAGAGGCGAACAAGCGCGAACACCCGCATAGCCCTCGATTCTAACGGGTTCGCCAGACTTACGCGAGGGTCCGGAAATGACTTAGAATCACGAGATGTCTCGTGGCTTTGGCGGCCTTGTTCTTCTTCTCTTCGCTACGTTATGTGTGCTCGCGCAGTCGGGCGGCGGTGGATCGATTCAAGGAATAGTTAAAGATCCGACGGGCGCGGTGATTCCCGGCGCGAAAGTGGCGATTCTCCACCTGCCGACCGGGCGCGCGGTGACGGTGCTGGCCAACGCCGAGGGCTATTTCGCCTCGCCGCCCACCGCGATTGGTCCGTACCGGATTCGCGTCGAATCGCCGGCTATGAAAGCCTGGGAAGGAAACCTCACCCTCGAAGTCGGCCGTACGGCGATCATCGATCCGGTGCTTGAACCGGGCGCCGTGAGCGAGACCATTCAGGTGGAGGACTCGATTCCGCTGGTCACCGTTACCGACCCGACTGATGCCTCCACCCTGGATTCGAAACGCATCAAAGAGCTGCCGATTAACGGCCGCAATCTGAATACGCTGCTCGAGAACGTCGCCCCGGGCGTGGAGGCGCTCGGTGATATCAACGGCGGCGTGCGCGTCTCCGGCCTGATGCAGTACTCCACCGACTATATTCAGGACGGCGCTTCGGCCAACAATCGCGAGTTCGGCGGATCGGCCAACCTGCAGGGCCTGGAGTCCATCGGCGAGGTCCGCGTTGAAACCAGTACCTCCTCAGCGAAGTATACGCGGCCCACGTCCATCATCGTCTCGACCAAAAGCGGCACCAACCGGTTGGCTCTCGCCGTCTTTGAAACCCACCGCAATAATGCCTTCGGTGTCGCCCGCGCCCGGCAGGACGTCTTCCTGGACGGCCGTCCCTTCCAGACGCCCAAACTCATCCGCAACGAGTTCGGCGGCTCCATTGGCGGACCCATGATGCTGCCCACCTTCGGTCTGAACGGCAAGCCGTTCTACAACGGCCGCAATCGCAGCTTCTTCTTTTTCACGCAGGAAGGCGTGGAACTCGTGCAGGGCATCACGCGCGACTTCTACGTCCCTACCATGGCGATGCGGGGGGGCGACTTTTCCGGTCTTTACGACAACCAGGGGCGTCTGCTGCAGCTCTACGATCCGCTCTCCACGCGCCTCGAAGAGCAGCCGAATGGGCGCATTGTCAGTGTGCGTGACCCGTTCCGCGATAACCAGATTCCGCTGTCCCGCATGAGCGAATTCGCCAAGCGCATCTTCGCCATTACCCCGGAGCCCACCGATATTACGAATCCCCTCGTCGCGCCTAACCTCCGCCTGAGCGTACCTACTAACTCGTTTCCCAACGTGAGCGACAATCCGCGCACTATTAAGCTGGACCATCGCTTCTCTGAGCGCGATAACGTGTTTGTTAAATACAACGGCGGACTGCGCAGCGGGAACTTCCTCGGTACCGCGAGTAACAATGGCGTACCCACCACCAACCGCGAGGCCAACGTCACCTTTCTGCCGGTGCAGGCCCGTGCCGTGGCCCTGAGCTGGGTGCACTCCTTTTCGGCCTCGCTGAACGTGGAGACCCTGGCCAACCGCACCTGGCAGTTGACCAAGACCGTTACCGGCCCGGAGGATCGCAACTGGGCGCAGGAGCTCGGCCTGCCCAACCCGCTGGGCGAAATCGGCTGGCCGAATATCACGTCGACGGGGCTCACCAACTACAACCTCATCGAGGGCGACAATCGTCGACAACTCTACAGCATGGTGACCAACGTCGAACAGAACTACAGCTACAACCGCCGCGCCCACCAGTTCGCCTTCGGCTTCCGCTATCACGACGAGAAGCAGCACCTGCTGCCGGACCAAGGGGCGATTTCGGGTTCGGTCGCTTTTAACAGTCTTGCCACGGCGCTTGAATCGCCGACGCTCGGCACCACGCTAAACCCCGGCATTACTCCCCAAACCGGCCATGAGATGGCGAACCTGTTCCTGGGCCACGCCGCCAGCTACACCGTTGGGCTAAAGCGCGGCATCATGCGGGTCCGCGAGAAGAACCACGGCCTGTACCTGCAGGACACCTGGCGCCTCTCGCCCCGCCTGACCCTGACGCCCGGCGTGCGCTGGGACATCAACCCGGCCTTCACCGAGGAGAACAACCTGCTCACCGCCTTCGATGTCAATGCGAAGTCGCTCGTGCTGCCGGAGCCGCTCGAGCACTACTACAATCTCGGAGCCACCCGCCCGACGGTGGTGAATTTATACCGCAACGTCGGTGTTTCGTTTAGAACGGCCGAAGAGCTTGGCCGCTCCAAGCAGTTGTTCCCTTCGAACTTATACGACATTGCCCCGCGCGGGGGTTTTGCCTACACCGCCCGCACCGGCGACCGTCCGTTGGTTATCCGCGGCGGCTACGGGATGTACATCTCGGCCGTCCCCATGCGCACCCTGCTGGCCCAGTTCTCCGGCCTTGCCCCTTTCCGCGCCAACTTTACCTACAACCCCAACAGCGCCGCCCAGTCGCCGGACGGCATTGCCAACTTTCTGCTTCGGAACACCAACACCGTTGTTGCCGGCTTGAACTCGGCCAACCTGATCGACCTCGACAACCCCGCTGCCGTCGCCCGGGGCACCAGCGTCATCGGCCTGGACGGCAAACAACCCAGCCTTCGCATCCACGAATGGAACCTGGCGATTGAAAAGCAGTTGGCTCCCTCCACGGTCATCCGCATCACCTACAAGGGCAAACATGGCGTCAACGCCGACCAGCTCTACAACATCAACGCCACCCAGCCTGACTATGTCTGGTACCTGACCACCGGGCGGCCGCTGCCGACCGGCGAGTTTTCAAGCGTCCTCCGCCGGCCCTTTGACCAGAACGCCTACACCGACGTGCGGATTCTGCAGCGGTCCGGCATTATCAACTCTTCTACGTGGGCGCTTGAGCTCGAACGCCGCTTCCGCTCCGGGCTCGGTTTCCAGGTGTTCTACACCCTCACCAACTCCCTGCGCCTGGCCGGCAACTCCTTCCGGGACGACGTCGCCTCCACGGCCAGTTCCTTCCTGCCGGGCACCGTTCCCACGGACTTCCGGGAGTTAAACCGGTTCCTGTTCTACGACCGCGACACCGGCATCCCCAAGCATCGTGTCCGCTGGAACTGGATCTACGATCTACCCTTCGGCCGCAACCGTAAGTTCGGCCGTGGCGCCAAGGGGTGGTTGAATGCCGCCATCGGCGGCTGGCAAATCACCGGCACCGGCACGGTCCTGTCCACGTGGTTTTCCCTGCCCACCGGCAACTGGGGCGAGATGGGGAATCTTGAGGTCTACCGGAACAAACACAAGATTCTCGACTGCCGTCAGACGCCGGCGACGAGCCGCGACTTCAAAGACGAGCGATGCGTGGAGGGCTACCTCTGGTTCAACGGCTATATTAGCGAGCGGTTTCTCAACAGCCGTAACGCCTTCGGGCTGCGCAACGGCGTTTTTGGTTTGCCCGAGAACTACAAGCCGTCCCAGAAGCCAGTCATCCCCTGGCCCCGCGGCGGCACCCCGAACGATCCCAACAACGCCGATTACGACACCAACGTTGCCTACCTGCCGCTGCTTACCGGCGGCGTGGTGCGCGTCAACTACGATACCGGGCTGCATCCCTGGCGTAACCAGTACCGCCTTGGCCCGTTCAACTGGAACATGGATTCGGCGCTCATGAAGTACTTCGTCATCAACGAACGGGTCCGCCTGCGCGCCAACGTCGACGTGTTCAACGTCTTCAACCGGCAGGGACTGGTCACGCCCGCCGCCGACGGCATCTCCACGCTGGGTTCGTCCTACGGCGGCTTCCAGTTCCGCCCGCGCCAACTGCAGTTGACGATGCGTCTTGAGTTCTGAGCCGCGCCGGCCGAGCCGCATCGTTGGGTGATAATAGAGGGATCGCGCCGTCCGCTCTGTCCCGTCCGCTCTGTCCCGTCCGCTCTGTCCCGTCCGCTCTGTCTATGAACATCTCCTGCACTATCGTCATCCCCTGCTATAACGAGCAACGGCGCTTTCCCCTGGCCGACTTCCGCACCTACGCCGCGGCCCATCCGCACATCCATTTTCTGCTGGTGAACGATGGCAGCCGCGATCAGACCATCGACGTACTGCGCCAGGCGCAAGCGGGCTTGGCGGATCGGGTGGAGGTTCTGGACCAGAAGGTGAATCAGGGCAAGGCCGAGGCCGTGCGGGCGGGCATGCTGGCCGCGATGGCCCGGACCGACTGCGAGGTAGCGGGCTTCTGGGATGCCGACATGGCCACGCCGCTGGCCCAGATTGAGGAGCTGGCCGGCGTGCTGGCCGCCAAACCGGAAATTGTCATGGTCTTCGGATCGCGGGTGAAGCTGCTCGGCCGGGATATTCAGCGCCGGGCTATTCGCCACTATCTGGGCCGCATCTTCGCTACGGCCGTCTCGATGGTCCTGCGCCTGCCGGTTTATGACACCCAGTGCGGTGCGAAGCTGTTTCGGGTCACGAGCGAAACGCGGAGGCTGTTTGCCGAGCGCTTTGGCTCGCGCTGGGTCTTCGACGTGGAGATCCTCGCCCGCTTCATCCAGGGCCGGGGCTATGACATCGCCTCTGTCGAAAAGGCTATCTATGAGTACCCGCTGCCGGTCTGGCGGGATGTGGCCGGGTCGCAGGTTAAGCCCGCAGACTTCTTCCGCGCATTCTTTGAAGTCCTCGCTATCCATCGACGGTATGGCCGCTAGGTACGGCGCTGCCCGTCGCTCCCCCCATTTGTTACTCCCGCTTGATATATACTTAGCTGCCTGCAGTGCACCACTCTATGAAGATCCTCATCCCTCTCCTCATGCTTTTCGCCGCCAGCGCGGCCTTCCCCCAATCAACAGGCACCGCTACTGTCGTTGGTAACGTCAGTGACTCCTCCGGCGCCATGGTCGCCAACGCCAAAGTTGCTGTCCGGAACCTGGGGACCCAATCCATCTACGAGGGCCTCACCAGCGCCTCCGGCGCTTATTATGTGCCCAATCTGCCCTCCGGAAGTTACGATGTCACCGTCGAAGCCGCCGGCTTTAAACGCTTCGTGCGGTCCGGACTCGTCCTCCGCATCAACGAATCGCCACGCATCGACGTGACGCTCGAAGTGGGCAGCGTCACCGATTCCGTCCGCGTCGATGCGACCCCGCCGCTGCTCGAAACTGAAACCGCCGGTTCCGGCCAAGTGCTCGATGGCGCGGTTGTGCAAAAACTGCCCGTCATGCAGAAGTTCGTCCACCGCGTTCTTCTCTACATGCCCAACATGACCAACATCAACGGCCAGCACGCCGTAGGGCAGCGGCAGCGCGCCATCGGCTACTCGATGGACGGTATCAGCGGTAAAGAACCAGCCGTGGGACAGGTCGGCGACTTCCAACGCACCATGATCGCCTCGCTTGACGCGATTCAAGAGTTCAAAATGTGGACCACCGGCACCCCGGCTGAGTTCGGCCACTCCGCCGGCGGCCAGCTCAGCGTCGTCTTCAAAAGTGGCGCCAACCAGTTTCACGGTAACGTCGAGGACCGCTACACCAATGGCAAGCTCATTCATCGCGCGTTTCTCGAGCAACTGCCCCGCACCGGCCAGTTTGATTACCACGAGTGGGGCGCCACCAGCTCGGGCAAGATTATCAAGGACAAAACCTTCTTCTTCGGCGGCTTCCAGCAGCACTACGAAAAGCTCAGCGAAACCGTCATCGTCAGCGTCCCCAGCCCGGAAATGTACGCCGGCAACTTCAACTTCAACGGGCGCGGACTGCCGGTCTACAACCCCTTTACGACTCGTCAGGTCAACGGGAACTGGGTCCGCGACCCCTTCCCCGGCAACCAGATTCCCCAGTCGCTGTACGACCCCGTTGCCCGCAAGGTGGTCAGCCTGAAGCCTTGGCGCGAGCAGTCCGACCCTGGCACCATTCAGCCCACCGGCCCCGTCAACAACCTCACTTATAACGCCGGTGGCGGCTACGTCTTCATGCGCTTCGACGCCAAGATCGACCACCAATTCTCGGCCAACCATCGGATCTTTGGCCGCTACTCCCATGTGCGTCACCGCAGCGAAGAGCGCCCCGTGCGGGAACTCACCGAAGTCGTGTATGGGAACGTCTTTGTGCGTCCTCTCGATCAGCGCAACATCGCCATCTCCGATACCTACACCTTCGGCCCCACGATGATTAACGAAATGCGCCTCGGCTTCAACCGCCGTCTGAATCGGGGCGTACCGGAGAGCTTTGGCCAGGGCTGGGCCAAGCAACTCGGCATCCCCGGCGTCTCCGACGAAACCTTCCCCGACTTCCAGAACTCCGGTGGCGGCCGCTTCTACGGCTTCGGCCCTGGCGGCCGTTCCGTTGACGTGGCCGAGGACTTTACCTTCCAGAACAACTTCACCAAGGTCACCGGTAAGCACACGCTGAAGTTCGGTTATGAAATGATCAAGACGCGCTACAACTCGCTGGCCGCCACCCTGCCCTCCGGCCAATACCGCATGGCCGGCACCGAGCTGCCGTTTACCCCGAACACCGGCAACGCCTTCGCCAGTTTCCTGCTCGGCACCGTCGGCCAGGGCGTCTTCCAACAGAACGTCGCCACCTGGCTCCCGCAGTGGTGGTCGCACGGCTGGTACGCGCAAACCACCTGGCGGCCCATCCGCAATCTCACCGTCGAAGCCGGGCTGCGCTGGAGCTACGAGTCCCCTTTCTCGACTAAGTATGGCCAGCAGTCGCAGTTCGATCCCAACGCCACCGACCCCCTGACCGGCCGCAAAGGCGCCATCGTGCACGGCGCCGGCCTGCTCTCCAAGCGCGACCTGAACAACTTCCAGCCCCGCCTTGGCGTCGCCTGGAACTTCTCGCCGAAAACGGTCTTCCGCGGCAGCTTCGGCATGTATCATGTCGACCTGTTCACCAACGGCCTCGGCCAGAACTTTGAGGAGTACATCGCCACCGCCAACGTCCAGGCGGCTCCCGGCGACCCCCGGCACGCCTTCCTTCTCTCGCAGGGGCCTGGCGCCATCCGCTTCCCCATCGCCTCGGACGGCAGCGTTCCTTTCCAGGGCACTAACTACGGCGGCCGCAACGCCTCGTGGTACGACCCCAACATGCGCCTGCCCTATGTCCTCATGTGGTCCGGCGGCTTCCAGCATCAGTTGACCCAGAAGTGGCTCATCGAAACCACCTATCAGGGCTCGTCCGGCGTCGGGCTCCTGAACAACTGGGATGCCAACGTCGTCCCGCTCGATATCTCCCGCGATCCGGTCGTTCTCAACCAGGTCTTTAACGCCGTGCAGAACTACAAGCCGTTCCCGAACTTCGGTTCGATTCAGCACTACGCCAACTACGGCCACAATTCGCACCACTCGGCCACCTTCCGCGTCGAACGCCGGTTTGCCCAGGGCATGGCGCTCAACACCTTCTATCAGCTGGGTAAAACACTCAATGACGGCGACGACGACGGCGGCCGGTCCGGCATCACCTGGTACAACCGTTCGCTTGAAAAGGGCCGCGCTAACTACGACATCCGCCACCGCCTCGTCAGCGTCATGACCTACGAACTGCCCTTCGGCAAAGGGCGGAAGTTCATGAACCGCGGCGGCATCCTGAACCACGCCTTCGGCAACTGGGACTTCGCCTGGACGCAGACCTTCCAGAGCGGTCCGCCCATGATGATCACCGCCGCCGGCAGCCCCAACCGCTACCTGCCCGGCATGGTGCGGCCTAATGCCGTGCTGCCGGCCGAGCAGATGGTCGTTAAGGATTACTCGGTCGGTCAGCGCTTCCCGCTCGCCGCCCAGAACTCCTACTTCAACGTGAATGCCTTTGCCTACCCGGCGGCGTTCACCCCCGGCACCCTCGGCCGCAACGTGATCGAGTCCCCGGGTCTGCGCTGGACCCAGTTGTCCATCTCGAAGGACTTCCTGATCACCGAACGCGTCCGCTTTGTCATCCGCTGGGACTGCAACAACCCCACCAAAGAGCCCCAACTGGCTGATCCGGGCGGCACGTATAACCTGCAGGCTATCGCCGCCTTCGGACGCTTCGGCGGCATCGGGCGCGGCAGCTTCTCTGACATCGGAACGGCCCGCATGCACCACGTGATCGTCGGCCGCTTCCAGTGGTAACGCGGTCCGCTTAAACCCTCTGCGCGTAAGCGCATAACTGAAACCGGCGGTTGGCTGCATCCTCAGCCTACCGCCGGTTTTTTTTGCGGGTGGCGATGACTGGCGCCTGGATCATGGCGTTCGGCGCGGTCCGCCCCCATCCGGTCTCCGGGCCAGGTCACTTACCCCTATTCCGCTTCCTCCTATCCCCTGCCGAGGCTAGTGTCGTTATGCCCGGTCTGCCCCAGAATCGAGCCATGACCGCAAGGTTCGTTGTTCTCGGATTGCTTCTCAGTGGCCGCGTCGCCGCCCAGTCTCCCCCGCTCCCGCTCCCGCTTCCGCTAGCAGTCGCGGAGGCGGTTTCGAATAACCTGGATCTTGCCGCCCAGCGTCTGAATATTCCGGTGGCCGAGGCCCGCGCCATCACGGCGCGGCTGCGGCCCAATCCCGTCCTGACGGTTAGCGGGCAGAGTCTCAACCTCCTGGGCGCGAACTTCTCGCCCAACACCCCGCTCGGGCCGAACCAGACCAACATTCACACCGACTTCCCCATCGAACGCGGCGGGAAGCGCCAAAGCCGCGTTGCGTTTGCCCGCGAGCAGAAGAACCTGGCCGAACTCGAAGTGCGCGAACTCATGCGGCAGGTGATCTTTGCGGTCCACAACGCCTTTGTGGACGTCCAACAGGCCAAAGCGTTACTCCAACTCGCCAAGGAGAATCTCCAAAACCTTCAGGGTGTCGTCACCATCAACGAAGCGCGGCTGAAGAACGGGGACTTAGCCGAAGTGGAACTGGAACGCTCCCGTTTGGCCGCCCTGCAAAGCCAAGCCCGCGTTGACCAGACACAGCTGCAGTTGGAGCAAGCCAAAACCCAACTCCAACTCTTCATCGGCCGCAAACAAACCGCTCCGGACTTTGATATTCAAGGGGACCTCCGCGCGGACACCCCGGCCTTCAACCCCACGCAGCTCTCGGAACTCGCCCTCTCCCGCCGGCCCGATTACCTGCTCACCGTCCAATCCCAAGCCACATCCCGCGCCGACCTGAAACTGCAAATCGCCAACGGCCGCGTCGATTTCGTCGTCGGCAGCGAGTACACCTACCAGCGCGCCTGGGGCGTTGGCGGGAGTTCGCTGGGCGTATCGATTTCTGTCCCGCTCAAGCTGTACAACAAGAACCAGGGCGAAATTGCCCGCGCGCAGCGCGAAATCAGTTCCGCCGAGGCGCGCACCGCCGCCTTGTCCCGCTCCATCCGCGCGGAAATCGAAAAGGCCCTGCAGCAGTACCAGGTTGCTGGCCGTCTCCTCGATTCCATCAAACGGGACATGCTAGACCGCGCCCGCACCGTCCGCAACACGACCGAGTACTCCTACCGCCGCGGCGAAGCGAGCCTGGTCGAGTTCCTGGATGCGCAGCGAGCTTTTAACGAAACCATGGAATTCTACAATACGACGCGCGCCAACTACGCTCGCAGCCTCTATCTGCTCGACGCCGTCTCTGGAGCAAACCCCGAATGAACGCGAAACTTCCCGTTGTGATAGCTCTCCTGTTCGCCTCATGCGCGAAACAGGAGCAGTCCGCTGTGCCGGCCAAAACCCCCGTCAGCGAAGCCGCTTTCCCCTCCGCCTCTCCCTCGGCTTCCCCCACCCGTCCGCGCCTTGTCGCGCTTGGGCCGGAGGCTCCGGAACTCCGCGAAATGTCCGTCGAAACAGTGCAGCTGGCGCCGGTTCCCGCCGAAGACACCTCCGCACCCGCGCGCATTGAAGCCAACCCCAACCGCATCGGCCGCGCCCGGCTTCCCGTGCCAGGGCGCATCGTCAGTGTCATGGTCCAACTCGGCGACTCCGTGAAGGCCGGCCAACCGCTCGCTATCATCGATAGCCCCTCGGTCACCGACGCCGAAACCGGCTACCTGCAGGCCGAGTCCATCGTCAAGCAGGCCGAAGTCGCTCTCGCCAAAGCGAACGCCGACCTGGAACGGATCACCGACCTGTTTGAAAACAAAGCCGTCGCCCAAAAAGAGGTCCTCGCGGCGAAAACCGTCCAGGCTCTCTCGGTCACCGCTCTCGAACAGGCGGTCCAAAGCCGCCGTCAGGCCCAGCAAAAGCTTGAGTTCCTCGGTCTGAAGACAGGCCGGAACCAGCAACAGGTGGTCGTCGCCTCTCCCATCGCCGGGAAAGTTCTCGAAGTCGCCGTCGTCCCGGGCGAGTTCCGCAACGAAGTCAATGAACCTCTTGTCACCGTGGCCGACCTATCCCGGATCTGGGCCACCGCCGACGTACCCGAATCCCAAATCCGCCAGTACCGCCTCGGGGGGCAAACCAGCCTTGAACTGCTCGCATACCCCGGTGAGTTTCTCCCCGGTCATGTCACCCGCATCGCCGACACCGCCGATGCCGAAACCCGCACCGTAAAAGTCAGCGCCGAACTCGAAAACCAGTCCGGCCGGCTCCGCCCGATGATGTTCGGCCGCATGCGTTACGTCAACGGTCTCGTCCGGGTACCCTGGGTCCCCGAAGCTGCCATTGTTCGTATCGGCGACCAGGATTTCGTTTTCGTCGAACAGTCCAAGGGCCACTTCCAGCTGACCGTGGTCGTCCTCGGCAAACGCCATGAGTCCGGTTTCGCGATCCTGCAGGGCGTGTCCGCCGGCGACCGGGTGGTCACCCGCGGCGCCGTCTATCTGAAAGGAGCATTGTAAGGGGCCCCATGCGGAAGATCATTTTTTTTGCTGTCAATCAGCCCCTGCTGGTGTTCCTGATGCTGATCCTCTTCATCGGGGTCGGCATCGCGGCGTTTCGGAATCTGCCGATCGAGGCCTTCCCGGACGTTACCGATATTCAGGTTACCGTCGTCACGCTCTACCCCGGCCAAGCGGCCGAAGAAGTCGAAAAGCAGGTCACCGTTCCTCTTGAAATCGCCCTCAGCGGCCTTCCCCACGCCGTCCGGCTCTTCTCCCATACCCAGTTCGGACTCTCGTCCACCTACATCACCTTTGACGATTCCGCCGACAACTACTTCGCCCGCCAGCAGGTGCTCGAGCGATTGCAAACGGTCGACCTCCCCGCCGGAATCAAGCCGGAACTGGCGCCGTTGTCGAGCCCCATCGGAGAGATCTACCGCGTCTACCTGAAGTCCGATAAACGCGACGCCATGGAGCTGCGGACGATCATGGACTGGGTTGTTCAGCGCCACCTCAAGATGGTGCCCGGCGTTGCCGATGTCGTCCCCCGTGGCGGACTCATCAAGCAGTTCCAGGTCGTGCCCGACTTCACCCGGATGCGCGCCCAGGGCGTCACCCTCGACAAGCTCATCGAAGCCCTCCAGCGCGGCAACCTCAATGCCGGCGGCGGCTACATCGAACTCGGCGAACAGCAACTCACCGTCCGGGCGATGGGGCTACTCCGCTCCCGCTCCGATATCGAACATGTCGTGGTCACCGAGCGCAATGGCGTCCCCGTCGTCATCGACGATGTCGCCACCGTCGAAATCGGCTCCCAGCAACGCCAGGGTATGGTTGCCCTCAACGACAACGACAACATCGTCAACGGGACCATCCTGATGCGCAAGGGCGAAACCCCGGCCCTCGTCCTCGAAGGCGTCAAGGCCAAAATCGCCGAACTCAACGGGTCCATTCTACCCAAGGATGTCGAACTCGTCCCCTACTACGACCGCGCCTGGCTCATCGGCAACACCCTCCAGACCGTCTTCAAGAACCTCGCCGAAGGCGCCGTCCTCGTCTGCATCGTCCTCTTCCTGTTCCTCGGCCGCGTGGCCCCCGCCGCCATCGTCGCCATCATTATCCCGCTCTCGCTCCTGGCGACGTTCATCGGACTCACCATCAAGAACATCCCCGCCAACCTGCTCTCGCTCGGCGCCATGGATTTCGGCATCATTGTGGATGGCGCCGTCATTGTTGTCGAAAACATCTTCCGCGCCGCCTCGCACGACCGGGACAAGTATTCCTCCTTCAAAGAACTCGTCGCCGAATCGGCCGCCCAGGTGGGCCGGCCGACGTTCTTCTCGATGCTCATCATCATCCTGGCCCACCTGCCCATTTTTGCCCTCCAGCGCCATGAAGGCCGCATCTTCGCCCCGATGGCCTACACCATCACCTCCGCCCTCATCGGCTCGCTCCTGTTCTCTCTCACCCTGGTTCCCGTTCTCTGTGTCTACCTCATGCGGCGCACCCGGCCGGAAAAAGGGAACTTCCTTCTCCATTTCGCCCACTCGGCCTACCGCCGCCTGCTCGCGGGAGCCCTCGCCCGCCCCCGAATCGTGCTCACCGCCGCCGCCGTCGCGCTGATCGGCAGTCTCTCGCTGCTGCCCCGCCTAGGCTCGGAGTTCCTCCCAGAGTTGAACGAAGGCAGCATCTGGATCAACTTCACATTGCCGCCGGGCATCGCGCCCTCCGAAGTCAGCCGTTCCCTCCATCGCGCGCGCACCTCGCTGCTCAAGATTCCCGAGGTCTCCCGCGTCGTCTCGCAGGCCGGCCGCCCTGACGACGGCACCGATCCGAAGACTTTTAACATGGCCGAAGTGCTTGTCGACCTGAAGCCCGAAACCGAGTGGCGCAGCGGCATCACCAAGGAGCAACTGCTCGCCCGCATGGAAAAGACCCTGGACGAGCTCCCCGGCATCACCCCCACGTTCTCCCAGCCCATCCGCGATAGCGTGCTCGAATCCATTTCGCAAATCGACGGGCAAATCGTCATCAAGCTCTTCGGCGACGACTCCGAAGTCCTCAAGCGCGAAATGGACGAAGTCCTTAAGCTGATCAAGCCCATCCGTGGCGTCGGCCGTGCGTTCGTTGACCGGGCCGGCCGCGTCCCCCAACTCCGCATTAACGTCGACCGCGACCGCGCCGCCAAGTACGGCCTCAATATCGCCGACATCGAAGACGTCATTGAAACCGCCCTTGGCGGCCACGCCGCCACCCAAATCTGGGAAGGCGAGAAGCGTTTCGACGTCGTCGTCCGCCAGCGCGATCAGGACCGGAACAACGTCGAAGCGCTGCGTAACCTGATGCTCGAAGCGCCGGACCACTCGCGTGTGCCGTTGGATCAGGTGGCGACCATCGGCATCCATGACGGCATTCTCAACATCTCCCGGGAAGGAGGCCGCCCCACGGCCGCTATCGGCGTCTTCCTGAAGGACCGCGATATGGGCAGCCTCGTGGCCGAAATGCAGCAGGTCGTCGACGCCAAACTCAAACTCCCCCCGGGCTATACCCTCACTTGGGGCGGCGAATTCGAAAACCAGCAGCGGGCCATGACCCGTCTCTTCATGATCATCCCCGTCAGCATCCTGCTGATCTTCGTGCTGCTGTTTGAGGCCTTTAAGTCGGTCAAGAGCGCCGCCCTTATCCTGCTCAATGTTCCCTTCGCCCTGGTCGGCGGCATCCTCGCCCTCTTCCTCACGGGGATCAACCTGAGCGTCTCGGCCGCCATTGGCTTTATCGCCTTGTTCGGCCAGGCGGTCTTGAACGGAGTCGTCATGGTTTCTTACTTTGACGGTCTTCGCCAGGCCGGCCACGCCCCCTACCTTGCCGTCTTCGAAGGCGCACAATCCCGTCTTCGCACCGTCCTGATGACTTCACTGTTGGCCATGCTCGGGCTGCTCCCCATGGCTCTCTCCCACGCCATCGGCTCCGAGGTCCAGCGCCCCCTTTCCGTAGTCATCATCGGCGGCCTGGTCAGCGCCACTATCCTGACCCTGTTCGTCCTGCCCGCCCTGTACCTGATGTTCCACACGGGTCCGAAAAAAACAGCGCTCTGATCGGCGGGCCGCCCTCGTCACGCGCCGTGTCGAAGGCGGCCCCCGGTACGGTCTCGAGGATGGCCTGGGAACCGAGCATCGTTTTAAAAAAAGGCATGTTTCAAAAAACACATGTTAAAGAACACCTGCCTGCGCTCTTCCCAGGTAGGAGGTCTCCACGAGGCCGGCACCGTACTGCCCCCAGGATCAGCCTGGCCCAAAGCCAGCAAGGAGCAGAGAAAAAACAGAAAGATTACCTTCAAACAAGTTCTACATCCCGGAGCGCGATCAAATCCCCCAGAGGCAGTTCGTCGGAAAAGCCGACTAGCCACCTGCAAAGCACCATACCCTGTTTGCCGAAACCCATCAAGCCGTCGGGCGGCCGCCGGCAAATCGCTCGGTAAGCTTCGCCTGCAAAAGTGTTGCATCCAAAGCCCGTCGTGTAGCATCTCGATACGAAATTGGTTGTGGTACGAGCCTTCGGGCCTACTTTGCTACGGGAAAGGAAATTCATGCATTTTTTGACTCGCTTCACTGTCACCCTCGGGATGGTTTCCCTGATGTCCCTGGCCGCCATGGCGCAGGTGCTCAATGGCCGTCTGGAGATCGTCGTGCTCGATTCCTCGGGCTCCGCCGTCCCCCGCGCCAAGGTTTCGCTCAAGGACAAGCGTCGCAATGCGGACTTCGGAGCCCCGGCGCAATCCGATCCAACGGGCATCGCGTTGTTCCCCTCCGTGCGCCCTAGCGAATACGAAGTGACCGTCGAGGCCGCGGGCTTTCGCAAAGGGGTGCTGTCCGGCCTCGAACTGAACGCCTCGCAGACGCTCCGGCAGACGGTGACTCTCGAAGTGGGCGCCGTCACCGAGGCCATCACCGTGGAAGCGAGCGCCGTCAGCGTCAACGTCTCCGACGCAACCATCGGCCGTACCATCAACATGAAGAACATCGACACCCTGCCGCAGTTGGGCCGGTCGCCGCTCTCGCTCGTGGCGTTTGTCCCCGGGGCCTCGGTCGATCCCAGCGACCCCACCTTCACCCGCATCAACGGCGCGCGTCAGGGGTCGAATAACTCGCGGCTCGACGGCATCGATGTCAACGACGCCGTCGTGCCTCGCCTCGGTCTCAGCATGACGGCCGTCAACACCGACTCGCTCGAAGAGGTGCGCATCATCACCAACGGCGGCAAGGCCGAGTACGGCCGCAACGCCGGCGGCCAAGTGGAAATGGTTACCCGCTCCGGCGGCAACGACTACCACGGCAGCGCCTTCAACTTTCTCCGCAATACGGTGCTGAACGCCAACCCCTGGTTCAATAACTCCAGCCGCACCGCGCGCCCCGTCTTCATCCAGAACATCTTCGGCGGCCAGATGGGCGGTCCCATCCTCCGCAATAAACTCTTCTTCTTCGGCAATTTCCAGGGCCGCCGCACCAGCCAGGGCGTCGTCCGTAACCGCACTGTCCTTACCGCTAGCGCGAAACAAGGCATCTTTACCTGGCCCGGGGGCACCTTCAACATCGCCGCCAACGATCCGAACGGACGCGGCATCGATCCGAAGATGCGGGAGTTGATGAACTTCCTTCCCGCGCCAAACAACAACGATGTGGGCGACGGCGCCAATACAGCCGGTTTCCGGTTCAACGTTGCCGCCCCCGGGCTCGAGTACCAGGGGACCGGGAAAGTTGACTATGTCCTCTCGTCCAACCACCGGGTCTTTTTCCGCTACAGCCGGCAGTTCAGCGAATCCATCGACTCGCTCAATAACGCCGAACAGCGCTATCCCGGCCTTCCGGACGGCAAACAGGGCGGCACCCGCTGGGGCTTCGGCGCCGGCTCGGACTGGACCATTACCCCGACCATCGTCAACGAATTCCGGATCGGCCGGCAAAGCGCCTCGATCGATTTCATTCGCCCCTACCGCGATGGCGGCATCGCGGTGCTCTCGAACCTCTACACCGATCCCATCAACAACGGTCTCGGCCAAGGCCGCAACTCCCCGGTCATCGACCTGACCGACAACATGACGATTCTGCGCGGGAAACACACTTTCAAGACCGGCTTTAGCTTCCGCCGCGTCCTGCAGTACGGCTACAACTACGGCGGCATCTACCCCGATGTCAGCTTGGCACGAACCGCGGCGGGCAACGCACCTCCCGCCTCCTACGGGCCCCAAGGGCTCACCTCGGCCCAACGCCAGATCTTTGAAGGGCTCTTTAATGACGTCCTCGGCCGCGTCGGCCAAGTCAGCCAGACCTTCTACTCCGACCTCGCCAAGTTCCAGGAAGGCGGCACCCCGCGCATCCGCAATACCGTCTTCAAGGACCTGGGAATCTTCTTCCAGGACGATTGGAAGATCCGCACCAACCTGACCCTCAACGTTGGTCTGCGCTGGGAAAATTTTGGCATTCCGGTCGAGAGCAATGGCTTCCAGGGAACGCTCGACCGCGTCGCCGACCTGAACACCGTCGCGAACTTTAACAACCTGGTCATCAAGCGGGCGGATCGCTGGTACAACAACGACTTCAACAACTTCGCCCCCCGCTTCGGCTTCGCCTACGACCCCTTCAAGTCTGGCAAGACGGTGCTCCGTGGCAATTGGGGGATGTTTTACGACCGTGTCATCGGCGCCACCTCCAGCCTCGTGGACGGCAACACCCCCGGCTTTGCCCAAGCCATCCAAACCTTCCCGAACGGCGCCGGCGGAACCGTTCGTACCGTAAGTAACCTCACGGCCGCCGACCAACCTGCGCGGCCCGGCGCGCCGGTCACCACCCTTCCGGTCAACCGCAATCAGTCCATCGTTGTCTTCGATCCCAATCTGCGCACCGGCTACCTGCAGCAGATCAACTTTGGCATCCAGCACCAGATCGCCAGCAGTACTGTCTTTGAAACCAGCTTCGTCCGCACCGCCGGTACCAAGCTCTTCACCTGGCAGGACATCAACCAGCCGCGCATCTTTGGCGATTTTCTCAACTCGTTCCGCGAACTGGCCGCCTTCTCCGCTAACGGCACAGCCGTCAGCTCCGGCAACACCCTCGCCCGTCTGTTTGGCACTCCGCAAGCCGCCGTTTCCAGCCTCGGCGCTACCAACCTGGCTCAGGGCCTCGTCGGCACCGTGGCCGACAATCTGGACCGCACCGCCAGCAACTTCAACCGCTTCGCCCCCGCCGGTGTCAGTGACTTCTACCTCCGCAACTACCCGCAGTTCAATCAGGTGATTGTCGGCAACAACGGCGGCCGGTCCAGCTACAACTCGATGCAGGTCACCCTCACCCATCGCGCCCGCAATGCCACGGCCATCCTCAACTACACCTTCTCGAAGTCCATCGACAACGCGTCGGTCGACGGCAACGGCTTCACCGCCCCCGTTGACAATTACAACTTCACGCAGAACCGCGGCCGCTCCGACTTCGACCGGCCCCACGCCATCAACTTCTCCGGCAGTTACACTCTACCCTTTGGCCGCCAGCAGCGCTTCCTCAGCGGTGCAAACGGCTTCGTCAACCGCATCATCGGCGACTGGACCCTCGGCGGTCTCATGATCCTGCAGTCCGGTACGGTCTTCTCCGTCACCAGCGCCCGCCGCACCACCGGCTCGACGTTGAACAGTTTCGCCAATTACTCCGGTGACCGTAACATCGGCAAGGTGGTCAAAGTCGGTAACGGCGTCCAGTTCTTTACCCCGGAACAGGTAGCGCAGTTCACCTTCCCTGGCGCCGGCCAATTCGGCACCTCGGGCCGGAACGCCTTCCGCGGCCCCCGCTTCTTCAATGTTGACCTGTCACTGTCGAAGCCCATCGCCGTCACCGAGCGGTTCAAGCTGCAGCTCCGCGCCGAAGCCTACAACGCGTTGAACCACGCCAACTTCACTACCCCCGGCACCAGCATCCTGACGCCTACCACGTTCGGCCGGCTGTCCGCCACGGCGAATACCTCGAGTGGCACCGGCGCCCGCGTCATGCAGATGGCGCTCCGCGTGGACTTTTAACGAACCCGCGCACAACGGACTCGCTTCGGCCCGGCAGGAGGGGCGAGTTCCTTGCCCGTTGGCGCCGGGCCTGCGCGGCCCGTGCGCTTCTAAGGAACGCGCACAACGGACTCGCTTCGGCCCGGCAGGAGGGGCGAGTTCCT
>JAPKZB010000090.1 GCA_026393985.1 Acidobacteriota bacterium
GCCGTCGCCACCTCCGCCGTTACCCCCAACGTCAAAACCTGGACCGACGACCTCGGCCTTCTCCCGCTCGAAGCCCCCCGCGCCCTCGAAACCCACGAAATCCCCGGCATCCTCGACGAATTCCGCCAGGCCACGGCCAATGCCTACGCCGCCGGTTTCGATGGCGTCGAACTCCACGCCGCCTCCGGCTATCTCCCCATGCAGTTCCTCTCCTCGGGCACCAATCTCCGCACCGACCAGTACGGCGGCCCCGTCGAAAACCGCCTCCGCTTCGTCCTCGAAGCTCTCGCCGCCATGATCGCCGTCGCCGGCCCCGGCCCCGTGGGCATCAAAATCAGCCCCGCCATGCCCTTCAACGACATCACCGACGCGAATCCCGTCGAAACCTACTCCGCCCTCGTCCAGGCCCTCGCTCCCCTCGGCCTCGCCTACCTGCACGTCGCGCAAACGGTCCCCACGCCCGACTTCCACGCCCTGCTCCGGCCCCTGTTCCCCGGCCTCTATCTCGCCGGCGCCGGACTCACGCAGGAGTCCGCCTCCGCCCTGCTCGCCACCGGCCAAGCCGACGCCGCCGTCTTCGGCAGCGCCTTCATCGCCAACCCCGATCTCCCCGCCCGCTTCGCCTCCGGCACCCCCCTCACGGCTCCCGACCCGTCCACGTTCTACACGCCGGGAGCCCAGGGGTACACCGACTACTTGCCGAAGTAAGCTTCGTCCACCACAATCGGCGTGGACGCCTTAATGGCGTCCACCGCCTTCTTCGCCAACTCCGGTCGCAGCTTGCCTTCAATCTCCTTTCGCAGATCTTCGAGGCCCTTCGACCGCTTCTCTTCCACCAGAATCAGATGGTAGCCAAACGGACTCTCCACCGGCTCGCCCACCTTGCCAATCGGCTGCGTAAACGCCGCCTGCTCAAACTGCGGCACCATCTGCCCCTTGGCGAAGAAGCCCAGGTCGCCACCCGCCGCGCCAGATCCGGCGTCGTCGCTCTCGGCCTTGGCTATCGCCGCAAAGTCCCCGCCCCCGTCAATCTTCGCCTTCAAGGCCTTCGCTTTGGCGAGCGATTCCTCTTTGGTCAGGTCCTTCTGGCCTTCCTTGAGCGGCACCCGCGATCCCTGAAAGCGAATCAGAATGTGCTTGGCTTTCACCTCGGCCGCCTCGCCCTTCATCTCTTCGTAGGCCTTCTGCACCGCTGCCTCGTCAATCGTGATCTTTTCGGCAATGTTCTTGAACAACGTCGAAGCCAGAATCTGCTCGGCCTGAAACTCCAGCTGCGCCTTCAGCTTCGGGTCCTGGTCCACCTTGCGCTTCCGCGCCTCAATCGCCATCATCTTCAGCTCGGCAAACTGCTCGGCCACGCGCCGCTTGTTCGGCCCGGTCGCCTGCGTCCGGATCTGCTCGGGCAGGCCATCCAGAAAGCGCTCGTACTCGCCCTTGGTAATCTTGGTATCCCCGATCTGAATCACCACCGGGTCGTTGGCCTGCGCCAGAATGCCTGGCGCCCCAGGCTTGCCAGGCGCCGCAGGCTTTATTGGTGCCGCCGCAGGCTTTATTGGTGCCGCCGCCGCAGGCTTTATTGGTGCCGCCGCCGCGGGCTTCACGGCCGCTGCGGGCTTGGCGGCCGCCGCGGGCTTGGCCGCCGCGGGCTTGGCCGGCGCAGCGGCCGCCTTTTTGGGTGTCGGCGCCTGGCCGTTCACAACCAGTGCAGAAAAAAGTGCAATACCGCTAAGTCCAACAAACGTAAAAGGTTTCATCGAAGTACCTGCTTCCAGAATAACTCGAATCGGGCCGGATTACTTGCACCCGTCCGCTATGCTCTCCCCTAGAGGATCAACTCGCACATGAAAACAGCTTCTAAACGGCCCAGTCCGGCGCGCTTGCGTGCCCTGTGGCCGGACATC
This sequence comes from Acidobacteriota bacterium, assembly GCA_026393985.1. Classification (GTDB taxonomy): domain Bacteria; phylum Acidobacteriota; class Terriglobia; order Bryobacterales; family Bryobacteraceae. The sequence goes on from JAPKZB010000090.1 coordinate 1,902, forward strand.
TGGGCGCTCGTCAAGCCGCGCCGTGGCGCCCTCGGTCTCGGACTCCTCCTCATTGTCATCAGCCGCGTCGCCGGTCTGGTGCTGCCCGCTTCGACGCGCTATCTCATCGATGATATCCTCGGCAAACAGCAGTACGGGATGCTCAATCCGCTCATCCTCGCCGTCTTTGCCGCCACTGCCGTGCAGGCGGCCGCCTCCTTCAGCCTGACCCAGCTGCTCTCGAAGGCCGCTCAGCGCCTCATCGCCGAAATGCGCGCCAAGGTCCAGTCTCACATCGGCCGTCTGCCCATCGCCTACTTCGATGCGCACAAATCCGGGGAACTCGTCAGCCGCATCATGACCGACGTCGAAGGCGTCCGCAATCTGGTCGGCACCGGCCTTGTCGAACTGATCGGCGGCCTGCTCACGGCCCTGCTCTCGCTCTTCATCCTGCTGTCCATCAGCACTTCGATGACCGTGGTCGCCATGGCCGTCGTCCTCGTCTTCACCGGCCTTCTGCAAAACTTCTTCCGCAAACTGCGCCCGGTCTTCCGGCAGCGCGGCCTCATCCAAAGCGAAGTCACCGGCCGGCTCACCGAATCCCTCGGCGGCGCCCGCGTCATCAAGGGTTATCACGCCGAAGCCCGCGAAGAGGAGGTCTTCCGCCAGGGCGCCAATCGCCTGCTCGACAACATCCTGCAGTCTCTCACCGGCGTCTCGCTCATGTCGCTCTCGGCCACCCTGCTCATGGGCATCGTCGGCGCCCTCGTCATGTGGATGGGCGCCGCCCGGATCATCGACGGCAGCTTAACCCTCGGCGGGTTTGTCACCTTCACGGCTTTTCTGGCTTTCCTGATCGCGCCCGTTTTTCAAATCGTCAACATCGGCACCCAGTTGACCGAAGCCATCGCCGGCCTCGAACGCACCCGCGAAATTCTCAACGAACCGCGCGAGCAGGACGACCCCCGCCGCCAGGTTACCCTCGGGCCCATCCGCGGCGAAATCCGCTTTGACAACGTCTCGTTCCAATACGAGGAAAACAAGCCGGTGCTCCAGAAAATTGGCTTCGTTTCGTCACCAGGCACCATGACGGCTCTGGTCGGCTCCTCCGGCTCGGGCAAGTCCACCATCATCGGCCTCATCGCGGCCTTCTATGTCCCCAACGAAGGCATGGTGTCAGTCGACGGCATCGACCTGTCCACGGTGGCCATCTCCAGCTACCGCACCCAAATCGGTGTCGTCCTCCAGGATACGTTCCTCTTTGCCGGCACCATCCGCGAAAACATCGCCTTTTCCAAACCCGGCGCTTCGGAAGCGGACCTCATGCGCGCCATCAAAATCGCCCGCGTCGACGAGTTCTGCGAACGGTTCCCCGAAAAGTACGACACCATCGTCGGCGAGCGCGGCGTCAAACTCTCGGGGGGACAGCGCCAGCGAGTCTCCATCGCCCGCGCCATTCTGGCCGACCCGCGGATTCTGATCCTCGATGAAGCCACCAGTTCGCTCGACAGCGAAAGCGAGGCGCTCATTCAGGAGGGCCTCAACTTCCTCATGAAGGGCCGCACGACCTTCGTGATTGCCCACCGGCTGTCCACCATTCGCCGGGCCGATCAGATCCTGGTCGTCGAAGCCGGCGAAATTGTCGAACGCGGCACCCACAGCGAACTGCTCGCTACGCAGGGCCGCTACCGCGAACTCTATGAAAAGCAGCAGGGGCTCGAAAAGAACCTCTTTTTGGCCCCTGGAGAAGGAGACGTCTAGCGCCGCCTCGCTTGGCTTCGTTTCGCAATTTGACTATTTCGTCAAATTCTCAAACCAGTAGCATCCGCTCTTGCCGCCGACGGCGATGTCCAGGTCTCCATCCCCGTCCACATCGCCGACGGCAATCTGCATGCCGGCTCCGGCCATCCCGCCATAGTCGATAATGTGCCGTACCCACTCCATCCGATTGCCGTCCGCAGTCCGCTGATACTCGTACCAGTAGATGCCAAGCGCATCGTTCACCCCGGGCTCATGGTCGTGCGCGAACAGTCGCTTGCCCGCCAGCAGGTCCTTCTTGCCGTCCCCGTTCAGGTCGACAAGCGCCGTCGCGTGCGCCTGACTCCAAACATCATCGACTTTCTGCTCGTTGCTGAACTTCCCATCGGCGTCCTGCGTCAGCCAGTAGATGCCAAAATCATGGGCGTGCGGCCAGACAATGTCGTTCCGCCCGTCACCGTTCACATCAAGCGCGTACAGGAACCCGGTCGCCTTCTTGATGTCCCAGGCCGCGTGTTCGGTCCAGGCCGGGGCTTCGAGCCACCCCTTCGGTGTGATAATGTCCGTCTTGCCGTCTTTGTTGACATCGCCGGCGCCGATCCCGTGGCCGAAGTTCTTCTCGCTCACGGCCCGGCGCTCGAACTTACCCTTTACAAACTCGTAGTACACCGTCGGAGCCTTCCCGCCAAACTGCGGCAGAATCTCGTTGGCCTTCCCGTCGTTGTTCAAATCCACAAAGAACATAAACTCGACGCTGTAGCCCTCATCAATCAAATGCTCCTTCCAGGCGCCCGTCTTGCCGGGATTCTCAAACCAGGCGATGCGCTTGGAAAAATAGCTGCAGCTGATCACGTCAATGCGCCCATCGCCGTTGACGTCCATCGTCAGATCGGTGAAGTTGTCCAGATAGTTGTTCAGAAAACCCATCGTCCGGAACTTGTGGCTCTTCCACTTCTTGCCCGGCAGCTGTTCATGCCAATACTCTCCGTTGACGACGTCGATGCGTCCGTCCCCGTTCAAATCGGCCAGCGCCGCGGTTTCGTTGGCTCCGAAGTGCAGTTGGTGCTTCCGGAACGGAATGTCTTCATTGCGGCCGGCCCACAGCGCGCCGGCAGCCAGCAGGATTAAAGCGTAGCGATGCATCGCCCCGATTCTATCGGAGAATGCCCCGCCATAGCAGGTCGGGCAGAATCTGCCGCCGCAGGCTCGGCGAAATCAGCTCCCGGTCGTCCCCGGCGCCGAACCAGATCAGCTCGGCAATCTCGCCGCTTGCCACCGGCTCGGCATCGAGCACCCCGGTGTAGAGCGAAATCCTTACCCGCCGCGCCTCGCCCGCCGCCTCGTCTTCGTACTCCCCAAAATGCTCTATAGCACTTGCCCCGGCGCCCAACTCCTCGCGGACCTCCCGCGCAAGCGCCTGCTCTGGGCTTTCTCCCGCCTCCGGCTTGCCACCCGGCAGAATCAGCAGCGTCGTTCCGTGCCGCTTCCGGCACAGCAGCAGCCGGTTATCTCGCACCACCAACAGCCCAATCTTGTGAATCATTGGAGAATCGGAAAGGTCAGATAGTCATGCGGCACAAACAGGCTGCCCTCGGTCGTCGCCACCGGCAGCTGCAGCCGCCGCCCATGCCGCAGCGCCTGTTCAAATTGCTCCGTCACCGCCATCACCTGCGCCCCGCTCTCGTGCGCGAACTCCAGCCGGTAGTGCCGGATCCCGGCCGCCTTCCAGCGCCCGAGGTGCGCCCCCGCCTCCTGCGCCTCGGCCCCGAACACCGTGTTCCGGCACCCCGCGTCCGCCAGCACCGGATGCGCCCGCCCCTGCTGGTCCCGCACCGCCACCCGGTGCGCCTCGCACGGCCGCCCACAGTCTTTGTACGAAGTCCCCGTCGACAGAAACCGGCAAAAGACGCAGTGCTCAGTATGAAACACCGGCAGATGCTGGTACGCGATCGCCTCGATCTGCTCCGGCCCCACCCGCCGCGCCAGCTCCGCCACCTGCTTGGCGTTCAGGTCGTGCGCCGGGGTGATCCGTTCAAGGCCCATCTCGAGAAACGTGTCCGCCGTCAGCGAGTTCGTGGCGTTCAAGCTGAAGTCGCCCACCATCGCCGCCCGGCCCCGCAGCACCGGAATCAGGCTCGCCGGCCGCACCAGCAGCGGCACCCCCAGCCGGGCCATGAACTCGGCCATCTTCTCCTCGCCCGGCTTCAAGATCCGCGGCGTCGCCACCCGCACCGTCAATCCGGTCGCCAGCACCCGGTCGAGTGACGGCCGCAGCCCGTACAGGTCAAGGTAATCGAGCGTGATGCTCGCCGGCGCCAGGGCCATCGCCGCATCGAGCTGCTCCGGCGTCCGTACGAGCAGGTGCAGCTCGAGCGGAACCCCGGCCGCCGGCCGCGGCTTCACCTCCGCCGTGACCTCGCGGATCACCGCCGACCGCCGCTCCCCCTGCTGCTCCTGCAGCCGCTCGGCCGCCTCGCGCCGCACCCGGTTCAGCAGCGACACCGGCACAAACGGCTCGCCCTCGGCCGTCAACTCCACTATCCGCAACTCGTACGGCGTATTGCCCAACCGGCTGAACTGCTCCCGCAACGGTTCGAGGGTCAACCCCCGGCTCTGCGCCGCCCCGAGCGGCTCGCCGGAATCCACGGTCACCGTCACCCCGCCCACGCGCCACACCGTCCGCAGCGGCGCTCCCACCCGCGCCTCCACCGTCACGTCCACCGGCTGCTTTCGCACGAGCGTCCCCTGCGTGTATGGCCTCGCCGCCCGGTCCACCTCGGTATCATGGGTCCGCCAGACGAGGTCGCCGGGCCGTATGCGCCGGAAGTCGATCGCCCCGTTGGCAAACCGCAGCTCGCCCCGCTCGCTGACACTGTAGACGCTGCCGCCCTCCTCCCGCTCCTGCGGGCTGCGCCAGTCGGCGGCGTCGAACACCACCCCGTCGCCCGGCTTGCACGGCACGGCCAAATCCACGATCACCGCTTCGGCCAGCACCTGCTTCACCGTCCCGATCCGCACCCCGCGATGCCGCGGCGACCGGCCTTCCACCACCGCCTGATGGTTCGTCCCGGTGAGGAAGTAAGGGCCGAGCCCCCGCGAATAGGCCTGTTCGAGCAACGGCTTCTGCCCGGAGACGTCCGCTCCGTCGACGGCCATGCGGTAGGCGCGCGTCGTCAGCGACACGTAGGCGGCGTCTTTGTACCGGCCTTCGATCTTTAGCGCTCCCACCCCGGCAGCGATCATCTCCGGCACCTGTTCGAGCGTGTACAGGTCGCCCGGCGAGAGCAGATACCGCGCCTCGCCGAGCGGCGCCACGCTTCCGTCGACCACCAGCTCATACGGCAGGCGGCAGGCCTGCGCGCACTGCCCCCGGTTGGCGCTGCGCCCGCCCCACGCCTCCGACGAGAAGCACTGGCCGGAGTACGCCACGCATAGCGCCCCGTGGACAAAGATTTCGAGCTCGCACGAGCACGCCGCCTTGATCTGCCGGATCTCGTCGAGCGACAGCTCCCGCGCCAGCGTCACGCGCTGCGCGCCCAGGCTTTGCGCGAGCTTCACGCCCTCTGCGTTGGTGATGCTCATCTGGGTGCTGGCGTGGACTTCGAGCTCCGGCGCCAGTTCCCGTACGAGGCGCAGCACGCCAATGTCCTGGATGATGACGGCGTCCACCCCGGCACCGGCGATGGCGGCCAACACGCGCTTGGCCTCGTCGAGTTCGTGTTCGAAGACCAGCGTGTTGAAGGTGACGTAGCCCCGCACACCCCGCTGGTGGAGCGTCCGCATCACTTCGGGCAGTTCCTCGAGGGAAAAGCCAACCTTGGCTCGGGCCGTAAAGTGTTTCAGGCCGAAATAGACGGAGTCCGTCCCAGCCTCTACGGCGGCCCGCAACTGCGGCCAATACCCCGCGGGGCTCATGATTTCCGGCTTCACTCCTCTAGGATAGCGCCCCGCGTTGTGATACCCTAAAGGGTAAAACGTGGCGCTATCGTCTAGTGGTTAGGACGGGGCCCTCTCAAGGCCCAGGCAGGAGTTCAATTCTCCTTAGCGCTACCAAAGATTCCTAAATCTTGCCAAACTTGCTCCAGTCATACTCACTGTTGCCAGGTTTGGCTTTATTGTTTTTTGTCCCAAGCGCGAGGATGTGCTGATCGCTGCCGAGGGGTGTCCCGCGGTACACCCAGGCTACGCCCATTTGATTGGTGATGTGCGCATGGCGAGCCTGCGCATGCAGCGCCGTGGGACCGGGCGTGCCGTACGTCGGGGCATCCGTCCGGATGATCGTCAGCTTATTCAAGATGTTCTGATCCGCTTCACAGGCGACACGCAGCTGCGGCGTTTCATAGGTCATGGCCATTCTGGGGAAATCCTCCTGAGCAATGCTACTCCCTGTGCCCAGGTTAATCAATAAGGAAGTTTCCCCTACGCCACCGCTAAGTGCTGCAATAGCGGGCCTTCCGTCCGCGCCGGTTGCCGTTTCGGCGCGGCGAAGCGCTGCTTCATCGCCAACGCATTCCAGAACGACTGCCCGCCGGCATCGTTCGTAAAAAACACAAACGACCGGTCTGCAAACGCCCCCACATCGCGAATGCGCGCCTGCCACTGATCGAGCTCGGCCACCGAATATTTGTAGCCCGACCCTCGGGACTGCTGCCGCTCCTCAAAGTCCACATACCAGTCCGGCCGCTGCTTACCATGTAGCCGGGCATATCCAACCGCCGACGTCAGATGCGCCGTCGGACCCATCGCCCGCACATGGTCCGGTTGATCGATGTTGGCAAAACCCACCCGGTAGTCGATCAACGTTCCGATCGCCTCCGGACAGCCCCAGCTCTCATGCCGCATCTCGGCCACGAGGGGAAACTCCGCAAACGCCCGTCGCAACTGAATAAAATAGTCCCGGTTTTCCAGCGTAAAACGGAACGACCAGGGAAATGTCATCAACACCGCGCCCAGCTTTTTCGCCCGGCGAAGCGGCCGCAGCGCCGCACAAAAGGCCTCCACCGAAGGAACGTCCAGCCGCCGGTCGTGCGTGAACTGCCGATGCAGCCGGGCTACGAACTGAAACTGCGGGTTGCAGGCGCTCTTGTCGAGCCAGTACTTCACCACCTCCGGCCGCGGATAGGACTCAAAACTCGCCGGAATCTCCACCGTGTCGAACCGCTCGGCAATGAACTCCAGCGCGTGAAAACCCTTCGGCCTCCCTGCCGGATAAATCACCCCTTCCCAATGCGGAAAGTTCCAGCCGGAGGGGCCAACCAACACCGGTGTGCTGGCAGGCAATAAAGATACGGGGTCCAGAGAATACTGATTCATGAGCGGCCTCGGTTCGGTTTTGCTTTTTATTCGCCACCAGAATAATGCAAATCGCGCCGCCGGTCAAGATAATATTCGCCTACTGTTCGCCTTTTCCCGTCCAAATAAAAAAGGCCTTCGTGTAACCTACCGCATCACGGAGGCGCTATACATTTAAATCCCCGTTACGAAGGACGGGCGCGCACCCCAAACCATTAAGTTACGCGCCCGTCCATATCGCACCGCTATTCGAACATGCCCTCGTATAGTACGCTGCTCAGGTAGCGTTCCCCGGAATCTGGCAATACGACCACGATTGTTTTGCCTTTCATCGCCGGCTCCTGCGCCAGCTTTAAGGCCGCGGCGGCGGCAGCGCCACAGGAGATGCCGCACAGGATGCCCTCTTCGCGGGCCAAGCGCCGGGCGACTTCGACGGCCTCTTCATTGCTGACCTGCTCAACCCGGTCGACGATGGACAGATCGAGCGTGCCGGGGATGAAGCCCGCGCCAATGCCTTGAATTTTGTGCGGCCCCGGCTTGACCGTCTCGCCATTCCGCGTCTGCGTGATCACGGGGCTGTTGGCGGGTTCTACCGCCACCGACAGGATCTGCTTGCCGCGCGTGTGTTTAAAGTAGCGGGAGATGCCGGTGATCGTCCCGCCGGTGCCTACGCCCGCCACCAGAGCGTCCATGTTGCCGTCGAGGTCGTCCCAGATCTCCGGGCCCGTTGTCTGTTCGTGAATTGCCGGATTGGCCGGGTTCTTGAACTGCTGCAGGAGAACGTACCGGTCCGGGTCGCGCGCCACCAGCTCTTCGGCCTTCGCGATCGCTCCCTTCATCCCCAGGGGACCGTCGGTCAGCACGAGGTTGGCGCCAAAGGCCTTCAGCACCTTGCGGCGTTCAAGCGACATGGTTTCGGGCATGGTCAGGGTGATGCCGTACCCGCGCGAGGCGGCGACAAACGCCAGCGCGATGCCCGTGTTGCCGCTCGTTGGTTCGATCAGCTCCTTGCCGGGGGTGAGGATGCCCCGCTTTTCGGCGTCCCACACCATGGAGGCGCCGATGCGGCATTTGACGGAGTAGGCCGGGTTGCGCCCTTCCACCTTGGCATAAACGGTCGCTCCGCCGGGAGCGACCACACGGTTCAGTTTTACGAGCGGCGTGTTGCCGATCGATAGCGAGTTGTCCTGATAGAGCATTGTTGCAATTCCTTCGAGTTTAGATATCCCAGTTGGGAATGTACTTGCCTTGGCGTTCTTTCCAGCGCAGCGTGAGGTCGGCGAGGCTGGTTTGATCGATCACTTCGGAGATCGCCCGGTCCACCCGGTGCCACATTTCGGAAAACGGAGTCTCTCCGCGACGATTGACGGCGCCCGGCGGGGCGCCCTTGCCCCCGTCGACATGCCGGATCACCTCACCCACGGTGATTGCCTCCGGCGGCCGGGCGAGCAGATAGCCACCATCGGCGCCCCGCCGGGACTCAACGAAGCCGCCCTGCTTCAAGCCGGCGAGAATCAACTCGAGGAACTTTTGCGGAATCTTCTGGCGGCGGGCGATGTCGGCGATTTTGATGGGCGTGGCGCTGCCCTGGGCGGCCAAGTCAAATAGGGCGTGCAGAGCGTATTCGCCTTTCACCGAGATCGTCATTTCTATCTATTCCAGTGGGTCGCGGTGGGACGGAACCGGAATCCCTAATTCCTTATAGGGATTATACTATTTGTCTCGCGCCATGGATTACTTCCACTGCCAGTTGTCGGGCTGGGTCTGCTTGCGGGGCGTGGTTCGGGCGGCTTTGCAGATGGCCTCCATCTTCGCCACCACGGCTGGGTTCTGCGCTGCGATGTTGTTGCGCTCGCCGGGATCGTTACTCAAATCAAAGAGCTCAAGCGGCCCATTGGCTTCCGGGCGCACGGCCTTCCATTTGCCTTGGCGCACGGCCTGCTGCGGCGTCCCTTCGGCAAACGTCCCGCTGATCGGATAGTGCCGCGGGAGCTCCCAGTAAAGATATTCGTGCCGGGCCTGCTTGCCGGTACCGAGCAGGGTGGGGACGATGGAGAGTCCGTCGATGTCCTTGGGCGGGGTAGCGCGGGCCAACTCGGCCAAGGTCGGCAGCACATCCTGAAACATCCAGGGTAGGGAGCTGACCCCGGGCTTGATGCGGCCCTTCCAGTGAACGATCATTGGCGTCCGTATGCCGCCTTCGTAGAACGTGGTTTTGTGGCCCCGCAGCGGGCCGGAGGAGTTGAAGAAGCCGCCATCGTTCCAGATCGGTGTCGCCGAACCGTTGTCGCTGCAGAAGAACACGATCGTATTGCCGGCCACCTTTTCCTGTTCGAGCAGCTCCATGAGCCGGCCGACATAATCGTCGAGCAGCGAAATCATGGCGGTGTAGGCGGTGCGGGGCTTGGCCTGATTGGCGTAATGGTTGCGGGGGTCGATGTAGGGTCCGTCTTCGGGGATCTTGCCGTCGAACAGCTCCATCTTTTCGCGGGGGGCGATCAACTCGAGGTGAGGAATGGTGAGCGGGAGGTAGCAGAAAAAGGGGTTCTTCTGCCGGGCGTGTTGCCGGATGAAGCCTTCGGCGTAGTGGACCACGCCATCGTTGGTATAGCTGGTGTAGGTGTAGCCGGGGCCGCGGGGCGCTTCCTCAATATTCTCGCCGTCGAAGAAATAGCCGGGGTAGTGGAAGTGGGCGTGGATCTGGTGCAGGACGCCGTAGAAGGCATCGAAGCCCTGCCGGGTGGGGACGCCGGTGGTATCTTTATCGCCCAGGCCCCACTTGCCGAAGCAGCCGGTCTTGTAGCCCGCCGTGCGGAGGACTTCGGCCACGGTGACATCCTCGGGCAGTAGCGGGACTCCGCCGCTGTTGGCCCGGACCGAGGTGTGGCCGGTGTGTTTGCCGGTCAGGAGCACGCTGCGGGAGGGGGCGCAGACGGTGCAGCCGGCGTAGGCGTCGGTGAACCGCAGACCGCCGGCGGCGAGCTTGTCGATGTGCGGGGTGGGAATATGCTGCTGGCCGTAACAGCCAAGATCGCCGTAGCCGAGATCGTCCGCCAGGATAAAGAGAATATTGGGCGGGGCGGAGGTTTGCGCCTGCGCCGCGGCGGCGCCGAGGGTGGAGAGAAACAAGCGGCGATTCATGAAATACCAGTCTAATACTGTGGGTGCGACGGCGTGGCAACGCAGAGGGTGACTGCTTGCGCCTGTGCAGCCGGCTACCGCGGAGGAGGGGCTCGTGGATTGGCGGCTGGTCAAAATCGAGACAGTCGCTCCCGCCATCCGGCAGCTGGCGGTCGGGTCCGGGGCTCCCGTCGGTTCCGCCTGCTACCGCGCACCAGGCGAATGGGTTGTCGGAGTGTCTAAATTTAGACACTCCGCTCGCACCATCTAATACCGGGGGACCGAGATATCGATTTCCCGGCTCCAGCGGTCGATACCGCCGGTCATCGAAACGCAGTTATCAACGCCCTGCGCCCGGAGCCAGTTCACCACGTTCAGGCTGCGGACGCCGTGGTGGCAGTAAACGACCAGCAGCGTATTGTCGGCCTGGGCATCCAGTTGCTGCAGATGGGCGGGCACCGAGTACATGGACAGCAGATTGGCGCCTTCAATCCGGCACAGGGCCCATTCTTCGGGCTCCCGGCAGTCAATGAGGCACATCGACTCACCCGCCGCGCGCTTAGCTTCGATCTGTTGCGGGGTAAGTTCGAGCGGCGGCATGGCACGGAGGCTTAATGATCGCGGGCCGTGACCAGATCGGTCACGCTGAGCAGAGCCCGCTGGTAGGGCGAATCTGCGAACTGGTGGAGCAGGACGCGGGCGCGGTCGGTAAAGATCGTGGCGCGCTCCATGGCCCGCTCGACGCCGCGGTAGCGCATGACGATGCCCAGGATCGTGGCAAAGGAGACCGATTCGTAACTGCGCTCGCGGAGGACCGTCTCCACCTGCTGCCGCTCGGCGGGCGTAGCGTCTTCGAGGGCGTAGATGAGCGGCAGGGTGACTTTGCCCTCGCGTAGATCGTTACCGACCGGCTTGCCCAGCACTTTTTCCCGGGAGGTGAAGTCGAGAACATCGTCGACGAGTTGGAAGGCGATGCCCAGATTCCAGGCAAACTCGCCGAGTTTGGCTTCGTCGGCCTCGCCGGCTTCCCCGGCCATCGCGCCGAGGCGGGCGCAGACGCTGAACAGGCTGGCCGTTTTACGGTCGAGCAGTTCCATGTAGTCGGCCTCGGAGATCTCGAGGCGGCCGAGGCGCTCCAACTGAAGCAGTTCGCCCTCGACCATCAACTGGGTCAGGCCGATCAACAGATCGAGCACCCGGAAGTTGCGGGAGCGCAGCGCGATCTGAAACGCCTGCATGTACAGCCAGTCTCCGGCGAGCACCGAGGTCTGATTGCCGAACAGGACGTTGGCTGACGGCTGGCTGCGGCGCGTTTTGGCCTCGTCGATGACATCGTCGTGCACCAGCGTCGCGGTGTGCACCATTTCAACGACCGCCGCCATGGCCACCGCCGCCTCGCTCGGTTCGCCGAACAGCTGACAGGCGAGCAGCACGAGGGTGGGCCGCAAGCGTTTTCCGCCGCTCTGCTGCAGATGGCGGTTGATGGCGGTGACGGCGTCGACCGAGGAGATGGATTCGAGGCCCATCTTCTCTTCAACGCGCCGCAAATCCGCTTCGACAAGCTTGAAAATCTCGCGGGCTGTTAACGCCTGACCAAGCTTGCTCATTCCCATGGAATCAACCAGTGTATCCTTCCGCCGCTTCGGGGAACAACCGCAGAAAGTTAGCCGTGGTGGCGGCGGCCACTTCGGCAAGACTCAAATTCTTCAATTCGGCGATCTTTTTAGCCGTTTCGACGACAAAGGCCGGCTCGTTCCGTTTGCCGCGGTAGGGTAGGGGAGCGAGGTAAGGAGAGTCGGTTTCGAGGAGAATCCGGTCGAGCGGGGTGGCCCGGGCGGCCTCCTGCACCTCGGGGGCCTTGGCGTAGGTGACGATGCCGGAGAAGCTGATGGCGAAACCCATGGCCAGGCTGCGTTCGGCTTCGGCGGGGCCGCCGGTGAAGCAGTGCATGATTCCCGGCCGGCCCGTGGGCGTCCAATGCTCTTCGAGCAGAGCGAACGTATCGGGCCAAGCCTCGCGAGTGTGAATGATGACGGGTTTGCCGGTGTCGGCCGCGATGCGGAGCTGTTCAGTAAACACGCTCTGCTGCGCCTCGCGAGGCGAGAAGTCGTAGTGATAATCGAGTCCGATTTCGCCTAGGCCCACAACTTTACGATGCCCGAGCAAGGACCGGAGTTGCGGAATACATTCAGGGGTCCATTTGCCGGCGTCGTGGGGGTGGACGCCGGCGGTGGCATAGACGAAGGGGTAGGCCTCGGCCAGGCGCAGGGCTACCTCGAGGTCCGGTGGGCCGTCGCCGGTGCCGATGGCGAGCAGAAGCCGGACGCCGGCGGTGCGGGCCCGCTCGATGACGGCGTCGCGGTCGGCGGCGAAGCGGACGCCATCGAGGTGGCAGTGGGAGTCGATCAACATTATTTAAGGCGGGCGCCGATGGGGACGTCTTCGAGGAACCCGGCTACGGTGGGCTTGCCGTCGGCGGTGGAGGCGGCGACGATCATGCCGTGGGATTCAATGCCTTTCAGCTTGCGCGGGGCCAGGTTGGCGACGATGACCACTTTGCGGCCCAGCATCGATTCCGGATCGTAGACCTGCGAGATACCGGCGACGATGGTGCGCGGTTCGGCTTCGCCGATGTCGATTTTCATGTGGAGCAGCTTGTCGGAGCCCTTCACTTTTTCGGCGAACTTCACCTGACCGACGCGGAGGTCGACTTTGACGAAGTCGTCGATGGTGATCTGACTGGCGAGGGGGATGCCGCCGGGATCGGCCGGGGTCACGGGCTCGGGAGTCTTGCCGAGCAGGAGATCCTGCCGGGCTTTTTCGATCTCTTCGAGTTCGTTCATTTTGTCGATGGTGGGCTGCATTTCAAGGCGCGGGAAGACCGGTTCCACGGGCGGGATGGCTTGGCCGGCGGGAAGCTGGCCGGCTTCGAGCTGGCCGAAGCGTTCGGCGGTGAGCGGCGTGGCATAGCCGAGCAGCCGCCAGATTTTGGCCGTGCTCTCCGGCAGGACCGGGGCGGCCAGGAGGGTGGCGGCGCGGAGGGCGTCGGCAATGCTATAGAGCACTTCGTTGAGTTTGTCCTCCTCTTTCGCCTTGAAGAGCTTCCAGGGGGCTTGTTCGACGATGTACTTGTCGGCGGCTCCGATGAGCTGCCAGATGGCTTCGAGCCCTTTTGAGAACTCGAACTTTTCGTAGGCGTCGATGGCGGCGGCCGTGGCGTTGGCGATATTGGTGGCCAGGGGAAGCGTCGCCTCGGCCGGCAGGGCCGGGATGACGCCGCCGCGGTACTGCTGGATCATGCTGAGCGTGCGGCTGGCCAGGTTGCCGAGGCCGTTGGCGAGGTCGGCGTTGTAGCGGGTGACCATGGCGTCGTAGGCGAAGTTGCCGTCGGCGCCGAAGACGATTTCGCGCAGGAGGTAGTAGCGCAGGGCATCGGCGCCCATCGCCTGGCGGATGGGTTCCGGGCGAACGATGTTGCCGCGGGACTTGGACATTTTGTTGTTGTCAAAGAGCAGCCAGCCGTGGGCGAAGATCTTTTTGGGCAGCTCCCAGCCGGCGGCCATCAGAAACGCCGGCCAGTAGACGGCGTGGAAGCGGACGATCTCTTTGCCGATGAGGTGGAGATCGGCCGGCCAGCGGCCCTGTTCGACCACGGCCGTGTGGTAGGCCATGAGGGCGTCGAACCAGACGTAGAAGACGTGGCCGGGTTCGTCCGGCACCGGGATACCCCAGCGGATGGTGGTGCGGGTGATGGAGAGGTCGGCCAGGTCCTGTTTGAGAAACGCCAGGACTTCGTTGCGGCGGGTTTCGGGCTGGAGGAAATCCGGGTTGTTTTCGTGGAGGGCGATGAGTTTTTCGCGGAACGCCGAGAGTTTGAAGAAGTAGTTTTCTTCGGTGATTTTTTCAAGCGGCTGGCCGGTTTCCGGGTCCACGTCGCCTTCCTTGGCGTCCGGGACGAAAGCTTCGTTGACGACCGAGTAGTAGCCGGTGTAGGAGCCTTTGTAGATATAGCCGTTGGCGAGGCAGTCTTTGAAGAGGCGCTGGACGTTGGCGGCGTGTTTGGGGTCGGTGGTGCGCTGCTCGTGATCGAGGGCGAAGCCGAACTTGCGCCAGGTGGCGCTGAACTCGTTGGCGACGGCGGTGGTGAAGGCCTCCGGCGTCTGGCCCGCTTTTTCGGCCGAGCGCTGGATTTTGATGCCGTGTTCGTCGGTGCCGGTGGTGAGCACGACGTCGAAGCCCTGCATCTGCTTGTAGCGTTTGATGACGTCGCCCGCGATGGTGGTGTAGGTGTGCCCGATGTGGGGGGCGGCGTTGACGTAGTAGATGGGGGTGGTGAGGTAGTACTTATCCATTTAGAACTCTTTGAGATAGGCGTATTGGGCCTGGGCGAGGACGTCTTTGAGCGGGACGCCGCGGGCTTCGGCCAGGGCGCGGCAATCGTCGTACTCGGGTGTGGCGCCGTGCGCGGTGATCTTCATGCGGACTTCGCCCCAGGGGGTTTCGACGTTGAGGAAGCGCCGGGCGGCGACGCGGCGTTCGGCCGTGGTGATGCGGAGGCCGATCGTGGTGGTTTCCTCGAGAACGATGGCGGCGAGGCGGTCGGTATCTTCCGGCTTGGCGAGGACGGTGAGTAGGGTGCCCGGCCGGTTCTTCTTCATCTGGAGCGGCTGGAGGGTGACGTCGAGGGCGCCGGCGGCGAGGAGGCGGTCCATGGCGTAGCCGAGGATCTGGGGGTTGGCGTCGTCGAGGTTGGCGGCGAGCACCTGGATGGTGGTGGCTTCGCTGGCGCTGGTGCGCTGGCCGATGGTGGCGCGCAGGACGTTGGCCTGGACGGCGAAATCCGCTGAGCCGGCGCCGAAGCCGGTGGACTGGATGGAGAGCGGGGGCAGGGGGCCGAAGTGCGTGGCGAGGGTGGCGACGATGGCGGCGCCGGTGGGGGTGGTCAGCTCCATCGTGGGGCCCTTGGCGTAGATGGGCATCCGTTTGAGGAGTTCGGCGGTGGCGGGGGCGGGGACCGGCAGGGTGCCGTGTTCGGTTTCGACGGTGCCGCTGCCGACGTTGATGGGCGAGCAGGCGATGTCGGTGACGCCGAGCAGGTCGAGCGCGACGCAGGCGCCGACGATGTCCGAGATGGAGTCAACGGCGCCGACTTCGTGGAAATGGACGAGGTCGAGCGGGACGCCGTGGACGTGGGCTTCGGCCTCGCCGAGCTTCAGGAAGATGTTGAGGGCGTTCTGCTTGGCGGCGGGGGAGACGGAGGTGGCGCGGTCGATGATCTTGGCGATGTGCGGGAGGTGGCGGTGGTCTTTCTGCTTGCCGCCATCGACGTGGAACTTGGTGGCGGCGAGGCCGCGACGCCGGGTTTTTTCGAAGCGGTAGGTGGCGCCGAGTTGCAGCGAGAGGAGGCTGTCAATGACGTAGCCGCCGGGCGCGCCGGCGTCGATGAGAGCGCCGACGGTCATGTCGCCGGAGATTCCGGAGAAGGCGTCGAAATAGCACGTCGTCATAGAGTCCTCTTTAATGGTACGACTTTGAGGGTGTGGGGAGTGGCCGAGCCTACAGCGCGGCGCGGGCGGCGAGGACCTGGGCCACGGCCTGGTCGGTGGATTCGGCGAGCGCCGTGAGGTGGCCCATCTTCCGGCCGGGGCGGGCGGAGAGCTTGCCGTACAGGTGGAGTTTGACGGCGGGGAAGGCGGCGGCCGCGGCCCAGTTGGGTTCGTTTTCGGTCCAGAGGTCGCCGAGGAGGTTGGCCATGGCGGCGGGGCGGAGGAGTTCCGGCGAGCCGAGGGGGAGGCCGCAGGTGGCGCGGAGTTGCTGTTCGAACTGGCTGGTGACGCAGGCGTCGAAGGTGAAGTGGCCGGAGTTGTGGGGCCGGGGGGCAAGTTCGTTAATCAGGAGGCGATCGTCTTTGGTGAGGAAGAATTCGACGCAGAGGACGCCGACGGAGTCGAGTTGCTCCATGACGGCGCGGGCGATGGTAGTGGCTTCGTTTCGCACGGTGTCGCTGACCCGTCCGGGAGCGCGGGTCAGGTCGAGGATGTGGTTCTTGTGATCGTTTTCGACTACACCGTAATGGACGAACTGGCCGTCGGCGCCGCGGGCGGCGACTACGGAGACCTCACGATCGAAGTCGATCAGCTTTTCGAGGACGCACGGCTGGCCCTGTGCCCGGCGCCAGGCCTCTTCGGCGGCCGAAGGGGAGTAGATTTTCGACTGGCCCTTGCCGTCGTAGCCGAAGCCGGCGGTCTTGAGAATACAGGGGACGCCGAGGGCGGCGATGGCCGCTTCGAGATCGGCGAGCGAGTTGACCTCGCGAAAGGGGGCGAGCGGCAGGCCGTGTTTTACGAGGAACTGTTTTTCGCGGAGGCGGTTTTGGGTGGTGTGGAGGACATCGCCGTGCGGCCGGACGAGGGTGAACTCAGCACAGGCTGCGGCGGTGGCCGCCGGGACGTTCTCGAACTCGAAGGTGACGGCGCGGACCTGGCTCGAGAAGCGGCGCACGGCGTCGAGGTCTTCGTAGGGGGCGACGATTTCGAGATCGGCGACCTGGCCGGTCGGGGTATCGGTATCGGGCGAAAAGGTATGGACGCGATAACCCATGCGGCGTGCCGCAATCGCGAACATGCGGCCGAGTTGGCCGCTGCCGAGGACGCCAACGGCGTTGCCGGGCGGAATCACGCGATGAGTCATGGGAGCGTCTGTTCGCGCACCATGTCGGAGAGGCCGCGACGGTAGGCCTGCAGTTGGGCACGGAGTTCGGGCCGGCTGGTGGCCAGAATCTGGATGGCCAGCAGGGCGGCGTTGATGGCGCCGGGCTTGCCGATCGCCAGGGTGCCGACGGGAATGCCGCCGGGCATCTGGACGATAGAGAGGAGCGAATCCATGCCTTTGAGGGCGTGGCTTTCGATCGGGACCCCGAGGACCGGAACCGTGGTCTGGGCGGCAACCATGCCGGGCAGGTGCGCGGCACCGCCCGCCCCGGCGATGATCACCTCGAGGCCCCGGCTTTCGGCCGACTGCGCGTATTCGGTGAGCAGGTCCGGGGTGCGGTGGGCCGAGACCACCCGGCACTCGTGGGGAACGTTAAACTTCGCGAGCATCTCGCCGGCGTGCATCATGGTGTCCCAGTCGGACTTGCTGCCCATGATGACGCCGACGAGAATCTGCTCCGGCATGAGGGGTTACTGGCCTTGGCCGAGCGAGAAGTCGGCGCGGCCGTTGAAGGTGCAGAGGCTTTCGTACTTGATGAAGTCGTACTTGGCGTCGAGCAGGGCCTGCAACTGCGCGATCACCTGCGCGTGGGTTACCGGGCCGTTCTCGGCGGCCGAGGACATGAACCGGCAGCGCCAGGTATCACAGCAAAGCGTGTCGGGGAAGCCGTTCGGCCACACCTTCACGCCGCGGTTGGAGAGCATGACCAGCTTCAAGCCGTCGATGGCCACCTTCGACAGGGCACCGCCGAGATCTTCGGCCGAGCCCGCCGTCCAGTTGAGGAAGATGTCGACACCAACCTGCTGTTTAACTTCGGGAACGTAGTGGGACTTCCGGTCGGAAAGGTCCTGCTGCGGGGCGTTGCTGTAGCGGGCCGCCTTCAGTTTAGTGGGTTCCTGACCCATGCGGTCGACCACGGCCTGGGCGAACTCTTTGGTGCCGACTTTCTGGGTCGAAACGCCTTCGGTGAAGATGTCGTAGGTGTGGATGCCGTCTTCGAGCGTCCGGAGCCAGGCGTTGTGCACCCGTTCGGCCACATCGGACTGGTCGATGTGCACCAGCATCATCACCGCGCCAAGCAGGAGCCCGGACGGGTTGGCCAGATTCTGGCCCGCGCGGCGGGGAGCCGAGCCGTGGATGGCTTCAAACATGGCGTACTTGACGCCGATGTTGGCCGAGCCGGCCAATCCGACCGAACCGGCGATCTGCGCGGCGACGTCCGAGAGGATGTCCCCATAGAGGTTGGGCATGACGACGACGTCGAAGACTTCCGGGGTGTCGGCCAGCTTCGCCGCGCCGATGTCGACGATCCAGTGCTCGTTCTCGATCTGCGGGTACTCGGGCGCGATCTCATCGAAGACCTTGTGGAAGAGGCCGTCGGTGAGCTTCATGATGTTGTCTTTGGTGAAGCAGGTGACCTTCTTGCGGTTGTTGCGGACCGCGTACTCAAACGCGTAGCGGACGATCCGCTCGCAGCCGGGCCGGGAGATCAGCTTGAGGCACTGGTAGATGTCCTGGCTCTGGCGGTGCTCAATGCCGGCGTAGGTGTCCTCTTCGTTTTCCCGGACGATGACCACGTCCATCTTCGGGTGCAGGGTATCGACGTAGGGGTGGTAGGCCACGCACGGCCGGATGTTGGCATAGAGGCCAAGCATTTTGCGGGTGGTTACGTTCAGGCTCTTGAATCCGCCGCCCTGCGGGGTGGTGATCGGCGCCTTCAGGAAGACTTTCGTGCGGCGCAGCGATTCGATGGCGCTTGGTTCGATCCCCGCGGAGTTGCCGCGCAGGTAAACCTTTTCGCCGATTTCAATGGTCTCGATGTCGAGACGAGCGCCGGCCTCCTTCAAAATATGGAGGGTGGCTTCCATAATCTCAGGACCGATGCCGTCGCCGTGAGCGACTGTGATTGGAGTGTTCGTGGCCATAATGTTGAAACGGAGCGTAACTCCCTACAATAATTCCCTTCGCCTGCTCACAGCAACTCGCTCAGAAGGGAATGTCGTCGTCGCAGACGCCGCCATCGCCCTGGTCGACCGATCCGAGCCGCCGGTTGAAGACGATATTCGAGTCTTCGCCGCGGCTGATTTTGGTGATTTCGAGCTCGATGCCCTGGAGCGAAGACAGGTGGGACGGCAGGGCGGAGAACTGCGGCAGCGCGAGCCCACACACGCTCAAATCCTGTTTCACATACTTCAGTGTGTTCTCGGTGATGGCCCGGTATTTCCACAGTAGCCGGTTCTGAAAGGTCGTTCCCGTAATCCGCAGGGTCCACTTGAGCATCGGGTTGCCGCTGCTTTTTGATTGCGTTAACTCGACGCGGTCCACCCGCACTTCGTAGCGTCCATCCGGGATGCTGTTCCAGGGTTCGTACTCGCTCACCACTTCATTGGCGTAGGCCTCATCATACGGCCGCAGGTCCACGCGGGAATCCACCAGTACTCCGTTCATAACGTCGCCAGCCTCCGGTTGAAGAACACGTCCGATTTATCGCCCTTGGTCACCTTGCTGACTTCGAGGCCGATACCCTGCAACTCCGCCAGGCGGCGGTTGAGATCCGACAGCCGCTCAAGGCGAAGGCCGCAAGTCAGCAGTTCGCTCTTGGTGTAGCGAATGGTGTTGGCCGTGATCGCACGGCGCTTCCAGACCATCCGCCGCTCGAACGGGCCGGCGACTACGCGCAATCCATACTTCAAAACCGCATTCCCCGTCGAGGCGAGGCTCAGTTCGAGGTCGGTAATCAGGACCCGGTAGCGCCCGTCCGGCACCTCGCCGAAGGTCGGCGCGGGGGCCTGTTCGGCTTCAAAAATGCGGTTAAACCGCGAAAGATCGATGGACTGGACCGCAGGCGGGGGGGGCACCGTGAGCGGATGCCCTTCCGGATCGGGAATTGAATCAAAAAGCGAGACGAACTCAGCCATTGGCATTGCCTCCGCACCGAGTCAATGCAAACGGCATGCCACTGCTAACTGATTGATTGTAAGAAGGTATAAACCGCCGCGGCCCAGTTTGAAACGCGGCGGGGTTTCAATTTAGAACGGGACGTCGTCGTCGCTGATGCCTGCGTCAAAGGGGGAGCCGCCGCCGCTGGGCGCCGGGGCCGAGCGGGGGGCGCTCGACCGGGGAGCGGACATCATGCGCGGTTCCTGGCTAAAACCGCTGTCGCCACCCTCGCCGCCGCGGCCGCCGAGCAGAATGACATCATCGGCGACGACTTCGGTGGAGTAGCGCTTCTGGCCGTCCTTGTCTTCGTAGCTGCGGGTCTGCAGGCGGCCTTCGACGTACACCTGTTTGCCTTTGGTCAGATACGGCGCGAGGTTCTCGGCCCGCCACAGCACCACGTTCGACCAATCGGTCTCTTCTTTCCATTCGCCGGTGGCCTGATCCTTGTAACGTCGGCCCGTGGCCACCGAAAATCGAGTCATGGATACGCCGGAGGGCGTGAACTTAGTCTCGGCGTCCCGGCCGAGATTGCCAACCAGAATCACCTTGTTAACACTGCGCGAAGCCATAATCTTTGCACTCTAGCACAGCGCGATGGGGGGCACCTCGCAGCGCGGCCCCGGATATTCCGACGGCGAATTAAGTGATGCACCCTGTTGCACGACGGCGAATCTGGTTCATAATACTGCTTATCCACTGGCTGGCGGTGTGCTAGGTGGCGACCCGGTTGTCTCCGTTCGGCTCAGGAAAATCGTGCGGTGGAATTGTGAGGGAAATTGCTTCGCTTGTCCTGGTTCCCACGTTGTCCGGCCCGGCTAGGGGCTGCCGCTATGGCGTTGCTGGCGGGTCTGCCCGGCGCTGCGCAGACGATTATGAACGCCAACGGAGGTCCCGTGCGCCTGTTCGGCACGGACATGGCCATTTTTGAAGTGCGGGAACCGAGGCAGGATCTACCCTGTCAGGTAGTTCCCTCCAAGGGTGCGCTGGTTGGTTTTGACCTGAAGTTTCACTCCGGCTTCGAGGTAACCGTCCCGCTGCGGGAGCTTTCCGGCCGGGAGAACCTGCTGACCATTCTGTTCCGGGTTGCGCCGCTGTCTGATCTCGACCATCCGGTCTACTTTATCCAAAAGATCCGGGTGCCTGAGATCGAGGAAGAGGCCAAGGGCGATGCGTCGCTGTACGGCGGTTTTGACCTTGGCGAAGGCAAGTATCGGGTGGATTGGTTGATGCGCGACCGCGCCGAGCGGATCTGCTCCCACTTCTGGGAGGTCGAAGCGGCGCTGAATGGCAAAGAGAGCCAGATGGCGATGGTGATCCCTCCGAATGCGGTCCGGGCGGCTGATCTGGAGAGTTTCAAGGACGAACCCCCGATCGAACGTGTCCCGGCCGGCGAGGCGATTGCCGTGAAGGTTCTGCTGAACTACGCTCCGCAGAACCCGCGGAATACGGTCATGCGCCCGGTCGATACTACCGCGCTGGTGTCCATTGTTCGCTCGATTTTGCGGGAGCCGAAGATTGGAAAGTTTTCGCTCGTCGCCTTCTCGATGGCCAGTCAGCAGGTTTTATATCGGCAGGAAAATGTGGATCACCTTGATTTACCGGCCCTGGGCGAGGCGCTCAGCAAGGTCAAGTTCGGCACGGTCGATTTGAGCAAGCTGGCCGTCAAGCACAGCGAGACGCAGTTTTTGGGCGATCTGATCCGTACCGAGCTCGGCGGGGCGAACAGGCCGGAGGCGATCATTTTTGCCGGACCGAAGGTGATGCTCGAGCAGAACGTGGAGGCGGAAACCCTAAAGGAGGTCGGCGCCATCGAGTTCCCCTTGTTTTACCTTAACTACAATCTGTATCCGGCCCAGATCCCCTGGCGGGATTCGATCTCGCATGCCGTGAAGTTCTTCAAGGGGCAGGAGTACACTATTAGTAAGCCCCGGGATCTCTGGTTTGCCACCTCGGATGTGGTTAGCCGCATCTTGAAAGCCCGTAGCGGCCGCATCGCGCAAAGCGCTCCTTCCCGGTAGACGGCATGTTCTTTGCAGACGGTGGAAACGTGTCTGGTTCGCTTACGTCCATTTCGATAGAGGAATCGCACAGGGAATATGAAGCTCTCCATTTGCTCGCTTGTCGCGCTCTCGGCGTGGAGTTTGACCGCGCAACCGCTCGAGCCCCAGCGTCTGGCGCCATTTGTCCCGTCGCCGGCGGAGATTATCGAACGGATGCTCGAAGCGGCCAACGTGAAGCGCGGCGAGATTGTGGTCGACCTGGGCTGCGGGGATGGGCGCATTCTGATTACGGCGGTGCAGAAGTTTGGGGCCAAGGCGGTGGGCGTGGAGTTGAATCCCAAGCTCGTCAAAGAGGCCTCCGAGATGATCGCCCGCCTTGGATTGCAGAACCATGCCCGGGTGGTTCGCGGAGATATCTTCGAGGCGGATCTTAGCCAGGCCGATGTCGTCGCCCTTTACTTGACCACGGGATCCAACGAAAAGTTGCGGCCGAAACTCGAACAATCGCTCCGGCCGGGCGCGCGTGTCGTCTCGCACGATTACGGCATCCGGGGCTGGAATCCGGTGGATGTGCAGGAGGTGTTTGTCCACAACCGCCGCCACAAGATTTACCTGTACGAGATCGGCCCCCGGAAATACTAGCCACTTCGCGGTAGCCTGAGAGGATGTCCAGATTCGATGTAGTCGGCGTTGGCCTGAATGCCACCGACACGCTGCTTCTCGTACCCAAGTTTCCGGCTTATGCCGGCAAGGAGCCTTTTGTCGAGGAGATGTTTTCCCCGGGGGGGCAGGTGGCGAGCGCCATGGTGGCCTGCGCCAAACTTGGCCTGCGGGTGAAGTACATCGGCACGATGGGCGATGATGAGCGGGGGCGGATTCAGCGCGACAGTCTGCTCGGCACGGGCATCAACCTCGACGACGTGCAGATCCGCCAGGGCTGCGCCAACCAGTCGGCCTACATCGTCATCGATCAATCTACCGGCGAGCGGACCGTGCTCTGGCGGCGTCCTGACTGCCTGCGCCTGAGTCCGGAGGAGATCCAGCCCGAGATGATCACCTCCGCCCGTCTGCTGCACATCGACGGCCACGATACGCCCGCCGTGGCCCGCGCGGCGGAGATAGCCCGCGCCCACGGCATTCCGGTCACGGTTGATGTCGATACGGTCTACCATGGCTTTGACCGCGTATTGCCGAACATCGACTACCTGATCACCAGCTCCGAGTTCCCGCCGCAGTGGACCAACGAACGCGACCCGTTTCGCGCGCTGATCATGATTCAGGAGGAGTTTGGCATGAAGGTGGCGGCGATGACGCTCGGCGCTTTCGGCGCCATTGCCCGCATGGACGGGCAGTTTGTTTACTCCCCGGCTTTTGTGGTTGACTGCGTCGATACGACCGGGGCGGGTGATGTTTTCCACGGCGCGTTCTGCTATTCGGTGCTCACCGGCCTCAGCCTGCGCGACTCCCTCGATTTCTCGAACGCCATGGCGGCGTTGAACTGCATGGAGATTGGCGCCCGCGGCGGCATCCGCGACGCGGCCGCCGCCCGGGAGTTGATCGCCACCGGCCAGCGCCGCAGCAAACGCGATTTCGTGCAGCGCGCCTCCTCGTGACCCGGTTATGATTCCGCTACGCGATACCCAGCCGAGCCACCACTTTCCGGTCGTCACGGTCGGATTGATCGCCGTTAACGTACTCGCCTTTCTCTACCAGATCTCGCTCGATGAGTTCTCGCTGAACCACTTCGTGGTCGAGTATGGGCTCGTTCCGCGCCGCTTGCAGTTGGCCGACTTTTTCACCAACATCTTCCTCCACGGCGGGTGGTGGCATCTGATCGGCAACATGTGGTTTCTCTGGATTTACGGCGATAACATCGAAGATATCCTGGGGCGCGGTAAGTTCCTGCTGTTCTATGTACTGTGCGGCGTCGCCGCCGGCCTGGTGCACGTGCTGTTTAATCTCGACTCCCGCATACCGACCATCGGGGCGAGCGGCGCGATTGCGGGAATCATGGGGGCGTACCTCGTGAAGTTTCCGCACTCGCGAATTCTGACCCTGGTCCCGGTCATCATCTTCTTCACGACGATGGAGATTCCGGCCTGGCTGATTTTGCTCTATTGGTTTGTCCTCCAGTTTTTCAGCGGGATCGGCACCGTTGGCCAGTCGCATCTGAATCAGGGGGGAGTGGCGTGGTTTGCGCACATCGGCGGCTTTCTGGCGGGCATTGCGCTGATTTATCTGCTGCGTCCGAAGCCGAAGTACCGCTGGCGGCAGGATCTGCGATGGTAAACGTCCACTTCTACACGCGCCGCGGCTGCCACCTTTGCGAACAAGCGGCCAAGGTGCTGGCGGAGGCCGCCAAGGAGTGGGCGTTCGTGACTACCATCGTCGATATCGACGCCGACCCCGCCGCCCGGGCGCTCTATCACGAAGAGGTTCCGGTGACGTTGCTGCCCAATGGACAGCGTTTCCGCTATGGACTGGACCGGAACGAGTTTCAAAGGCAACTTTCGAGCCTCGGCGCGCATCCACCCTGTAGAGGGCGATGCGACCAACCAATTTCCTGACGGCGTGGGGAAAGATACTCCGCGGGCGGATTCCGCTGCTTTCGATTGAGATTACCCGCGAATGTCCGCTGAGTTGTCCCGGCTGTTACGCTTACGGCGAATCCCATCTGGCCGATGGCGCCAAGCTCGTGGATCTGACTGACTCCAAAGGTGATGAGCTGGTGGCCAACATCCTGCGTCTGGTGGACGAACACCAGCCGGTGCAGGTTTCACTCGTCGGCGGCGAACCGATGATGCGTCATCGCGAACTGGCGCGCGTGCTGCCGGTGCTGAGCGCGCGGGGCATCTACACGATGATTGTGACGAGCGCCGTCATTCCGATTCCCCCGGAATGGACCCGGATGCCGTTTGTCACGATCGCCGTCTCCGTCGATGGCCTCGCCAAAGACCACGATGTCCGGCGCAAGCCAGCCACCTACGAACGGATCCTCAAGAACATCAACGATTGCCGGATTAACGTCCATTGGACCGTGGTGAACCAGCACATGGAAGAGCCCGGCTACCTCGAACAGTATGTCGCCTTCTGGAACGACCGGCCCGAGGTGCACAAGATCTGGATGAGCGTCTACACGCCGCAACGCGGCGAGATGAGTCCGGAGATGCTGCCGCCGGCCAACCGGCAGAGCCTGGCGGCGCAGATTCCGCCGCTTGCGAAAAAGTACCCCAAGCTGCTGGTGCCCGACGGCATGGCCAAGGCCTTTGCCGCGCCGCCGGAGAGCCCGGACGAGTGCATCTTTTCCCGGATGTCGGCCAACTACACGGCCGACTTCAAAACCCAGGTGGAGCCGTGCGTGTTCGGCGGCGACCCGGATTGCCGCCAGTGCGGCTGTTCGATGTCGGCGGCGCTGCACTGGATTGGCGGGGCCAAGGTCGCTGGTCCGCTGCGGGTGAAGCATCTGGTGCGGAGCTCGATGGCGGTCGGCGCCTTCGTCAACACCTTGACGCCATGGCAGACCGGACGGACGCGTTGGGGTAAACCCGCGGCGCCCGTCCGGACGGACCTGGTGCAGATCAAATAGCCGTCAGGCCTCGTCTTCGAGCGGCGTCACCGGATCGATGAATGGCCAAGTGATCATGCCGAGCAGGTAGACGCCGGCCATGATGGTGATAAACAAGTTCCAATCGTTCCCGGTCGCGCGGAGGATGAGGCCGCCGGTGACCGGGGCGACGAAGCCGGCGATGTTGCCCATCATGTTCATGGAGCCGGACAGCGTGCCGGCGTACTTGCCGCCCACGTCCATACACGCGCCCCAGGCGTTCGGCATGACCAGGTCGTTGCAGAAGCTCGACAGGCCGAGGCCGACCATCGCCCACAGCGGATCCTTCACCTGAATGGCGATGAACATCATCAGCGCCGCACTGCCGAAGCCCACCGTGGAGATGACGCGCCGCGAGCGGCCGACATCACCCCAATGGCGCGCCAGCCGAGTGGACAGGAAGCCGCACACAAGCGAACCCAGCCCGCCCAGGAACAGCGGCAGGATGGCGTAGTAGCCGCTGGTTTCGCGGTCCACGCCGTGATACTCCTGCAGGTAGGTCGGTAGCCAGGTGGGGTAGAAGTACCAGGGGAAGCTCAGCAGGAAGTATTGCAGCCAGAGCAGCCAGACCGCCCGGGAACGGATGAGCTTGCCCCAGGGCACGTCGCCGTGGCCGCTGGCCGGATGGGCGGTTTGGGCGATCAGGGCGCGCTCGGCATCGTTGACTTCCGGGTGCTCCTGCGGATTGTCGCGGAACCAGCGGTAGAAAAAGAAGGCCCACACGGTCCCGATCAGGCCGAACGAGAGGAACGCCGTCCGCCAGTCCATCACCTTGAAGATCCAGATGACGAGCGGCGGCGTGGCCGCGCCGCCCCACCGGGCGGCCATCCAGAGAATGCCCTGCGCGCGCACGCGCTCTTCGATCGGCAGCCAGGTGGAGAAGGCCTTGGTGATGTTGGGGAAGCAGCCGGCTTCACCCGCCCCGAACAGAAAGCGCGTCACGAGCATGCTGGGGTAGCTGAACATCCAGCCCGTGGCGGCGGTGAAGAAGCTCCACCAGATGACGATCCGCATGAGCACCTTGCGCGGGCCCATCCAATCGCCCAGCCAACCGCCGGGTATTTCAAACAGGGCGTAGGCGATGGCAAAGGCGCCGAAGACGTAGCCCATCTGGCCCTTGTCCAGCTGCAGGTCTTTCGAGATTTCGGGGGCGGCCATCGAAATGGCGACGCGGTCTATGTAGGCGAGAATCGCCAGCGTGACGGCAAACCAGATGACTTTGCGCCGGGCGTTGCTGGCGGGGGCCGCGGTGGGCCGCGGGGTAGTAGGAGTCGATTGCATCAGAGAACCTCAGTTTCGTGGTCGATCCAGTCGAGGTAGGGCGGGTTGCCATCGACGACCGGGAGAGCGATCAGTTCAGGTATTTCGTAGGAGTGCAGAGCGCGGACGGCCTCGGACAGCGCGGCGAATAGCGGCCGGCGAGACTTGATCAGCAACAGCAGTTCGGTTGATTCTTCCACCTTCCCCTGCCAGCGGTAAACCGATCGCGCCTGCGGCAGAATGGTTACGCAGGCGGCCAGACGGCGGTCCACCAGGGCCCGCGCCAGGCGATCGGCCTCCTCCGGAGAGGCAACGGTAGTGAAGAGCACAATCTTATCAGTCATCGGGTACTAGCTTTATGGTCGAAAGCGGTTTATAAAGAAGGGTAGGTATGGCAGTTCGTCGGTCGCGGGCAATACAAGTGTACAAGCGGTTGGGCTTGCTGGTGGCGGTTGCTGGTTTTTGCATCTACGCTATTGTGAATCTTACTGGACCGCAGGGCATCAAAGCGCTTTTCGCCAAGTGGCGAGAGCTGCAGGAGATTGAGGCCAGGAATGCCAAACTCATTGCCGACCTCCATAGTCGCCGGGAAAAAGTCCGGATTCTGAAGGATAGCGCCGAGGCCAGGGAGTTCGAAATTCGCAAGAAGCTGCAGAAACTGCTTCCGGGCGAGCGGCTCTACCAGGTCCCGGACCCGGAGCCGGCGGCGCCGGAAGCGGCGCCGAATTAAACGGTCAGCCGCCGCCAGGCGTCGTCGAACAGGGCTTGGGCCTGTTCGGGGGTGCGGGCTTCGACCGCCAGCCGCAGAAGAGGCTCGGTGTTGGAACTGCGGACGTGCAGCCACCGGCCCTCCCATTGCAGTTTCAAGCCGTCGGTGCGATTGGTCTGCGCGTCCGGGAAGCTCTCGGCCAGGGCCTGCATGAGCGTACCCAGGCGGCCGTGCTCAAACGGCACCTTGCCAGCCAGACGCGTATAGCGGGGCAGCGCCGCCACCAGCTCCGAGACGGTCTGGCCGGTCTCCGCCATCAGGTCGAGCAGCAGAGCCATGGCCGTGTAGCTGTCGCGGCACAGGTGCACGGCGGGGAAGATGATCCCACCCGAGGAGCCCTCGCCGCCAATGGTCGCTTTGACGGCCTGCATCCTTTCGACGACGTTGGCTTCGCCCACGGGCGTGCGGTGCACCTTGCAGCCGTACTGCGCCGCGATATCGTCGATGGTGGCGGAGGTAGTCAGGTTGACGACCACGTCGCCCGGCGTATGCGCCAGCGCCCGCTGCACGGCCAGGGCCAGGACGTCGTCGTTGTCAAGCACCGTGCCGTTCTCATCGCACACGGCGAGGCGGTCGCCATCCGGATCCTGGCCGAAGCCGATGTCGGCGCCGGTGCGGCGGACGAGCGCAGCCAGCTCGGTTAAGGTATCCGGCCGCGGTTCGGCGATGCGGGGGAAGACCTGCGTGGGGTCGACCGCGATGGCTTCGAGGTGCGTGGCGAGCACCGTGCCCAGGAACTCCACTGACATCGCCGACCCCGCGCCGTTGACGCCGTCGAGCGCCACGCGGAAGCGGCGGCGCCGGATGCGGCCGAGGTCGACGTGGCGCAGGACGCGGTCGAAGTGCAGCGCCGGGGCGGTTGTGAGATCCGACGTCACCGAGCGGATCTCCCCGTTGCCGGCCTGCGTGAACTGGCTCTGATGGAAGAGGTCGAGCAGCTCACTGCGCTCGTACTGGTTGAAGAACAGGCCCTCGTGGTTGAACAGTTTCAGGGCGTTGTATTCCGGGGGATTGTGCGAGGCGGTGAGCGCGATGCCGCCGCGGGCCTTGCGGTGGGCGACGTAGATCTGAATGGTCGGCGTGGGCACCACGCCGAGGTCGATCACCTCGCAGCCGGCCGCCAGGAGGCCGCAGTTGACCGCGTGGGTCAGCATGGGGCCGGAGGTTCGCGTGTCGCGGCCGAGCACCACGCGGCCCTGGCCGACATAGGTGCCGAAGGCCTGCGCGAAGCTGGCGGCCAGGCCCGGGGTCAGGAAGCCGCCAATCACCCCGCGCACGCCCGAAACGCCCACCTTTAACAGATGCTCACGCGCCATCAGTTCCACCTCCGGACCCGGTCGAGGAGGGTCTCAAATAACTCGCGCGGCTCGCTGTCGCGCTGTTCGGCAATCACCCGGATGATCGGCTCGGTCTGGCTCACGCGCACGTGGAACCAGCGGTCCGGCCAGGCGATGCGGAGCCCGTCACTGCGGTCCATCTCGCCGTCCGGGAACAGCTCCTGCAACTCCTCGAGCAGCGCCGGAATGTGCGGGCTTGTGAGCGGTACTTCCGCTTTCAAAATGTGGTGGCGCGGATAGCCGGCCAGGATCCGGCTCAGCGGCTGGCCGCGGTCGCAGATCGTATGCAGGATCGCCAGCATGCTCGCGATGCCGTCGTAGACGAAGCGGAACTGCGGCATCATGACGGCGCCGGTGCCTTCGCCGGCCAGCGCGATCTGTTCGGGCCGGTAGCTGGAGAGCGCGTCAATGGCCGCCTGCCGGCCGACGGGCACCCGCAGCACGCGGCCGCCGTGGCGCGCCGCCACGTCTTCGAGCAGCGCGGTGCTCGACAGGTTGGCGATGATCAGCTTGCCGGGGCTGGCCGGCAGCAGCGAGTCGGCAAGCAGGGGCAGCACCATCTCTTCGCTGATGCCGCGGCCCTGTTCGTCGGCGAGGGCGACGCGGTCGGCGTCCATATCGAACAGAAAGCCGGCGTCGGCCTGCAGCGGCTGCATCAGCGGGGCGAGCTGCAGTTCGACGATACTGGCGCTGGTGTTCGGGGTATGGGCGACAGTGCGGCCGTCGACGCGTTCGTTGATGAGGATGAAGCCGCAGCCGAAGCGCTCGTTCATGCGGCGGAGGATGAGGGCGCTCGCGCCGTTGCAGCAGTCGACGACCACGCGGAGGGGTCGGATGCGCGCGAGGTCGAACACCCGGGCGAGACCGTCGAGGTAGGTATCGATGGCGTCCGTGGTCACCGTCAGTTTGCCAAGCTGGTCCCAGGGCGCGAAGCGGAAGCGGCGCAGGTGGTAGATGTCGAGCAGTTCGCCGGCTTCGGCGGTGTTCAGATAGATCCCGCTCGGCCCGAAGAAGCGCAGGGCGTTCCAGTCGATGGTGTTATGCGAAGCACTGATGGCGATGCCGCCGGCGGCGTCGAGGCGCTGAATGGCGTGCTGGACGACCGGCGTTGAGACAACGCCGAGGTCGATGATATCGTGTCCGCAAGCCAGCAGGCTGGCGAGGACACCCTCGCGGATCATGTGGCCGCTCAGGCGGGGGTCGCGGCCGAGGATGACCGGCCGGCCGGGTTCCAGAAAGGTGCCGAAGGCGGCGGCGAACTCGAGCACGTGGGTTGCCGTCAGCCCCTGTCCCACGATGCCGCGCAGGCCAACGTGAGAGATGCGCAGGGCTTTGTTCACTGCGTTACCAGTTTAATTTTCCCAAAGGCCTCCGGCACGTGGTTGTTGAGCACGCCGGTCTGCCGCCAGACGATGTACTTCCGCTTCGGCCCCGGACCCTGAATGCGAAACAGGTTGATGCGCATCTCGTTGCCGATTTCCGCCGGGCGGCTGTCGATGGACTTGATGGGGATCTTGAACTCGCCGTACCAGACCTTCTTCTCTTTATCGAGGCGGGCCTTAACAGTGAAGCCGGAGTTCCAGTCGGCGCCGCCGTTGGCGAGCGGCTTCTTGCGGTCGATGTCGAGGTCGATGTACTCGCCGAGCGGGGAGATCTGGTATTCGCGGTACTGCCAGATTCTTTCAAAGTCGGCGCCGATGAAGATCTCGGCCACATCGTGGTCCCAGAGCTTCATGGTTTCGGCATTCGTGACCGGGGCGGCGTTGACGTGCAGCTCTTCGTAGGGGCAGGTGAACAGGAAGTAGAGGTGGTTTTTGGTCCAGCGGGAGCGGACCTCGGTGCGATGGTTGGACACGGGTTTGCCGAAGTGGTCGTTGACGGCCACGGCGGCGGCCTGGTAGCGCCATTGCGGCTGTCCGGGGTCGGCGGTGAGTGGGAACTCGGTGCGGGAGTAGAAGCTGAACATCAGCTCCGGGTCCGCGGCGGCGGCGGCGGAAACGAGCATGGCAAACAGGGAAATCGCCTTCATCATTGCTTCAATTGTAGGCCTCAATCGTAGTCTACCGGAGCTGCGCCTAGCCGGCCACGGCCCGCGCCACCGTCCGGGCGATCTCCCGCGTCTGGCTTTCGTCGCCCATGAGCAGGCGGAAGGGCAGCCAGAACGCATCGCCAATACAGGCTTCGGCACGGGGGCAGGGAAGCGCCCGGTGCGGCAGGCCGCCGGTGTATATCGGGTTCTGCTGCAGCGTGTGCGGATAGAAAGGCGTGGCCGGAATGCCGGCCGCCTGCAGCCTTTGGCAGAAGGTATCCCGCGAGATGCCGAGCCGGTCATCGACGCGGCCCAGCAGCAGATACCACGGGTTGCGGTTCACCGCCTCCGGCACCTGTTGCCAGGTGATGCCGGCCAGGTCGGCCAGTTCTTCGGCAAAGACCGGCCAGTTCCGCATCCGGTTCTCAATCTGTTCGTCGAGCCGTTCGAGTTGCGCCGTGAGTACGGCGGCGTGCAGCGCCGAGAGGCGGTAGTTGTTGCCGAGTTCGAAGTGGTGGAAGAAGGAGTGGCCGGGACGCCGGCCCTGGTTCCGGTAGCTGCGCAGCCGCTCGGCGAAGGCCTCGTCGCTGGTCAGGGCGATGCCCCCTTCGCCCGCCGTCATCACCTTGCCGTTCTGGAACGAGAAGCTGCTCGCCAGGCCGAACGACCCGGCCCGCTTTCCGCGCCACTCGGCGCCGTGGGCGTGGGCGGCATCTTCGAGCAGGAGCAGACCGTGTACCGAGGCCAGGGCGCTGAGGGCGTCCATGTCGGCCAGCGGGCCGCCGAAATGGACCGCCAGGATGGCCTTGGTGGCCGGCGCGATCGCCTGCCGAACCTGTTCGGGGTCCATGTTGAACGAGTACGGCTCGATGTCGACGAACACGGGCGTCGCGCCCACGCGGGACACGGCCGAGGCGGTGGAGATAAACGAGATGGCCGGGACGATCACCTCGTCGCCCGGGCCGACGCCGGCCGCGGCCAGCATCATCTCGAGGGTCACCGTGCCGTTCACCGCGCCGACGCCGTAGCGGCAGCCCTGATACGCGGCAAAGGCGTTTTCAAAGTCAGCCACCATCGGATGGAAGCCGCCCCACTGCGGGCTGGCCAGCACCTGATCAAGCAACTCTCGTTCGCGGGAGGTCGACACGGGCCAGGACGGAAGCTCAGTCATCCCTCTAGAGTAAAGGAATGGACATTTTGCGCGAAAGAGTTGAGGAGTTGGAACGGCTGGAATTCCAGATGGGCCCCGCCCGCGGAAAACTGGCTCTGGCGCTTGATGTGCTGACCGATGCGCTGGTGCTGGTTGGCCAGCACGGCGTCTACTGCACGAGCGTCCGCAATCCGTCCAAGCCGGCGATGGATATTCAGATGGTCCTGGCGGGTCTGGAAGGCGCCAAGGAGCTGATCCAGGGCGCCATGGTGGAGATTAAGAAGGCCTGACGAACCAGCAACCGAGCATCCGTTTGCCGTCGCTCACCGGCGCGGGCTGCACCTGTTCGAGCTGGTAGCCGAGTTCGGCCATGGCGTCCGTTAGCTCGGCGAGCGGCACGAGGGTGGGCCGGGCGCGGTCCCGGAACACGTTCATGGTGCCGGGCACCGTCCGCCCGGGCGTGACCGCGCTGGCCACATCGGCCGGGTTCTCCTGAATCACGGTCAGCACCCGGCGGCTCTCCCAACGCCGGAAGCTGCTGAGGGCGCGCCGCCAGTCGACATGTTCGAGCACCAGCGTCACCGCGGAGTGGGGATAGGGGCCGGTCAACTGGGTGGCTTCAATATCATCCACGATGGTTTCCGCCTCGCCGAGCCGGGCGCGGAGCCTGGCCAGGAACACCGGATTCAGATCGGTGAACACCATTCGCCCGGCGCCGGCGGCGTCCGCTGCGAGAAAGTCGAACATCTGCCCGGTGCCCGCACCGGCCACCAGCACTGTCTCGGTGGGCGCCATCGTCGCCAGCCAGGCGGCCATCAGCTCGGCATTCGCCTGCGCCTGGCCGATGCCCGCCATGTGCTGTTCGTAGTCGGCCGGTTCAATCGCGAGCCAGGCTTCCCGCAGGAGTTCGCGCATCAGAGGCCCCGCAAAAACGGATTTCGCTTCGCTTCGCGGCCGATGGTCGTGTTCGGTCCGTGACCGCAGACCACCTCGGTATCCTCCGGCAGCACCAGCAGTTTGGTCTTGATGCTTGCCAGGATCTTCCGGCCGTCGCCGCCCGGCAGGTCGGTGCGGCCGATGCTGTCGCGGAAGAGCGTATCGCCGGCAATCAGCGTTCGCTCGGCCGGCACGTAGAGGCTTGTGCTGCCCTGCGTGTGGCCCGGGGTGTGGATCACGTGCATCGCGTAGCCGCCGAAGCGGAGCGTGTCGCCGTCTTTGGCCGGGGTGTCGATGGTAGTCTGCTCGGGCGTCTCCATGCCGAGCCAGTTGGCCTGGATGGCCAGGGCGTCGTATAGCTCCTGGTCTTTCGGGTTCATGATCACCGGCGCGCCCGTGATCTTTTTGAGCTTGGCCGCGCCGCCGATATGGTCGATATGGGCGTGCGTAATCACGATCATCTTCACCGTCAGCTGGTGCTTGGCCAGGATCGCTTCGATGTCGCTGATGTCGTCGCCGGGGTCGACGACAATCGCTTCGCGCGTGATTTCATCCCCCAATATCGAACAGTTGCACTGCAACTGCCCCACCGGCAATATCTCGTGGATCATGCCTTTCATTCTAGGACCTTTGCCACCGGCGCCCCATCTAAGCGAGAGTAATAGTTAGCCATGATCGATCCCCTTGCTTATCTCGTCCGCTTCCTGCACATCGGCTCCGCCGTCGTCCTGCTGGGCGGCATCTTCTATGCCTGGAACCTCAGCAAGTCCGGCAAGCTGTCCGGCAACCCCGCCGATGGCTTCCAGCCTTCGATGCTGATCTCGGTGCTGCTGCTGCTGGCCACCGGCCTGCATCAGTTGATGACCCGCATGGGCGGCGGCGTGCCCAAGTTCTACCACATGCTCTTCGGCATCAAGTTCCTGCTGTTTCTGCATATTGCCGCAGTCTCCATCATCCTGGTGAAGCCGCAGACAACGCCCGAAAAACGCTCCCGCCTGCTCACCGGCCTGGCTTTCTCGGGCGTCGGGGTGCTCCTGCTCGGCACGGCGCTGCGCTCGTTGGGGAACTAGATGACGGCGTTGTTTGAACTCGCCGGCCGGGGCCGCATCCGCGTCACCGGGGAAGACCGCAAGCGCCTCCTCCACGCCATGACGACGAATCACGTCGAACAGTTGGCGCCCGGCCAGGGCTGCTACGCGTTCTTTCTCAACGCCAACGGCCGCATTCTGTCCGACGTGCAGGTGCTGGCCGCCGAAGATTCGCTGCTGCTCGATGTCGAACCGGAGAGCCGCGAATTCGTCCTCGGCCACCTCGACAAGTTCATCATCGCCGACGACGTGACCCTTGCCGATGAGACGGTCGCGTGGACCACGCTGGCCGTCGAAGGCCCCGGCGCCGCGTCTGTGCTCGAAGCGGCCGGCATCCCGGTGCCCGAAGCCGATTTCGCCGCGCTCCCCTGGGCGGGACGCCTCGTCGTCAAAACCAGCTTCACCGGTCAGCCCGGCTACTGGATTCTCGTCTCGCCGCTCGATGCACCCATCGTCCGCGAGACGCTGCTGGCAGCCGGCGCGGCGGAGTTGACCTTCGCGCAGGCCGATGCCCTCCGCATCGTCCACGGCAAGCCCCGCTACGGCGTCGATTTCTCGGAAGCCCATCTCGTCCAGGAGACCCAGTTGATGCACGCCGTGCACTTTCAGAAGGGTTGCTATCTGGGGCAGGAGATCGTTGAACGGGTCCGCTCCCGTGGCCAGGTGCATCGCCGTCTGCTGCCGCTGCGGATTGCCGGCAATGGCCCCGTGGGGCCGCATACGAAGATCCTGGCGGGCGAGAAAGAGGCCGGCGAGGTGACCTCCGCCACGCCGCTTGGTGAAGAAACCGCCGCGCTTGGCATCCTGTGGGTTGAACTGCTCAGCACGCCGTTAACGGTCGACGGCCGGGCCGTAACTCCGCAAGCGGGCTAGGAGCTCATCCGGTCGCGTCGCTCCCCGCTCACCACCCCCCTCAAAATACCAGCGCCCCGCTACCGCGGGAACTCCGGCCGGTATCCCTGCAAGCGAACGAAGAACTCATCCGGTACGGCAACGTTGCCCCGCCGCCCGGTGCCCAAATCGATATCCGGCTTGTTGCCGCCATGGTAGTCCGACCCCCCGGTCTCAATCAGCCCGTACCGAGCCGCGTAGCCGCGGTAGCGCTCGACATCCGCCGCCGTGTGGTCAGAGTGAATCACCTCCAGACCCGCCAAACCCAACTCCACCGCCTCCGCCACCAACGCCTCCTCCTCGGCCGCCTTGCGTTTCCCCAGCCGGATAGGGTGCGCCATCACGGCGATGCCCGCGCTCGCCCGCACCCGGTCGAGCGCCTCGGCCAACGCCACCTCCTCGCGCTGTACAAACGCCCGGCCCTCCTCGGCCAGATAGGCGTCAAAGGCCTCCTGCGTCGTCCGCACGTAACCCTTATCCACCAACACCCGGGCAAAGTGGGGACGGCCGGTCATCGTCCGGCCCAGCGCCTCCACTTCGGCCAGCGTAATGGCCACGCCCACTTCGTTCAAGCGCGCAATCAGCCGGATGTTCCGGTCGCGCCGGTACTCCTGCTGCTCCCGCACCCAATCGCGAAACGCCGCGGATGACTCCCCCTGCGGAAAGTAAGCCAGCACATGGACGGTCTTGCCGTGGAATTTTGTCGACAGCTCAATGCCGCACAGCAAAACGAAGTCCAGTCCGGCGGCATACTCCCGGGCCTGCTCGTAGCCGGCAAACGTGTCGTGGTCCGTGATGGAAAGGGCCGAAAGACCGGCTTGCCGGGCCCGTTCAATCAACTCCCGCGGTGTATCCGTTCCGTCGGAAGCATCCGTGTGACTGTGGAGATCTATCAAGATGCTAGCCTAACCGATCAATCCTAATTCCTGCAGCTTGGCCCATACCTTCGCTTCGCTGACTTCGATCGGTTCGGTCGCCGAGTCGCAGCGAACCTCCGGGTGAAGCGGGGGCTCGTAAGGATCCGAGACGCCCGTAAAGTGAGGGATCTCCCCGGCCAGCGCCTTCTTGTACAAACCCTTCACGTCCCGCTCGGCTAACACGGTCACCGGCGCATCCATGAACACCTCAACAAAATGTTCAATCCGGCTCCGCACCGCATCCCGCGTCTCCCGGTAGGGCGAAATCGCCGCCGTAATCGCAATCACCCCGTTGCGCGCCAGCAACTCCGCCACAAAGCCGATCCGCCGGACGTTGGTATCGCGGTCCTCCCGCGAAAACCCCAGGCCCTTCGAAAGGTGCTCCCGGACTTCGTCCCCGTCGAGCAGTTCGACCGGGGCGCCCTGCGCCTTCAGTCGGTCGTAAATCCGTTGGGAGAGCGTCGACTTGCCGGCGCCGCTCATGCCCGTAAACCACAGTGCGAATCCCTTATGCATTCGGTTTCAATACCTGTTCGAGCAGTACATCCACTGTCCGCAATACCTTGCCGGACGGCGTGAAATGCAGCCCACATTCCTTATCGGCGGACTCTTCCCACCACCAGCGTCCCGCCCGTTCCGCCTCGCCCGGCGCCGTGGGCCGGGTGCACGGCTGGCAGCCGATCGACGGAAATCCCTTGTCGTAGAGAGGATGCTCCGGCACGTTGTACTCAGCCGTATACGCGCGAACCTGTTCGCTGCTCCAATCGGCCAGCGGACTCAGCTTCACCCGGCCTCGGTCCTGCGCAACGGCCGCAACCGACTCCCGAGACTCGGACTGCTCCCGCCGCAGACCCACCGCGTAAGCCTCGACGCCTTGCAGTTTCCGCTCGAGCGGCCGCACCTTGCGAATCTGGCAGCACAGCTTCCGCTCCGGAACGCTTCCGTAGAACAGGTTAGGACCGTGCTGCCGCACCATGCTCTCCACCTCGCCCGCCTCCGGCGCGACCATCTCCACTTCCACCCCATACCGTTCCCGCACCATCTCAATCATGGTGTAGGTCTCCTCCGGCAGTCGGCCCGTATCGAGCGTTACCACCCGCACCCGCGGATCGATCCGTGCCGCCATGTCAAACAGCACCATGCCCTCGCGCTGGAACGAAGTCGTAATCACAAACCGGCTTCCAAACCGCGCCATGGCCCAGCGCAGCAGATCCGACGGCGGTGTGCCGGGCTCAGGGAAAGGTGCACTCATCGAAACACCCTCAACTCTATCAAATAAGTATAGATTCACGCTAGGGTCGAATCTTGGGTTTTCGGTAGACCAGCGGCCGGTGCTTCTTCGGGTTGTAAACGGGCGGCCGCATCTGGTTCGGTGGCGTTTTCGGCGACTTCCGGCGTAACCCGGCTCCCTCTCCCTCGCCAGCCTCCTCCTGCGGGGGGCGCTCGGAGATTCCCAGCGCGCTCAGCACCGCCTCCTGCGCCTCGGCGCGAAAATCTCCCCGCTCCGGCGACCGGTTTACCGCCCATGCCACCGTAACTCCCTCGGCACTGCGATATACCCACGCCAGGCCCCAATCGTGCAGCGCCCCGCTCTGCGCCCATGCCCCCCGCGGCTCTCCCAATAATCGGTCAACTCCGTCGGCCAGCCGCGCCAGATCACCCATGCTGGCGGTCCATCCCGCCGCTGCGCCCCACTCCCGCACCCCCGGCGTCCGGCTCCACCGCGTCTGCTTCATCCCCAGCGGATCGAGAATCCGCACCTTCACAAACCGCTCAAACGGCTGCCCGCTCGCCCGCTCGACAATCGCCCCCAGCAGCAGCGCCCCCGCGTTCGAGTAGCGCCGCCGGCCGCCCGGGTCGAAGTCGAGCGGCGCCGCCGCGACCGCCCGTAAGGGCTCCGGTGTCTTCAGATTCGCGGCTACCACGTCCACTTTCGCTAACGCACGGTCCCAGCCGCCGGAGTGGTCGAGCAGCTGGCCGATGGTGATCCGATCCAGGCGCGGATCCCGGTGCGGCGGCAACAGTTCCGCCACCGTACCCCAGGCGGGCTGATCGAGACGCAGCTTCCCGTCCTTGACGAGGATCATCACCGCGGCTCGCGTGATCACCTTCGTGCAGCTCGCAATCGGCAGTTCGGACTCCGGTTCGACGTTGCCGAAGCCCCGCAAGGCAAGAATCTGGCCGTTCCGTGCCACCGCCAACGCCCCACCCGGAATATCGTACTTGCCCAGTAGCCGCGCAAAGGCCAGCTCCGCCTGCCAGGTGGCCGTTTCGGCCGCCAACGGGAAGCAGGCCATGACCAAGACCAACATGACCAAGACCAAAAAGTGGCGGAGAATAGGCGATAGCGTCTTCATGCTTTCTCGTGTGGTCCATCGGCTGATCCTGCTGGCGACTTTAGCCCTGAGCCTCCGTGCGCAGGCCGTCCGCTCGGTCGTTGTCGACACCGACGCTGGCGCCGACGATCTCCTGGCCCTACTGTTCCTCCTCGACCGCCCCGAGGTGCGAATCGAAGCCATCACCATCGTGCATGGTCTGGCCGAACCCGCCGCCGGCGCCGAATCGGTGGGCCGCCTGCTGGCCTACTGCCGGCGCCCCGGGATTCCGGTCTATCTCGGCGCCGCCCGGCCCCTGTCCGGTGATGCCGCCTTCCCGGCCGCGTGGCGCGCCGCCGCCGGGCAACTGCTCCGGTCGCATCCCGCTGTCGGCTTCCGCCCGCAGGCCGAATCAGCCTCCTCTTACCTCCAGCGTCGGCTGCGCCGCGGCGCGCCGCTCGACGTGCTCGCTCTCGGCCCCCTCACCAACTTCGGCCTCGCGCTGCGGCAAGAACCCCGCCTCGGCGCCCCCATCCGCAACTTCGTCTGGATGGGAGGCGCTCTCGACGCGCCCGGCAACGTTCCGGCCTCTCCCACGGCCGAATGGAACGCCTGGCTCGATCCGCTGGCCGTCGCCTCCGTTCTCGCCTCCGGTTGGCCCCTCCGCATCGTCGGCCTCGACGCCACCAATCAGGTTCCCCTCACCCCGGCCGACCTGGCCCATCTCCCTGCTCTGGCCGCCGACATCCTCCGCGCCGAGGCCGACTCCCTCGCCGCCGGCCGCTACTTCGCCTGGGACCCCCTGGCCGCCGCCGTTCTCATCGACCCCGCGCTCGCCCGCTGGGAGCACGCCGCCCTCGGCGTCCGCACGCAGGGCCCCGAGAACGGGCGCCTCCTCCGCGTTCCCGCCGCCCGGCCCAACGCCCGCATCGCCACTACCGCCGACGCCGCCCACTTTCGCCAGGTGTTCTTCCCGGCAACCCGCCCCTGACGGCATTCTTATCCCAGCGACATACAACTGTAACCAAGATCAGCGAAAATACAAGTTTATGCTTTACTCCCGAATTCCGGCCAGCCTCGCGCTGGCCCTGTGTAGTGTTGCCGGCATCTATGCCCAGTCGACACTGGGCGTCGTCGTGGGAACCGTCAAAGACCCCAGCGGCGCCGTCCTGGCCAACGCCGCCGTGCAGTTGACCAACACCGGTGAGAACACCACCCGCGACGGACAAACCACCGCCGAAGGCAGCTTTGAATTCCAGAACGTCAAGCCCGGCGTCTACGCTGTCAAGATCTCCGCCCCCGGCTTCCGCGCCTTCGCCGCTTCCGACATCCGCCTCGCCGCCCGCCAAACCGTGCGCGTCGATGCCGCCATGCAGGTGGGTGAACTCACCCAGCAGGTGGAGGTCACCTCCTCGGCCGGCGTCATCGCTACCGACTCGCCGGTAATCGCCTCGGCCCTCACCACGGAGAAGGTGCTCAACCTACCCGGCAACGTCCGCGGCGTTTCGACGAGCCCCTACGCCCTCATCGCCACCCTGCCCGGCGTCCAGGCCGATAACGGCGGCGGCTACTCTATCCAGGGCGGCTTGCCGGCGCAGAGCGAATC
Organism: Acidobacteriota bacterium; assembly: GCA_026393985.1. Classification (GTDB taxonomy): domain Bacteria; phylum Acidobacteriota; class Terriglobia; order Bryobacterales; family Bryobacteraceae. Next base: position 41,604 of record JAPKZB010000090.1, read on the forward strand.
CTCCGTCGACGGCATCTCCATCACCGCGGCCACCGGCAACTCTCCTCAGCGGAACCTGTTCCCCAGCGTCGAATCCATCGCCGAAATCCGCGTCCAGGGTGTCGGCAACAACGCCGAATTCGGCCAGCCCGGCGACGTCACCGCCATCTCGAAGGGCGGTACGAACAACCTCCACGGCGCCGCCTTCTGGTACCACCAGAACAAAGCCCTCGACGCCCGTTCCTTCGGCCAGGCCGCCCTGCCGGCCAAGATCTCGAACGTCTTCGGCTTCACCCTCGGCGGTCCCGTCGTCCTGCCGAAGCTCTACAACGGCAAGAACCGCACCTTCTTCTTCTTCACCCTCGAAAGCCTCCGCCTGCCTCGCCAGGCGACCATTCAGAACACCGTCCCCACCGCGGCCATGAAGACCGGCAATTTCACCGGCGAAACCGTCACGGTCCGCGACCCGCTCACCAACCAGCCCTTCCCCGGCAACACCATCCCGGCGGCCCGCATCAGCTCCATCGCGCGCGCCATCCTCGCCCTCTACCCGGACCCGAACCAGGGCAATCCCAACCGCGTCTCCAACGCCAACTACATCAACAACCTCGACGCCACCACCCGCAGCAACCAGTTCGACGTGCGCCTCGACCATCAATTCACGGAAAAGCACCTCGTCTTCGGCCGCTTCACCCAGAAAGAGAACCCCTCGCAGGCGGTCAACCGTCTCCTGCTGCCGAACGACTCGACCTATAACGACCATCGCCAGGCTGTCGTCAGCTACACCTGGAGCATCACGCCCACGCTGCTCAACGAGTTCCGCGGCGGCATCTCCTTTGCCAAGTCGGGCGCCGTCTTCAACTTCGACGGACGCGCCTTCACCAACGGTCTTAATCTCCAGGACATCCAGAAAGACATCTTCTTCAACGCCCTGCCCAACTTCGACATTCAGCAGTTCACGGGCTTCTCGAAAGGCCGCCCGGGCCGCGGCGTCAGCTGGAACACCCAGTACATCGACAACCTCACCTGGATCAAAGGCAAGCATACCCTCAAGTTCGGCTTCGCCATCCGCCAGCTCCGCGCCGAAAGCAACCTCGGCTTCACCACCGGCGACAACTACGGCAACTTCGCTTTCTCCGGTAACTTCACGGGCAACTCTTTTGGCGACTTCCTCCTCGCCGCGCCCTTCCAGACCAGCGTCTCCGTCGTCCAGACCGATAACGACGGCCGCGGCACCCACTACCAAGCCTACGTGCAGGATACCTTCCGCGCCACCAGCCGCCTGACCCTCGACTTCGGCCTCCGCTACGAGTTCCAGCCCGGCTACTCCGATGCCGGCTTCAACATCGCCAACTTCGACCGGACTGTCCCGGTCACCGGCCGCGTCGTCACCATGACCGACCCGAAGGCTATCCAACTCGTCGCCCCGGCCACCCTGCTCAGCGTCAACGCCTGCCCCGGCGCTGCCATCGGCGGCGTGCCCTGCACCCCGTTCGTCACCGCCAAACAGGCCGGCCTGCCCGAAGCCCTCCGCAAGAACTACAACACCCAGTTCCTGCCCCGCCTCGGCTTTGCCTATCGCATCGGCGACAAGACCACCGTCCGCGGCAGCTACGGCATCTACAACATGGCCCTGCTCGGCTCCATCTTCTTCTCGCTCACCGGCACCGTGCAGAGCGACGTCCGCCAGTTCAGCAACGTCGGTTCGAATGGCCAGCCGCTGTTCTTCCTCCCGCAGACCCGCCCCGGCGGCTCGGCCAGCGGCGTCCGCGGCGGCAACCTCGGCACCTTCCAGTTCCGCACCGCCAACCAGATCGACTTCCGGCCGCCTTACATGATGCAGTGGGGCCTCTCGGTCGACCGGCAGGTCACTAACTCCATGGGCCTCCGCGTCTCCTACATCGCCAACAAGTCTACCAACCTGCCCTGGGCGCCCGATCTCAACCAGGCTCAGCCCTCGACGAGCTTCTTCACCCAGCGTCCGCTCACCGACCGCCCCTTCCCCAACTGGGGCCTCATCTACAGCCGCGACGCCGGCGCCAACTCCATCTACCAGGCCGCCCAGGTGGAGCTGAACCGCCGCTTCTCCGCGGGCCTCACCTTCACCGCCGCCTATACCTTCGCCAAGCATCTCGGCGATAACGCCGGCCCCAACCCGAACAGCTTCGCCGGCGAAACCGGCGGCGGCCGCGTCACCAACTCGCTTGACCGTCGCGCCGACCGCGGCGACGTCTACGCCACCCGCCGGCACCGCACCATCAATACGCTGGTCTACGAACTGCCCTTCGGCAAAGGCCGCCGCTGGATGGCCAACGCAAACGGCGCCGTCGACGCCATCCTGGGCGGCTGGCAGATCTCTTCGATCCTCAGCCTCCAATCGGGGCCCTTCCTCACCCCCACCTTCAACGGCGGCGACCCCTCCGGCACCGATGCGCCCTCCCGCGGCACCCAGCGTCCGGACCGCCTCGGCAACGGCGCCGCCGCCAGCCCGGACCGCAACGTCTGGCTCGACCGCAGCGCCTTCCTCTGCCCCGGCCGCACCCCCGGCGCGCTGCAGTTCAACTGCGCCGTCGGCGTTGTCCCGGGCCGCGACCCCAACCCCATCGGCCGCTTCGGCAACTCGGGCGTCGGCATCCTCACCGGGCCCGGCACCTTCGGCTGGAACATGGGCATGGCCAAGACGTTCAACCTCGTCGAACGCCTCACGATGCGTCTGGAAGGCTCGTTTACCAACGTGCCCAACGCGACCAACCTCGGCGACCCCGAACTCAACATCGCCAACAACAACTTCGGTCGCATTACCGGCGTCCGCGGCGTCGACTTCGGCGCGGGCCGCACCGGTCAGGTCGGCCTCCGGCTGCAGTTCTAGCGTCGCGCCGTCATTTTGCGAAACGAACCCAACGAGCAAGCCCGGCCCCGCGCCGGGCTTGTTCCTTTCGGGAGCTCAGAAACTCAGCTTCAGCGCCAACTGCCCCAGCCGCGACGGCCCGGCCTCCAGGATCCGCCCGAAGTTCGCCGAATTCAAATCACTCACCGGCACGGCTAAGTTGGCGTGGTTGGCCACGTTGAACACCTCGGCGCGGAGCTGCAGCCGCAGCCGCTCGGTCCACGCGAACGTCTTCAGCAGCGAAAGATCGAGATTGCCGAGGCCCGGCCCCCGCGCAATGTTGCGCCCGGCGTTGCCAAAACGGCCCGCCTCGGTCACCGGGTTCAGCCGCCGGAAGGCGCTCCGCGGCAGCCACTGCTCCACCGTCCGCGGCCCCTGGTTCGGGTCGGCAACCAGATCCGGCCGGCCGCCGCTGTAGCCCGAGATCGGCGGATGCGACGCCTGCGCGGCCACGTTCGTTGAGTCGAACACCGTGAACGGCGTCCCGGAGTGCGCCGAGAAAATCCCATTCAACTGCCAGCCCTTTTTGATCTCCCAACTGCCGCTCAGAACCACCCGATGGCGGGCGTCGAACAGCGACGGTCCCCGCTCGGCCCGCAGATTGAAAGGATCCTGCGCAATGTCGTTCTCCCCGGCCAGCGGCCGCGCCGCCGCCCCGCCCAGGTTCATCGCCGACAGGCAGTCGAGCGTTTTTGAAAACCAGTAGGAGGCGTTGAACCCGAGCCCTTTATCGAACCGCCGGCTCAGGCTGAACTGCCCTGCGTGATAGGAGGAGTTGGTGATGTAACTCAACATCGCCACGTGGGTGAAGTTCGGCGCGTACAGCCGCCGGCTGTCGGCGTTCTGGGCCGTGGCCCCGGGGCCGAAAACCGCCGGGTTGGCTTCGATGTTGCGCGGTAGGCGCGTCCCTTTCGTGCCCAGATAGCGGGCCTCGGCCACATAGCCGCCCCCCAGCGCGCGCTGCAGCGTCAGGTTCCAGTTCTGCGCGTAGGGCGGCCGGGCGTTGCGGTCCATCACCACCAGCGTGAGCGGCAGCGGAAACGTGCCCGGCGCCGGACGGCTCACCGTCCCGTACGGGTTCGTGAAGTTCACGGCCGGCCCGCTGAACTGGATCAGCTGCGTCCACGGCAGCGAACTCACCGGCACCTGCGAGGCTACCCCCGACCCGTTGGCGAACGGATCGAAGAAGATGCCATAGCCCGCCCGCACGCTCATTACTCCGCGCCCGTCCGGATTCCACGCCACCCCGAACCGCGGCATCAGCCCCTTCCGGAACACCGGCGCCACCCCGGCCGCCACCCCCGCATCGCCCGGGAACAGCAGCCCGCGCGGCGCCTCCGGCCGCACCGTCGATTGCAGGCCCGGCACAAAGGCGTTCAGGCGGTTCCGCACTTCCGTGAGCGGCGTGTTCACCTCCCACCGCAGCCCGTAGTTCAGCGTCACCGTCCGCCCCACGCGCCACTCGTCCTGCCCGTACACCGACGTCTCCCAACCCCGCATCCCGCGCGACAAGTCGCCCAAGCCCTGATAGAACACCGCCGGCCGCCCCAGCAGCAGATTGGCAAACCCATCGCCAAAAGGCGGCGTTGGCGCGAACACAAAAAACGCGTTGGGCGCGATGGCCTGGAACATGTTCAGATACAGGCGCCGCACCTCCGCGCCCGCCTTCCAGGCATGGCGCCCCCGCGCGAGGCTCAACGAATCGGCCGCCTCCCAGCTCGTCTGCGCCGACGTGCGCGGGCCCGTAATCGAGCCGCCCACCGGCGAATAGCCGCTGACGTTGAAAAACGGCGCGCTCTGCCCGAGCTGCGAAGCCGAGTCGTAGTTAAAACCCAGCTCCCGCGGCGAAATCCGGTTCAGCCGCTGATCGAACAGAAACACATGGCGGAAGAAGGCCGCCCGCGCCACGTTCACCGCGTGCGGCGACAACACCTGCGTCCCGCTTACGGCCAGCGAGTTGGTCCGCAGGTCGTCCCGCACGGGAAACCCCGGCAGGTCCGACCCGCGAATGGAGATCGGGTTCCGGTTGTATCCGTCCGCCAGCGCGTAGCGCACATTGAACTGCGCCCGCTCGCTCATCAGATAGTCCACGCGACCACCCGCCTGGTTCGATTCGTTCTCGGTCACCACGGTCCCGGTGTACACGGAGGGAGTCGTGTTCCCGAGCGGGTAGAGTTCGGCCACGCGCCGCCCCACGGCGCTGATCTGCGACGGCGGAATCTGCCCGGCGGCAAACACCCCCGCGCGCTGCGCCGGCGTCGGTACGTTGGCCGAGCGCGTAATCCCCTGCCGGTTGCGGAAGCCTTCGGCGTAGGCGAAATAGAACAGCTTGTTCGCCCGCAATGGCCCGCCCAGCGTGCCGCCGAACTGGTTCTGCTTGAGCGGCTCCACCTCGCGCGAAAAAAAGTTCCGCGCGTCAAACACGTCATTCCGGAAGAAATGGTACAGGCCTCCGTGCAGCTGATTCGTTCCCGACCGGGTCACCACCGAGGTGTTCGAACCGGCCGTGCCGCCGTACTCGGGCGGCGCCGTGTGGGTCAGAATGCGAAACTCGCTGATCGAATCGACGGGCGGCCGCAGCTCGAAGCCGCCGTCCATCCGGTTGACGTTCTTGGCCCCGTCGAGCAGGAAGTTGTTCGACTCCGGCCGCTGCCCGTTCACCGAGTACGCCTGCCCGGCGCGCAGCGAGCCGCCCGCCGTGGCGATGCCGTTGGTCAGGTCGGCCACGCCCGCCTGCAGCAGCCCCAACTGCGTGAAGTTCCGGCCGTTCAGCGGCAGGTCGAGAATCTCCCGGGTCGTCACCGTTTTGCCGAGCGCGTTGCTCGCCGTGTCGACCAGCGCTGCTTCAGCGGAAACGCTTACCGACTCCTTCACCCCGGCCACCTCCAGCCGGACGTCCAGCCTTCGCACCTGGCTCACCTCGAGCGTGAGCGGTTGGCTCGCGAACCGCGCAAACCCCGGTGCCTCCACCGCCACGGCATAGCGGCCCACCGGCAGCATCGCAAAGTGATAGCGTCCCGCCTCCACCGGTGCGGTCTTTACCAACCCGTTGTCCAGATTGGTCACCGTCGCCCTCCCCGCCGGCACCGCGCCGCCCGACCCATCTCTGACACTGCCTTCCACCGTGGCCACCGGCTCCTGCGCTACCGCCGCCAGACCCGCCGCCAATACAAGAACCAAACGCATCTTCAGAAGGTACCCGCCGGCCCCCGCGCCGCGCAGTAATCGGATTGAACTACCGGTAGGGCAGCGCCCGCGGGGCCTGTCCTTCGATGCAATGGTAGGTCGCCCCCGTCGCCAGGCCCGGAAACTCATCCACCCTGCCGTTCGGCCAACGCAACACGACCCGCTTCACCATCTTCTGCAACCCCACCCCGAACGTCGCCGCCCGCATCGACGAAGACAGATAGCTCGACCCGCTCCGGATCCGCCGCATCTGCCATCCCGCGGCGTCCTCCACCTCCACCACCGCGCCAATCGCATCCCGGTTCGACGCCCGTCCCTCCAACTGAAAGCGGATCGACCGGTGCCCGTTCCCCACATCGTTCCGGTACAGATACGCCGGCCCGCCGTTGGTCGTCAGCAGCACGTCCAGATCGCCGTCCCGGTCGAAGTCCCCGAGCGCCAAGCCCCGGCCCACCTTCGGCGCGCGGAAGCCGCTGCCCACCTCGGTGCTGATGTCCCGGAAGCGGCCCTGCCCGTTGTTCAAAAACAGATGCGGCGGCTGCGCGTAGGCTGGCCCCCGCGCCAGGTTACGCACCGAATCGTCAATGTGCCCGTTCACCGCCAGCAGGTCCAGGTGGCCATCGAGATCGGCGTCAAAGAACAGGCATCCGAAGCCCAGCGTCTTGCGCGAGGCCGCCCCGACGCCCGTCTCCTCGGCCCGGTCGAGGTAGCCCCCGCCGGTCCACTCGTACAGGCCGATCATCTCGTTGTCGAAGTTCGTCACGGCCAGGCCTTCCCGGCCCGTCCGGCGGAAGTCTCCCGCGTCCACGCCCATGCCGGCCCGCGCCCGGCCGTCTTCGGCGAAGGCCACGCCCGCGCGCACGGCCATCTCGCGAAACGTCCCGTCCCGGTTGTTGCGGTAGAGCTTGTTCGGCTGCGTATCGTTGGCGACGAACAGGTCCGGCCAGCCGTCCTGATCGAAGTCAAGCATCGCCACCCCGAGCGACTTCGAAGAGGCGTCGAACAGCCCGCTCTTGGCGGTCACGTCCTCGAAGGTGCCGTTGCCGCAGTTGCGGAACAGCCAGCAGGTCGTCCCCCGGTAGGCCTCCGGGGTGCAGTAGGACTTCGTCCTGCCGTCCAGGCTGCAGAAGACATCGGCCTCCGGGGACCAGCGCACGTAGTTGCATACGAACAGGTCCAGGTGCCCGTCGCGGTCGTAGTCAAACCAGACGGCCGAGGTGGAAAAGCCCGTCCGGTTGCCCAGACCCGCCGCCGCCGTCACGTCGACGAAGCTGCCGCGGCCCGTGTTGCGCAGCAGCCGGTTCTGCCCCACGCCGGTCAGGTACAAGTCCGGAAAGCCGTCGTTGTTGAAGTCGGCCACGGCCACGCCCAGCCCGTAGAAGGAGAAGTCGAGACCCGCCGCCCGCGTCACGTCGCTGAACGTCCCGTTCCGGTTGTTCCGGTAGAGCTGCAGCCCGGCCTTCCGGCGCGGATGCCCCGGCCAGTCCTGCCCGTTTACCAGCAGCACGTCCAGCCAGCCGTCGTTGTCGTAGTCGAGAAAGGCGCAGCCCGGTCCCAGCGTTTCGGGCAGGTAGCGGGCGCCGAATGCGCCGGTGTGGTGCGAGAAGTCGATCCCGGCGGCCCGCGTCACGTCCTCGAGTTGCAGCCGCGGCTCCGGGGCCGCCAGGGCCAGCAGCAGCTCGCGCCGCGTCATGGCGGCGTCACCAGCCCGTGCCGGATGGCGTGCATCACCAGGTCGGCCGCGTTGTGCACCTCGAGCGCGTCCATGATGTTGGCCCGGTGCACGGCGATCGTGTTCGCGCTCAGCCCCAGCAGCGTCGCGATCTCCTTATTCGCCCGCCCGGCGGCGATGTGCTGCAGCACCTCCATCTCGCGGGTGCTCAGCCGCCGCTTCCCTGCCGGAGCCGCCGCCTGCTGCAACCGCGGGTCAATCACCGTCTGCCCGGCCGCCACCTGTTTGACGGCATCCACGAGCTCCAGGTCGAAGGCGTTCTTGAGCAGATAGCCCGCCACGCCCGCCTCGCGGCACAGCGCCACGTAGCTGGCCTCGGCGTGCATGCTGAGCATCAGGATCTTCAGCGCCGGTTGCGCCGCCAGCAGCTTCCGCGCCGTCAGAGCGCCGTTCTGCCCGGGCAGCGCGTAGTCGAGCACCACCACGTCCGGCTGCAGGCGCCGGGTTACCTCTTCGGCCTCCAGGCCGTCGCTTGCCTCGCCGGCGACCTCAATCTCGCTATCGTCTTCGAGCAGCCGGCGGAACCCCCGCCGCACCAGCGCATGGTCGTCTACCAACACCACCCGGATCTTAGCCACGCGGAACCTCCAAAGTTATCCTAGTGCCGCCGGTGCTTTCGATGCGCAGCGTCCCGCCGAGAATCGCGGCCCGCTCCCGCATTCCCGCCAAGCCCACCCCCGGCGCCTTCCCTGCCATCGCCTCCGGCGCAAACCCCGGCCCGGCATCGGCCACCCGCAGCCGCAGCGGGTTGTCCTGCAGCTCCACGGTCACCTCATTCACCCCCGCGTGCCGCGCCGCGTTGTTCAACGCCTCCTGCAAAATCCGGAAGACGTGAATCGCCCGTCCCGGTTCGAGAACCGGCGCCGCCGCCGGCCCGCGGTAGCGCACCGCAATGCCCGTCTGCCGCTCGAACACCGGCAGATACCACTCTACCGCCGCCCCCAGTCCCTGCTCTTCGAGAATCACCGGCTGCAGCGCCTGCGACAGGCCCCGCACCTTTTCAAGCGTCTCCTGCACAATCTCCTTGGTCTCCCGCAGTTGTTCGGTGAACGCCGCCGGCGCCGACCGCCCCGCCCGCGACAGCATGGATCCCACGGCCGTCAGAATCTGCCCGAACTCGTCATGCAGATCCCGCGACACCGCGCGCAGCGTGCTCTCCTGCGCCGCAATCAACTGCTGCGCCAGATCCCGCCGCTGGTTCGATAAACTCGCCAGCCGCTCAAACAGAATCCGGTTCGAACGGATCATCGCAAGGCTCACCGACGCCGCCAGCAGCAGCGAAATACCCAGAAAAACGTAGGCATTCCGCTCGATCTCGCCGTAGATGCCCGCAATCTGCTCCCCGGCGCGCTGCTCTTCGGCGTTGTTCTGCACCAGCAGCCGCGCGGTCAACGACGTAAGCGCTTGCAACTGCGGCTCCAGCGTCCCGCGGATAAACGCCGTCACCGCGGCCGGCGGCTGCTCCCGCGCCATACTCTTCATCCGGTCGACCGCCGTCCATAGCTGCCGGAACGAACTGTCCAGATACGCCGCCTGCTGCGGGTCGCGGCGGCCGGCGGCCAGCCCCGCTTCGACGCGCATCGCATCGTCGAGGTTCTCGCGGATCCTCCCCAACTGCGCCCCCCAGGCCGAAAGCGGATACTCGCCCGTCTGGTCCTGCATATCGCGCAGCGCCAGCGCCAGCGCGTTCAGGTCGCCCTGAATACGGATCAACTGCAGCGCGGCCTTGCGGTTCTGGTCGACGATGCCGGTCTGTACTTCGCGCATCCGCCGCACGGAGTTCAGCGTGTAGCCGGCGTAGGCCAGGATGATCACCAGCGTCACCACCACCCCGGCCGCCAGCCGCCCGCTCGGGGACCTCACCACGCCCGGCCCTCTGTCCGCACCGATCCCATGCTCCAAAGTGTACGACTTAGCGCCTGACGTAGCCATGCGCGGCCGTCCGCTGCCCGCCCGCGCGATGGGCTTCGTCTGAGAGCGCATGCACGCCGGTAGAGTCAATCCACCGGTTGTAGAAGTTGAACAGCGCGCAAACGGTGATGGCGTAGTAGATCTGCTCATCCGTCCAGCCGGCGGCAGAGAGCGGCGCCATGTCCGCCGCCGTAATCTCCGGCGACCGGCTGTTGACCTTATCGAGGAACCGGAAGAGCACCTTTTCGGATTCGGTCAGCGCCGACGTTTCAAAATCGGCCATCACCGCCTGCACCGCCTCTTCGCTGCCGAGCAAGGCTGCCGCGACCGCGGCATGCGACTTCAGTCAAAACGGGCAGTGATTGCGTGCCGAAGTAAAGGCGGCGATCAGCTCGCGCAGTCCCGGCGTGAGCGGCGCTTCGCCGTGCAGGATCTCGTGCGTGAACTTGGCCAGATGCTCGGTGGCGTGCGGCTTGAAGGCGAAAAGATGCCAGATCTGCGGGTACTCGCCCCCGCCCTTCGCCATGGCCGCGATGGCTTGGGCGTAGGGCCCCGGCGCCGGATTGGCTTCGACTGCGGGAAGAAACATCGGTTCCATGTTAGGGGCAGGGTAGTCCCGCCACCGCGCCGCCGGCAATAGTCGAAAGGAACTAGCAGGCTACAATGCCGGTAGGGAATCGATGCCTGTTCGCCCGCTCGAAGGACACGCCCGCATAGACGCCCGCAGCGTCGCGCTGCATCGCGCGATTGCCGCCAAGCTGCGCGCTGCCCCGGAGCTGCTGGCCATCGCGCACGACAACCTCCGCCGCTGGTCCGCCACCGCCGGCCGCTCGCAACCCTACCTCGCCGCCTGGGAGCAGCTTCTCGCCCTGCCGCTCGACGATCTGCTCCATCGGCTCGACCAGGATACGGAGCAGATGCGCGCGATGCGCCAGACGAGTCCGTTTGCGGGCGTTTTGACCCCAAAGGAGCGGTGGGCTATTTATGACACGTTCGCAACTGGAGCACCTGATCCGCGCGGCGGGAACGATCGCCGATGATGACGATATCGTCGTAATCGGCAGTCAGGCCATTCTCGGTTAGTTTCCGCGGGCCCCCGAAAAGTTCCTTGTCTCTCGGAAGGCCGATCTCTATCCCCGGAACCATCCCGACCGCGCCGACCTCATCGACGGTTCCATCGGCGAAGCCACCCCCTTCGAACGGACCTATGGCTATTACGCTCACGGTGTCGGCCCGGAGACGGCGATCCTGCCCGACGGCTGGCAGACCCGTCTGATTCCGATTGCCGGACCGAACACCCGTTCGGTCCGCGGCTGGTGCCTCGAAGTCCACGATCTGGCCATCGCCCTGCTCGCCGCCCGCCTCAGCCGCTTTTTCGACCCCCCTCCCCACCCCGTAAGCTAAAGTAGAAGGGCGGCCCCCACTCCCCGTCCCATGCCCGAAATCCGCCTCGCATCCCTCCTCGAACAGTGGCCCGGCCTCACCCCCGCCGAACGTCTCCACGCCTTCCAATCCCTGCCCCCCGAACGCTCCGAAGAGTTCTTCCTCGAACTCAACAGCCGCCAGCAATCCGACCTCCTCCAGGACCTCCCCGAAGGCATCGACCGCCTCTGGCTCCGCCAACTCGCCCCCGACGACGCCGCCGACCTCATCCAGTTCGCCCCCAAAGAGCGCTGGCCCCACCTCCTCGGCCTCCTCGACGAAACCTCCCGCCGCGAAGTCACCGCCCTCCTCGCCTATAAAGAGGATGCCGCCGGCGGCCTCATGAGCCCCCGCTTCGCCCGCCTCCGTCCGGAAATGACCGCCGACGAGGCCATCAGCTACCTCCGCCGCCAAACCACCCACCTCGAAACCATCTACTACGCCTACGCCCTCGACGAAAACCAGCAACTCCTCGGCGTCGTCACCTTCCGCGACCTCTTCGCCGCCGACCGCCACCGCCTCGTCCGCGACCTCATGCGCACCCAGCTCGTCCAGGCCACCGAGGAGATGGACCAGGAGGCCGTCGCCAAACTCTTCGCCGCTCACCACCTGCTCGCCATCCCCGTCGTCGACGCCGAAGGCCGCATGAAGGGCATCGTTACCGTCGATGACATCGTCGACGTCGTCACCGAAGAGGCCAGCGAGGATATCCAAAAGGTGGGCGGCATGTCGGCCCTTGACGCCCCCTACCTCCAAACCAGCTTCTGGAGCATGGTCAAGAAGCGGGGCGGCTGGCTCTGCGTTCTCTTTGTCGGCGAAATGTTCACCGCCAGCGCCATGGGCTACTTCGAACAGGAGATCGCCCGCGCCGTCGTGCTTACCCTCTTCGTCCCGCTGATCATCAGCAGCGGCGGCAACACCGGCTCCCAGGCCACCACGCTCGTCATCCGCGCCATGGCCATCGGCGAAGTCGGCCTCCGCGACTGGTGGAACGTCATGAAACGCGAAATCGGCGCCGGCCTCGTCCTCGGCACCTTCCTCGCCGCCATCGGCTACACCCGCATCATGCTGTGGCAGTCTATCTGGAACCTCTACGGCCCGCACTATCACGTCGTCGCCGTCACCGTCGCCGTCAGTCTCCTCGGCGTCATCCTCTTCGGCACCCTCGCCGGCTCCATGCTCCCCTTCCTGCTCCGCCGCCTCAATCTCGATCCCGCCAGCGCCTCGGCCCCCTTCGTCGCTACCCTCGTCGACATCTCCGGACTCGTCATCTACTTCACCGTCGCCGCCCTCCTAATGCGCGGTACCCTCCTCTAAAGTGATCACCATGGCCGCTCTCAGTCGTCGATCCTTCCTCGCGGGGCTGCTCGCCAGCCAACCCCGCCCCAACATCGTCCTCATCCTGCTCGATGACCTCGGCTACGCCGACATCGGCTGCTACGGCCAAAAGAAGATCCAAACCCCCCACATCGACTCGCTCGCCCGCGATGGCATGAGGTTCCCCCACGCCTACGCCGGCGGCGCCGTCTGCGCCCCCTCCCGCTGTGTCCTCATGACCGGCCTCCACCTCGGCCACGCCCCCATCCGCGCCAACGCCGGCACCTCTCCGCTCCCGCCCAATACCGTAACCCTCGCCAAGGTGCTCCAGCAGGCCGGCTACGCCACCGGCGGCTTCGGCAAGTGGGGCCTCGGCGATGCGGGCAGCTCCGGCGTCCCCGCCCGGCATGGCTTCGATCACTTCTACGGCTATCTCCATCAGGTCCACGCCCACACCTACTTCCCCGAGTTCCTCTGGGAAAACGACCGGCGCGATCCGCTCGGCAAAACCGTCTACAGCGCCGATCGTATCGCCGAAAAATCCATCGCCTGGCTCAAGCAGCAAAAGGGCAGGCCCTTCTTCCTCTACGCCGCCTACACCGTCCCCCACGGCCGCTACGAAACCCCCACCTCCGCCCCCTACGAATCCACCGATTGGCCCGCCAAGGAGAGGGCCTACGCCGCCATGGTCACCCAGGGCGACGGCTACGTCGGCCGCATCCTCGCCACGCTGAAGGAAATGGGCGTCGAACAGAACACCCTCGTCCTGTTTGCCTCCGACAACGGCGGCGTCACCGCCGATGGCCACTCCACCGGCTTTTTCGACTCCATGCGCGCCCCCTCCGGCGCCCTCCTCCGCGGCCAGAAAGGCACCCTTTACGAAGGCGGCCTCCGCGTCCCCTTCCTCGCCCGCTGGCCCGGCCGCATCGCCCCGGGCAGTCAGAACAACAGCCCCGTCTCCTTCGCCGACCTCCTGCCCACCTGCGCCGCCGCGGCCGGCGCACCCGCCCCCCAAACCGACGGCATTTCGCTCCTGCCCCTCCTGGCCGGAAAAGCCGCCCCCGGCCGCACTCTCCACTGGGAAAACTACTCGTACAACGCCAAAACCCGCGTCCTCACCCCGCAGGGCGCCGCCGTCCGCTCCGGCCAATGGAAAGCCGTCCTGCCGGAAGGCGCCTCCCAGCCCGAACTCTACGACCTCTCCATTGACGAGGCCGAGTCGAACGACCTCGCCCCAGCCAACCCGCGCCTGGCCCGCCGCCTCGCCACCGCCATCCGGCAGGCGCACACCCCGCCCCTGCCCCATACTGGAATCATGGACTGGGTGCGTTAAGAGCGCACAGGCCGCGCAGGAACGGCACCAACGGGCGAGGAACTCGCCCCTCCTGCCGGGCCGAAGCGAGTCCGTTGTGCGCGGTTCCTCAAAGGACTGGGTCCGCTAAAAAATCATGAAACTTCCCAAACTCAGCCTCGGCGGTGCCCAACTGGGCGGCCAGTACGGCAGCCTCTCCCAGGCCGACGCCACCCGCCTCATCCGCACCGCCATCGACCGCGGCGTCAATCTCATCGATACCTCGCCCTACTACGGCGTTACCCAATCGGAGACCGTCATCGGCCAATCCCTCGCCGGCCTCAACCGCGACCGCTTCCTGCTCGCCACCAAGTGCGGCCGCTACGACCTCGCCGACTTCGATTTCTCTCCCGCCCGTATCACTCGCAGCATCGACGAAAGCCTCGCCCGCCTCGGGCTCGACTACGTCGATATCTTCCAACTCCACGACATCGAGTTCACCGCGCTCCCCCGCATCCTCGACGAGTCCCTGCCCGCCCTCGAAAAAATCAAACAGTCCGGCAAGGCCCGCGCCATCGGCGTCACCGGCCTTCCCCTCAAGATCTTTGAAACCGTCCTGCCCCGCTACCCGCTCGACACCATCATCAGCTACGCCCACTACACCCTGTTCGATACCACCCTTACCCGTATCCTTCCCTTCACCCAACCCCGCGGCATCCAGGTCCTCAACGCCTCGCCCGTCGCCCTCGGCATGCTCTCGCCCCACGGCCCCCAACCCTGGCACCCCGCCCCCGCCGCGCTCAAAGAGTTCGTTGCCCGCGTCGTCGCCAAGTGGCAGGCCCAAGGCGTCAGCCTGGCCAAACTCTCCCTGCAGCACTCGCTCGCCCAACCCGCCATCGCCAGCACCATCACGGGCGTCGCCTCCCTCGCCGAACTCGAAAACGCCCTGTCCGCCCTCTCTGACCCCCTCGACGACGAACTCCTCGCCGCCGTCCGGGCCGACTTCGCTCCCGTTCTCGACGCGACCTGGCCCCAGGGCCTCGCCGAAAACAACTGACCGGTAACGCGAGATTCCCGGCCCGCATCCAACTCTCCATGAAGGCACTCGTCAAGAAGGAAGCCGCCCCCGGCCTCTGGCTCGAAGACGTCCCCATACCCGCCATCGGCATCAACGATGTGCTCATCAAAGTCGACCGCACCGCCATCTGTGGCACCGACCTGCACATCTATAAATGGGACGATTGGGCCGCGCGCACCATCCCGGTTCCCATGGTCGTCGGCCACGAATTCGTCGGCGAGATCGTCGAGGTCGGCTCGAACGTCAACGACTTCACCCCCGGCATGCTCGTCTCCGGCGAAGGCCACGTCATCTGCGGCCGCTGCCGCAACTGCCTGGCCGGCCGCCGCCACCTCTGCGCGCACACAAGCGGCGTCGGCGTCAATCGTCCCGGCTGCTTTGCCGAATACATCGCTCTGCCCATGAGCAACGTCTGGCACCACGATGAGAAGATCGACCGCGATATCGCCGCCATCTTCGACCCCTTCGGCAACGCCGTCCACACCGCCCTCTCCTTTCCCGTCCTCGGCGAAGACGTCCTCATCACCGGCGCCGGACCCATAGGCATCATGGCCGCCGCCGTTGTCCGCCACGCCGGTGCCCGCCACGTCGTCATCACCGACGTCAACCCCTACCGCCTCGAACTCGCCCGCCAAATGGGCGTCACCCGCGCCGTCGATACCCGCGAAACAACCCTCGCCGCCCTCCAACAGGAACTCGGCATGACCGAAGGCTTCGACGTCGGCCTCGAAATGTCCGGCAACCCCCACGCCTTCCGCGAAATGCTCGCCAATATGGCCCATGGCGCCCACATCGCCATGCTCGGCATCCCCGCCAACGGCGAAATGGCCATCGACTGGAACACCGTCATCTTTAACATGCTGACCATCAAAGGCATCTACGGACGCGAAATGTATGAAACCTGGTACAAGATGACCGTCATGATCCAGAGCGGCCTCGATATCTCCAGAGTCATCACCCATCGCTTCCCCTTCACCCACTTCGAGGAGGCTTTCCGCCTCATGCTCGGCGGCCAGACCGGGAAAGTAGTCCTCCAATGGTAAAAGAAGCCCGTTTGGCCTAAAGAGTCTCCTCGCTTCGGTCGATACACTGAGAGATGCCGGGCACCGCCAGCTTTGAAATCGAACGCAAAGTCGACGCAGATACGCTACTTCGTCAGTTCAACCGGCTGATTCAGGACATTCTGCGTGGCTCTCTCGTCCGCAACACCTTCCGGCACTGGGAGATTGAACTCCTTCTCGATTTCGAAACCTGTCCAATTAAAGACGGGCAAAAACGGGAGACCATGCGCCGGTACCAACGCGCCGTCCAACGCCAGATGGAAAAAGGCGCCACGGTGCCCATGAAACTCTCCGAGTATCTCGAAGCCAATCGCCTCAAACGGGAAACCGACGACAAATCCCTCTCCGACTAGCCCTCCGGCAAGCTATTATAGAGATTCACTCTCAGGGAGGTTCCATGTCGTCTGCCGCAGATGCTACCGGCCGTACTGTTTTGTGTGTCAAGTTGAAAAAAGAGCTCCCCGCTCTGAAAGAGGTCCCCTTCGAAGGGCACCCTCTCGGTCAACGCATCTTTGAGAACGTTTCCCAGGACGCCTGGAAAATGTGGGTTGAGCACATGAAAATGCTCATGAACGAGTACCGCCTCAACCTCGGCACCAAAGAAGCCCAGGAGTTCCTGCTCGAGCAGATGGAGCAGTATTTCTTCGGGGCCGGCGTCAACCTTCCCCCCGGCTTCACCAACGAAGCCCCCAAGTCTTAACCGGTCAACTGGGCCGCCCCGAGAACAGGCCCTCTTGATCCGCGTTTCACGCTGCTCGTTCGCACAACCCTGATGACGCGGGCATCCGCTTTCCCTCACCGGGGACCGCTGTTGCCCGCATTTTTTGCGTCCGGCCGTCCCGATGCTCCTCTCCAGCTCTACTTACTTCCTCTTTCTCGCGGCCCTCTTCCTCCTTTACTGGCCGCTCTCTCGCTGGCGCGCCGCCAGTCTCGCCGCTCTTCTGTTCGCCAACTATTTCTTCTACGCCAAGTGGGACTTGTTCTACCTCTTCCTCATCCCGCTAGCCTCCACCTGCGATTTCTCGATCGGCCTCGGCCTCGCCCACTTTGAACGGCCCGCCGTCCGCAAACTCCTCGTCGCCCTCTCCCTACTCCTCAACCTCGGCCTCCTCACGGCATTCAAATACATGCCGTTCCTGTTTGAAAACTACGCCCGCCTCACTGGCATCCCCGCTCCCGTCTGGCAGTGGACCTTCCCCCTCGGCATCTCCTTCTACGCCTTCCAGTCCCTCACCTACACCCTCGACCTCTACCGCCGCGACGCCAAACCCACCCGCTCCCTCCTTGCCCACCTCACCGCCACCTCCTTCTTCCCCACCATCCTCGCCGGACCCATCACCCGCGTCCCCGACCTCCTCAAGCAGTTCGAACGCAACCCCAAACAGCTCGAACCCGCCGACGGCAGCCGCGCCCTCTTCCTCATCGGCCTCGGCCTGCTCAAAAAACTTCTCCTCGCCGACTACCTCGCCGAAAACCTCGTCAACCGCGTCTTCGATTTCCCCGGCCTCTACTCCTCGGCTGAAGTCCTCCTCGGCGTCTACGCCTACGCCCTCCAACTCTATTACGACTTCTCCGGCTACACCGATGTCGCCATCGGCTCGGCCCTCCTGCTCGGCATCAAGCTCCCGCAAAACTTCAACATGCCCTACGCCGCCGCCAACATCAACGATTTCTGGCGCCGCTGGCATATCTCGCTCTCCAACTGGCTCCGCGACTATCTCTTCTTCTCCCTGCCCGGCAAGCGCAACGCCGTCATGCCGTACTGCAATCTCATCCTGACGATGACCCTCGGCGGCCTCTGGCACGGTGCCAGTTGGAACTTCGTCATCTGGGGCGTCCTCCACGGCGTCGCCCAGGCCGCCGCCCGCGCCTGGCAAGCCTGGCGCGGGCCCAAGGCCGTCCCCTGGGCCCCCGCCTGGTTCCGCACCTTCTGCACTGTCCAATTTGTCTGCTTTGCCTGGATCTTCTTCCGCGCCACCAACTTCGAACAGGCCACCAAGCTCCTCGAACAGCTCGGCGAACGCTCCTATGCCACCTCCAACGTCTCCGGCGCCCTCTGGGTCGTCCTCGCCATCGCCGTCGCCGGCCACTATCTGCCGAAAGCGCCCTTTGAAAAACTGCGCGAAACCTTCGTCCGCTCGCCCTTCTATGTCCAGGCCGCCATTTTGATGGCCCTCATCGTCGCCATTCAATACATTGCCGCGACAGGCGCGGCTCCGTTTATCTACACTAACTTTTAAGCAGTGCCCCTACCCCGGAAAGTCTCCCTCACCGTCGCCACGCTCGGGCTGATGATCACAGCCCCGGACCTCATTCCGGCCTTCAAGGACTACCATGTCTTCGATTGGCGCTCGGTCGATAAGGTGATCGAATTCCAGCCCCGCGTCCGCAGCGCCAACCCCGTTGAAGAGGAGCAGCAGCGCCTCAAACCCCTCCTGTCGGTCGAAAAGATGCCCCTGCAGCCGCTCGTCGACCCTCAGGGCGCCCTTGAACCCTTCTATGCCGCCCTCTTCTCGACCGAACGCAAAGAGCCCGGCGCCATCACCCGCATCCTCCACTACGGCGACTCCCCCACCACCGCCGACCTCATCACCGCCGACGTCCGCTCCCTCTTCCAGAAGGATTTCGGCGACGCCGGCCACGGTTTCGCCCTCCCGGCTAAGCCCTGGGCCTGGTATGCCCATCGCGGCCTCGAAATCAAAGGCTCGGGCTGGAAAATCGAACCCGCCAACGTCTCCGAATTAAAGGACGGCCTGTTCGGCCTCGGCGCCGTCTCCTTCCGCGGCGGCGCCGGCGCCCAGTCCCGTATTCTCCTCACCGACCCCACCCACTCCGAACTCGAGGTCTCCTTTCTCTCCCAGCCCCAGGGCGGCTCTTTCACCCTCGTCGCCGACGGCAACCCCCTCGAAGTCGTCGAAACCGAATCCCCCGTTGTCACCCCTTCGTTCAAGAAATTCACCCTCCCGGCCGGCGCCCGCGAAATCCAGATCGCCCGCGTCACCGGCAACGTCCGCATCTACGGCCTCCGCTTCGGCAAGCAGACCCCGGGCGTCGAATACAACTCGCTCGGCGTCAACGGCGCCTACATCTCCATCCTCGCCCGCATGGTCGACGAGCGCCATTGGGGCGAACAACTCCAGCACCACCGGCCCCATCTCGTCATCATCAACTACGGCACCAACGAAAGCGCCTACGCCAACTTCGTCGATACCGCCTTTGAAGGCGAACTCCGCCGCACCATCGCCCGCATCCGCAAAGCCGTCCCCCAGGCCGCCATCCTCGTCATGGCGCCCATGGATCGCGGCCAGAAGATGGATAACGGCTCGATCGGCACCGTCCCCGCCCTCCCTCGCCTCGTCGCCACCCAACAGCGCGTCGCCACGGAACTCGACTGCGCCTTTTTCAATACCTTCGAAGCCATGGGCGGCCCCGGCACCATGGGCCGCTGGTATCAGACCGAACCTCGCCTCGTCGGCGCCGACTTCATCCACCCCATGCCCAACGGCGCCCGGATCGTCGGCAACCTCCTCTACAAGTCTCTACAGGAAGGTTACCGCCGCCATAAGCTCCGCATCGCCCGGGAGAAGTTTGCGACAATTGAGAGGTTGACTCTTACCCCGGCGAACTGAACCTTTGAATCGATTTCTCGTCACCGCAGCGCTGCTCCTCGCCTTGCCGGGTAGCGTGTGTTCCGGAGCTCCCAGCCCCCGGAAACCGGTCGCCAAAAAGAAAACCACCGCCGTGCAGCGGCCCATCAGACGGACTCCCGCCCGGACCACCCGCCGCCGGCCCCCGGTCGCCCGCGCCGCGCCTGTCAGCCCGCAGGTGCGCCTCGCCGCCAGCTCCGCCGTCTCCGAGTGGCTGAATCAGCCCGGCACCATCGAAAATCCCGCCGCGCTCGTCCCCTTTCTCGAACAGTTGGTGCGCCTCGACGGCGGAACCAGCCAACAGGTCCTCCCCATCCTGCACTACGGCGACTCCCATACCGCCTCCGACGATTGGTCCGGCACCACCCGCTATCTTCTCCAATCCCGCTTCGGCCACGGCGGGCCCGGCTTTACCCACGCCGGCCGTCCCTATCTCGGCTATCGCCGCCTCGATATCAAATCCGCCTCCACCCGCTTCTGGTACTCGGACGGCCTCGTCGCCCGCGACGGCGACGGCATGTATGGCCTGTCCGGCATCTCCATGTCCACCCGCCGCGCCGGCGAGTTCGTCACCCTCGAAGCCGATTGCGCCTCGGCCGAACTCCACTTCCTCCGCCAGCCTGGCGGCGGCATCGTGGAAATCTCCGATAACGGGACGGTCGTCGAAACCATCTCCACCGCCGGCGACCCCGGCCCCGGCGTCTATCCCCTTCGCCTCCAGCCCGGCGCCCATCAGTTCACCGCCCGCACCCGCGGCGGCCCGGTGCGCCTGTTCGGATGGGTGGCCGAAAACGGCCGCGGCGTCACCTACGACATGCTCGGCATGAACGGCGCCCAAGCCAGCATCGGCCTCCGCTGGGAAGAAACCGTCCTGGCTTCCTACTACCGCCGCCGCCCCCCGGCCCTCATCATCCTCGCCTACGGCACCAACGAAGCCAGAAATCGCGATTGGACCTTCGAATCCTATCGCGACATGTTTACCCAACTCCTCGCCCGTTTCCGCCGCCTCGCCCCCACCGCCTCCATCCTCGTCATCGGCCCCCCCGATCATTTCTACCGCTCAGCCAGCGGTATGGAATCGCACCCGAAAATCGACCTGATTCTCGAAGCCCAGCGCGCCGCCGCCCGCGCCTCCGGCGCCGCATTCTGGGATCTCCGCGAGCGCATGGGCGGCAAAGGCGCCATGGGCCGCTGGGTTGCCGCCGGCTTCGCCCAAAGAGATTATGTGCATTTTACCGGCGAAGGCTACCGCCTGCTGGGCGCGGCATTGTATAAGGAATTGATGGCCCAATTTGCGACTTACCAGCGGGTGCGCAATGAGGCCGTCCCCGCGCAAACCGCGAGCGAGTCAACGGTCGTTCCCACGGCAGCAAGAATCATCAATGGACAATCGAACGAAAATCAATGAGATCCTGAACGGGATCGCCGGTAAACCCATCGCCCCGGCCGAAGACGAGTCTCTGTTTGACTCCGGCCTGCTCGACTCGTTCGCCTTGGCCGACCTCGTTGCCGCCCTCGAAAAGGCCTTCAACCTGAAGATCCCCGATGCCGATCTGAACCCCCGAAAATTCGACTCCATCGAACGCATCGAGTCCTATCTCGAGGACCACGGGAAATAATCTCATTGCCCTTCCTCCGCGAATTCGCCGCCTATCTTCCGGAACGCATCGTTTCCAACGCCGAAATCGGCTCCCACGTCGGCTGTGACGCAGAATGGATCAAGAACGTGAGTGGCATCGACCAGCGCCGCTTCGCCGCCGCCGACGAATCGGTCGCCGATCTCGCCCTCCGCGCCGCCCAGTCCTGCCTGGCCAAGGCCAAGGTGTCCGCCTCCAGCCTCGGCATGATCATGATCGCCAGCGGCACCGCGGATCGCCAGTTCCCCGGACCCGCCTCCACCGTCGCTCATCGCCTCGGTCTCGACAGCACCCCTGCCCTCGACGTCCCCTTGGCCAGCGCCGGCACACTCTACGCCATGGCCCTTGCCTCCCGCCTGTGCGAAAGCATCGGTGAAATCCTCATCGTCGGCGCCGAAAAGATGTCCAGCGTTGTCCTCCGTCCGCCCATGGAGCGCGGCGTCGCCATCCTGTTCGGCGATGGCGCCGGCGCCTGTCTCGTCAGCCCCACCGAAGGCAAAGCCCGCGTCCTCGGCAGCACCCTCCACTCCGATGGCGCCTTTGCCGAAGATCTCAAGCTCGGCTTCGACCGTCCGCTTGAAATGAACGGCCGTTCGGTCATTCTGCAGGCCTCCCGCAAGGTCCCGCGCGCCATCAGCGACCTCCTCGCCCGCCACGGCCGACAAGCCGCCGATGTCCGCACCTTCTTGATGCATCAGGCCAATCAGAACCTCATCGACCGCGTCGCCCAGGCCCTCGAAGTCCCCGCCGAGCGCTTTTATTCCAATATCGCCCGCTACGGCAACACCAGTTCGGCCAGCATGCTCATCGCCGCCGCCGAATGGGCCGAACGCGGTTGGCCCGCCGGCGCGCCCGTCTGCTTCGCCGCCTTCGGCGCCGGCTTCCACTGGGGCGCCCTGCTGGCCGAATCCTAGACGGTATTTTCCAAAGCGCACAGGCCGAAGCGAGGCCGTCGTGCGCGGTTCATCCAAAGCGCACAGGCCGAAGCGAGGCCGTCGTGCGCGGTTCATCC
>JAPKZB010000051.1 GCA_026393985.1 Acidobacteriota bacterium
TCTGAGGAACTCGCGCACAACGCACTCGGTTCGGCCCGTTCGCGTCGCAGGAGAGAGAGGAATGGTTCGTCCGCACCCCGGGGCCCGGGGTGCGGACGATGGTCCGGTATCCGGGCCTGTACAATGGAGGGGTGCGGGACACGGAGGCAGGGGCGGAAGAGATTTGGATGCAGATGCTGCGGCGGCAGACGCCGGGGGAGCGGCTGACGCGGGCAGTGGAGCTTTCCGAGGCCGTGCGGCAGATGTTTCTGGCCAACGTGCAGCACCTTGACGAGGCAGCGCAGCGACGGCGGCTGGCGGAGGCTTGTTACGGCGCGGAGGCAGCCGAACGGATGTTCGGCAAGTGACGGCGCTCGAGGAGGCGTTTCGGGACTTGGCGGCCGTGCTGGACGAGCTGGAGTTGCCGTTCGCGGTGGGGGGTAGCTTTGCGAGTTCGGCGTTTGGGGTTCCGCGGTCGACGCTGGACGTGGACTTAGTGGTGGAGTTGAGTCCGGAAGAGGCCTATCATTTGGCACGCTTGGCGGCGCCCTGGTTTGCAGGGGACCCGGAGGAGGCCCGAAGGGCCGTGGCAGCCAACCGATCGTTCAACCTTCTGCACCAGAGAGCGGTGTATAAGTTCGACATCTTTCCAACGACTTTTTTCGCTCACGGCGAAGACGAAGTGCGTCGCCGGATTTTTGTGAGGGGTACGGCGCTGTCGGCGGACAGGGCGGTCCCTATGGTCAGTCCGGAGGATATTGTGCTGGCAAAACTGGCGTGGTATCGGGCTGGAGGGGAGACTTCGGAGCGGCAGTGGATGGATTTGGAAGGAATTTGGCGGATGCAGGGAGCGGGGCTTGATCGGGCCTACCTGGAGGCGTGGGCCGAGCAGATGGCAACGAGGGATCTTCTCCGGCGGTTGATCCACTGACCGGCGAAGCGTCAGGCGTCGTGTTTCCGTTATGGGAGGCCGGGGAGCCCGCATTTTGATTTCTTTTGTAAAAATTCAGCATTTGTAGTCTTCCTTGAGTTCCTTGCAAAGTAATTTGATTGCTTTGCCCACTGTGAGTATGGAACGGGCGGGCGGAGAGAAGGATCGAGGGAGACGGTAAGGCTTTGCGAGGTCGACGAGTTCGGCGCGGTAGACTTTGTCGATGACGAGGACTTCGTAGTTGCGGTACTGCGGAGTGGGGCAAGTTTGACGCGCGGGCCCGCAGCCTCATAGCGAACAAAGTGTGGAGCAGGCAATCCAAGCGGCGCGTCTGAAACGGGAGGCTGGCTTCTGCAACGCTCCACTTTGAGGCAGGCTGAGTCGGCATTGCGGTATGCGAGATCACCTTGGCCGAGAGAATGAGGATTCAAGCTTGGGGAAGGGGCAGCGCGATACATCCCAGGATGTTGTGACGCTCCAGCACATTGTTCGCTGCTTTCGGGAGACCGCCGGCACCAGCGGGGTGCGGGTGCCGGCGGTCTCGGCTTCATCTTGGCTACCTGACTACGGACGCTGCTGGGCGGGGCGGTGAGCGACGATGTCTTCGTGTTCGAAGGAGAACAGCGACGCGGGTTTGGCCGGGTTGACGCGGACGCGGACCCAGTGGACATCGGCGGAGCCAGGGACTTCGAGGCGCATGATGGTGTCAATCACGCGGCCGCTCCGGGTGCCGAGCAGGGGTTTGTCGATGTGGAACTCGTGGGAGTCGCCGTGGATCAGCAGGACCGGCCGGTTGAAGACGACGGCCTCGTCTTCGAGATGGAAGAAAATCTCCCGGAATCCGGACTCCAACTGACTGACGCGAACGCGAGAGCCGGGGAAGCCGGGATTGGCCTGCAGGAGCAGGACTACACCAGCGAACTCGGCATCGCGGGCTACCGAGAATACCGTCTTCAACCAGTTGAAGTTCGCCCGATTCCGTTCCGCGTACTCGCGATCGTTTTCCGCGTTGCGGTCGAGATTATTGTTGCTACCCACGATATGCAGGGCGGCAAACAAGACATTACCCTGCGCCCACATACTGTTTTCGACGTAGTTGGCATACCGCGGATCCTCGCTTTGGCGGGAGAGCGTGAGTTTACGCTGGCCGAAGGATTGATTGGTGGGATAAAAGACACGGCGGAGGTAGGCGAGGCGTTCGAGGGAGTTATAGGAGCCATTGTTGTCGCGATGGCAGTCGGTCCACTCGTTGTCACCGGGGGTGAGGATCATGGGCATCAGGAACGAGTTAAAGGCCTGAACGCGGTCGGCGAACATGGCGTCTGAACAGAGGGTACTGCCGCTTTTGACATCGCCCGTGTGGACGACGAAAGAGACGCCGGATCGATTAACGCCTTCGACGAGAGCCGGCCAGCGGCGTTCCCCGTCGGCGCCGTACTGCTGGTCACCGAGGGCGGCGAACTCGAAAGGGTCGGTGCCGGAGGGACGGTGGCGGTCGAGGAGTTGCTGGAGAAAGCGGGGATCGGGACCGGCGGCGGGTCCCTGAGCGTGGAGCGGGACCAGAGAGGCGGCGAAGGTAAAGAAGAGGAGGGTACGCATCGGCCTTAGACTACGATGCGGAGAATACAGGCTGGTGACGGTGGGATGAAAATCTGATGCCCGCTCCTGATGTCCACGAGGCGAGGGTATTGTTGGGGCGGCTGGGTACGCCGTAGAGAGGGAGGATTGTTGGCCTTCGGCTGCGCGTGGAGAGTCCGGCGCCCAACTCTCGCGGCTGTGGAGCGTAGCCAACCCTGAACTCAGCGCGGAGAGTGCGAAGGCGGTGAGTTAGCGTTTGGTTCCGGCTTGCTCTACTCCCAGAGAAACGTGGCGATGCTGGTATCTCCGGGGCGGAGCGCCGGGCGGGCGAAGAGGAGTTCCTCGCGCAGTTCGACGGTGACAGGCCCGTTTGGCTGGATAGAGAGGGAATCGCGGGTGGGAATGCCAGGCGGAATGGATTCCAGTTCCAGGCCATTGATTTTGACGGCGTCGCGGCCTTTGGAGAAGTAGCCTTGCGGGCGGTGGATCTGTAGTCCGGGAGCGGGAGAAGGCGGCACGAGGCGGAGGTTGAGCAGGTTGGTGGAGCGGTGGATGCCGGTGATGAAGTAGGTGATGGTACGGCCTTCCGGAGCGGTGAGGACGAACTCGTACCCCCGGTTGGCAGCGACCTGGAGCGGGCCCCACGCGCCGGCAATGGTGGTGGTGCTGTCGAGCAGCGGGACGCCATCGCGTTCGGAAGAGCCGGGGCGGAGGGCAAAGATCTGCAGCGGGATACCAGCGGCGGGTCGGTTGGTGGGAGCACCGTTGGCAAAAGCAGTAATGAAGCCGCTGATGACGGGAGCGGACTCGGCAATGGGTTGGAGGCGGGCCGGGGCGGTGTTGGTGAGGAATCGGTAGATGACGCTAAAGGCCTTCGGATGGAAGGCGACTTCGCGGTGGTCGAGACCGGGTAGCACTACATCTTCGGCGCCCTGCAGGGCTGGGGCATCGTATCCGACGTTGGGCTGGGCAAATTTGTCCTGCTTGTCGCTGCGGATGGTGAGGAAGCGGATGCCTTCGACGGTTTCCGAGCCCTGGTTGAGAGCGCGGAGGAAGTTGCCTTTGGCGTTGAATTCCATGTCGGGCATACCGTCGACCGAGATGACGCCATGATTGGGGGTTCCGCAGAGGACGGCATGCGAGGTGACGGCCCAGCCACCGGCATTGCGGAGGTAGTTCCGGATGGTGAGGCCGCCGCGACTGCTACCGACGAGGGCAACCTTCTTGGCCTTCGTTTCGAGGAGCACGCGGGCGACAAAGGCAGCGAGTTCGGAGGCTTGGTCGGTGGTGGAGGAGCGGAAGGCTTCGGGCTTGGAGTCTTCGCGGCGGGCGACGGGATCGGTGAGGCGAATGGCGAAGAGCCGGTCCTTGGGGTAGCCATTGGATTCAAACAGCCAGATGGTGGGCACCCATTTGGTGGCGTCGTCTCCGTTGCCGTGAACGAAGACGACGGGGGGAAGTTCCGCCGCGGAGGCGAGGAGGCCGAGGAGCAGGAGGTGGATGAGGAGGAGGCGCATCAGAATAGGAGTTTCAGGGCGAGTTGGAGGCTGCGGGGGTCGTAAGTGGAAGTGATGGTACCGAAGGCCGGGCTGGAGATGTTGGCGTTCGGGGCGGTGAAGTTGGCTTTGTTGAGTACGTTGAAGGCTTCGGCGCGGAACTGGAGTCGGAAGCGTTCCGTGAGGCGGAAGCTCTTGCTGACGCCGAGGTCGAGTTGATGGAAGGCGAATCCGCGGACGATATTGCGGCCGGCGTTGCCGAAGGGCTGGAAGTAGTCGGGGATGGAGACGTTGGCGCGGTTGAGGTAGGAGTTGACCGTGCGTTGATCTTTGGGCATGAGGGGGTTGCCGGAGATATTGGGGCGGAAGACATTGAAGCCGAGGAGGGTGAGGAAGGGTGCGACCTGGCTGCGGGCAGCGGCGGTATAGGTCATGTTGAACGGTTCTCCGGAGCGCAGGTTGAGGATGGAGTTGATCTGCCAGCCACCCAAGGTGAGATCGAGGGCGCGGGAGGATTTGCCGAGGAAGCGACGGCCGCGGCCGAAGGGGAGTTCGTAGACCAGGCTGGTGATGTTGTTGAAGCGGCGGTCGTAGTTGGAGAGGCCTTTGTCGGCGCCGATGTCGTAGATACTCTGGAAGCTGGTTCCATTGTTATTGCTGTTGTCGAAGGCCTGGGAGGAGTTGTCGATGGCTTTGGCCCAGGTGAAGCTATTGAGGAAGTAGAGTCCGGATTCGCTTCTTTTTTCGACGCGGACCTGAAGGCCGTGATAGCGGGAGAATCCATTGCCGACGGTGCCGGAGATATTGCTGTAGGCGAGGTTGGGGCGGCGGTCTTCGATGTTGAGGTTTTCGTTGAGAGCGTTGGGGCGGGCCTGATTCAGGTCGTTGATGGTGGCGAGATGATCGGCGCTGTTGCCGACGTAGGAGAGGTCGACCAGGATGCGGAAGGGCAGTTCGCGTTGGACGGAGAGGAACCAGTTTTGAACGCGGCCCCATTGCAAATTGGGATCGACATACTGCACGGTGCTGCGGCGGGGGTTGAAGTTGGCCGGGGAGGTGAAGTTGGCCGGGAAGCCCTGTTGAGTGGTGAGGAAGCCGGGCTGGCCAGGAACCTGGGAGGCGCTGGCGAGGACGAAATTGGGGGCGTTATAGGCGAGGTAGCTGGTGCCGGTGCGGTTGAAGGTGTTGTAGCCGATGCCGTAGCCGGCGCGGAGGACGGTTTTGTTGAGCGGATTCCAGGCGATGCCGAGGCGGGGTCCGAAGTTGTTGGTATCGAGGTTGACGCGGCTGCGATCGAAAAGGGAGCCAGCCTTGGCTTGGATGATGGTGTTGGACGTGGGATCCCAACTGGAGAGCCGGTTGTCCCGTTCGTAGAAGGGGGTGACGAGTTCGTAGCGGAGGCCGAGGTTGAGAGTGAGGGTGCGGGAGAGGCGGAGATCGTCCTGCAGGTAGCCGAAGCCGGACTGCTGGCGGTGGTTGACGATGCCTGGGTTGACGAGTTGAAAGGTGTTCCGGGCGCCGAAGAAGAAGTCGGCGAGGCTATAAAGAGACTGGGTAGCGGCGGTGGGGGTGACGCCGGGAGGGGCGGAAAAGAGCCCGCTGTAGGTGTTACGGCCGATCATGGGGCTGACGTCGAGGGCCTCGACGCCGAGTCGCTGGTACTCGATGCCGGTGCGCAGGGTGTGACGTCCGGCGATGCGGGTGAAGTTCAGCTTGGGATTGAGGAGGACAGGGTGTTGGTACTGGGGGTTGGTGGCCTGACGTCCATAGGAGGTGAAGCCGACGAGGGTTTCGGCGGTAATGCCGCCGGTGTAGCGCTTTTCGGTAGGCAGTCCGGGGATGCCGAAGAGTTCCTGCATGCTGGGTCCGCCGATGAGAGGGGGGTCCTTGCCGGCCTCGGACTGGGAGAAACCGAGCCGGGCTTCGAGGATGGAGTTGCTCGAAATGGTCCAGGTGGCACCGGCGGCGAGGGAGACGAGAGGGACGCGTTGAAAGCCGTTACCATTCCCGCCGGCGAGGCCGCCGAAGGTACCGGGATCGAAGACGTCGAAACGGCTGCGGGAGAAGCGGAAGAAGCCGCGGAGGGTATCGGAGAGGTAGTGGTCAATTTTCAGGTCGCCCTTGTCGCGGGAATCGGTGATGCGGCGGAGGGTGCGGTAGTTATTGGCGGCGGCGTTGCTGGTGTTTTCGGGAAGGGCCTGCATGATGGCGCGGGCGAAGGGGGAGAGGGCTGCCGGGGGGATGACGCCGTTGGCAAAGAGTTCGCCGGTGAGCGGGTTGCGGACGGGGACGCCGAGATTGCCGGCGCGCTGGGGAGCCGAGGGGAAGGTGGCGAAGGCGACGGAGGAGTTGACTTCGCGGTAGCCTTCGTAGTCCATGAAGAAGAAGGTGCGGTTCTTGAAGATGGGACCGCCGAAGGCGCCGCCGAACTGATTCTGGTTCTGGATGGGCCGGCCGGCGGTGGGTTTGAAGAAGCCGACGGCGTTGAGTTGGGTGTTGCGGAAGAAATGCCAGAGCCCGCCGTGGAATTCGTTGGTGCCGGAGCGGATACTGGCGTTAACGATCGCGCCGCCGGCGCGGCCGTACTCGGCGCTCATGTTATTGGTGATGACGCGGAACTCGGCGACGGCGTCGGGCGGGGGTTGGACGACCTGGTTGGAGAAGCCTTGGTTGGAGGTGCCGAAGTAGTTGTTGTCGAGGCCGTCGAGGAGGAAATTGTTCGCGGTGCTGCGGAGGCCGTTGACGCTGAAGGAGGCTTCGCGCTGCGCGGAGCCGACGCCGGAGCTGGGGGTCCGAACGATGCCGGCGGTGAGGTAGATGAGTTCGGAGTAGGCGCGGCCGTTGAGGGGGAGTTCGCGAATCTGAGCCGCGGCGATGGTCTGGCCGCGTTCGGCGCGGTCGGTTTCGAGGAGGGGGGCTTCGGCGAGGACCTGTACGGTGGATTGGACGGACGCGAGTTCGAGGGTGAAGTCGACCCGCTGGCGGACGCCGATGCGGAGATCGAACTCCTGGCTAGCCTGTTTGCGGAAGCCGGGGCTTTCTACTTCAAGCAGGTAGCGGCCGATGGGCTGACTGGGGAACTCGAAGCTGCCGGCCTCGTTGGTTTTGGTAGTGAGGTTGACCCCGCGGCGCACCTCTTTCACTGTGACGACGGCGCTGGCCACCGGGGCCTGCGAGGCGTGCCGGACGATGCCGACAATGGCGCCGGTGTCGAATTGGGCCGCCAGGGGAATAGCGGCCAGAATGAGGAGGAGCAGGCGGACGGATAACATCCCTTCAGGCTACTGAGGGGAGATTGCGGTGCCATTCCAGATGGTTAACAATTGCATTAACTTGCGGTAGCGGGGCCACTTGGGGGCGGCTGATCGGACTGCGCGCTGGGAAAAACGGGGTCCGTCTGGGGGTTGACGGCAGGTGGCGCGTCAGGCGTCGTGTTTCCGTTATTGGACGCCGGGGAGCCGGCATTTTGATTTCTTTTGTAAAAATTCAGCATTTGTAGTCTTCCTTGAGTTCCTTGCAAAGTAATTTGATTGCTTTGCCCACTGTGAGTATGGAACGGGCGGGCGGAGAGAAGGATCGAGGGAGACGGTAAGGCTTTGCGAGAGAGATAAAAGTTCCTACGGCGTGGGAACGGGTTTACCGAAGGGCCGGAGGAGGGTCGACGAGTTCGGCGCGGTAGACTTTGTCGATGACGAGGACTTCGTAGTTGCGGTACTGCGGAGTGGGGGTAGTGGGGCTGCGGCGCTGGGTTTCGAGGTGGACGTCGGCTTCGATCTTCAGCAGACGGGCGCCTTCGCGGCGGTCGGCGGCGAGGAAAGGTTCGGCCTTTTCCACACCAGAAACTCCCTGATTGGTGCGTTGGCCGTTGGCGGTGAACAGCCAGTGGCGGAGAGGGCCGCCGACGAGGGGCAACTGGTTGACGTAGAGGGTCCGGCGGGTGGAGTTGTGGGCGGCTCGGCTTTGCGCGAAGCCGGAGAGCGCGCCGGAGGTGAAGAGGGCCGAGAGGATGCTGACC
Source organism: Acidobacteriota bacterium (assembly GCA_026393985.1). Lineage (GTDB taxonomy): Bacteria > Acidobacteriota > Terriglobia > Bryobacterales > Bryobacteraceae. The sequence goes on from JAPKZB010000051.1 coordinate 8,000, forward strand.
AGGATGCCGAAGCGGACGCGGGTGGCGTTTGGCATGGAGGCTGGCGGACCCGGCGGCGCGGAGCCGCTAGGCGAAGATCTCCTTGAACGTGTTGCCGCCGACAATGGTCGGCCGTTCGGCGCGGCCGTTGTGCTGGTAGGTGAGCTGAAGATGGTCGAGGCCGAGGGCGTAGAGGATGCTGGCGTGGATGTCGTGGACGTGGCAGGGCTTTTCGACGGCGCGGAGGCCGATCTCGTCCGTGGTGCCCACATACTGGCCGCCCTTGGCGCCGCCGCCGGCCATCCACATGGTGAAGCCCCAGGGGTTGTGATCGCGGCCGTTGCCTTTTTCGTTGAAGGGGGTGCGGCCGAATTCCCCGCCCCAGACGACGAGCGTATCCTGCAGCAGGCCGCGCTGCTTAAGATCGGTGAGGAGGCCGGCGATGGGTTTATCGGAGACGCGGCACCATTTGCCGTGGTTAGCTTCGATGTTGGAGTGAGCGTCCCAGCCGGAGCCGGAGCCGCAGTAGAGTTCGACGAAGCGGACGCCGCGCTCGACGAGGCGGCGGGCCAGGAGGCAGTTGTGGCCGAACTGGCGGGTGAGTTCGTCGTCCATGCCGTAGAGGGCGCGGGTGGATTCGGTTTCGTTGGCGATATCGACGGCTTCGGCGCCGGCGGACTGCATTTCGTAAGCGAGTTCGAAGCTGCGGACGCGAGCGTCGAGGTCGGTGTCTTCGGTTTTGTCGGCGCCCCAGTGCTGATTGAGCTGCTTGAGGAGGCTGAGGCGGCTGCGCTGGCGGTCGTCGGTGACGCCTTCGACGGGCTTGAGATTGAGGATGGGGGTGTCGCCCTGGCGGAACTGCGTACCCTGGTAGGTGGCGGGGAGGAAGCCGGAGGACCAGTTTTTGGGCCCGCCGAGAACCTCTTTGTCGTCGGCGAGGACGACGAAGGTGGGGAGGTTCTTGTTGGCGGTACCGAGGCCATAGGTGACCCAGGCGCCGAGGGAGGGGCGGCCGGCGAGGATGTCGCCGGTGTTCATCTGGCAGACGGAGCCCACGTGGTTGAGGCCGTTGGCCCAGCAGGAGCGGATGACGGTCATGTCATCGACGTGACGGGCGATGTGGGGGTACCATTCGCTGACCCAGAGGCCGGACTGCCCGTGCTGCTTCCAGGTGCGGGGAGAGGCCATGAGGCTGTTGTTGGCGGTGCCCATGGCGGTGACCAGTTTGCCGAAGCTGGGAGGCAGGGGCTGGCCGGCCATTTTGTTGAGAGCGGGCTTGGGGTCGAACAGATCGATGTGGCTGGGGCCGCCTTCCATGAAGAGCCAGATGACGGACTTGGCTTTGACGGGGAGATGGGGTTTTTTGGGGGTTTCGGCGGCTTCGGCGAGGAGGGAGTTGAGCGCGATGGCGCCGAGCCCGGAACCGGCGTGGGCGAAGAACTCGCGGCGGCTGGAGACGTTCCAATGGTGGCGGAGCTTGGCGTTCATGGCTAATTGATATAGAGGAACTCGTTGGTGGACAGGAGGGTCTGGCAGAGGTCGGCCCAGGATTCGGGGGTTGATGATGAGCGTTCGAGGAAAGCGCGGGCGTCGGCGCGCTCGGCGGCGGTGGGCGGGCGCTGAACGGCGAGTTTCCAGGCGCGGTCGAGCATGCCGTCGAGGGATTGTCCGGCGTCGTTGCGGACGCGGTCGGCAAAGCGGCGGGACCAATCGGCGACCAGGCGGCTGTTCATGAGTTCGAGCGACTGGGCGGGGTTGATGGTCAGGTTGCGGCGGGCGCAGCTTTCGTGGGTGTCGGGCATGTCGAAGGCGTCGAACAGGGGGTAGCGGGTGTTGCGGCGGACGAAGACGTAGACGGAGCGGCGGCTGGCGGCGGCGGCGTCCTCATCCTTCTTCCAGCCGCCGCGGGTGACGACACCGGCGGGAAGCGGGGGGAAGACCGGGGGGCCGAACATTTTCGCGTTGAGCTGGCCGGAGACGGCGAGCATGGAGTCGCGGACGGCTTCGCCTTCGAGGCGGTGGCGGGGGTATTTCCACCAGAGCTTGTTGTCGGGGTCGGCGGCGGCGCTGGCGGGGTGGTTAGCGCTGGACTGCTGCCAGGCGTGGGAGAGCATGATCTGTTTGTGGAGCTTTTTGAGGCTCCAGCCATTGGCGACGAGGGAGGAGGCGAGGTGGTCGAGCAGGGGGAGGTTGGTGGGGCGTTCGCCCATGAGGCCGAAGTCGGAGGGGGTGGCCGAGATGCCGCGGCCGAAGTGGTGGTGCCAGAGGCGGTTGACGATGACGCGGGCGGTGAGGGGGTTGGCGGGGCTGGCGATCCAGTTGGCGAGGGCGGAGCGGCGGCCGCGGGCGAGGTTGAGATCGGAGGGATCGAGGATGGAGAGGAAGCCGGGGGCGACTTCGGCGCCGGGGGCTTCGTAGCTGCCGGCCTTCAGGAGGAAGGTAGGCGGCGGCTCGGTGTGCATATCGGTGAGGGTTTGGGCGACGGGGAGGTCGGGGGGCTTGATGGAATCGAAGGCGGCGAGCTGGCGGGTGAGTTCGGCGTAGCGGGCTTTGGCGTCGCCTTTGAGGGCGGCGGCGAGTTCCGCTTCGGTGAAGGTGACCTGGGCTTTGGCCTTGGTGAACATGTGCCACTGGAAGGGGGTGCGCTTGGCGGGATCCATGAGGATGGTTTCCTGGATCTCTTCGGGGAAGCGGGAGAGGCGGTCGTCGAACTTGGCTTTACGGGGCTTTTCGAGGAGAGCCTGCATTTCGGTGCGGAGGGAGGCGGTTTGGGCTTCCCAGTGGGCGCGGCGGGTTTTCCAGTTTTCGTAGTCGGGGCCGGAGAGGAGAACGGCTTCGTCTTCGATGCGGGTGTTTTGGAAGAAGGCCTGGAGACGGTAGTAATCCTTCTGCAGGATGGGATCGAATTTATGATCGTGGCACTTGGCGCAGCCGTAGGTGAGGCCGAGGAAGACGGAGCCGGTGACGTCGGTGATATCGAAGAGGAGTTCCTGGCGGCGCTGGCGGATATTGGCGGCGTTTGATTCGTCGGGGAAGTGGCGATTGAAGCCGACGGCTACCTTGGCGCTGAGGTCGTGGGGGTAGAGTTCGTCGCCGGCGATTTGTTCTTTGACGAAGCGGTCGTAGGGTTTGTCGGCGTTGAGGGACTGGATGACGTAGTCGCGGTAGCGCCAGACGTGGGGGCGGGTTTCGTCGGCCTTGAAGCCTTCCGAGTCGGCGTAGCGGGCGAGGTCGAGCCAGTGGCGGGCCCAGCGTTCGCCGTAGGCGGGGGAGGCGAGGAGGCGATCGATGACCTTTTCAAAGGCCTGGGGGGAGGAGTCGGCGAGGAAGGACTGGAGCTCTTCGGGAGAGGGGGGAAGGCCGGTGAGGACGAGGGAGGCGCGGCGGAGGAGGGTGGGTTTATCGGCGCGGGGGTTAGGGGTGACGCCTTTGGGGGCCATTTTGGCGTGGAGGAGGGAGTCGATGGTGGCGCCGGGGGTGGGGCGGACGGGTTGGAAGGCCCACCATTTCTTTTGGATGGGGGTGAAGTCCTTCTGGGCGCCGGTTTCGGCGGAGGCGGCGAGGGCGCCGACGAGGAGGAGGGCTGCGAAAGGGCGCATGGATAGACGTCTCCCGGGGAGGTCGAATTGACCTCACGATATCATAATTAGGCGCGGGGGGAAATCGGGGGTCGAGAGCCCCTGTAGCGGTTTTGCGATTCGAAGCCAAGCGCGTGGGTTTGGGGGCGGTGGGCGGGCACACTTCGGGTGAACCGGGTGGGCGGGCGCCATGTCGAGGCACACTTCGAGTGAGCCGGTTTGGCGAGGTTCTTTTTTCAAAGAGCAGACAGCGGGTTGCAGGCGGCGGGGTGATCCGATGGCGGGGCCGTCAGCAGCGGTCGTTAAACGACGGGACGGCCGGGGCGGGCCAGGCGGGGAGTTCGGTGTCTTCTTCGCGGTAGAGGCTTTGCCCGGCGGCGGCTACCTTGGGCTTTACCGTTGCGGTGGGCTTCGCCGTGACGGCGGGAATGGGCTGGGTTTCCGGCTGGGGCTGGCGGCGCTTGATGGCGTCCTGAAGGGTTTTGAGGGCGCACCGGTAGGAGCGTTCGTTGGCGTTGAGATAGCGATGGAGGCAGGACAGACGTTTCTGGTGTTCGGGTTTGGCGAAGGCGGTGGCGAGGCTGGCGTCGCCCGAGGGCACTTCCTGCCGGGGGC
>JAPKZB010000014.1:0-784 GCA_026393985.1 Acidobacteriota bacterium
CGGGGCCCGGTGGACTTGCGGGCGTTTTCGCGATTGGCGGCGGCGCGCTTTTCGGCGATCTGGCGGTCGAGCAGGACCTGGAACTCCTGCCAGGTTTGCGGCTCGGAATGGGTATGGTCGGGATTCATGAAGGGGCTCCTTCGCGGGGAATTGAAAAAGCCCGCGGCACCGGGAGGCGCAGCGGGCTTTTGCTGCTTTGAGGATAACGGGTGGTGTCAAGGGAATTGGGGGGTGGGGCGGGGGGCGGTGTTGCAAGGAAAGGAGATATTTCGATGCAGGGGGCGTGAACGGGGTTGGGGCGGGGGAGTTAGGGGTCAGGTCGAGACGCCGCACGTTGACCGGCTGGCCAGCCGGGGTGTGCGCTTCAAGAGCGCATATCGTCCGGCGCCGGTTTGTGTCGCGTCGTGGGGTTCGCTGATTACGGGGCTGTATCCGCCTAGGTGGGAGGCGAAGTTCCTTGAGGACGCGCTGCCGGCCGGGACGCGGAAGATTGCGCGCTACTGCGGAGGAACCGCGCACAACGGACTCGCTTCGGCGCGGCAGGCGGGACGAGTTCCTCGCCCGTTGGTGCCGGGCCTGCGCGGCCTGTGCGCTCTTTTTGGAACCGCGCACAACGGACTCGCTGCGGCCCGGCGGGGTCGGCGAGTTCCGCGCCCGTTGGTGCCGGGCCTGCGCGGCCTGTGCGCTCTTTTTGGAACCGCGCACAACGGACTCGCTGCGGCCCGGCGGGATGGGCGAGTTCCGCGCCCGTTGGTGCCGGGCCTGCGCGGCCTGTGCGCTCTTT
>JAPKZB010000014.1:898-108753 GCA_026393985.1 Acidobacteriota bacterium
GCTTCGGCGCGGCAGGCGGGACGAGTTCCTCGCCCGTTGGTGCCGGGCCTGCGCGGCCTGTGCGCTCTTTTTGGAACCGCGCACAACGGACTCGCTTCGGCGCGGCAGGCGGGACGAGTTCCTCGCCCGTTGGTGCCGGGCCTGCGCGGCCTGTGCGCTCTTTTTGGAACCGCGCACAACGGACTCGCTTCGGGGAACGGAGATTCGTAGCGGGCGCGATCGGGAAGATGCGCTTTGTTGACGAGACGCGACGGCACGGGTTTGCGCACCGGCTGCAGGAAGGGGATTTTCTGGCCCGATTGACGGCGGCGGAGCGCCGGCAGATTCGGGAAGACCCCGGCGAGGCCGGAGGGGTGGCAGACGAGGCGTTGGGGTTACCGCGGGAGTTGTTTTGGGATCACTGGTTCGCGGAATGGGCGGTGGAGTTTTTGCGAGAACACCAGTGGCGCCGTATTGCTTGTGGGCGTCGTTTTTGCAGCCGCATACGCCGTTTCGTTCGCACCGGGATTACTTTGCGGAGTACCGGGCGGAGGAATTGACGCTGCCGCCGCGGCCGGCCGGGGACCTGGAGAACGAACTTCCGGGCCACCTGGTCCGGGCGCGGGAGCGGGGATGGGCGCAGCAGAGCGAGGGGGAGGCGCGGCGGTCGTAGGCGGGATACTGTCACGGCAGTGAACCATGCGGACGACGTCACAGGCGCCGGAAAGACTGCGCTCAATCGACCTGTGGGCACGGTTAGAGGTCTACGTAAGGCTGGGAAGAGCGACGGCAATCCTGTGATTCCAGATGCTGCGGTTCGCGATTGTCCCAGGTACACTTTGTCCGAGGCAACGGGTGAGCAACTGCCCGGGCTACTTTCCGCAAGGTGGGAGCGATACGCGAACGAGGTCGTCAGCGAGTGAATGAAGACTTCGACAGCATCCGCGGGGCTGGGGACACCGCCGAGGATTCAGAGAGACAGAGGGGCAGAATGATGGACTATCCAGAAAGGAAAATTCGGGCGGTCCAGACTGGTCTTGCTCACTCAAAAGCAATATCATGCCCTTGCAAACTTAACGGCCCCAGGTCCGGAGCATCTTCAGGCCGAAGATCCCTGGGACACCGCGCCCCGCTATTTGCTCCGGGATCGCGACCGGATCTTCGGGAAACATGTGGTGGATCAGATCAAAGCCATGGGTATCAACCAGGTGCTGTCGGCACCGCGTTGTCCCCGGTAACGAGCTTCCTTGGAACGGGTCATCAGCACCATTCGCCGCGAGTGCCTGGACCTCGTGATCGTGTTCCGCGAACATCCCAAAGGCCGTGGCTCCCGCCCGATCACACCTCACGATGAGGTTTATAAGAACGACAGTATGCCAGGATGAGTTGGTTTTACTGAACACCAAGCCGAGGGCAGTGTGGTCCGACCCCTTGTTTCGCCCCCGCGTGCATTTGGGCCCCCAAGTGCAAGGACCGATGCGAGACTTGCGCAAGGCCGTAAGAGCTCTCGAGGAGAAACCAGATGAAACCAAGTACGAAAGACGAAATCAAAGGCACTTTTCACGAGCTGAAAGGCAAAGTGAAGGAGAAGGCCGGACAGGTGACGGACAACCCCAAACTAGCGAAAGAAGGTCAAGCCGAAAAACTCGCCGGCAAGGTTCAGAAGAAGGTCGGGCAAATTAAAAAGGTGCTGGAGGATTAGAACACCGGACCTGGCCCAAATCGCATTGCCTTGCCTGACTGTGCACGGGTGTGCTTAGGGCCCAGTCCCCTTTAGCCAAATCCCTTTGGAGCCATCCCAAGGACAACCAGGAGGCGCGTGTGAACAAGGTGTTAGGACTCATTCTGATCGTACTTGGTCTGATTGGTCTCGCGTGGGGCGGTTTTACCTACAAGACCAGAGAAAAGGTCGTGGACATAGGACCAATCCACGCGACGCGGGAAAGGACCCACGAGGTTCCGCTTCCTCCCATCGCAGGCGCGATAGCGGTAGTGGGAGGCGTGGTGCTGTTGCTCGCAGGAAGGAAGGGATAACCCGGGCGCAGGGCGCACCGGAAGGAGAGAATTCATCGTGCTAATACTGATCATCATTCTGATTCTCCTGTTGGGGGGAGGCGGTGGATATTATGGGCATTAGCGGTGGGGTCCCAGCGGCGGCGCCGGTGCAGGATTAGGAACTATTTTGTTGATCCTGCTGATTGCTTACATGTTAGGCCTGTTCCGTTGAGCCTTGATTGGGGGAGGATGGCATCGGGTGGCAAACGGTAGTCCTTGGCAAGAGGCCCGCGCGAGGCAAGCGGGGAGCGGTTGTTCGCCGAGAAGCGTGAGGCCGTTGCCGGGCTGTACCTGAGCCTACCGGGAGAGGCGCCGAACGGCACGGAGCCCGGCCCGCGGCTGTAGCGCGACCGGGCTCAGTGATCAAGCCTTTGGCAGCAACGGCGACAGCGCCAAGGGGTGGTTGGAATCGCTGCGACCGATCAACGAAGCGACTGCGCAGGACTGCGATTGGTCGAACGGTTCGGGCGGGAGTTCCAGGGCAGGCGGCGGCAGAGAGGGTTGTATCAAAGCGTCCGGCAACTGCGCTAGCCCTTCCTCTCGAGTGCGCCAGGGGAGGGCGTTTCCGTTCGAGCAGAAGCGGCGGGACACGCCCCAAGGACTTCCCTCGGTTCTCGGCTAGCGGGTGGCGATTTCCACCAATTCGACGCGGCGGTTCTTGGCCCGGCCTTCCTCGGTTTTGTTGGTCGCCACGGGTGCATAGGGCCCGGCGCCAAAAGCGATGAGCCTTGCGCCAGCGATGCCGTTCTGTTTTTCGAGCGCACTCACGACAGCCTGCGCCCGGGCCTGCGACAGCTTCACATTGCCGGCAAGATCGGCCACCATGTCGGTGTGCCCGACGACGTATACCTTGAGCGCGGCATCGTCCTTGAGCAACTTGGCGATTTCGGCGAGCGCTGGCGCGGATTCGGGTTTCAGCTCCGCCTTGCCGGTGTCAAAGAAAATGCCATAGAGGGCTACCCGGCCGGTCTCAGCCAAGCCGGTCGCCATAGCCTTGGCGTCGATGGTTACATCCTGCTGCATGGCTTTCTTTTCAATGATGTCGAAGAAGATCGGCAGCCCGCTCGGCCGGTTGCCCGTTTGGACGTAAATCCAGGTTTCGCTCCCCCCCTTGCTGAGGTGGAGAGTAGTGTTTTCGCCGTCATCGAAGACCACTTGCCCGCCCGCGGCGCGCGCCGCACTTTGGTAGTTACGCAAGACCTGCAGCTGGCTGGGCATCGGGGCATTCTCAGTGAGGTTGTACCGAATGGAGACACGGCGTCCTTCAACCGCCTGTTCTTTCTGCTGGCCGCGTTCGGTGACCCTGAACTTAAAGGAGTCAAATGAAGACTCCTCATAGTTCGCGACGTAGTAGTTAGGCATGCGAGAGATACCCGGATAATCCTTTGACCCGGGAACGTCCGCCTGACCGAAGGCAGGCGATGCCATTAGCAGCCCGACCAATCCATAATAAACTCGTTTCATTTAGAGGACTCCTCTATAAGGGCTTAGACAGCGGGATTTCCCTGCCAAACCCGCAGACGTTGTGGTGCCGGTTATTCTTCAGTGAGGGGATGCCTATGGTTCCCAGACAGAACGGTCTCGGCATGGAGTTGGCGAGCGGCGATCATCGGATTCCTGTCAGCATTGGTATGGTCGCATGCCGCAGGTGGCACTGAAATATTCGATCCAACCCGGCGCCGGTCGAGTCCTGGATTCCGGTGCATCCAGAGGTTATCCGCCCTGGCTGGCCGAATCCGCGCTCGAGAGTTCGAGGGAAGAGTCGAGGGTTTTACCTGCCGCCACGGGAGGCGGATTCCGCTCCTGCTATATGACCCTTCGCCCCTGGAGCAGCCGAACTATCATCACAGCCAGCGCGATGACCAGGAGGACATGGATTAGTCCACCCATCGTATATGAGGTCACTAAACCCAGCGCCCACAAGATTAGCAGGATTAAGAAAATGGTCCAGAGCATTGCTTGTCTCCTTGAGGGAATCTTCCCAACAGTGTGGTTGCAAGGTGGGGTCCAAACCGCCCTCGACACGCAGCGATTGGTTGGGATGGCGATGGCGGTGCGTATTCGGCGCTGCCGACTTCAGCCGCAGCCTCACCAGTGCGTCAAGACACGCAGTTGATTGTGGCTCAGTGCGCCAGCGCCCCCCCCGTTTAGGCCCAAGTGGAGGAATGAGACACCGGAAGAGTTGGCACGGTTCGTGCAGGCAGGAAGGTAGTCGTCCTTGGCGATTCGAACTCGGTCGACGGGAAGAGGTGAAGAATGAAAGTACCCATGATTGCGAAATTTGCGTTCGCGGCCAAATTCGCGCTCGTGCCCTTGGTGGCAAAAGACAGCGAGCCGGTCGCGCGGCTTGCGGAAGCAGCGGCTGTGTTTTCGGAGGTCATGAACGCGCCGGACAAGGGGATACCCCAGGATCTACTTGAGCATGCTCACTGCATCGTCATCGTTCCGGAACTTAAGACGGCAGCGTTTGTGGTTGGCGGCAAGTATGGCAAAGGCTACCTGTCGTGCCGGAACAAGAGTGGTTCGGGCTGGTCGGCTCCAGGTACGGTGCGCATTGAGGGTGGCAGCGTGGGCTTCCAGGTCGGCGGCTCAACTACCGACCTGATCCTGTTGGTGATGAGTGAGCGGGGAGCAGACAAACTGCTCGCCAGCAAGTTTACGTTAGGAGCGGAAGGATCCGTGGCGGCGGGTCCAGTCGGACGCACGGCTACAGCGCAGACCGATGTCCAGATGCATGCCGATATTCTGTCGTGGTCAAGAACGCAGGGATTATTCGCCGGCATTGCGCTAGAAGGCGCGACGCTGCGGCAGGACCTGGATGACAACGCGACGCTTTACGGCAAGAAGTTGGAGAACAAAGAGATTGTTACCAGCGGAGTGCGCGCGCCCAAGGCCGCCGCGAAGCTGATGGCGCTGCTGAATCGGTATTCCTTCCGAGAACGTAAGAAGTAAGACGCAACCAGAGTAAGACCAGGCGAATGGGGGCCGCGCCTCGCCGTTGCCCCATCCGCATGGGGGGGACGTGGACATGCGATGGCATCGTTTGGGATGGCGTTCAGGCGATTATTGAGACCGATGCCCTGCAGGTGGGAGGGCTGGCGTTTGGCATGCGGATGGCCGGAGCACGGAGGATGGCGACAAGCGGGGGCCGCCGGGCCAACCGCATCGGGGAGTGTCCGGCATCAACTACTTTTTCCGGCGGTCGCCACTTCTTGCTTTAGCCGCTCGATGTCATGATCGGGAATGCGTGCCATTAGAGGATCTTCGCGGGACTTTCCGACCCCCAGTTGCCCCCTCCTTCGGCGCTAACCAAGAATGACCATTATGTAGTGCGCGACATAGTGGTCAACTTCTCGTTTGCGCAGAAGCCCCTCCGCGTTGGGTTGTACCAATGCCTAAAGTTGGGGGGATTCCGCTCCACCCCGAACACGATTCCGCTCTGTAGCCGAACACTTTCCGGGCGATTCCGGCATCGTGTTCGACATGAGCCCGGAATCGAGATTGGGGCGAACCGCGCGGGACATCACCCGGTAAGCGACCCTCTCAAGAAGGGAGAATTCGTTTGCCAGCCAGGAGGACGTCCAGGCGAAAGAAAAGAGAAGTCCTCCGACTTTGTCACGAATTGAACCTCGGCCAACGCCAGATGGCCCGTAGCTGTTCGATCCTGGTAAGTACCGTCCATGGGGATCTGAAACGAGCCGCAGCCGCCGGCGTCGGCTGGCCGATCCCCGCCGAATGGAACGACACCCAGTTACGAACGGCCCTCTGCCTGCCAACCGCTACCCCCGCGCGGCTGTGCGTGCAAGGACACCCGCGATTGCGAGATCTTCGAAAGCTGTCGCAAGAAACAAAACGTCGTCATGCGCCAACAGCACACGCCAGGCGAGAACGCCTTCATCCCGCGGCATTCGCTACTTCCGCATCGTCGAGTCCTATCGCAAGAACGGTAAACCGGCCATCGGCGTCCTCGCTCACCTCGGGCGAGTCGATGACATCCTGCAACTGCACCAGAACCAGCACGCCGTCACCTTGGCTTAACTGTCTATTGGCCGGTTTCGAAGTGCTCTTCAATGGCGGGTTTTGCGGTGACCCCCGAGGAAGGGCGATGCCGTCAATTCTCCAAGCTGTCTTCGTGTTCCCCGTATGATGCCGCGATTTCCGCGAAGGAAACCAGCGCTTGAATCTCCTTCAGAAGAGCGGCGGAGAGAGAAACGAGTAGCGGGCCCAATAGGATGCCGAGCGGGCCAAAGGCGTAGGTGCCGCCAACTGCCGCGAGCGCGATAAGCATGGGGTGGTGCTTGTCGCGGGTGCCCACCACAAAAGGCCGCAGCAGGTTGTCGACGGAACCCACTACCAAAGAGCCCCAGAGGCCCAACCCCAGTGCCTTCCCGTACGTGCCTCCCAGAGCAAAGCCAACCACCACGGGCAGCCAGACTATCGGAGCCCCGACTATTGGAATGATCGAGGCCAACCCTCCGACCGCGCCCCAGAGCCAGGGAGACCGGAGGCCGATAAACCAAAAGCCCAGACCGAGAAGAAGCCCTTGGGCCAAGGCGGTCGCAAACAGGCCAATCACATTCGCCAGGACAGAGTCGTGTACGGTTCGAACGAGGCTCGCGGTGGTGTGAGCATCAATTGGAGTCAGAACGGATAGTTGGTCGATCCACTGTCTCCCATATCGAAGCAGGAAATGCAGGAAGATCGTAACGAGCAGCGCCGTGATCAGTAGGTTGGTCACCCCGCCCACCGCCGCGCCAATATTGGCGAGCAGATAGCCGCTGGCATCCTTCATCCGATCGATGAGTTCCGCGCGGATCGCATCTTGTTGAAATACACGGTTGAAATACACGTTATTCGACAGATGGTTAACGGGCAGATGGGTAGATATTGCTTCGATGGCCCGATCAGCAGTGTGCGACACCAGAGCAGGCCAACCGCCTTCTTCCAAGGAGCGTTGGCTAAGCGCGCTGTAAGCAGCCGTCAATTCGTTTGTGATGGTCAAGCCCACAACAAGCAGGATGGATCCCACGATAAGCACAGTCCCGAGAGTGGTGATCAACGTGGCCAGTCCCGGCCGACTGATTCTGAGGCTGAGCCATTCTTTGACAGGGTAGATCACGATAGAGAGCACCGCTGCGAGGATGAACGAGTGCAGAAACGGCCAAGCCACCTGCCACAAGAAGGGCAGAAGTACAACCAGCGCGGCGGCCAGAAAGACGAGGGATCCTCGATGCTGTATCACCGCTTCTCCTCCAATGTCTTCTTGATGCTGAGCAAGGCCTTCTCCTGGGCGGAAAGGGGCTTGCTTGCCGCGGTCTTCCTCCGCGCCGAGCCGGGGAACCCGGTGAGTCCTTCCTGGGTAGAACCCTTCAAGGTGATGAGATAGAAGCCCGGCTTACCAGCGCGACTGCTGCCGGAGACGCAAACAGTGAGATCGAGCGCGAGCTGAAAGTAGTGGCTTGCACATAGCTGTTTCATCGCGATTACGTGTGCGGTGCCATGCGGACCGACCGTCCGGTAACTCATCCCATGATTGAGGCGGAGCGTCGGCTTCAAACCGAAATCGACCCGCTCCCAATAAAGCAGCGACTCGAGGTTCGCGACGACTGCGTTCGGGTAGGCGAGCAGATAGTGGTTCAGTTCGGGAAGGTAGACCGGTAGCGCCTCCGCCCGGCCCAGCAGCGACCGCAGCTGGGCTTCGACATCAAAGGGCCGGCGCGAATCCCGATAGATTCCCAGAACGCTATTTCCCTCTTTCTGATATCGCTGCAGGATATCGAGCGCCATGTTTCGTACCCGGGCGTTCACCTGCGCGGCGGCGCCGGGCCGCGACCAATCGAGCGCAGTTTGAATCTCCCGCATTGCTGCCGACGGTAACTGAACGGTACAGCTACCGGGCTTGCAGTTTTTCAGGTCCCTGATGTCTCCGGGTTCCAGAGTGAAGCCGGCGAGGTCCGAGAGCAAGGGCGGGTCACTAAACCGGCCGACGCCCAGATAGCCGGGGAGCCGCCGCAGCCGGCTCATGTCGAAGGCGAACTTGACGTACTGGTCCGGATCGGCGTTTACAAACACGGCGCCAAAGACGAATATCTCGGCAGGCGTCCGGGAGGGAAGCATCTTTACGATGACCTGGCCGCGAGCAATCCTGTCGATCTGGGCATCGCTTAAGCCCAGCTTCTCGTGAAAAAATTTGCGCGGTTCAGGCCCCGTCTGCCCGGGGCTCATGAGACACCCGGACAGGATGAGTCCCGCCAGGGTTGCCACTCTCATGCAGCGTGCTCCGGTGTCTCGATTCCCGGCTCGCGGTTGGCGGAGGGAGCCTCATCGCCTGAAAACTCGCTAGAAGAACGCACTCGCGGCGGGGCGCGGCGCGGCCCCGCATTCACCCGAATCGCATGCGTGCCCCCGTCATCCTTCAACTGGATGGCCTGCTCAGAACGCTCGCCACCGTTGGTCACCTCAATGCGATACACCGTGCGGCCGTAGCGAAACGTTAGAGTAAAGCCGGGCCAGTCGTCGGGTATGACCGGCTGAATGATCAGGCGGTCGTGTCGCAGTTTGAATCCGAGCACCTCCTCCAACCACACACGATACATCCATCCCGCGGAGCCGGTGTACCAGGTCCACCCCCCGCGACCGGTCTGGCCCTCCAACGAGTAAACATCCGCGGCGACCACGTACGGCTCGACCTGATACACCGCGCAATCCTGCGGGGTTCGCGCATGTTCGATGGGATTCAGCATCTCGAGGAGTTCCACCGCACGGGTACCGTCACCCAACCGTGCAAAGGCCATGGCTACCCACAAAGCCGCATGCGTGTATTGCCCCCCGTTCTCTCGCACACCGGGCGGATAGCCCATGATGTAGCCCGGGTGGGGGCGAGAGTGGTCGAAGGGCGGAGTGAGCAGGAGCACGAGCTTCTCCTTTTCCCGAACCAGATGTTCCTCTACCGAGCGCATGGCCCGCACGGAGCGGTCACGGTCGCCGGCGCCACTAATGACGGACCAGGACTGCGCGATGGAATCGATTTGGTCTTCTACGCTGGTTTGGGAACCTAAAGGCGTTCCATCGTCAAAATACCCGCGCCGATACCATTCGCCATCCCAGCTGGTGGCTTCGACGGTTGCGGTCAGGGTGCGGGCCCGCTCGCGATACTGATCGGCTAACTCGATTTCGCGCCGCTCGTCACAGAGCAAGGCGAACTTGTTCAAGACGTCCACCAGGAACCACGCCAGCCAAACGCTTTCCCCCTTGCCTTGATCGCCGACGGTACTCATTCCATCGTTCCAGTCGCCGGTGCCGATCAGGGGCAGTCCATGCGGGCCGTGAGTGACCGCTTTGTCGATCGCACGCCGGCAGTGCTCAAAGATGGTGGCTTCTTCGAGCGATTCGACTGGCCGAATATAGGCCTCGTGCTCCACTTCCTTCAATAGCGGCGCCTCAAGGAAGGTTGTCGTGGCGTCCAGAACCGCCGCGTCACCGGTTACGGCTACGTAGTGGCAGACCGAGTAAGGAAGCCAGAGCAGATCGTCCGAACAGCGGCTACGAATGCCGGCTCCGGATGGCTGATGCCACCAATGCTGTACGTCTCCCTCGGCGAACTGCCGCGAAGCGGCCCGCAGAATCATTTCGCGCGTGGTCTGCGGCGAAGAGTAGACCATGGCCAGGGCATCCTGCAATTGATCCCGGAAGCCGTAGGCTCCGCTCGACTGATACAGCGCCGAACGGCCCCAGATACGGCAGCTCAAGGATTGATAGAGCAGCCAGCGATTCATCAGGAAGTTGACGGAAAGCACCGGAGTCTCGACCTGAACGGTTCCCAGCAGGGCATCCCACCATTCCCGAGTTTGCTCGATTGCCTGCTGCACGTTGCCGGCATCGCGATAGCGCTCCAGCAACTTCCGTGCGTGGCTTGCATCGCTGGCTTGCCCCAAGACGAGAATGACGGACCGCTCTTCACCCGGGCCGAGATCGAATTTGGTTTGCAGCGCTGCGCAAGGGTCGAGCCCGGGACCGGTGCGTTTGGAAAGGCTGACCCTTCGCATGGCGGCCGGCGCGCCGGTTGACCCGCTTCGGCCAAGGAATTCTGTGCGGTCTCCGGTATACGAGATGGTCTCGGGGGACATGGCCGCAAACGTAACTCGGCCGCCATAGTCGGGATGATACGAATTGCGTGCGAAGAGGGCCTTGGCGCTGTCATCCCAGGAGGAGATGATGTGCATTTGGGTGGCCTCCCGATCGGTGCCCAGCACAAGCTCTGCGTAGGAGGTGACCGAAATCCGGCGGCGCCCGCGCGATTTGTTCCGGATGCAGAGGCGCTGTATACGAATCGGATCAGCCAGTTCTTTTTGTACCGGCACAAAGGTCAGCAGAGTCTGCTCGAGCGCATGGCTGTTGTGCTCGAATTCCGTGTAGCCCTGCCCGTGCCTGACGCGATAAGCGTCCAGTTCGCGCACGGGAGATGGAGTGGGACTCCAAAAGACGCCGCTGTCTTCATCGCGAATATAGATCGCCTCACTGGAAGTATCGGAGACTGGATCGTTGTGCCAGGGAGTTAGGCGGTTTGACTGACTATTGCCGTACCAACAGGCGCCTGTACCCGATTCGCTGACGATGGCTCCAAACGAGGGATTGGCGAGGACGTTAATCCAGGGCAGAGGGGTTGCGGCTTTCGCCGGGAGGTAGATGGCATACTCCCGGCCATCCGGCGTGAAGCCGCCGAGCCCGTTAAAGTACGGCAAATTGAGGAAGGGCAGCGAAGCGGACGGCTGCTCCTCGATTTGCCGGAGTGGCAGCAGCGGGGGGTAGAGGGCTCCTTCAGAAGGAATGGCAAGCTGGCGATTGAGCGGGCCGCGAACGATCCCGAGCGTTGCCTGGGCAACACACAGAACGAGATTGAGGTCCTCTTCGGGAATCTGATCGACATTCCGCACGAAAACCCCACCAGGACGATCGACACCGGTAAGCAGAGAGTGCGCCTCGACCAAGCGGAGCAGCTGTTGGTGCAGGGGTTGATCGTAGCTTGCCGGTTCGCGATTGAAGACGACGAGATCGGCCTTGAAGCCCTGCAACCGCCAGTAAGTGTGAGCCAGCAGTACTTCGCGCACCAGGTCCAAGCCTTGCGAATCGGCGGCGGCCACGACGACGAGGGGGAGATCACCCGAGATTCCATAAGCCCACAGCCTGGTTTGCCCGAGCAGGTTCCTCCGCAGCCGCTCCGCCGGTGCGCGCAGGGCGATATTGGGATAGAGCAGATGGCTGGCCAGTTCAGCAAACCGAAACGCCGCGTCGCTCTGAATGCCGAGGTACCGATACTGCAATTGGGCGTGGGACCAGGACAACTCGAAGGTACGATGGCACACGTCGGGGTCCCGGTACTTGGCAATGAGGCGGAGGAGGTCTTCGCGGGTCCCCGCCGCGATAGTGACGAAGTTGACTTGCCTCTGCTGCCTGGGCTCAATGGAGAAGCGCCGCCGAATCATGAATACAGGGTCAAGCACATAACCTTGTGTTTGATTCATAGTCATGGCGGGATCGCGCCATGTCCGTCCCCGTCCGAGAGCATTCCGCCGGTTTGTCTCGAACTCAAAGGGCTGTTCGGAAGCGGGGTTTTCTGTCACCAATTGCGCCACCCAGACGGGCTTGTCGTCTGGAGCGCGCAGCCGCCGCCATGCCAGTAAGGCCTGCAACTCGGGCAGTGCTTCGGTCTGGATGAACAGTTTATTGAAGGCTGGGTGAGCGCGGTCCACATCGTGCGGGGCCAGGCTCAATTCAACGGCAGAGGTCAACTCCAGTTTCCGTGGGCGCGACCCGTGATTGACTAACGTGATGCGCCGAATTTCGGCAGCGTCATCCGGGGACACGGTGACTTCCACATGGGATTCAACACCCAGATTTCGGCGGCGAAATTCGGCACGATCCGGGTTGAAGATGGCCATATAGCGGGGATCTTTGCTGTTTAGGGGCTGATGGGTAGCCGACCATAGCGTGCCGCTGGCTTGTTCGCGCAAGTAGAAAAACATGCCCCAGTTATCGCGGGTCGAATCGGAACGCCACCGTGTGAGTTCAATATCTCCCCATCTGCTGTAGCCCGCCCCGGAATTCGTGATCATGAGGGAGTACTCGCCATTGCCGAGCAAGTGCGCGCGGGGGATGGGCGTGTCTTCATCGAGCAACTGGTAGGAAGGGGCGGAGGGCTGGGACACCGGCCTGATGGCCACATGATCCGACGGGCGGTGCACCAGCATGGAGAGGTGAGGGGGAATGCGCTCGAACAGCAGCGGCTCGACGGCCTTGATGCGGCGATCCGCATGAAATCGTTGCCGCATGATGCCACGATTCAGGAGGTTATTGATCGCCATCAGGCTCATGCCCTGGTGATGAGCCATGTAGCAGTAGACGATAACGCCTTTTCCGCCATCGCGTTCCTGCTGACGCGTGAAGTCAAGCGATTCATAAAACGCCATTCGCCCATACATGCCGAGCTTTTCGAGGCGCTTGAGGTTCTTAATGGCGGCAGCCGGATCCACCATCAGGGCGAGTGCGGTGGCGTAGGGTGCGACGACCAGATCCTCTTCCAGCCCGCGCTGTAACCCGAGCGAGGGAACTCCGAAGGCTCGATACTGATAGATCTGATGCGTATCGATCGCGCTGTAGGCAGACTCCGAGATACCCCATGGCACATCGCGTTCGTCGGCATATTCGATCTGTCGTTTGACGGCAGCTTCGCAGGCGTTATCGAGCAGAGAGTTGCGAAAGCTCAGCGTAAACAGGCTCGGCATCAGGTACTCAAACATCGTGCCGCTCCAGGACAGCAACACCTGACCCCTCAACGAGGTATACGGACGACCCAACGCCAACCAGTGGTCTGTTGGCACATCGCCTTTTGCAATGGATACGAAACTACTTAATCGAGATTCGCTAGCCAGCAGGTCGTAATGGGCGCCGAAGGCGATGGGTCCACCGACCTGGTAGCCGATCGAAAGAAGACTACGCTCGGCATCATACAAAAACTGCATGTTCATGCTGTCAGCCATAGCCTGGCTCGCCGCGCGCAAGCCTCTGGCGGCCTCGATGAAAGCTTGCGAGGCCGCCTGCGCCTTGGCAAATTCCACGCGCAATTCCAGGATCCACGCGGACAGCTTCAAGGGGAGTGCTGGTTCGGAACTGCGGTCGCGCAAGATATCGCCGAGGGAATCGACCTGGCCACTCGCGACCTGGCTCCAAAGGGGCAGGTTCAGCCGCAAATTGCGACGGGCCGATATGGCCGCCTCTCCCAGTGGCTTCAGAAAGGCATCCGGAGGAGCGAACAGCACGCTGGCCCACGACAGGTAGTGATCGAAATAATCGACCCAATCCTCAATCTGGTTTTCCAGCTTGTTAAACCAATAAGCGGGTTCGCCGGTAGTGGCGACATCCCACTTCAAGGACTCTGTCAACTTGCGGGCGGGTTCGGCGGCCAACCGAATTCGCTCCACGATTTCGAAGCCCGACGATTTGTCCTGAAAGAGCCCCTGTAAGGTGACCAGAAGGACGCTGGTCGCGCTCTCGGCGGGGAAGCGCCGCATCATCACGGCCAGGGTATCCGCCAAGCCCTGCAGCGCGGAGGCGGCCAGTTGGGGCTGCGCCTCGATTTCCTGAGCGGCCTGGGCGAGTACCCATAGGCTTGCAATCAAGTTTCCGCTGTCGGCGGTGGAAACATACCTCGGAGCCAATGGCTCCAGCGTTTTGGTGTTGTACCAATTGAGAATATGGCCTTCGCAGCGCTCCAACTTCTCGAGGGTTTCCGCCGTTGCCAGACAACGTTCAATCATCCGGACCGGGGTGATGAATCCGAGGTCCCGAGCCGACACGGCAGACATCAGCCACATCCCAATGTTAGTAGGCGAAGTCCGCTCTGCCACTTCAATGCGCAAGGCCTCTTGTGAGTTATCCGGAGGCAGCCAATTGTGGTCCGGACCGACCAGGTCGTCAAAGAAGCGCCAGGTTTCCCGGGCCACTCGCCGCAAATACTGTTGCTCCTCCAAGCCGACCTGCTCCAACTGCTTCAGGGCTCGGCGCTGGGAACCGATCCAATACAGAACCGCCGGGGCCGCGACCCAGAGCAGGAGAAACGGAGCGCAAGCCGCAGTCAAGGGGATGCCCCGGACAGTCAATGCAGCCAGGACCAACGCTGCAACGCCCGAGATGATGAAGAATTGGGCGCGGAAGGCGTCCAGATGCGCCGCGGTTGCCAGGATGGTCATCTCGGCGGTCTGCCACTCGAGCAAGTGGCGCTTGCTGCCGCAGAGCCGGTAACAGGCGCGGAAAGCAGCGTCGGTGGCCAGGTATGCCTGATGAGGAAGGAAAGTGCCCATGACGACAGCGCGATTGAGGTCGCTGTTGGCCTCGCGCCATGCACGTTGGTCACCCTGCAGGCGTTGCACCAGGCGGTTCCCCAATTGCACCAGGAGGGGAACGGTGAGAACGGCAGCCACGAGTGCGCTGGCTGCCGCCGGAGCGGCATGAAACCCCCAACTGCAGAGCAGCAGCAGCAAAGCGGCGACTGGCAAGAGGCTGCGGCGCAGGTTGTCGAGGATTTTCCAGCGATTTATGACGGTTAGGGGGTTGGTCGTTCGGGTGGAAGCTTCGGCACCGGGAACGGCCGAAAAGATCCACGCGGCTATCTGCCAGTCACCCCGTATCCAACGGTGTTGCCGCTTGCTGTAGCTCGTATAGTCGTAGGGGAACTGCTCAAAGAGTTCGATGTCGCTGGCCAGACCGACACCCACGTAAGCACCTTCAATCAGATCATGACTGAGCAGTCGCTGTTCGGGAAAGCGGCGGTGAAGGATCTGGTGGAAGGCGCGAACATCGTAGATCGCTTTGCCATGATAGATTGCCTCGCCGAACAGATCCTGATACACGTCGGACACGGCCTGACAGTAGGGGTCGCTTCCCCGTGCATCGCTGAATAGGCGCGAAAAACGCGTGGCCGTGGCGGAGGGCAGCGTAATGCTGACGCGCGGCTGAATGACGGTATAGCCGCGGGCGCGGTTGCGTTGGTCTGCGGTGAGTTCGACGCGATTCAGGGGATGGGCAATCGTTTCGATCAGCTTCATGGCGCTGCCATGCGGAAGCTGGGTATCCGCGTCCAGGGTGATGACGTAGCGAATACCCTCGGCCACCTTCCCGGAGGCCACCAGAATCCCGCTGGCATCTCCACTTAAGAACGCATTCAGTTCCTCCAGCTTGCCGCGTTTCCGTTCCCAGCCAATCCACCGGCGTTCGGTTTCGCACCAGGTGCGAACACGGTGAAACAGAATGAATCGGCTGCCGGAGTGACGGGCATTCAGTTGTTCGATCCCCTTGACGGCCAACCCCAGGAGTCCGTCATCTTCCGGCATCTCAGGTTCCTCGGCGTCGGTGTAGTCCGAGAGCAGGGAGAAGCTGAGGTTGGCCCCCGGGTTGGCGAGGCATCTGACCTCCAGCTTGTCGATCTCATTGCGGATCGAGTCCGGGGTCAGCAGCATCATCGGGACAACGACGAGCGTCCGGCAGTCGTCCGGTATTCCGTTCTCAAACGACATCTTCGGCAGCACCCGGGGCGGCATTTTCCATGTCACCCGGGTTTGTACGAGGAAGGTGGCGAGCTCGCTGGCCGGAATCAGAGCCAGAATTCCGAGAGCGGCGAGCATTGGGGTTGTAAGCCCGGCCGAGTGGGCCACCGACAGGAACACGGCAGTAATTGCAAAGCTTACGAGTCCGAGCCCCCCGAGATAAAGGATCGCCGGGTGCCGATAGATGAAGCGCAAGCGCCGCTCGCGAAAGGGAACGCGGCACCGGAGTTGGCGCTCGAGTTCCGGCCTGCC
This sequence comes from Acidobacteriota bacterium, assembly GCA_026393985.1. Taxonomy (GTDB): domain Bacteria; phylum Acidobacteriota; class Terriglobia; order Bryobacterales; family Bryobacteraceae. Next base: position 16,783 of record JAPKZB010000014.1, read on the forward strand.
GTTATCGAGCAGGTGATACGCGACGCTGCTCGGGATGCTTCCGGGCAAAGCTTGACCAGCGACATCGACAACCTGCCGGGCCACGGCGAGTTCGGAGGTATTCGATTGGCGAGCCACTTCTTCGACTGCCCGGCGGCAACGGTCCCTTGTGGCGAAGTTGCTGCGAGCGTGGATGCCGGAGGGATCGCTGCGTAGAATTGCCTCCATCCGGCTCACTGCCTCCACGATCTTCGGATATTGCAGCTCGGACAACAGCCGCAAGCTTCCAATCGCATCGGAGATCAGCATCAGGTCGTTTGCTTCTTCGGCATGTTCGCTGCGAACGATATCGGCCAGGGGTTGGCCCGTTCTGGCCTCAATCCACTTTTGAATCGGCCCCAGCAGCGACTCTTCCTTGTGAAGCTGTTCCCCGAAGCGCGCAATGAAATGGGAGGTGAGACCCTCCCCATCGCGATCGAGTTCAAACACGATTCGTTCAAATTGTCCCGAGCCACGTTCGGCCGCGTTCAGTAGGCGGTTAGACCAGAAATCGGCGAGCTCTTTCTGGTGTTGGCGCAGGCTGGTCCGGTCCGAGAGGCATCGAAGCTTTTCGAGGAGGACTAACCGTAACATCAAGGGGAAGACCCAGAGCTCGGCGATGGTCAAGGGGGTCGTAATCTGGTAGGCGTCGAGAAAGCTAACGATTCCCTCGGCGGTGGGCCGGTGGCCGGTGAGTTCGATCAATTCGACGGCCAGATGATAGACGCGGAACCGGACCGGACGGCTCGTGTCCGTGAGCGCGGGAAGAATCTTGTTGTGGTTGGCCGGCAGATCGTGGCGGATGTCAGCGATATGCGAACGAATCCGATAGGCATTGTCCAGCAGCCAGTCGGCCGCATGGGTGACGCCGTAGTCCAAGCGCGCGGCCTCCGCCAGATCCGCCCGGGCAAGTTCCAGAGCACGCTCACACTCCCGGATCATCGGAAGGAGCTGAGGGGGCCGGGATGAGCTGTCGACTTCGTGCGAAGAGGCGAGATGCAGCGCACACTCGGGGAGCTTGGCAAGCGGGACCGGCTCGAGCAACGTGGCGGTGCCGGCCGGTTTTGTAAATCGAAGCCCGGGACGAATGGCGAAGACGGCGACATGGGATATCTGGTGCCATAGCGCAATGACATCGGCCGCGCTTTCCTCGGGAGCCTGCACGGCCACCAGACTTTCCCCGGGGAACAGGAAACGCCCGTAATTGGCGAGAACGGTCCGCGCAATCCCGAAGCCCAGCCAAATGGTGCCGAACCAAGTGATCAGAAAACCGCCCAGCGCCGATAGAGTTAGAGCCCAAGGCTTCCAACCCAAGGCCCCGGTCACACCGACAGAAAGCAGTGCGATAACGAATCCGAATACCGCACGATGGAAAGGCCCCAGTCCGGCATGGGAGAAGGTCAGACGTCCCGGCCCGGCGCAATGAGCGGCGGCAGATCGCCGGACACCATTCTTCCTCGCCTCCCGAAGTGCTTCTTCGGCATGCTCTTCGCTACGGTAGAAGCCAAGAATTAGTCTGGATTTTTTGGACCTCATAACAGTCGATGACAAGCCAGCATTAGGAGTAGCCGTTGGCTGGCGTTTGCAATTCCGAAAAGAGGTCCCTTTTCTTCTCTCGGTTGCCCGTTAGCGGTATCGACCACCGTCCAGCAGTTTCACCATTCGCTCGCAGACAACAGGCTGCTGCGATGAGTGCAATTGTCTCGCCACAGGTGGAGACGCCGCGGGGGATCGTAGACTTGCTGGTTGATTCGTGCAAACGGGCCGGCAGGCGCACTGATTCACACCTCTTGGCCTTCTCTTTGGACCTGCAACCCGTTCCTGGTTGGGCACTGCTACGCAGGAGTCTGAGGCTGTTGGCCCAAGGTGCTGCGTGCGATGGCGCTCACTGCAGGGTGGATCTAAACATCGGATCCCAGACCTTCGGCACGATTGGCGGCGGCGTCCGTGGCACCACCACGCGCGTTATCCAACTCGGCGCGAAGTTCGTGTTTTAATGCATCGGCCGGCTAACCGCACCGCGCCCTCCCGTCAGCGGGAGGGCGTTTTTTTGCATGGCGCAGCAAAGACAATGAGACCGCCGAAGGTGATCGGTGGCCTTGCCGGGGCAGAAGGCGGGGGCGACCGGATTGCGGGCGATGAGCCGGAACAAGCCGCCCCGGGGCGGACCGCGCATTCCAGTTGTGTTCGGCAAATTGAGGAAACGGAGGAGCCGCGCCTGATGCCGATCGCGGTGGCAGGCGGAGTTGAGCTCGATGAGGACTGGAAGGACGGCAGGGAGCGTCAACGGCCGCTAAATTGACCGGCGAGCGTCTTGCCGTCCCACAACAGGAGTTGGCACCGATGGATGGTAGCGAACCAGTTCTTGCCTTCGTAACCGTTTTGCAGGACGACGGGGTAGTCCTCTTTGCCGGGCTTCCACTGCCCGCGAATGGTCTTGCCATAGGCTTTCCAGAAATAGGCGCCGTCCAGGGAGATGGTGACCGTGAGCGGCAGATTTCCCGTACCCGCGCCCACGTGCAGGGTGCGGGTGCCCTGCGCGGTGTTTTCCGTTACGTAGCTGGCACCACCGATAAATAGACGCCACTCTCGCCCGAAGACCGACTTGTGCTCGCAGGGCGGCGGCTCCGGTCGCTTGGTCACTTCGGCGACAAATCGGGGGATCGTGCCATCCGGACAGGTACGAACCGTGGAGGGTACCTCGCGGCCGTTACAGAAGTAGCTTCCCGCGTGAAGGGGCAGGCCGAATCCACCAAGAAAAGCCGCCAGCGCCAGGATTCGTTTTCCTACCGGTTTGCCAGAGGGTAGGCATCGGTCAAAGAACATTTTGGCAATTTAGAGGAGGAGCCGGTGCCGCCGAGCCATCCGCGTGGCGGGTTGCCGTTATTGAAAGAGCTGGGGCGCGAACTCGGCGAGGTAGTCGCGCCAGTTGAGCCAGGTGTGACCGCCAGCGGTCTCCTTGTAGACCACGTCGAAGCGGTGTTTCTTCAACATGTCCACGGTGCCCTGGGCCGTCTTGAGCAGGAAGTCGTCCTTGCCGATGCCGAACCAGACGAGCCGCAACCCTTTCTTCCAGGCGGCGTTATCGAGCGAGGCGAGGTTCTGCGACTCCCAGGACGGGCCCGGGGGCGGCAGGGGGGCGCCGGGGCGCGTCGCGCCGAACTGACCGATGAGCCCGGAGCTGAAGACACCGAGGTAGGCGAACTGATCGAGGTGCGGCAGGGCGATGACCAGCGTCTGGTTGCCGCCCATTGAGAGGCCGGCAATGGCGCGGGATGCCCGACCCTTCCGGACGCGGTAGTGGGAGTCGACGTAGGGCATGATGTCCTTCAAAAAGTCGTTGGCGAACTCGTCCCGCTCACCGGGCACGCGGAAGCCGCCGGGGGTGGTGTGGCCGGCTGGCATCACGAGGATCATGGGCTTGGCCTTGCGGTCGGCGATCAGGTTGTCGAGGATGATGCCCGCGCGACCGACGGTGGACCAGGAGGCGTCGCTATCGGAGGCGCCGTGGAGGAGATAGAAGACGGGATAGCTGCCCTTGCCGGCCTCGTAGCCGGGGGGCGTATAGATGTGCATGCGGCGGAAGCGGCCAAGCGTGGAGGAGTAGTAGTTCACCGAGGCGACCGCACCGTGGGGAACCTGGCGGGTGTCGAAGGCAGCGGAGCCGGGGACGACGGCGAGGCTCCAGGTGTTGTTGTTGGACTCGCTGGTGGCGGGGTTGCGGGGGTCGATGACGGCGAGGCCGCCGACGTTGAAGTGGTAGCGGTAGGCGCCGGGCGGGACGGGTCCGAGGGTGACTTCCCAGAGGCCGTTTTCGCCTTTGGTCATGGGGGCGCCCTTGGCGTTGTCGGGGATGTCGCCGCCGACGAGGCGCACTTCGGTAGCGTTGGGGGTAGCGTTGGGGGTAGCGTTGGGGGCCAGGAGGCGGAAGGTGAGTTTGCGGTCCGCAGTGATTATGGGAGAGACAGGGGGAGGCGGCTGGGGTGGACGCTGTTGCGCGGCGAGAGAGGTGAGGAGGAGAAGAGCGAGCGGGGCGCGGCGGGCGGTCGACATGAGAGGTAGCTTATCATTGCGGCTGGAACGATTCTTCATGTGAACTTTGGACCTGTGAACTTTGGACCAGGGCTGGGTTGGAACCGGGTGGGCGGGTCGCAGGTGTCGCGGAGCGCTGGCCGAGGGCGTTGCCGGAGCGGCGCCGATGCCACGCTATTGCGGTCGAGGGGATACGCGGCAGTGCCTGCTGGGTTTTACGAGGAGTTTCGGCCAGCGCAGCCGCGGTATGCGTTGGCGACGGGGCGGGGGGTGGAGGAGGTGCCGTGGGAAGGGAGCCCGGTCACGCTTGCCTGCGGTGCTTTCCCTCTTCTGAGGAACGCGCACAACGGACTCGCTTCGGCCCGGCAGGATGGGCGCGTTCCTCGCCCTTTGGTGGCGGGCCTGCGCGGCCTGTGCGCTTCTGAGGAACGCGCACAACGGACTCGCTGCGGCCGGCGGGAAGGGCGCGTTCCTCGCCCTTTGGTGCCGGGCCTCCGCGGCCTGTGCGCTTCTGAGGAACCGCGTCTCCGAGGCTGTAGAATCAATGAGTTACGCGGCTTCCCCCAATGGCACCAGTTTGTAGCCCCGCCGGGCGGCCTGTTTGTGTAGGTTGGCCTCGATGCGTTTTTCGCGCAGGAGATCCCGCTCGGCCCAGAGAGTCGCGTTGTACTCAACTTGGTTCTTCAACATGGTGTAGAAAATGACTGCGATCTTGTGGGCGGTCGCGGTGGTGGCCGCAGACGGACCTAGCTTGGCTTTCATGCGACGCAGATACGCGCCCATCGGGGTCGTGTCGCGATGCAACGAATGAGCCGCGAGACGAAATAGGGTGCCCGCTCGATTCTTCACGCGTCGATTCCCTCGCCATAGCACCTTGCCGCCGCTGATGTCGTTGTCCGGACAAAGGCCCAGCCAGGAAACAAAATGCGCCGAGCTGGGCCACCGGGACATGTCGCGTCCGACTTCGCTGAACAAAGGAAAGACCAACGTCATGAGGCCCGGAATCTGAGTAAGATCGACCCCAAACAGTTTGTAGGCCTCCTCGCGCAGGTTGAAGTTGGGATCACCGGTCTTCTTTTTGCGCTTGCGCTGCTTCTGCTTGCGGTCGGCCGGCATGGGCTTTTGAGCGGGATCGGTCATCGGCGTGAAGGTGTTCAATAGGTTCTCGATCGACTTGTCGCATTCCTCGATCTGCTTCTGATAACCGCGGTAGAGCGAAAGCCTTTGCGTCAGCACGAGAATCTGCGCGGGACACCAGTTGCCTTCGAGCGATTGCCGGATCGTCTCCTCGCTGGCTTTTACATGCGGATCGCGCAGTTTGGCCAGCACCGCCGGGTCTCGCTCGCCAGCGATGATGGCGTCCAGGATCGCCAGCCCGGTGAGGCCGGTGATGTCGGAGATGACGTGCTGGAACTGCACGTTCCTCTGCGTCAGAGCCTTGTGTAGATGCTGCACGTGCTGGCTGGCCATTTCGACCAGATCCGCGCGGTGCCGCATCAGCGTCCGCACCGCTCGCACATCGGCGTCGGGGCGGAAGGCTCCCGCCAGCAAGCCCATCGAGTGCAGATACTGAATCCACTGGCATTCATGAAAGTCCGTGCGTTTGCCAGGCACGTTTTTCATGTTCCGGGGATTGACGAGTTGCACGTGGAGGCCGTGTTTCTCGAACACGTCGTAGACCGGAATCCAGTAAACGCCGGTGGATTCCATCGCTACCGTCTTGATCCCGCAACTTACCATCCATTCCGCCATCGCGTTCAGTTCCCACGTGAACGTCCCGCTCTTGCGTACCGGATTCTCGTCGCGATCGGGCGGCACGGCGACAAAGATCTCCCGCGCCCCGATGTCGCAACCCGCGGCGGCGGGTTGACACAAGCGCGGCTCTAGCTGGGTCTTCTTTCGCTTTCTCCCGGCGACTTTCGGTGCATCTTTCTGCCGTCCATTTTCCGCCGTGGACGAACTCTGCTTTGACATATGGCGACCTCGTGTTCGGACAGTTGGCCAAGCCGCGCAAGGAAAGTACTCTTCTGATCGGAATCAACCGGGGTGTTACTCCGGCCGTAACCACTGTTTGGTGCACGGAGCTTGGGACCACGCTTCTGAACGGGCTATGCAGCACCACTGAGTATTCGGCCTACTTCCGCTGTCCGAACGTCTCTAGCTTCTCACCGCATCGCCGGCTCGCGAAAGGTTCCTCCACTTTTGGTCCCGGTCGCCCGGGTGCGGAGCTTCTGAGGAACGCGCACAACGGACTCGCTGCGGCCGGCGGGAAGGGCGAGTTCCTCGCCCGTTGGTGCCGGGCCTGCGCGGCCTGTGCGCTTGGGCGGAGCGCGCTTCCGCAACTTGCCGGCAGCATGACCCTGCCGGGTTCCGGAGATCTCTCCCGGAACTTTTTATGGAGACGGGCAAAACGGAACCGATGCCGGCTCCGTTTTGCGCATTCGCCGAGGGGGCACGCCTCGTTAGCAGGGTGGTGGGTTATTGGTCGCCTAAGCGGAGTACGCTGGAAGGCTGGCCGCTCTGTAGACCCAACTGAGTGTTGTCACCCCAGAGGACGCTATCGCCCCAGAGCAGACTGTCTCCCCAGAGCAGACTATCTCCCCACAGTAGGCTGTAGCCGCTGGTGGTGGCATCGCTCCAGACCGCGTTCGAGCCCCAGATCGCACCATCGCTCAGAATGAGGTTCTTTCCCCAGACGGTTTGATTGCTCCACGGACCGCCGGAGATACCGGTGAACAGAGAGTTGGCGGCGTGGGTGATTTTTACGCAGCCGATGCCGCCGTTGGTCCCGCCCTGAGTGGAGTTGCAGGTGTAGAGGGCGGCGGGAGAAAGGGCGGGCTTTCCCGCCGGGGCGACATCGGCGTTGTTGAGAGCGGCAAGCACGTCAAGATAGCCGGCGCCGACGGTGAAGACATCGTAGACAACCGTCTGGGTGTTGAATGTGCTCAGGACGGGGAAGGTCTTCGTGGCCGATTTCATCAGTTTCGCCTTAGCGCTGTCTGGCGTGAGGGCTGGGCCCAACTTCTGGGCGAGGAGGGCGGCGGCACCGGCCACCATGGGCGAGGCCATACTGGTACCGCTGAGGTGCAGGAAGTTGCCGGGCGCCGCGAAGGCCATGGACGAACCGATTTCGCCGTACCAAGTGCGGTTGTCCGGCAAAAGTGCGCTCATTTGGGTCGCAAAGTTGATAGCGGAGTAGAGTCGGTTGCCCGGCGCGACGAGGTCCGGCTTCAGGAACCGGTCAATTCCGCTGGGACCTTTGGAGCTAAAGGAGGCCATTACGTCGTCGGAGCGTCCGGGAGTCTGCTTATCGTTCATGGCGCCGACGGTGATGACGTAGGGATCGATGCCGGGTGAACCGATGGTGCCATACCCGTTGATCCAGTACTTTTTCCCTTTGCTGTCCGTCACGACGTTGACACGGCCCAGGTTCCCAGCAGCGACGACGACCGTGATGCCGGCCCGCTAAGCCCGTTCGACGGCTTGACAGAGGGGGTCCCTCGTGTACGATTCATAGACGCGGCGGCCCAGCGAGAGGTTCATGACGCGAATGTTGAACTGGGTTCTAAGTTGAATAGCCCGGTCGATGGCCAGGATGGCACCGGAGTCCGTGCCGGCGCCCACGTTGTTGAGGACGCGGAGGTCGATGAGATGGGACCTCGGGGCCACGCCGACAAAGCGGGCCTTCGGAGAGGGAACCTTTTCGATGATGGCTTGTCCCTTATTCTCGGCGGTGCATCGTCCGTTACCCGCCACGATGCCGGCGACATGGGTGCCGTGGCCCCAGGGGTCATTGGGGGTAGGACGTGCTCCGCTCGAATTGTTCCCATTCATTCCTGGCGTCGCGCCATCTGGCGGAGCGAAGTTCTGGCGGAAGACGACCCGGCTCTTCATGCAGGTATCATCATTCAGGTCGAGATGGGGGTTGATCCCGCTATCGATGATGGCGATACCGATGCCGCGGCCATCGAAGCCTGAGTTTTGGGCCGCATCGGCGCCAACGGCGGGGATGGCGTGGTTGAGGTTGGCGGAGATTTCGCGGTCGGGGGAGATGTATATGACGCGGGGATCCTTCGCGAGGGAGGCGAGGGCGGCTCCGGTGACGCGGGCGGCGAGGCCGTTGATCAGGCCGAGTTCGCGGACGGGACGTTGGGAGGCGAGGTTGACACCGCCGAGAGCAAGGGGGCGCGCAGGGCGCGGGGCGCCGGGGCGCGCAGCGGAAGTTTCTTCGAGTTGGATGATGACGTCGATGGACTCGTTGGGATCGAGGTTGGCGAGGTCCGGGGCGAGCTTGCCGGGTTGGGCGAAGAGGGGGACAACGGAGGAGAGGAGTACCAGAGCGGCGGTACGCAATCGGATGGTCGGGTAGAGCATAAGGGTTCCTTCTTGAAATCTGGTTTCTGACGTTCGTGTGAGGCCGGGCGCTTTGAGGGGGAAGCGGGCGCTTGAACGGTACGAATGATTTAATCTTGGAGCCTTTTTTTGCGTGGTCGAATGGGAAAGGAGGTTCATTTTGGGGCGGGACCCGGGTACGGGAGTAAGTTCCTTTTTATCGGGGAGTAAGAAGAATCGGCGCGTGGGTGGAGGGTGGATACAGGTTACTGACTGCGCTTACCGGGGAGGGAGTTTGCACAGGGGGAGTCGAGTCCCGCCGCCCGCTTGGACTTTCGGCCTGGGTGGAATCTCATCCTAATTGGCGTTCCCCGCGTTTTCGCCACAGTTCGAGTGCCTCCGGTAAAGTGAGTTGGTGCGAAGGCGCCATCGCCATCAACCGTGTCTCAATCCGGCATGGGGAGGACGGCTTGGGATGGAGGATCGGCGTTACGGGGCGGCCGGCTTCTCCTTTTCTGCCGATAGCTTCTAAGGCACCGCGTACAACGGACTCGCTGCGGCCTGTGCGCTTGGTGGGCGCGGGCGGGGCGGGTGGGGCCCTCCCCTTTTCCCTTGGGCCGCAGGAGCCTTGGTGCCGGGCGAAATCGAAGAAGCTGTTTCGCACCCTGGAGGGGTTTCCGAACGGATTGGCCGCCTCGGCCGAGGGGTTTTGGATGTCCGAACAGTAGCGGTCGGGAAGCCAGGCGCGGGCCAATGGATTGGCGGAGCGGAGTTCGCTGAGTGAAGCGGCATGTTTGTCCATTGGAGCAGCAAGGTGCGGCAGACGGTGCAGACGCCCTCGCAGAATACGGGCGAGTTGGCGTTTGTCAATGACCATCCTTTCGATTTGATGGTCGCCAACATGATGGTCGTCAACGCGCGGCCCAACAGGGTGTTCAGGGGGACCCGGCAGATTCCGGTTGATCCGGCCGGTCCCGGGGCGTATGCGACGGGGCGCAGTGGGACAAGGGGAGGCTATGCATTGCCGCGCTCCGGTTACGGGCGGACGCCAGATGGAGACGGCTACGGTCGAGGGGGAGATGCCGTGAAAGATTGGGGGAGACGACGGCCTCAAGTCTTCCGTTCGGGACGATACTCGCGGATCCGCTGTTGGCCCGGTAGGAGAGGAGATCTAGCCGGGTCCAGGAATTCTCTTCGTGTGAGGCGGGTGGGCGGTTCCCCCGGCCAGCCGCACTACGATAGCGCTGACCGGGGGAAATCAGAGCCGTCTCCCTGATCGACAGGGTAGACTTTCTACAGGTGACCATGATAGCCCGACTGTCCTTTCTTTTTGGAACGCGCACAACGGACTCGCTTCGGCCCGGCAGAAGGGGCCGGGCCGAAGCGGCCTGTGCGCTCGTTGTTGCCTTTCTCACGGCACTATGCACGGCAGTACCGGGGGCGTGGGGGCAGGAGCCGCCCGCGTTGCGGATTCCCGGGGCGGTTTCGCCCGTTCGCTACGAGGCCACGCTGCGTCTGATCCCCGCCGAGGAGGAGTTTCGCGGCTCGATCCGGATTGCGGTGCGCGCCGACGAATCGGCGCCAACGATCTGGCTGCACGCGACGAAAGAGATGACCATCGAAAGGGCGACCATCCAGAACCCGGCTGGAGGCAAGCGGGCGGCGAAGGTGATCCGGCCCGCCGACACGGACTGGCTCGGACTGGTACCCGCGGGCGGTCCGCTGGCCAAGGGCACGACGGCGGAGATCGAGATTGCTTACCGGAGCCGGCTCGACACCAAGAACAGCAGCGGGGTTTTCCGCGGCATGGACGGAGGCACGGCCTATCTCTACACGCAGTTCGAACCGATCGACGCCCGCCGCGCCTTTCCCTGCTTCGACGAGCCGCGCTACAAGGTGCCGTGGCAGTTGACGCTCGAGGTGAAGAAAGAGCACGAAGCCTTTGCCAACACGGCGCCCGTGCGGGAGACAGCGACCGAAGGCGGCGCCATGAAGCGCATCGAGTTTGCTCCCACCAAGCCGCTGCCCTCCTATCTGCTGGCTTTCGCGGTGGGCCCGTTTGAGATCGTGCCCGCCGGGCTGGCCGGGCGCACGAAGGCGCCGGTGCGCATTATCGTGCCCAAAGGGCGCAAGGCGGAGGCCGCCTACGCGGTGGAGGTGACGCCGAAGATTTTGGCGGCGCTCGAGGAGTATTTCGACATTCCGTATCCGTACGGGAAGCTGGATCAGATTGCCGTACCGCTATTTGGCGGGGCGATGGAGAATCCGGGACTGGTGACCTACGCCGATACGCTGCTGCTGGGCCGCCGGGAGGCCGATACGATTGGGCGGAAGCGGAGCTATTTTGAAGTCTGCGCGCATGAGCTGGCGCATCAGTGGTTTGGTGACCTGGTGACGATGCCGTGGTGGAACGACCTGTGGCTGAACGAATCGTTCGCCACCTGGATGGCGGCCAAGATCACGCAACAGGCGCACCCGGAATGGAACGTGGATGTACAAAGTGTTACCGAAACACTGCAGATCATGGGACAGGACGGGCTGTCGAGCGCGCGCCGGATCCGGCAGCCGGTGGAGTCGAACAACGACATCGCCAACGCCTTTGACGGGATCACGTATTTGAAGGGCGGGGCGGTGGTGCAGATGATTGAGACGTGGATTGGCGAAGGCGACTTCCGCGCGGGCGTGCGGCGCTACATGCGCAAGCACGCCTACGGCAGCGCGCGGGCGGAGGACTTTTTCGGGGCGCTGACCGCGGTGGCCAAGGGCAAGGACGTGACGGCGACGGCGAGTACGTTTCTCGATCAGGGGGGCGTGCCGGAGGTAAGCCTGTCGCTGCGGTGCGAGAGGGGCAGGAAACCGGTGGCGACGCTGGCGCAGAGGCGGTTTCTGCCGCTGGGCTCGAAGGCGAAGGCGGATCAGAGCTGGCGGATCCCGGTGTGTCTGCAGTGGGCGGGCGGGGGGCGGCAGTGTACGATGCTGGCCGGGAGTGAGCCGCAGGAGGTGGAGTTGGCCGCGACGGGGTGCCCGGAGTGGATTCTGGGGAATGAGAACATGAGCGGGTACTACCGGACGCGCTACGGGGGCGAGTGGTTCGGTAAGCTGATGGCGGCGGGCTACGATACGCTGCCGCTGCGGGTGCGCACGGGGCTGCTGGGGGAGGCGACGGCGATGGCGAGCGCGGGACTGCTGCCGCTGCCGGACGCGTTAGCGCTGGTGGCGAAGGCCAAGGACGCCAAGGAGAGAGAGGTGGTGGGGGGCGGGTTGGGCCTGTTGCGAACCTTTCAATCGCTGACGCCGCCCGAGCTGCGCCCGAACCTGGCGCGGCTGGTGCGGGGCGCTTTCGGGGCTCGCGCGCGGGAGTTGGGATGGGTGCACCGGCCGGGTGACAGCGACGATACGAAGCTGCTGCGAGCGGCGCTGGTGCCCTATGCGGCGGTGCGGGGCGACGACCCGGAGCTTCTCGATAAGGCGCGGGAGCTGGCGCTGGCGAGTTTGGGAGACTGGAAGTCGCTGCCGGAGGATATGCGGGATGCGGTGCTGTCGGCGGCGGCAGCGCGGCGGGGGGACGGGGTATTGTTTGACCGCTACCTGGAGGCGGCGCGGGCGGCGAAGGATGCGCGGGATCGGCGGACGATGCTTTCGGCGCTGGCGAGCGTGGAGGAGCCGGGGCTGGTAGCGCGGGCACAGCAGCTGTTTCTGACGGGCGGCTTTGACGCGCGCGAGGCGGTGAGTCTGCTGTATGCGGGGATGGATTCCGCGGGGCAGCGGCGGGCGGCGTTCGACTTCACGAAGGCGAATCTGGCGGAGGTGGAGAAGCGGATTCCGGCAGATATCACGGGGGCGAAGGGTGCGATGGCGATTTTTACGGCATCGCGATTCTGCAGCGCGCCGGAGCGGGCGGAGGCAGAGGCGCTATTTGGCGAGCGAGCGAAGGCGTACGGCGGGGGGCCGCGGACGATGGCGCAGGTACTGGAGTCGATTGATTTGTGTGCGGCCAGGAAGGCGGCGCAGGAGAGACAGGTGGTAGAGATCCTGTCGCGCTACTAAGCGGGGAAGTGAACTCGCAGGGTAGCTCCCCGGCGGACGCACAGTTCCGCATGCGGCGAGAGGCGGGAGGAACCGGCCCACATGGAACAGCGCGCGATACCGCGTTGTTTGGTGGGACCGTTCCCGGTTGACCCGCCGCTTGCCGCTCCGGGAGTTGTTCGTCTATTGATGTCCCGGAGAACAGCCGGGCCGGGTTTGCAGAGGGGGGCCGCCGGGTTAACGGAGTGGTGGGTGATTGGGCGTTCGAGCCAAGTGCGCTGAGACCATTACCCCGCATGGCGGCATCGCCCTTGGGGCTGGTGCGGCTTCTGGACGGACCCACGGCGCAGAAGAGGCAGCGGTCGGAGGTGGTTCAAAAGTGTTTGCGGCAGCGGAGCGAAGAACGCAGAGCAAAGAACGGTAGCTGGGGAGCCGGGATTGCTATATAATCCCTGCGCCATGACCAGACGAGATTTGTTGCAATTGAGGAACACGCGCACAACGGACTCGCTCCGGTCCGGCGGAATGGGCGAGTACCTCGCCAGTTGGGGCCGGGCCTGCGCGGCCTGTGCGCTTGGGGGGAACCGGCGCACAACGGACTCGCTGGGGCCCGACACGAGGGGCGAGTTCCTTGCCCGTTGGGGCCACGCCTACGCGGCCTGTGCGCTTGGCGCGGGCGCTTCCCTTCCCTTTGCCCTTCGGGCGCAGGGGGCTCGGCGCCGGGCAAAGACGACCAAGCTGTTTCGGGCTCCGGACGGGTTTCCGAATGGCCTGGCCGCTACGGCCGAGGGGCTTTGGATCGCCGAGCAGAAGTTGTCGGGCAGTCAGGCGCAGGCGTACGGGTTGCCGGAGCCACGGTCGCTTAGCGAAGCGGCTTGGCTCGTCGATTGGAACGGCAAAGTGCGGCAGACGGTGACGACTCCTTCGCGGAATACGAGCGGGTTGGCGTTCGGCAATGACCACCTTTGGATGGTCGCCAATGCCCCGCCCTACGGGTGTTCGAGGTGGACCGGCAGTCGCGGCTCATGAGCCACCGGCAGATTCCGCTCGGGCCGGCTGACAACGGGGGCGGGTGCCACGGGGCGCAGTGGGACAAAGGGAAGCTGTGGATTGCCGCGCTGCGGCTGCGGGCGAATGTGCGGGTAGATCCGGCGACGTGGACGCCGGAGTTCGTCATCCCTTTCTACCAGGCGCCGGAGAGGAGCCGGTACCACGACATTACGGTAGAGGGCGATGCGCTGTGGCAGATTGTGGGGAATGACTGCCGGCGGTATGAGGATTTTCGGCCAGCATTGGTCCGGTATGAGCTGGCGACGGGGCGCGTGGTGGAGGTGGTGGAGTTTTTGAATCCGTCGTGCGACCCGCACGGGCTGGCGCTATGGGACGGGAAACTGATCAGTTGTGACGCGGGGATCCATCCGGGGTGGCCGAACCGGGATAGCCCAACGGCGGGTTGGGTTTTTCAGATCGACCTGGTTTAGCGGGACGGAAGGCGGAAGACGTAGAGCGCGTTGCCGTTGCCAGGGTGGCGGATTTCGGGGGCGACGACGCGGGGAACATCGCGGGGGCTGCCGCCGCCGAGGCCGGTGGTGACGGCGATGTACTGCACGCCGTCGATGGAGAAGGAGACGGGGTGGCCCTGGACGGAGGTACCGAGGCGGGTTTTCCAGAGTTCGGCGCCGGTGCGGACGTCGTAGGCGCGGAAGTAGCGGTCGAGGTCGCCGGCGAAGGCGAGGTCGCCGGCGGTGGAGAGGACGGCGGTGAGGAAGGGGGCGCGCTGTTCGACGGACCAGAGCTGCTGCATGGTGTCGACGTCGAAGGCGGCGAGCTTGCCCATTTTGCCCTTGGTGCCGGGCATGTCGTAAAAGCGGCGGTCGGCGGCGCCGCCGCCCGAACCTTCTTTGAACTCGACCTGGCGGCCGGCCATGTCCATGCAGCTTTGACTCAGGGGAATAATGAGCTGGTGGGTGCCGGGGTGGTAGCTCATCGGCTGCCAGTTGTGGCCGCCCTGGGTGCTGGGACAGGCCTTGATCCACTCGCCGATCTTCTGTTCGAGAATGTCGGGGCGGTAGGTGGGTTCGCCGGTCTGGGGGTCGATGCGGGAGAAGACGTTTTGGAAGACGGTTTCTTTGTGGGAGAGGAACTTCCCGGTGGCGCGGTCGAGCTTCCAGAGGACGCCGGCTTTGCCGATGGTGAACAGGAGCTTTTGGGAGCCGCGGTTGAGGAGGACGCGTTCAAAGACCTCGTCGAGGTCGAGGGTTTCACCGGGGACGTGCTGGAAGTGCCAGCGGAGTTGGCCGGTGGCGGGGTTGAGGGCGACGGTGGAGTTGGTGAAGAGGCCTTTGTCGCCAGGTTTGGCGCCGCGGCTGACGCGGAGCCAGGGTTTGGCCTGGGAGATGCCCCAGTAGGCGGTGTCGAGTTCGGGGTCGTAGCTGCCGGTGATCCAGGTGTCGCCGCCGGCGCGGAGGAGATTGGGGAGGGTGCCCCAGGTATCGCCGCCGGGGGTGCCTTCGCGGGCGATGGTATAGAACTTCCAGGCGAGCTGGCCGGTTTCGGCGTCAAAGGCGCTGAGGAAGCAGCCTTCGGGCTTATAGGAGGAGCAGCCGGTGAGGCTTTGGATGACCTTGCCGTGGACGACGAGGGGGCCGGCGGAGTTGGTGTAGCCGCGGCCGGCGGGGCCGACGTCGGCCTGCCAGAGGAGTTTGCCGGTGCGGCCGTCGAGGGCCTGGACGGTGTTGCTGGTACAGGCTGGTTTGCGCCGCAGTCGTTCATGACCCAGACCCAGGCGAGTTGGAGAGAGGCGACGTTGGACTGATTGACTTGGGAGAGGGGGCTGTAGCTCGAGACTTCTTAGTTGCGGCGGATTATGAGCCAGTCACCGGGTCGGGCTGGCGGAGCCTGGCGTCGGTGACGGGCGAGGCGTCGGGGTTGCCGAGAGAGCTGTTTCAGGACGACTGGTTTGCAGAGCGGGCGGTGGAGTTTTGCGGGAGCACCGGGGGGCACCGTTTTGCCTGTGGGCGTCGTTTTTGCAGCCGCATACACCGTTCCGGCCGCGTTCGGACACAATCTATGACTAGCCGCCTATCTGAGGGCCTTTCGTCGAGATTCGCGCGCTGTAACTCAAACGAAGATGGGCCAAGCAGTTGCGGCAGACTCCTGCGAGATCGTACGAGCCATCCAGCGAATTCCGCGAATCAGGACCCGCTATTCCCGGCTGGTTGAGAGTGCGGCGTCTGATCAGGAACGGACCGCCCGGGCGGTTGTCCAACCGCAATTGATCGGGCGAGTGAAGTCCGAAGACGCCCGCTCAAAAGCCAGAAAGGCTACGGAATCCGTGCGGTCCCACGTCAAGATGCGGTTTCCGAGAACGACAGTGTTCGGTGTCAGCTACTTTTCTCTCATTGACAGCGCCGCGGCTGTACTTGGCGGGCACCGCTCGAACGGGGAGCGGGGGATTATTGGCCGAACCAGCTGCGGAGGGCGGAAGGGGCGGGGCGGCCCTGGATGCCGAGGTAGAGAATGTCATTCATCTCTTCGTCCTCAATGCGATCCGCTTCCGAGAGATCGAGTTTCGCGGAGCGGGCGGCGAGTTTGTTCTGCTCCGGGTTCCTTTCGGTGAGGGAGACACGGGGAGGCTCAAGCTGGTAGGGCCGTAGGTCCGGTTTGCGCTCGAAGGCCTTCCACATGGGCGTGGCGGCAGCGTCGTAGTGAGTGAGCGGACGGGTACCGAGGATCAGGCCGATGGTGCGGAGCATTGAGGTGGTGTTGTACATGGTGGAGTCGACGAGGCCGCGGCGGCGGGTGTAAGGGGAGATGACGAAGGCTATGCTGCGGTGGGAGTCGACGTGATCGGGACCGGACTGGGCGTCGTCTTCGAGGACGAAGATGGCGGTATTTTTCCAGAACTTTGATTTGGAGACGGCTTCAACGAGTTGGCCGAGGGCGAGGTCGTTATCGGCGAAGTTGGCGGCGGGGGTATAGGCGCCGGCCCGGAAGCCGGAGGTGTGGTCGTTACCGAGACGCATGACGGTAAGGGCGGGGAAGTTTCCGGTTTTTTCGGCTTCGGCGAGATCGCGGAGGAAGTATTTCATGCGGTCGACGTCGGGGAAGTTGGTATCGAAGCCGCGGAAGTAGGGATTGGTGACGGCGGCGAGGCGTTCGCTGGCGGCTTCGGACCACTGCTTTTCGCCGTCTTTGGCGGAGGGGATGAGGGTGACGAGCCAGCCGTAGTTCCGGACGGAGAGTCCTTTTTCGAAGGCGGCGTCCCAAAGATAGCCGCCGGCCGGGTGGGCGGCTTTCCCGGAGTGATTGACGGGGGGGCGGCCGAAGTAGAGGCTGAAGGGACCGCCGCGTCCGGCGTAGATGTTGGGATAGAGCTTTTGGGTATAGTCGGGGGCGATGGCGCCGGAAGACCAGATGTGGCCGTCGGCGCTGACATCGCCGTTGACGTAGAAGTTATCGAAAAGAACAAACTCGCGGGCGAGTTTATGGTGATTGGGGCCCTCTTTTTCGCCGAACAGGAGGAGGGAGGGATCACCGTTGCCTTTGGGGAGGCCGCCGAAGACCTGATCGTAGGTGCGGTTTTCCTTGACGATGTAGATGACGTGCTTGATGGGAGAGGGCTGCCCGGGTTGGGAGGGTACGGGGTTGCCGGAGGGGATGGCGACGCGGTCAAGGAGCTCGTCTTTATAGGGTGTGTTGGCGATGACGGTTTGGGAGTAGGCGAGAAGCTGGGGGGGAGTGACGGGGGGGATGAGAGAGAGCGAGCCCTTTTGGAGGCTGGCGACGTAGGAAAAGGTCTTCTTTTCTTCGGGGGTATTGTTGGGGAAGGAGCGGAGACCTTTGCCATTGAGTACGGCGAGGCGTCCATCGGGGAGGGTTTGGACACTGGTGGGGTACCAGGCGGTGGGGAGGAAGCCGAGGACGCGGCTGCGTTCGGGGTTGGAGATATCGACGAGGGCGACGGCGTTGGCATCGGAGCAGACGACGTAGAGCGTTTTGCCATCGGAGCTGAGGGCGAGGGCGGAGGGGGTCATGCCGACGGGTTGGCGGGGGGTGAGGGAGATGTTAATGCGTTCGGCAATAGCGCCGTTTTCCGAGAGCTTGAGGACGAGGTTGGTATTAGCGGCGGCGGCGAAGTAGTGATTGCCGGCGCGGAGGAGGTCGGAGGAGTGATCGGCGGCGGGGTAGACGTCGACGGCGCCGGTGTCGAGGCGGTGGCGATGGAGGGCAGCACCGGACCAACTGGAGACGAGGAGTTGGTTGGTTTCGGGGAGGATGCGGTAGGGGAGGGGGCCGGTGGGGAGGGAGTTGATCTGGCGGCCGGAGGCGGGGTCGAACTCGAGGATGGCGTTGGCGAGGAGGCTGGCGGCGAAGACGCGGCCTTGGTGGTTGATTTGGACGTCGCCGAGGAAGGCAGAGGGGTCATTGGCTTTCCAGGAGCGAAGGAGTTGGAGTTTCTGGTTGGTCCAGGTGAGTTCGTGGACGGCGTGGGAGGCTCCGCCACCGACGAGGAGGCGGTTATCGGAGAGGGCAAGGCCGAGCCAGGCGTCGGGGAGGGAGAGGGAGTCGACGAGTTCGCCGGTGGCGGCGCGATGGGCGCTGACGCTGGGGCGGGCGTGTCCGGCCTGGAGGATGAAGAGCCACTGGCCATCGGGGGAGAGGCGGGAGGTCATGGGGAGGTTGCTCAGGGGGATCTGTTGGCCGGCGGGGCGGGTGATCCATCCGGAGATGAGACGATTCCCGCCGCCCGGGAGGGGGCCGGGCTGGACGGGGGGCTGGGCGGAGAGGTTGGCGGCCAGGAGTAAAAACATTAGCGACGAGCTATGCCTGCTCGGGGCTGTCACCAGCATGCCCCACCGTATCGCGTGTCGGTTGAACAGAAGGGAGATGGCTGTAAAACAGCAGGAGGCGCTGATGCTAGCCCACAAATTTGGGGTGCCCCGCATCCAATGAACCGCCAATTCCAGGCAATGGCTTACCGTGATCAGCACCACCGTAGCCGTGAGCATCCCCTTCCACCGGGGTTCCACCGACCGGATCAAAGTCAAGAGTCCCCCCAAGCCTGCCGAAACCAAACTAACGACAAACTCCGCCGCCATCGCTGCAAGAGCGGCGTGCCAGCTATCTCCGGCGTTAATCGCCAAGAAAAGGAAGGAGCGGAAAAGGGAAGGGTACAGAGCCGACGCCCGGTTCCATTGACCCACGACTGGCAGGCCCGGATCCTGGGGCAAGCTAGGAAAAACTGGTTCGACCGTTTTCATAAAATGATTGGCGGGGAATTTCTTTCCATTGACGGTACCTTTGGAGTCGCACAAACGCAAGAGCGGTTCGGTGAATATTCAATGAAAGCCGGGGTTTCGTGAGGTTCGCCCATCCTGGCGTGAAAACTCATCGACGAGACTGCCAACGGGGATGGGCTGCACCCGGCGCCCTCGATGGTATTCTCGCGCCGCACCAAGACGATCTGTCACCGAATAATTAGAAGCTGCTCAACATACATTCACAAGCGGCTGGTAAGTTCGTCGGGTAGAGATGTCTGGCTGGCCCGCCAGGGCAAGGCCTTCGCGAATCAGGAGTTCCTATGCGCCTTCCCCTAGCCGCCCTTCTTTTGCCCGCCGCGCTGGTCGCCCAGTTTGATCAGGGCCAAATCGCCGGACTCGTCCGCGACTCCTCGGAAGCCGTCGTCTCGGGGGCGTCCGTCACCGTCCAGCGGCTCCAGAACCGGGCCAAGCAGGCCATTACCTCCTCCGCCGCAGGCAGTTTCGTGTTCGCCTCCCTTCCGGTGGGCCTGTACGAAATCGCCATTGAAGCCCCGGGCTTCAAGCGGTACGTCGAAACCGGAATCAAAGTCGACGCCGCCACCCGAACCTCCCTGAATATCACCTTGCAGATCGGCGCCCTGACCGAGACCGTCTCCGTGACCGCCTCCACCGTACAAATCCAGGAGGAGACCGCCCAGATCGGCCGCGTCGTCGAGGCCAAGCAGATCACGGACCTGGCCCTCAACGGGCGAAACCCCATCAACCTGGCTCTGATGAAGGCCGGCGTCGTCGGTGGAAACTTCAACAGTTTCAACCCGGACGACCTCGGCACCGGCGGCTTCTCGGTGAACGGCGGACGCACCACCGGAAACAACATTACTCTCGACGGCGTCAACGCCGTCCGCACCCGCTCCGGCACCGCTGCGCTCGGCGTCTTTAATGTTGACACCATCCAAGAGGTCCAGATTCTTACCGCCACCTATCCCGCCGAGTTCGGACGCGTCTCCGACGGCCAGATCCGCTTCGTCACCAAAAGCGGCGGCTCGGACTTCCACGGCAGCCTGTACCACTTCCTGCGCAACTCCGCCCTCGACGCCAACTCCTGGACGCGGAACCAAAGCCCCAACCCCGCCGAGAACTCCCGCCCCGCCCCCTTCCGCTTCAACCAACCCGGCTACACCATCGGCGGGCCAGTCTTCCTGCCCAAGACATTCAACACGGATCGCTCCAGGATTTTCTTCTTCGTCTCGCAGGAGTGGGTTCGCTTCCGCCGCGAGCAGACCTCTACCGGCAGCACCCCTTCCCTCGCCATGCGCCGCGGCGACTTCAGCGAACTGCTCAGCGCCACCAACCCCTTTTTCGGCCGCGTCCGCATTATAAACGACCCCCTCTCCGGCCTTCCCTTCCCTGGCAACCTTATCCCCACCAACCGGACTTCCCCCAACGGACTCGCCCTGCTCCGCGCCTTCCCGGAACCGACCCCCGGCTTCCAACAGGGCAATATCAACTGGATCACCTCATTGGCGTCGACGTCAACGCCGGACGCAACCGCGTCACCTTCTCCGGGCAAAACTACAATTACTTCGTCATCAGCCCCTTCCGCGGGAACTTCGACCGCGTGGGCGAAGTTTCCGACCGGCCCAATCAAACCGGCTCGCTGAGCGTCACCACCACCGTCTCCCCGAACAGAATCAACGAATTCACCTTCTCCGCGGCCAACGACAAAGTCAAGATCAGCCTCGCAGGAGACCGCCCCTCTTCGCGCTCCAACTACGGCATCAACTATCCGTACCTGTTCCCGGGCACCAAGGAAAACGATCGCATCCCCACCGTCTCCGTCAACGGCTTTTCCGTGCTGGATGGCGGCCCCTACCCCGCCATCTCCTCCGGCCCGATGTATACCCTGGCGAACAATTTCACCTGGATCTCCGGCCGGCATACCTTCAAGTTCGGTGGCAACATCGAACACGCGCAGCAGAACAACTTCGACCAGATCATCATCGGTAACGTCCCTGGCGGCACCAACAACCAGAATGGCCGCTTCGAATTCCTCGATACCGGAAATCCCCAGTCCAGCGGAGTAGCGATTGCCAACGCCGCGCTCGGCGTCTTCAACTCCTACGGCGAAATCGGCCAGCGCGCCTATACGCTGCTGCGGTCCCACGCCTTTGAAGGCTTCTTCCAGGACACTTGGCGCGTCAATCAAAAGCTCACCCTTGAACTCGGCCTCCGCTACTCCTGGTATCAACCCTGGTTCGCCGTCTGGAACGACATCGCCAACTTTGACGCCAAAGCCTACGACCCCGCCCGGCGCACCACGGTCAACCCCGTTACCGGCGCCATCACCGGTGGCGACCCCTACAATGGCATCGTCCTGCCCGGTACCGGCTTCCCGGAGTCAGCCCGCGGCCGGATCCCCGCCGAACTGGTCCCGAACATCAATCGCCTTTTTTCAAAGCAGCCCCGTTCCCTGATAAACGACTCGCAGGGCGCCTTTGCCCCCCGCGTGGGCATCGCCTACCGTCTTGCCAAGGGCACCGTCATCCGCACCGGGTTCGGCGCCTTCTATCACCGCACTCTGTTCCTCTCCTCCTCGCTCTTCGGCAATCCGCCCCATCAGTTGACCCAAGGCGTTACCAACGGTAGCGTGGACGCGCCGGGCGGAGCCACTCGCCGCGAGTTCCCGTTTCAGGTTCGCGCGCTCGACCGGGTTTACGCCTACCCCACGGCTTACACGTACTCTTTCTCCCTCCAGCGCCAACTTCCCCTCTCGGTCCTGCTCGACCTGGCCTATGTCGGCAAGAACTCGATCAACCTCCGCCGCTCCCGCAACCTGAATCAGCTCGCCGCCGGCACCCTGCAGCGCAACCCCGGGATAAACCCGGATGCCCTCCGCCCCTTCCACGGCCTCGGTATCATCGACTGGGCCGAACACACCGGAAGGGCCAACTACCACTCCTTCCAGCTTTCGGCCGACCGCCGCTTCGCCAACGGGTTAGGCTTCGGACTCTCCTACACCTGGTCGAAAAACATCGACAACACCGCTGCCGCCTGGGACGCCTACAACATGGAAATCACCCGTGGCCTCTCTTCGCTCGACCGGCCCCATCTGCTCAACCTCAACTTCATCTACGAACTGCCCGTCTTCCGCTCCAACCGGTACCTGGGCGGCTGGCAGATATCGGGCGTAATCTTTTATCGCTCCGGCACTCCGCTCTCCGTCCTCGATGCGACCGACACCGCCGGCGTCGGCCCCGGTTCCGGCGCGCAGCCCTGGAACGTCACAGGCTCGACTGCGGTCAGCGGAGATCGCGGCGTCGGCTTGCCGTGGTTCAATCGCGACGCCTTCTCCCGGCCCGCGGCTGGCACTTTCGGCAACGCTGGCGTCTCCATCATCCGGGGGCCGTCCTTCCAGAACTGGGACGCCGCGCTGTTTAAGAATTTCCGCATCACGGAACGGTTCAACGCTCAGTTTCGCGCCGAAGCCTTCAACTTCCCGAACCAGCCGGTGCTCGCCAATCCCGTCGTCGATCCCCGCAACGGGGCCTTCGGCCGCATCCAGTCGAAGACGAACGAGCGTAACCTCCAACTCGGCCTGAAGCTACTCTTCTGACCTATGCCACTCTCCCGCCGCCAGTTCCTCGCTACCATCGGAGGCGCCGCCTGCGCCCAGCCCGCGGCCTCCCCGCTGAACCTAATCTGCATCATCGCCGACCAACACTCCGGTATCTGTCTCCCCGCGGCCGGAGATCCCTACATCAAGGTCCCGAACCTCGAACGCCTCGCGCGGTCCGGCGTTACGTTTCTCGACACCTGCACGGCCGGCCTGACCTGCGCGCCCTCCCGCGCCTCCATGGACACCGGACTCCACGTCAGCTCTCATGGCGTCCGCACCAACGGCCTCGCCATTCCCGCCGATGTTCCGTCCATCCACCGGGAACTCGAGCGCCACGGCTACATCGTCTCCCAGGATCCCAGAGCCTACGCCGAATGGGCAAAGTCGCTAGGCTACGAGGATATCGACAATCGCATCATCGGCTCCCGCGCACTGGCCAAACTCATTCCCACGCCCTACCGGTTCGAGACGGGCAGGGCGGGTCTGGCGCCGGAACACACCTACGACGCTTATGTCACCAACGCGGCACTCCGCTTTCTCGAAGCCAACCAGCAGCGCCGCTTCTGCTGCTGGGTCCGCCTGCATGGCTCGCATGACCCCTACGTGGTGCCTCGCCCGTACGACACACTGTACGACCCTGCTAAGCTGGCTTTGCCCGCCTACCGCGCTGGAGAGTACGACGACAAACCGGCCCGTCAAAAGCGCACGTGGTCTACCAACCAACACGCCGACCAACTCACGGATGAGCACCTGAAAACGATCCTCGCCCACTACTACGGTATGGTTTCCTACACCGACCATCTGGTCGGGCAGATCCTGGACCGCGTGGAAGCCTTGGGCTTGGCCGGAAACACGGTTATCGTCTATACCGCCGACCACGGTGACACCATGGGCCGCCACCGGATGTTCACGAAGGGCTTCGCCTTCTACGAGCCCGCCGTCCGGGTCCCCTGGATCGTCCGCACGCCCCAGCCGCTGCCGCGCGCTAAAGTGGTGCACCAGCCCGCCTCGGGAGTTGACATGTTGCCGACGCTCCTCGAACTCATGAACCTCCCGGCGCTGCCCAACCTGCATGGCGAATCGATGGTTCCCCATTGGCGCGAGAATTTGCCCGTCACTGACCGCGCGATCTTTGGGGGCCAGGGGTTTGAGGGCGCGGACCGCGCCGTGATGATGCGCACCCAACGCTGGAAGTTGACGCGGTATGACGAGGGAGGTTGGGAGCTCTACGACCGCCAGAAGGATCCGGACGAACTCCGCAATCTACACGACGATCCGGCGCACCAGGAAATCGTTGCCGACCTCAAAGCGCGGCTCGCAACCTGGGATCGCGGGCACGCGCACCGCCCCCGTCAATAGGGGCTGGTCGACGCTTGGTCCGCCGCCAAGGTCATCCCCGTGGACACGGTGGTCTGCCCATCTTTTAAGAGCAGCGCCATCCCCGCCAACGTGCGGTTCTCATAGCGGTCGGCCCCAGGAAACGAAACAAACCAGTGCATGGTCCCTCGAAAGTCCTTTAACTCGGGAAAGCGTTCGAGCAGATCGACGAAGACCTGGGCCCTATTCTCCATATAGACCTGTTCCCTCCGGACGAGGGCGCCGGATTGATCCCGGAACTCGAGATCCAGGGTCGTGGTGGTGGTCAGCGTGACCCAGATGATTTCCGCCCTGGCTGCCGGATCGGACAGATCGAGCGGCACCACCGATTTTTTCTCGTGCGCGGCCGTCAGGGGCACCTGAATCCGTTGGAGAACCTTGTCCCCATCGCGTTGGACTAAGGTGGCAAACGCGCCGAAAGGCTGATCGCCAACCGCATAAAGTTCCACGAATCCCCGCGTCAGCCTCTCCGGAGTTCCACTGGTCTCGACGACCGAAACCGCGCCGGGCAGCAGAACAGCGTCCACCGTATTGCGGGACACTGTGCCATTGGTCGCCCGTAGTCTCAGGGGCCACTCCTCCGCGAAGCCGCCTGGCGAAAGGAACGAGAGAACAATCGTCGCGGGCTTTTCGGAGAGATTGATCACGGTGACCTGCGTCGCCCAGCCGGCCCCGTCGTGGATCAATGGAAGGAAGCGGCCGACAGGTCCAACGGTGGCCGCCGGGAGCACACCAGCCAGAAGGAACATCACGAGAAAAATAGGCAGCACCATACTTCTAGCTACCCGCTGCAAATTACATCAGAGTGACAACGGCATGAAATCGATGAGGTGGAGTCTGCGTACTGGCGATATCCGGAAGCAAGTACCGAAAAATGGTTTCGAAGAGCATTCCTCGATCAGCGTAGCGGCTCGCCGAGGGTTCTTTGCACAGGCACGCAGGATTGGTTGCGTTTGCAAGCGGTAGGGCGGCTTGACCGGAACGGGCCGGGACTGGTCAAGGCATGGCAGGCGAGGCAGCGCCGAACCGGAGGGATGAGATCGCGGTAGGGGGTTGTTCCCAGGAAGTCGACGCCAGGAAGCGAGTAACGGTAACGCGGTGACCATCGAGAGGAAGGATTCCCTGGCCGGAGCGGACGCCCCTTTTGCTTGGGAGCCAAGTTAGCGGCGGGCGATGTGACGAAGGTTCGCAGCCATCGCACCGGGCACGATCACGATATCCGCCTTCAGGAACCACCGGGGAACCGAGGCGGTGAACGTTCGAGAAAGCTTCGTTTATGCGCGACGATGGCGGGCGCGGAGAGTTCGCTCTGACCGGCCAGACCTATTCGCCGGAGGACTCACCATCAAGTTCTATGCTCCCAGGGGCGCGTGGTGGTGAGGTCCACCGAGGATTCGAGTGGGCCTGACCATTTTCGGCCATAGACGAGGAGGGGCACCTGGGCTTCGTGGAGGGAGCCATGGGTGCGGACCTGGACGGGGCGGCGGACCTGGTCGAGGGCGCCGAGGGCGGTGATTTTGTCGGCGAGGAGGAAGAGATCGCCGGTACGTTCGGGCAGGAGGCGGAAGCGCCGGGCTGCCTCAGCACGGGTGAGGACCGCTTCGATGCCGGGCTCGGCGGCGAGGATCTGGCGGGCCTGAGGAAGGTCCTGGAGATTGCCGAGATCAAGATAGAGGGAACCACCGAGGTCTTTGTGGTGGATTTTGTGTTTGTCGGCGATGGCGGGCACGGCGCGGGTGGAGATACCGTGGAGGGCGAGCAGGCGTTCGGGGTCGATGGCGCGGGATTTGGCGTTCATGCCGTGGTCGGCGCAGAGGTAGAGTTCGAGTTTGGGGTGGCCGTCGAGGATGCGGCCGAGGTGGCGGTCGAGGTTGTGGAGATGCTCGAGGGACTCGGGGGTGTTGGGGGCGTGGGTGTGCATGATGTAGTCGCTGGTGGTGAGATAGAGCAGGTCTACATCGGGACGGCGGAGGGCTTGGAGGCCCTGTTCGAAGACCCAGTAGGTGGTTTCGGCCTCGTACATGGGGATGCCTTGTTTTTCGGCGGAAAGGGAGGAGTCGGCATCGACGCCGATGAGGGAGCGGATCTTTTCTTTAGCGCCGACGAAGGCGGTTTTCCAGCCTTTTTGCCGGGCGGAGGCGAGCAGGGTGGGTCGTTTGAGGTACCTGGCATCGGCCATTTCGACCACCTTTTGGAGGTCTGGATCGAAGAAGGTATTGGCGGTGATGCCGTGAGCTTCGGGGTAGGTGCCGGTGGCGAGGGAGGCGCTGTTGACGTTGGTTAGGGAGGGCATGGCGCCCTGGCCGATTTTGAAGGTGCCAGCGCGGATGGCGCGCTGCAGGTTGGGCATGTCGCTCTTGGCGAGGTATTCGGGTCCGAATCCGTCGATGAGGCAGACGACGATTTTCGGTCGGACGGGCGCAGCGGCGGCGCGGGTAAGGGCGAGAGAGGCGGAGGCGCAGAAGAAGCGGCGGTTCATGGGTTTCCTTAGAATGTCATACGGAAAGTGAACTGGAGGAGCCTGGGGGTGCTGGCGAACTGGGAGACTCTACCGAAGTTGGTATCGAGAGGATTGACGCTGGGGTTGCCGAGGACCTGTTTGTTGGGGGCGTTAATGAGATCGCCGCGCAGGGACATTTTGAGGTGTTCGGTGATCTGGAAATTCTTGAGGATATTGGCGTCCAACTGCAGAAGGGTTTCCGTGCGGAGCCAGTTCATGCGATTGGGAAAGGCGCGGGCGTGGAAGGTGCCCGGGACTCGCGCGGGGGAGCGTTCGAAGAGTTCTGTCCGGAACCAGCGATCCTGGGTCCGTTCGGAGGGGGGCAGGACGATGTCGCGGTAGTTGGTGCCGAGAAAGAAGACGTTGCCGAAGTCGATACACTCTCCGCTTTGGCGCTGGGAGGTAACTCCGATTTGCCAGCCACCGGCCAAGCGTTTGGCCCAGCCCTCCCGCAGCCAGGGTTTGCCGGCGCCGAAGGGGAGTTCGTAGATGGTGGTGACCACCCAGCGATGGGGGCGGGAGCCGTCGCTTTCGCGCCAGATTGGTTTGGTGTCGTAGGCATTCTCGAACCAGTCGCGGGACATGGTGTGGGCCCATTCGTAGTGAGTGTTGAAGAGGAATCCGTTCCGGAAGCGGCGTTCGAGACGGACGATCAGAGAGCTTACCTTGTTTTCGCCGATGGGTTCGAGGGATTGCGTCAAGGCCGTGTACTGCGGGAATGGGCGAAGCAACTGATTTTTCCGGATGACGGGGGAGGTGAAGAGGGCTAACGTGGATAGGTCGTTGTAGAGGGCGGGGTTGGCAGTGCGTAGTCCGGTGAGATTGGTTAACCGGAAGGGATTGGTGACATTGCGATTCAACTCGGCATCGACGGCGGCGTTGCGGGAGTTCCCGGTGGCCCAGTAAGGCTGCGGCAGGGCGTTGAGATCTCGCCGGACGCCCAGATTGGGAACATAGCCCCAGTTATAGCTCACGCCGAGGAGCATATCCTTCCAGAGTAATCGTTCGAGTTCGAGGCGCATTTTATTGGCCTGAGCCGGGGAGAAGGAGGTCCCGATGAAGTCATAGCCGCGCCCGAGCAGGCTGTTGCCGCCGAGGGTATTTCCGGCGGGAAGATCGAAGCGGGTACCGTCAGCGCGGACCGGGAAGGGATTAGTTAAGGGATTATTCGTGGGCGCCGCGAAGTAGCCATGGTTCCAGGTGGCGCCGGCCTCGTCGGTGATGTTGGTAAGGGTGGCACGGTTATACCCGAACTGGTTAGGGAAGGTATGTGTTGTGTTGAGGGTATCGTAGTAGACGCCGAAGCCGCCGCGCAGGACGGTGTTCGCGGTGAGTTGGTAGGCGAAGCCGAAGCGGGGCATGATGCGGGTGGTGGAATTGGTGAGGGTTCGGGGAGCGTTCTTGCCAAGGTAGTCGGGGGCGCCGGCGACCCGAAAGCTCGCGGGCGAGACTTCGGCAAGCGGGGCGCGGGCATAGGCGGTCTGGACGGCTTCGCTGATGGCGAGGTTGGCGGAGGGATCGAACCCGCGGAGACCGCGGTTGAAGCGCTCGACGATACCGCCTTCGTATTCGAGGCGCAAGCCGAGGTTGACGGACAATCGGGAGTTGACGCGCCAATTGTCCTGGAAGTAGTACCCCTGACGCGGTGTGGTGCCGTAGTAGGAGTCGTTGGTATCTACCTGGACAACCGAGGGCACGCCGAGCATAAATGCGGCCCATTCGGTGCCGAGCGTGCCGACCCCGACGGCTGCTGAGGTCTGACGCATCAAATCGTTATTGAAGCGGAAGAGGCCCGAGGTGTAACCGGGATAGCTGAGGCCCGAATCGCCGCCGAGGCTGTAATACATTCTGGGATCGAAGCCGAGCGTCAGGCTATGGCGACCGATGTACTTCGACAATTGCACGCGAAGCGAACCGACGGAGGTGGGCAGCAGAGCCACGCGCGGGTTGCTGATCTGCCGGTAGTTGGAAAAGGCAATCGAGGGGAGGGTATTCTGGTTTCCAGCTTTCTGGTCAAGATATTCCGGCAACCCGACCTGGGTTGGTTTGTAGCTCCATTGGACTTCGTTGAGAGGGCGATTGTCCCAATAGCGATTGTAAGAGAGGTTGATATTCAGCAGAGTAGAGGCGCTGAAGGTGTGCACGTAGTCGATGCTGCCGCCGATGTTATTGCGGCGCAGCGCTTCGGAGTGGAGGCCCGGAAAGGTGCTGTAGGACCAATCCTGGCGGTCATTACTGAATTTGTTGTAGCTCCAACGGAAGAAGAAACGGTCGCGGGCCGTGGCGTTCCAGTCGACGCGATTCTGCAGGGCAAAGTAGTCGTACTTGACCAGAGGATCAGAAAACAGGTTATTGTTCCCGTCGAGATCGGCAATGGCGGGGTTATTGGGGAGAGGATAGACCTTGGAGTAGAAGTCATACATTTTGGGATTGGCCACGCGGCTGAGCGGGACCTGATTGCCGGGAATGGCGTCGCGCACGAAGAGCCCGGTGGCGGGATTGAGGCGGGTGGTCATGGGGTCATAAATCTGGTAGCGGGCGGCGTTCAGCCGAAGGAGGCGGGAAAAGTCGCCGCGGCGTTCTTCGGCGGTGGGGACGGTATAGATCTTGCGGGCTGTTTCGAGGTCGAAGAAGCGCTCGGTCTGGCCCGAGTAGATGAAGAAGAAGAACAGTTTGTTCTTGCCGTTGTAGAGTTTTGGAATGCGGACGGGTCCGCCGAGGGCACCCGAGTAGGTGTTGGACCGGCCGGAGGGCTGGCGGGGCTGGGCGCGCAGCTCGTTGGCGAGGGCGGTGTTCCCAGCTAGTTCGGCCGCGCGGATGCGTCCCCAATAGACGCCGCTATCGGTGCTGGCGGTGGCGTTCCAGCGCTGCTGCCAGTGAGTATTGGTGAGCGTTCCGTGATAGTCGTTCGTTCCGGACTTGGTGGTCATCATGACGTAAGCGCCGGTGGAGTGGCCGACGGTGGCATCGAAGGTAATGGATTCGACGCGCATCTCCTGAATGGCGTCGGTGATGGGGAGGTAGGCAGCGCGGCGGAACTGTCCGCTGTTGGGAGATCCATCGATGGACCACTCGTTGCCGCCGACGGCGCCGGTTGCTCCATGGCTGGAGCTGGCGTTGGTGAAACTTAGGTTGGGGTTGCCGAAATTCAGCTTTTGCATGCCCACGTTCAGGCCGGCCTGCAGGATGAGGCTGTTGCTCAGGGTAGGCAGGTCCATCACGGCCTTGTTATTCATGACCTGTGCCGAGGATCCACCTAGGGTGTTGAGGAGGGGAGCTTCTTCGGTGACGGTAATTGCAGAAGCGGCATCACCGACTTCGAGGCGGATGCTGAGGTCGACGCGCGCTCCGAGCAGAAGCGTGATTCCCGAGCGTCGGTAAGTCTTGAAGCCGGCGGCTTCGGCGGTAAGCTCGTAGGCACCCTGGACGAGAAAGGGTGCCTCGAAGGAGCCGGCGTCGTTACTGCGAATTCTGGTCGCGACCCCGGTCTCGGTGTTCCCAATGGTGATTTGCGCATTGGGGACGGAGGAGCCAGAAGCGTCCTTGATTTGGCCGGTAATGGTGGCACGGGTCTCCTGGGCCGACAGCGGAAAAACAAGCGCAAAAAGAGCGATAACCGAGCGGAGAGTCATACCCTAAAGAGGTTAGCCGGCAAGAGTTACGCGACGATGTGCCCGGTGTGAAAAGGTAGTGACTGGGGCGGGCGGCGTCTGCTGGGCACCGCGCGGGAGGCGGGAGCGTCCGGGAGCCACGGGGGAGTTAGGCGTTGGAGTGGATGGGACGGCGACCCAACGTTTAAATTATGTATAGTCGGCACAGCTTGAGCGTCGCGCGCAGTAGAAGCAACGCGTGGGTGGGCGGGAATCGTTGGTTGGGCACGTGTTTCGGTCTTCGAGAGCGGTACTGACGCTTTCGTCCTTCGCCGTTGTGGGGCAGACCGCTGTGTTCCGGGATGTTCCTTCCGCAGGCGCGCCCAGATCCGGTGCGCCGTGTGGCGTTGCTTGCGCGGCGCCTGCCGATCAGCCTCCAGAACCCCATCCACGACGGTCGTCAGCGGCCCCAGCGCAGGTTCCGCCTTCTTACGCGGCCACTGCACGTGCGGCTTCAGTTCAGTTGTTGTTCAGTCGTTGTCTGCTCAGACATCCGTGCCGAGATTAACTGACACGAGCCCGAAACGCAAAACCCAGGGCCCGCAACCCATTGATAATGCGGAGAATTGCAACGAAGCAAAACGTCTGACTCGGGTCCGGGCGCCCAAAAACAGTGCCGCCGCCATGAACCATAAAGAGCAGAAACGACACGATTCTGGTGGTCCCTCGTATGGCTCCCCGATCCCAAAATCGTTGGAACTCGATTCAGCCGGCAGTATCCTAGGAAGCACTGGCGCCACGAGGGAAACATGGAGGCCGGGCTGCGGGTGGCGGCGATCCATCAGGTCGTGGAGAGCTGTTGGCGGCTGGGTATGTCGGTGCGGGAGAATTTGGCCGAGGTGTCGCTGGGATGGGCGTATCGGAAGGCGACGGAGGTAGGAGCCTTGACGCCGATGGCGGGGAAACGTCGGCGATAAGGGTAGCCTGGGGGGAGCGGACGGGCGCAAGGCTGGGGTTGGCAAGACGGTTTACCTTGAGCATTACCCCTCAAACTCCACGTCTTCCAGTGCCCCGAGCACATCGTCGCCTGCGGGACCGGTTCCCCCCAGTGGTCCGACCGCCTTTGCGCGCTCTGATCCTGGCGGAGCGTAAGCCCAGGAGCCACGCGCCCTCTCCGATTCGAACGGGTGCGCGGGGGGTATCGCGGGCGGGGTGAAAGGGGATAGGATGGGCGGGATGATGACGCGTCGAAGCTTGCTGGCGGCACCGGCGGTGCTGGCGCCGCGCCGGTATAACCTGCTGTTCTTAATGTCGGACCAGCACCAGCGGCGGGCGGCGGGCTGCTACGGGCATACCCGGGTCCGGACACCGAACATCGACCGGCTGGCCAGCCGGGGGCTGCGGTTTGAAAGCGCGTATTGTCCGGCGCCGGTGTGCGTCCCCTCGCGGGGTTCGCTGATTACGGGGCACTATCCGCATACGCACGGGGCGAAAATTCTCGAAGACGCGCTGCCGACCGGCACGCGGACGATTGCCCACTACTTCGGAGAGCGGGGGTACGTGACGGGTGCGATCGGGAAGATGCACTTTGTGGACGAGACGCGGCGGCATGGCTTCGCGCACCGGCTGCACGAAGGGGATTTTCAGGCGAGCCTGACGGCGGCGCAGCGGCGGCAGGTGCGGGAGGACCACGGGGAGGCCGGCGGGGTGACGGGCGAGGCGTCGGGGTTGCCGAGAGAGCTGTTTCAGGACCACTGGTTCGCAGAGCGGGCGGTGGAGTTTTTGCGGGCGCACCGGGGGGCACCGTTTTGCCTGTGGGCGTCGTTTTTGCAGCCGCATACACCGTTCCGGCCGCACCGGGATTACTTTGCGCAGTACCAGGCGGAGAAACTGACGCTGCCGGCGCGGCCGACCGGGGACCTCGAGAACGGATTTCCGGGCCATCTGGTGCGGGCGCGGGAGCGGGGATGGGCGCAGCAGGGCGAGGCGGAGGCGCGGCGGTCCCTGGCGGGCTACTACGGCAATGTGACGCAGATGGATTCCTACGTGGGGCGGGTGTACGATGCGCTGTGTGAGTTGGGACTGGACCGAAACACGGTGGTGGTGTACACGTCGGACCACGGGGAGATGGCCGGAGCGCACCGGAGCTGGACGAAGCATACGATGTACGAAGAGGCGGTGGGGGTGCCGCTGATTGTGTGCGTACCGGAGGGGCCGACGGGGGTGAGGCGGGAGATGGTGGAGCAGGTGGACCTGTTTCCGACATTGACGGAGTTGTGCGGGTTGGGGAGCGTGGCGGTGGCGGGGCGGAGCCAGATGGCGCTGGTGGAGGGGCGGCGGCATACGGCACGGGAGTACGCCTACAGTGAGTATTATTTTTGCCGGAAGGTGTTCACGCGGGATGACCGGTACGTGGGGCGGCCGCCGTTGTTGATGGTGCGGACGGCGGAGTATAAGTTGAATTATTTGTCGTGGGAGCGGTGTGAGTTATTCGACGTGAGGAGGGATCCGGGGGAGTTTGTGAACCGGATTGATGAGGCGGGGATGGCGGGGGTGGTGCGGGAGTTGCGGCGGATTGCGGAGCGGCAGTTTCGGGGGTAGGACTGCGTGACGGCTTTTCCGGCTGCAGGCATCATGCCGGGGACCTACCAGACGTGCAATGCCCGAAGCTGGGGTGGGCTGGCGCTGGCCCCGATCACCTTGGTCGCAACCACGATCTGCATGTTCTTTGTTTCCCAACCCGGCGGCGCCTGCCGGAGCGCCTCGCCCATCGCCTCCGGCGAGAGCAGAAACTCTCCGGCCGCGCGCGTTCCCAGGTGCGTGATGCCGCCCATGCTGGTGACCGGATGCCCCGTTGTCTGCTCAAATACCCGCGTGATCACTGCGTAGTCGACGTACTCAGCCGGAGGCAGCAGGTTCCCATGCGTCCCCTTCCACCGCCGCGACGCCAAGTCGTGACGGTCCTCTATGTACCGCCAGCCATCGTGGTCGAGCGCTACATGGAACCGCAGGCATCGCTGACACCAGATCATCGCTGACACCAGATCATCGCTGACACCAGATTTGGCGAGTGCGCTACCGGCGCGAGGGATCCCGACGCGGCTCATTTGATCCCGTTCAGCGGTGTGCCGTATCGCTCGCAGGTCGCCGGTAACAAGGCCGGAGCCCACCGGAAGCAGGTCTTGCGGAGCCGGTCGATTGCCATGGCCGGGGCTCGCCGCGTCAATAGTTCGCTGGGGCCGGACTGGCGCGGAGCTGACGCGCGCCTAGCGCCAACACCTTCCCTAGGAAGGAGTGCTCTACTTTGCGCGCAGGAGATCCCAGCGGTCGGTGGCGTATTTCCGATTCACGATACGCAAGGCCTTGCCGCCTCGGAGCGCCAGCAAGCCACAATTGAAGACTTCCACCTCACCGTTCGAGCGCCGGAGGATCAGGGTGTTTCCCTCGACCTCAAACGTTCCCTGACGGCGTTCGCGTCCGACGTTCAGGTTTCCGATCCTGCCGGTTACTGCCTGCACGTCGAGGGTGTAGGTGCCGTTGGCGGAAAAATTGAAGTCAACGTTGGCCGATGCCACCGCCAGTCCCGCGAAGTTTCCCGTCGAGACGTAGTAGGTCTCCGCCGCGCTACTGAACGAGGACGTCCAGCGTCCCGCCAGTTCCGCTCGGGAGACGGGGAAGTAATTGAAGCGGCGCATGCGGCGCAGAGATTCGGCATTGGGGAATGCGTTGCGAAGAGAACCTTCATCCGGGGCAATCGAAAGAAACGGAGTGCCGATGCCGTCGGCGATCTCGGTGGACAAAAACGCGGCGTATCGGCGGCCCGCTTTATCGGCCACCTGGCCCGTTACCGCATAGTTTTTTGAGTACGAGAAACTCTCTTCCTCCAACGGGGTCTGCGAGAGCACCCGATAGGATCGGGGGACGATCAGGTTCCAAAAGTTGAGGCCCGTATCCCCGGAACGGAGGCGGTCGTCTAACGGCACGTTGTAGAACTGAAACGCAATGATATTGCCGCGCGTGAAGCGTACCCCTTCGGCCTGGATTTCGACTCGCCAGTCTTCAATGTTCGCCGACCTAATGTCGGCCTGGCCGTCAGCAGTACCCATCATCTGCGGCGGCAGGGAGACATTACCCGGCCCGTTCGCCAGTCGCAGGTTTGCCAAAAACTCGCGAAAGTGCGGGGAGCAGCCAACGTGATTCCCGAGCAACAAGACGGTGGCGACCTGCGACGGAGCGGAATAGGTGTGCATCGTCACATCGAAATTGCCGGTTGGAGGGAGCGTGGCATTCACGGTGGCAAACAGGGCTCGCCAGTTCCCGATATCCTGCCCTGGCGAGGGCTGCCGATTGGGGGCCCGATACGGTTTTGCAACCAGCGTAGCCCAGTCTTTGTAGAAGTCCTGCTGCGCGTCGCCGGTACCGGCGACGGATTTAATGAGTCCGATCTGGCAAAACCGCGGGCCGTCGATTTCCCGCAGCTCTACGCTGCCGCCCTGCACAGAACGCTGCCAGCCGATGGGAACCGAGTAGGTGAAAACGTCCCAGTTGAGTGGCTGAGCCTGGACGATAGACGAAGCTACGGCAAC
The DNA here is from genome assembly GCA_026393985.1 of Acidobacteriota bacterium. GTDB lineage: Bacteria > Acidobacteriota > Terriglobia > Bryobacterales > Bryobacteraceae. The sequence continues at coordinate 51,123 of JAPKZB010000014.1, forward strand.
AAAGAAGAGCAAGCGCATAGGCGATGACCGGGATCTCTATGCCGGCCCGATACTCGGCGAGTTTACCACGCGAGCATCGTGGCGAAGTCCTGCGGGTTGCGATTTCAGGGACAGAAGCTTCGGGGAATCCATTCGGCTCCCAGAAGCCTTGCCGATGCTGCTGTGGCGATTCCGGCGGATCCGGCCATTCCGCTCGTCCGTATTTGGCAACTGCTCATGAGGTTGGCGCCCGGGGACCTGTTGAGGGAGTTGCGGCGGCTAACCATTCGTGACGGGGTATTCGATGTCCAAGGGGTTCAGCTGAAACGATGAAGCAGGCCAAGAGCCGGAAGGACCGCACGGCGGGAGAGCTCTTCGTTGCGTGTGATCTGATCGAAAGTTCTGGTGGGTGGATGCCATTGCTCGGGTGACGCCCCGGACGGGCTGTATGCCGGGCGCTAGGGCTTGACCGGCTGGCCGAGGGCGTCGACGTAGCTCAATACTGTGACGGGCCGGGGGGCGATCGCCTGGACGAGGTCGGCTACCTCAAAGTGCTGGAGGACGCCGGGGAGAACGTGCTCGTAGACGCGGCGGTGGAGATTCGAGGCAACTACCGATTGATACGACTGCAGCAGACCGTCCAGTTCGACGCCGGCGATCCGCTGGTCGAAGGCCGTGCGAACAACATCGGCAAGGCCGCGGTGCCGATTCCAATCGCGTTTACCCGGTTGACGCCGAGACCGGGGCGGGCGTTGAGGAGGTCGATCCCGGCGGTAATGTCGAGGACCCGCAGACCGAGCATCGTGCGGCCCAGGAGCAGAGCCGCAGTGGTGTTGCGATAGTCGTCGTACCAGGGTTGGGGCCGCGCGGCCCCTTGATCGTCAACTCGCCGCAGCCGCGAATATCGATGGCCAGCACGATGCCGCCATCGCGGGCCAGGGCGTCCACCCGCTCGGCAGAGGCTGATTTGCCGGCGCAGTTGGCGAGGAGGACGGCGGGGGAGCCGGTCTTCGGTGTGGCCGGGATGGCCAGGACCGCGGGGATCTGGATGCCGGATTCGGATTCGTCGGTGCGCTTCTCGAGGCGGTAGCCGGGGCGCGGCAGGAAGCCGTAGGCCGCGACATCGGGAGGGCGGGAGTTCGGCGTATACCGGGCGAGTTCGCGCGCTTTGGCGATGACGCCGGCGGGGGGGAGAGCTGGCCGGCGCAGGGCGAGAGCGCGGGTCTGATTGAGAGAGTGGACGCTTTCGCCGCCGAGGGAGGTGAGCACCTGGCCGGTGGGGGTGCACCAGAGTTCCTCTTCGCTGAGGAGCTGGATGGGGGGCTCGATGCCGTCGTCCTCGCGCTGGGCGAGCCAGCGGGAGAACTAGGCGTAGGCAGCTAGGCGGCGGGGTTTGGTGTAGCCGTGGCCGTCGTCGGCATCGACCATGCTGAGCTTGTTGCCCTGGCCGAATTGGTCATAGACGCGCTTGGCTTCGGCGACGGTGGAGCGGGCGCCGCCGATGGGGAAGAAGTCGCGAATGGCGGAGAGGACGAGATCGGGCTTGAGGCCGAAGGCGTAGATGAGGTCGGGGAAGTCGAAGCCGGCGGAGAGCCAGGGGAACAGGTTCCGTTCAGCGTCCTGAGGGCCGAGTTGGGTCATGAGGGACTTCGAGGAGGTGATGTAGCAACTGGGGGCGGCGACTTTGAGGCGATCGTCGACGGCGGCGAGATAGGCGGTCATCATGCCGCCGCCGGAGTTGCCGGTGACGCCGACGCGATGGGGGTCGACTTCGGGGCGGCTGAGGAGATAGTCGAGGGCGCGGATGCCATCGTGGATCATATAGCGGGCCATGTGGTCGCCGGCGAGGAGGGTTTGGATGCCGAGGATGGTGTGTTCGGTGGTGGACTGAACGAGCTTGGAGGCGCGGATGTCGGTGTCCCAGAACTGATAGCGTTCGCCCTGGCCGACGGGGTCCTGGCGAGGGCGACGAAGCCTTTGGAGGCGAAAGAGCCGAGGACGTACTGCCAGGCGTCGTGGGCCTTGGCGCCGTTCTCATGGCCGAGGGGGAAGAGGATGGCGGGGTAGGGGCCGGGAGCGCCGTTCGGAATATAAAGATTGGCGGTGACGTAGAAGCGGGGCTGGCTTTCGAAGATGACCTTTTCGATGCGGTACTTGCCGCGGTCGAGGGTGGCGACGGTGCGGGCGTTGAGAGGCGTTTTGGCGGGGAGGCCGCCGATGCTGGCGAGGATTTGCTGGCGGACCAGGGCGGCGCGGGCCTGGACCTGGGCCGGGGAGGCGAAGGTGGGACGGTTGGCGAGGTAGCGGTTGCTTTCGGCGATGAGGGATTGGGTGGTGGCCTGAGGGAGATCGCGGAGTTCGCCGAGGGCGGCGGTGAAGTCGAGTTCGGAGGGGGGCTGGGCGGAAGCGAGGGCAGCGAGGAGGAGGAAGGTGGCGAGGGAGCGGGGCATACGGGATTTCATGGTAGAGCGGTGGATGAGGGGTCTGGTGGTGGGTTGGGCCTGATTTCGCTGGGCGAGGCCGACGGCAGACTGGGCGGCGGTGAAGGGGCCGGTTTGGGCGTGGGCGGATAGCGAGAGAGTAGCGAGGAGGAGCCGGCGGGCGATGGGCATGAGAGCGATATGCTGTAGCAGGCCGGGATGGGAAGAACGCCGGGGAGGCCCCGGGGGGCGAGGCGTCGGTGCGGAAGGGTTACGGGGGGAGGATTAGCCGACCACGGGGAGGACGACGCCGGTGGGCGGGTCGGTGACGTTGACGGTGATCTGCCGTTCCCAGTCTCCGGGGGGGAAGTCGGCGGGGACCTGGAAGCCGACGATGGAGAGGCCGGCGAAGCTGGACAGGCCGGTGTCAAGAGCGGGGATGGGGTAGCCGCCAGCGGGCCGAAGTCCATGCCGTAGGCAACGATGTAGGCCCCGGGGCGGGGCAGGTGCATCGATGACTTCGATATTTTGCCGACGGCGCCGCGGGTTGGAGTGCCGGTAAGTGGTACTCCCGGCCGGTGAGATTTTCGGCGCGCAAGTTTTTCAAGACTGGTCGTGGTGAGTGGGGCGGAGGCGGGGGCGGCGGATGGAACGAATACGCCTAGCGGACAGGAAGCGCCACAGATGTGGTAGCATAAAATTTTATGTTTTATTCTTCTTTCGTTCGTTTTTTTTGTTTGCTGGCTCTGTTGGGGTTGACGGAGGGTGTCTGGGGGCAGAGTGAGTTCCGGTTTACGAACGGTGAGAAGGTGCGGCGGTACCGACTTTCGGCCGATGAGGTGATGGTGCGCCCAGAGCGGGCGGAGTCCGCGCCGGCGGTGGCGAAACGGCTGGCGGGGCTTACGGCGGTGGAGTCCGTGCGGGCGGTGCAGGGCGGGGCGTACGTGGTGAAGGGGACGGGGCAGCGGCTACGGATCCTGGCGGGGTTGCAGGCGCCGCGGGGCACAGTGGTCGCTCCGATTTTCTACGACTTGGACGAGTTGCCGGCGGCGGAGCGGTTGGCGGCGATGGTGGGAGCGGCGCGGGAGAGCCGGCTGCGGTCGGCGATGCGGGTGGTGACGCCCCGGCTGCATGTGCGGCTCGGGAGCGATGCGGAGTGGGAATCGATGCAGCCGACGGCGCCGGTAGGGCGCGTTGCGAGCGTGGTGCCAGGATGGACCGTGGTTACCTACGCGGATGAGTTTGCCGCGCTGGCAGCGATTGAATGGCTGGCGGCGAAAGGCAATGTGGAGTTTGCGCCGGTTTTCTCTCGCTTCTGGAGTAAGAAGCAGGCGCTGGTGCGGCAGGTAAACGATCCACTGTTCCGGAACCAGTGGCACCTGGCGACGCAGGGGGTGAACCTGTCGATGGGGAACACGTGGGATACCTACACGGGCCGGGGGATTAACATTGCGGTGGTGGATGATGGGCTGGACGTAGCGCACGAGGATTTCGCGGGGAACACGTATCCCTTGGACGGTAATTATCATCGGAACTTCCGGGGCGGGCCGCCGAAGGACCCGACGCCGCAGTCGGCGGACGACAGCCACGGGACGAGTTGCGCGGGGTTGATTGCGGCGCGGGGGTTTAACAATCTGGGGGTGATTGGGGTAGCGCCGTTGGCGCGGCTCATGGGTTTACGGCTGATTGGCGAGGACGCGGCGGACGATGCGGCGGCCGAGGCGCTGCTGTGGCAGCCAGAGGGGATTGTCACGCACATTTCGAGCAACAGTTGGGGACCGGAGGACGATGGCGCGGCGGCAGGACGGATGTCAGAGTTTCAGGCGCAGGCTCTCGAGGCGGGCACCACGCTGGGGCGGAACGGTCGGGGGATTGTGTATGTGATTTCGGCGGGTAACGGCCGGGGCGAAGATGACAATTCGAGCTATGACGAGTTCTCGAGCTCACGGTACGCGATTCAGGTTTGCGCGGTGAACAAGAGGGGCAAGCAGAGTTCGTATAGTGAGAGCGGGATGGCACTGGCGCTGTGCGCCCTGGGTGGGGAGATGGCGCCGCCGGACCAGATGTGGACGACGAACAATATGGGTCCGGAGGCGCAAGCACATTTAAAAGAGAACGCGCCGACATCGACGGCGCCGATCAATTACACGGACGGGTTCAACGGCACCTCGGCGGCGGCGCCGCAGGTGAGTGGCGCGGCGGCGCTGTTGCTTGAACGGAATCCGAACCTGGGCTACCGGGATGTGAAGGAGATTCTGATGCGGACCGCGCGGCGGGATCAACTAAAAGACGGCGATGAGTTCACGGCTAACTCGGCCGGGTTTTTCTTCAGCCATTCTTTTGGGACGGGGCTGCTGGACGTGAACAGCGCGGTGGAGTGGGCGGGGGTGTGGAAGAACCTTGGGCCGACTGAGAAGATCGAAGCGACGGCGGAGGGGCCGGTGGAGATCACTGAGGGCGGGGAGAACGGCGCGGTGTTCGAGTTCGATATGAAGGGCGGCGGGGCGCTGCGGGTGGAGCACGTCGAGATTGTGGTGGATGCCGAGCATCCGGTGCGGGGCGAGGTGAACTTCGAGATTGTGAGCCCGTCGGGGATGAGCAGTATGGCGGACCGGCGTCCCAAGGACGAGGGAAGCAACTTTGAGCAGTACCGGTTCACGTCGACGCGGCACTGGGGTGAGCGGAGCGACGGGGTGTGGAAGGTGACGGTGGCGGACACCGAGGAGAACGGCGTGAGCGGGGTGGCCAAGCAGGTGACCCTGCGGATTATTGGAACGCGGCTTCCGGCGGCGGTGTCGAATGCGGATTTGTCGATTGAGTCGGTGACGTGGCGGCCGTCAGGGAACCTGTGGCTTTTGTCGGCTATTGTCCGCAACGTTGGATCGGCAGCGGCGGGAGCGCACCGGGTGGGCCTTTATCTTTCCGGGAATTCGACAATCACGACAGCGGACACACGGTTCGGTGAGGAGTGCAGCTTCACGAGCCTAGCAGTGGGGAGGACTGCGTTATGCGCCAGGACGTTGGCCATTCCGGCGACGCTGCGGCCGGGTGATTATTATGTGGGCGCTCTGGCTCATCACACAGATCAGATTGCCGAGATCAACGAGATCAACAACAGCGCCACGGCCGCGAACCGATTGACCGTGGGGTCGACCCCGGCCGTGGATCTGATTGTTTCCGATGGCAAGGCGCCGACGAGCGCTTCGCCGGGACAGAGTGTTTCGGTATCGGTGGAGGTAACGAACCAGGGAACGGCAGCGGCCGGGGCGTTCCGGGTGGGATTCTACATTTCGCCGCGTCCGACGCTGACGACCGCAGACATGCGTTTAGGCACGTGCACGTTTGCCTCTTTGGCCGGCGGCGCCAAAGGTAATTGTTCGGCAGTGGTGACGATCCCCGCGAACCTGCCGTTGGGACGGTACTACGCCGGGGCCATTGCGGATGATCTGAATCAGGTAACCGAGACTGACGAGACGAATAACGAAGGGGTGTCGGAGGCCCCTCTGACGATTGGGCGGCAGACGTTGCCGGACCTGATCATCACCGACGGGAGTGCTCCGGCGACGGGAACCACGGGACAACCGGTGCGGCTTTCGGTGGAGGTAAAGAACCAGGGGACGGCATCCGCGGGCGCTTTCCGGGTGGGTTACTACCTATCGGTCGATTCAGTGATCACGCGTTCGGATACGCAGATTGGGACCTGTAACTTCTCGAGTTTAGGGATTGACGTGTCGGCCACCTGCAGCGGGAACATCACACTGCCGCTGACCCTGGCCCCGGGCACCTATTATGTGGGCGCATTTGCGGACGATACCGGGCAGGTGAATGAATCGGACGAAGGTAATAATACGGCGCTGGCGCCCAACCAGATGGTGGTGACGCGGGCTTCGGTGGATCTGACGGTAACGGCGGTGACCGCGCCGGCCACGGTAACCCTCGGGCAGAGTCCGAACATCACGTCGGCGATCCGCAACCAGGGGACGGCGGACGCGGGAGCGTTCCGGCTGGGTTACTACCTGTCGACGGATGCGACGATTACGACCGGGGACATCCAACTCGGCACGTGCTCGTATACGGCGCTGGCGGCGGGGGCGAACAGCGGATGCGCGGGTCCCCTGCTGTTCCCGGCGACGCTAGCGCCGGGGCGTTACTATCTGGGGGTGATCGTAGACGATCAGAATCAGGTGGCGGAGTCGAACGAGACCAATAACACGCGGGCGACGCCGGGGTTGATCACGCTGCAACGGTAAGAGATTTACTTTGATTCGTGGAGGCCGAAGGCGAGGACGTTCGAGCCGGCGGCGATGGCGATGTACTGTTTGCCTTTGAAGGAGTAGGCGATCGGGGAGGCCTTGATCTGCTGGCCGGTGTTGAAGTGCCAGAGCGCCTTGCCGGTGACGGCGTCGAGGGCGGTGAGGAAGCCCTGGTCATCACCAGCGAACACGAGGCCGCCGGCGGTGGACAGGAGTCCGGCCCCGTAACGCTTCGAGCCGATTTGCTTGTACTCCCAGCGGCGCTGGCCGGTGGTGAGATCGAGGGCGCGGACGTAGGCCTGCCAGGGGGCTTCGGGGTCTTCACTGTAGCCGGTGGCCATGAAGGGGACGCCGCCGGGGCGGAAGGTGTCGCGGGATTTGTAGTTGATGCCGCAACCTTCGATTACAGTGACGTAAAAGAGGCCGGTGTCGGGGCTGTAGGCGGGGGAGTGCCAGTTGGTGGCGCCGGCGGTGGCGGGGCAGGTGCGGGTGCCCTGGATAGAGGGGATGACGCCGGGGTTGCGGATGGGTTTGCCGTCGGCGGTGAGGCCTTTGGCCCAGTTGATGCGGTCGAGGAAAGGGGAGCCGTGGAGGAACTCACCGGTGACGCGGTCGAGGACGTAGTAGAAGCCGTTGCGGTTGGCCTGGACGAGAAGTTTGCGTTGCTTGCCGCGGAAGGGGGCGTCGACGAGGACGGGGATTTCGACGGCGTCCCAGTCGTGGACATCATGAGGGGTGAACTGGAAGTACCACTTGAGTTTGCCGGTATTGGCGTCGAGGGCGACCATGGATTCGGTGTAGAGGTTGTCGCCTTTGCGGACGTCGCCATCGAAGTCGGGGGCGGGGTTGCCGATGCCCCAGTAGATGAGATTGAGTTCGGGGTCGTAGCTACCGGTGAGCCAGGTGTTACCGCCACCGGTTTTCCAGCTGTCGCCGGCCCAGGTTTCGTGGCCAGGTTCGCCAGGCCGGGGGATGGCGTGCCATCGCCAGAGGCGTTCGCCGGTGTCGGGGTCGTAGGCGTCGAGGAAGCCGTTGAGGCCGTGGTCGCCGGGGGCGATGCCGGCGATGATCTTGCCGTTGAGAGCGAGGGGGGCGACGGGGGACCAGTAGCCGTCGGAGGCTTCGGCGAGTTTGGCTTTCCAGAGGAGACCGCCGGTGCGGGCATCGAGGGCGACGAGGTGGGCATCGGGGGTGCCCATGTAGACTTTGTGGCCGTAGACGGCGACGCCGCGGTTGGGCCCTTTTTGGAGGGCGGGCTGGTGTTCGTAGACCCAGAGGCGGCGGCCGGTGCGGGCGTCGAGAGCGTGGACTTCGTTGGGCTGGGTGAGGTACATGACGCCGTCGACGACGAGGGGGACGGTCTGGAGTTGCGTCGAGTTGGGGACATGGTAGACCCACTTGGGGACGAGGGAGGAGACGTTGGCTTTGTGGACGTCTTTGAGGAGGCTGTGGCGTTGGGAGTGGAAGGAGCCGTTGTAGCTGAGCCACTGGCGGGGGTCGGCCTGGCGGAGTTGATCGTAGGTGACCTGGCCGAGGGCGAGGAGGGGGAGAAAGAAAGCGATGCGTTTCATGGGCGTCTCCGGTTGGCGCGGGGGGCGTCGGGCTGGCGGGCGAGGCGGCTGAGATAGGCGACGACGTTGTCGAATTCGGCGCGAGTGAGCATTTTGTCGAAGTCGGTGGGCATGGGGGAGCGGGTGCCGTAGGTGATGGTGCGGACTTCGTCGCGGGTGAGCAGATGGAGGGCGCCGGATTGGTCGAGGATTTGGAGAGAGAAGTTGTGTTCGTTTTTGAGGGTGCCGCGGAGGCGCTGGCCGGCGGTGGTGACGACGTCGACGGGTTGGAAGCCGGGGGGGATGTGGGGGCGGGGGGTGGTGAGGGCTTCGGTGAGGTAGCGGAGGCTGCGTTCGGCGCCGATGTTCGACAGATCGGGGCCGACGAGGCCGCCGCGACCGTTCACCATGTGGCAGGTGGAGCAGCGGCCCTTGCCGAGGAAGACGGATTCGCCGGCGGCGGGGTTGCCCGAGACGGGGGTTTCGAAGGCGGTGGCGCGGAGGCTGCGGATGAAGGCGACCATCTTCCAGACGTCGGCTTCGGGAAGGGGGGAAGAGGGCATAAGGGTGCCGGGGATGCCTTGTTTGATGGCTTCAAAGAGCTGCTGTTCGGTGGTGCGGAGGTAACGGCGGCGGGCGGCAAGGGCGGGTCCGCGGTCGCCGGCGGCGCCGTCGGGGCCGTGGCACATGGTGCAGGAGCGGTTGTAGATTTCACGGCCGGCGAGGATGGTTTCGGCCGAGGCGGCGTTAGCGGTGGGGGGATGGTGGCGGAAGAGGACGGGGCGGAAGACTTCCGGGGTGTGAAAGCTGCGGACGCCGGGCGGGAAGGAGGCCCAGGAGCTGAGTTGGGCGTTGGTGCGGCCGCCGAGGCGCTGGAGGTTGAGGCGCCACTGGTCGCCGTCGTGGGGCGGGGTGTGGGCGGCGTCGCGGGCGAAGTTTTCGAGGGGGATGGCGGCTTCGACGATCCAGCCGTTGTCGGTGGGGTCTTCGTCTTTTTTGGCGAGGCCGTGGAAGGAGGTGCGGTAGAGCATGCCTTCGGGTTCCCAGGTGGGGGGGCCGGTCCACCAGTCGGCCCGGTTGCGATTGAGCATGGCGCCGATGGCGTTGATTTCGAAGGTGTAGTAGTTGCGGACCTTATCGGGATTGGGGCTGAGGAAGAGTTCGACGCAATCGTCTTTGGAGACGGGGCCGTGGCGCTGGGTGACGTAGGCGGAGATGTGTTTATCCTGAGCCTGCCAGGAGACGTAGAGGTAGTTGTCGTCCCAGAGGAGTTTGGCGACGGTCTGTTCGCGGGTGCCCGATTCGAACCAGGGGAACTGGAAGTCGCCGACGGAAGGGGCTTGCTGCCAGGCGGGTTCGTCGAGTTTGCCGTCGATTTGGATGGGCGAGGGGGTGCGGAAGATTTCGTAGGGGCGGGGCTGGGCGGAGAGGAGCAGGGCGCAGTGGGCGGCGATCAGCAGACGGAAGAGGGACATAGGGACCTCCAGAATCATGCAGTATTGTATCGGGGTTGGGGGGGCGATGGGAGGGTGATAGGATCGTGGACATGATGAATCGGCGGACGATGTTGGGATTGAGCGGGCAGGCGGTGCTGGCGGCGGCGCAGGGCGTCGAAAAGCGGCCGCGGATTGCCTGCGTGGTGACTTACTGGGCGGCACCGAGTTCGCACGCCGACTGGATTATTACCAAGCTGATGGACGGGTATTGGTGGAAGGGGGCGCACACGCCATCACGGGTGGATGTGGTGTCGGTGTTTATTCATCAGATCGCGGAGAGTGGGTTAGGCAAGAAGGTTTGCGCGGCGAAGAAGATCCCGATCTTTAATACGGTGCGCGAGGCGCTGACGCTGGGCGGGAGCGAACTGGCCGTCGACGGGGTGGTGCTGGTGGGTGAGCACGGGATTTATCACACGAATCTGAACGGGCAGACCTACTATCCGCGGTGGTGGCTGTATCAGCAGATTGTGAAGGTCTTTGAGCAGAGTAAGCGGTCGGTGCCGGTGTTTAATGACAAGCACCTGTCGACGAGTTGGAACGAATCGAAGTGGATGTTTGATAAGTCGCGGGAGCTGAACTTTCCTTTGTTTGGAGGTTCGTCGATTCCCTTTTATTTCCGCGAGCCGGAGATTGATATCGACAGGGAGACGCCGATCCGGGCTTCGATTGTGGCGTCGGGGGGCCGGGAGGAGGGCAGCATTTTCCATAGCATCGACGTGCTGCAGTCGTTTGTCGAACGAAGGAAGGGCGGCGAGGCGGGGGTGGCGGCGGTGCAGTGTATTCACGGGCCGGATACGTGGCGGTGGACGGAGCGGAATCCGTGGGCGGGGCAGTTGCTGGAGGCGGTGCGGAAGCGCTTTCAATTTGCGTCGGGACATTTCGAGAAGACAGTGAAGAGCCCGGGGGTGACGATTGTGGACTACCGCGACGGGACGAAGGGGGCGGTGTACGCCATTCCGGACGTGGGGTGGACGTATGCGGGGGAGGTAGCGGGACAGCGTGAGCCGACGGTGGTGTCGATGCTGGGTTGGCCGGGGCCATTTGCGCAGTACCACGCGGCGAATGCGTTTGAGCACTGGATTGTGGAGATGATGCTGACGCGGAAGGAGCCGTGTAACGCGGAGCGGTTGTTACTTTCGAGCGGGATTGTCTCCTATAACATGGAGTCGAACTGGGAGAACGGCAAGTATTCGGCCGTGGGCCGGCGGATCGAGACGCCATTTATGCATATTGCTTACCGGCCGACCCGGGGATCGCAGTTCGAGACCGGTCCGCGGCCACCGGTGGTGCCGTATATCCGGGGGTTTGAGCGGTAGGAGTTAGTCGAGGCGTCCGAACAGGATGCGTTCTTTGCGACTCTCGGAGGTATCGCCTTGCGTGACGGTAAAGTAGATGCCTCCGCGGTGTTCGCGGAAGGATGGATACTGGAATGACTTATCGGATGCAAAGCGGTATTTCCGTTCCCAGTGGACGCCATCGACGGAGATATCGACGTTGAACACGGAGCGGCTGACGCCGTTGACGCGCGTGGCTTCCTGCCAGCCGAGATAGTAGAGGCCGAAGAAGCGGTCGAGGGTGGGTTTGGAGTTGGTACCGTTGGGGACGGCGGGGCGGGATTCGTTAGGGGTCCAGCGTTTACCGTCGGCGCTGGTGGTGAAGGTGTAGTTTTTGGAGTCCTCCTCCTGGCGGCAGATGGCGAGCCAGGAGCCGTCGGGGAGGCGCTGGACGGCCGATTCCGTGAGCTTGCGGTGGCCGGGTTCGTTGAAGTGGCCGAGGAGTTCGAAGGTTTCGAGGTCGGGGTGGACGAGGGCGAGGGCGTTCTGGCCCGCGGCGAAGTTATTGATGACGGTGTAGAGCTGGCCGTCGACGCGTTTGAAGGCGTCGATCATGTAGAGGCCGTAGTCTTTGGGGGGGCGGGTGAAGCCCTGGGCGCGGGCGTCGTCATAGAAGGGCTGGGGCTGCATGGCGAAGACGCCGGCGCTGGTTTTGATCTTCGCCGGATGGATGGTGGGGGCGAACTGCATGCGGGTGGTGTCGAAATCGCGATAGTACATCTGCGACTGGCGCTGGCCGGGGGCTTCGGTGGTGAAGTAGGCGCGGAGGGTGTGCGAGCCCTGGCGGATGATGCGGGGGACGAAACAGGCGCCGGGGGGTAGAGTCTGGTTGTCGAAGACCTGGCCGCCGCGGGCGAACGGGATGGTCTTCTCTACGGTGTTGGTCTTTAGGTTCAGCACCGATAGGGAGACATAGATGTAGGGCCAGGCGGGGTTCTCGCCGGCCTGCTGATCATTCATTTCGGCGACGATGTAGGCGCGGTCGTCGAGGATGGCGAAGTCGGAGTCGTGAGCGCCTTTGACCTCGGGGGCGGTGACGCGGGTGAGGCTCGAGAGGACGCGGTCGCCGGCAGCTTGGGGGTCCCAATCGGGGGGAAGGAGTTTCTTGTCGCCGGAGCGGAGCGGTTTTTCGAGGCGATTGATGAGTTGTTTCAGACGGACGTCGCCGGAGGCGTTACGGCCCTGGGCGACATCGTTTTCGCGAAACGAAGCCAAGAGGATTTCGCCGGCGCCACCGCGGTCGCGGTCGTAGACGATGCGGATGAGGCCGGCGGCGTCCTCGACGCCATCGGGGTAGGAGACGCCGGGGCGCTCGTCGAGCAGGAGGCCGTCGTTCCAGGTTTGGCCATCGTCGGCGGAGAGCCGGGCAGTGAGGTGGCTGCGTCCGGTGAATTTGTGGTGGTTGACGAGGAGGAGGTTGCCGGAGCGGAGGCGGCGGATGAAGAACCGGGAGCCGGGGTTGGCGATGGTGGAGGCGGTGGCGGGGGTCCAGGTGCGGCCGCGGTCGGAGGAGTAGCTTTGCCAGAGGAAGCCGCTACCGGTGCGGATGAGCATCCAGAGGCGTTTGTCGCGGAGTTCGACGGTCATACTTTCGAGGGCCCATTCGGGGGCCTGGACGGAGCCGTGGAGAGTCCAGGTTTTGCCTTTGTCGCGGGAGATGCCGACGCCCTCGCGCTGGCGGGGGCCGGCGAACCAGTCGAAGGTGGGTTCGGCGGCGTGGGTAACGGGGAGGATCCATTCGCCGGAGGAGAGGACGGTGGGTTTGTTCATGCGGAAGCTGAGGGGGGCTTCGTTGAAGCCGAGGCGGAACTCGTCGCTCCAGACGGGGACGGGGGCGTCGGGTTTGGCGCAGAGGCGGGCGTAGATGTCATGGACGGCTTTGGTTTTGTTGCCGCGGTTGAAGATGTACCAGAGGCGGCCGCGGGGGTCTCGCCAGAGGGTGGGATCGAAGGCGCGGGCGCCGTCGCGGGGGCCGGCCATGGGGGTGGGTGGGGCGAAGGTTTGGCCGCGGTCGTCGCTGTGGGTGAGATAGACGGTGTTTTCGAGGGAGGGTTCTTTGGGGCCGCCGGAGTACCCGGAGACGTAAATACGTCCTTTGGGGGTGACTTCGAGGCCGGGGATGCCTTGCCAGGTGCGGAGCAGGTCGGCGGGCGGGGCCGCAAGGAGGGGGGCGGCGAGGGTGAGGAGGAGAAGAAGATGGCAGGGACGAGGCATAGGAAGATCGCTGTAATTGTATCGTCTCTGGCGGTAAGCGGAGTTAGCAGGAGGGTTGGCGGGTAAAGGGGGGGTCGCAGCGGGGCGGGTGGCGTGATAGGATCTCGGCAGTTGTATGGAGCCGAAGTTACTACCCCGAGTATCGCGGCGTAAGCTGCTGGAGAGATCCGGACTGGGCATGGGTGCGGTGGCGCTAGCGGGACTGCTGCGCGGCGAGTCGCGGGTCCCGATGGATCTGGCGCCGCGGCCCACGCACTTTGCGCCAAGGGCCAAGGCCGTTATTCAGTTTGTCATGAACGGCGGGCCCAGCCAGATGGACCTGCTCGATCCGAAACCGCTGTTGACGAAGTACTCGGGTCAGCCGCATCCGGACGGCGTTGAAATCCATCAGCCCAATAACGCGAACATCCTGATGGGAAGCCCGTTTCAGTTCCGGCGGGCGGGACAGTCCGGCATTGAGATCTCCGAGGCGCTGCCGCAGTTGGCGACCATTGCCGATGATCTGTGCGTGGTACGGTCCATGTACTCGGAACATAACAACCATCCGGAGGGCCTGAATCAATTGCAGACGTGCCGGATCTTTCCGGGGCGGCCGGTGATGGGGGCCTGGATCAGTTACGCGCTCGGGAGCGTGAATCAGAATTTGCCGGCCTTTGTGGTGCTGCGGGACCCGGAGGGCTATCCGGTGAGCGGAAAGCAGTTGTGGTCGAGCGGCTGGCTGCCGGCGCTGTTTCAGGGCGTTGAGTTTAATCCAACGGGACCACCGGTGCGGAACCTGAGCCCGGTGAGGCCGCTGCCGCCGGGCGTGCAGCGGGAGCAGTTGGACTTTCTGGCGATGATAAACAAGCGGCATCTGGCGGGTCACATCGGGGAGACCGAGTTGGAGGCGCGGATCGAGAACTACGAGTTGGCTGCGCGGATGCAATTGGCGGCGGCGGAGGTTCTGGACCTGACGCGGGAATCCGAGGCAACGCGGAAGCTTTATGGGCTGGATAACGCGCTGACGGAGGCGTTTGGCGCGCGTTGCCTGATGGCGCGGCGACTGGTGGAGTCCGGGGTGCGTTTTGTACAGGTGTTTTCGGGTCCGGGACAGCCGTGGGATACGCACTCGGGGATCAAGACGAACCTGCCCAAGATCTGCGCCAAGACGGATTTGCCGGTAGTGGGCCTCATCAAAGATTTGCAGAGCCGGGGCCTGTTCGATTCGACGATCGTGCTGTGGAGCGGTGAGTTCGGACGGCTGCCGACGACGCAGAACTCCGATGGACGCGACCACAACCGCAACGCCTTCAGCCTGTTTCTGGCGGGGGGCGGATTCCGGCGCGGACTGGCGTACGGCGAGACGGACGAGTTCGGCTACAAAGCGACGGTGAACCGGGTGGGCACTCCGGATCTGCAGGCCACGCTGCTGCATGCGCTGGGACTCGACCACGAACGGCTGACGTTTCCGCACGGAGGACGGGTGGAGACGCCGACGGATGCGACCGTCACGGGCGCCAAACCCTTAAAGGCATTACTGGCATGAGACGCTACGGAATTCTGCTGCTGCTCGCCAGTGGGACGGTGATGGCGCAAGCGCCACTGTTTGAGCGGGATATCCTGCCGATCTTCACGGCGAACTGTTTGAGCTGCCACGGCGGGACGGCGATGGTGGGGCTGGACCTGCGGACCCGGGCGGCAGTGCTGCACGGGAGCCATCAGGGCAAGGTGGTGAAGCCGGGGGATGCGGCGGGCAGTGCTTTGTATGAGAAGGTCAAGTCGAAGGCGATGCCCCCGGCGGCGTTCAATTTCAAGTTGACGGAGGCGCAGATTGAGACGATCCGGCAGTGGATTGCGGGCGGGGCCAAGGGCGAGGAGAGAGAGGCGGTGGCTTCCGGTGAGCACGCCGCGCGTTTCGCCAAGGAGGCCAAGCCCATGCTGGCGGCCAAGTGCGTGCACTGCCACGGCGGCGCGAAGCCGGCGGCGGGATTGGACCTGGCGACGCTGACGGGGGTGCTGGATGGGAGCGGAAGCGGTCCGGTGATTGTAGAAGGGGCCTCGGACAAGAGTCCGTTGGTGCGGCGAATTATGAGTGGTTCGATGCCGCCGCCCGGAGCGGGGGCGCGGGTGACGGAGGCCGAACTGCAGTCGCTACGCCAATGGATTGATAGTTCGAAGTTCAATCTGCGGTTGGAGCGTCCGGCGGAGCTCAGGGAGACGTTTACCGAGGCCGAGGCGCCCCGTCTGCGGGAGGCCGAGCGGAAGGCTTGGGCGTTTCGCAAACCGGTGCGGACAGCGGCGCCGGAGGTGAGGAACAAAGCGCGGGCGCGGACGGTGATTGACCGGTTCCTGTTGGCCAAGCTCGAGGAGAAGGGTTTGAGTTTTTCGGCGGACGCGCCGGCGGCGGCGCAGGCGCGGCGGGCGTATTTCGACCTGCTCGGGTTGCCGCCAACGCAACAGGAGCTCAATGCCTACCTGGCGGATACGAAGCCGGGGGCGTGGGAGCGGCTGATCGATAAGCTGTTGGCTTCGCCGCACTACGGCGAGCGGTGGGCGCGACACTGGCTGGACGCGGCGGGCTATGTGGACGTGGCCGGGTTTGACAACGATCTGGTGGGGATGGAGATGTTTGACGGCATCTGGCGCTACCGGGACTGGGTGGTGAACGCGTTGAACAGCGGGAAGCCTTTCGACCGGTTTGTGGTGGAGCAGTTGGCCGGGGACGAGTTGACCGACTGGCGGAAAGCGGGGCAATACGACGGCGAAACGCTGGGCCGGCTGACGGCGACGGGCTACCTGCGGAGCGTCTTTGACCGGACGGATCCGGACATTGTGAACCTGCCGGGAGAGCGCTTCGATGTGCTGTTCCATTTGATGGAGAAGGTGTCGACGCATCTGATGGGGCTGACGGTGGGTTGTGCGCGGTGCCATAGCCATCGCTACGATCCGATTCCCCAGCGAGACTACTACCGGATGCTGGCGGTGTTTACGCCCTCCTACAATCCGTGGAACTGGAAACAGCCGAAGAACCGGCATCTAGCGGCGGTCGCCGGGGCAGAGGAGAAGCGGATTGCCGAGCATAACCGGCAGATTGATGACCAGATCCGGCGGCTCGAGGAGGAGATGGCGAAGCTGCGGAAGCCGGCCGAGGAGCGACTGCGGGAGGCGAACCTGGCGAAGCTGCCGGAGGCGATCCGGGGCGAGACGCGGGAGGCGCTGGCAGCGACCGAGGACAAGCGCGACGAGGTGCAGAAGTTTCTAGCGCGGAAGTTTGAAAAGCAGCTGCGGCCGAAGATGGCGGAGATAGACAAGGCGCTGGCTGAGGCGGAGCGGGCGACGGTGGCGGCGCTTGAGGAGCAGATGAAGACGCTGCGGGGGTACCGGCGGACGGTGGAGAAGATTCAGGCGCTGTGGGACGTGGGACCGCCGCCGGTGACGCGACTGCTGCAGCGGGGGATGGTCGAGTCACCGGGGCCGCGGGTGACGGCGGGAGGGCTTGAGGTGCTCGGCGGTGGCGAGTTTGCGAAGCCGGCGGGGGCGCGGGGTGAGACGACGGGGTACCGGCTGGCGTTTGCCGAGTGGCTGACGAGTCCGGAGCATCCGTTGACGGCCAGGGTCATGGTGAATCGGGTGTGGCAGCAGTTATTCGGGGTGGGGATTGTAGCGACGCCGGAGAACTTTGGAAAGATGGGGGCGGCGCCGACGCATCCGGAACTGCTGGACTGGCTGGCGGCGGACTTTGTGGAGAACGGGTGGAATCTGAAGCGGCTGCAGCGGATGATTCTGCTGTCGACGGCTTACCGGCAATCGTCGCGGTCGAACGGGGCGAACGGGGTGGATCCGGAGAACAAGCTGCTGGGGCGAATGAATTTACGGCGCCTTGAGGCGGAGGCTCTGCGGGATGCGATCCTGACGGCGAGCGGGGAGCTGGACCGAACGATGGGGGGACCAGCGATTGCCATGAAGCCGCAGCCGGACGGGGGGCAGACGTTGGACCCAGCTTCGCCGAACGGTTCGGCGAACCGGCGAAGCCTGTACATTGCGGCGCGGCGGAACTATCCGCATCAACTGCTGCAGGTGTTTGACTTTCCGACGGTGCAGGTGAACTGTACGCGGCGGGTGAATTCGGCGACGCCGCTGCAGTCGCTGGCAATGTTAAATGACGAGTTTGTGGTGGAGCAGGCGCGGGTGCTGGCCGGGAGGCTTTTGGAGGACGGGGAGGAGGGAGACGGGCGGATTGCGCAGGCGTGGCGGTTGACGCTGGGGCGGCTGCCGGAGGCGGAGGAGGTACGGGTGGCGCGGGCGCATCTCGACAAGCAGCAGCAACTGCACCGATTTGCGAATGCCAAGCCGAAGGAGGCGGAGCGGGCGGCGTGGGCGAGCTTATGCCAGATGCTATTTGCGAGTAATGAGTTCCTCTATCTGGAGTGACGGGATACGCGGATGACGAGGCCGGAGAGGCCGCGGGGATGGGAAGGAACCAGCCGCGGACCGGTCGACAGAGGCGAGCGTTGGGGTGTTCTACGAGTAGAAGAGTCAGCCGTTGTTTATGGAGCGAGTGTTTTCGCGACCGCGTGTGCTGGACAGGGCGCCATCGCGGTTCTCAAAACTAAATCCACCGGGGGCGACGCAGCCGATGGTAAAACCGGTGGGAGGCGAGCGGCTCTTACCACGGTAGGTGGACTGGTAGTTGGGCGGGTGCTTGCCGTACTCGGCAGGTAGGCGAGGTGGAAAAATCCGATTGCTGTATTCTGGGGCGAACAGGGCTACTACCGGGGCGCACTTCACCGGTGACCCAACTGTTGGAGCTTGTGGATGGGTACCCGATGGTGGCAGCCTTGGCGGGTTTGCGGCAACCAGCGCAGGGGGAGGGTTTGGTGCCGCTGCCAAACCCACCGAACCGGCGGGCGTTTCCGCAGATAGGGGTTCCTGAGCAGGGGAACCCGGGTGCAACCATTTGTTAGGGTAACTACCCAATCGATCCGAAGAATTACAAAAAGAAGGCGCGGTGGAAAAAAAGCCGGGCCTCTCTGGTGGAGAGGCCCGGCTTTGGTTTTGGGGTGAGCGAGCGTTTAGAACTCTAAACGCAGGCCCATGGTGATGAGGCGGGCGCCGTTCTGCGGACCGGTGGGCCGGCCGAAGTTGGCGTTGCCCACGGTGCCGTTAACGCCGCCGAAGTTCGTGCGGTTGAAGATGTTGAAGCCATCGGCCCGGTAGATGAGGACGACGGGGTTCTTCTCGGTCTCGAACAGGGCCATGCGCTTGACGATGGCGAGGTTCTCGGTAAAGACGGCCGGTTGACGGAACGCATTATCGTAGAACGCCGCGGTGCCCAGCGTGAAGAGAGGAGCGGCGGTGTAGGCGGCCGGGTTGAAGAACCGGGTGTTGGGATTGTTGGGATCGAGCGTGGTGCGGTCGATGCCCGTACGAATCGGAGCGCCACTGAGGTTGGCCTTGGTGAGCGGCGCAAAGAGCACGCCGTTGCCGAGGGGGTTACCGGGGGTGGCAGCCTGAATCAGAGTGCCCTTGCGGTAGACCGCCGTGCCAGCGATCGTCCAGCCACCGGTGGCCAGGTTAACCAACCGGTTGGCGGAGCCGAGGTACTTTTTGCCCTTACCGAACGGCAGGTCGTAGGTAGCCAGAATGTTCAACACGTGCGGGATGTCAAAGGGCATGAAGCTCTTGGCATCGGGCAGGTTGTAGTAGTCCTGGGGCGAGCCCTGACCACCGAGCTGACTGAAGACCTGGCGGAAGTGGCCGTTGCCGAGGCTCTTCGACCAGGTGTAGTTGGCGTTGATCTGCATGTCGCCGTAACGACGCTCGACTTTCACCTGGAGGGCGTCATACCAGCTGAGGCCGTAGCCGGCGAAGAGGCTGGCGACGGAGAGGTACTGCGGGAAGGGCCGGAGGCTCTGCGCCACAGTACGGTTGAGACCGAAACCGGCGAAGGGCTCGCGGAAACCGGCGGCCTGAGCGGCGGGGCTGCTCAGGGGCTGCTGGAGCAGGCTGCCCCGGCTGAGGAGGCTGGTGGGTAGCTGGTTCAGGTCGACGGTGGAGTTCAGACGGGTGCCACGGTTGCCCTGGTAGGCGACATCGAACAACCAGTTCTTGATCTCGTGCTGAACGCTGAAGCTCCAGTTATAGATACGAGCGGCCTGACCGGCGGTGGGACCCTGATACTGAACGCTCTGGAAGTTGACGATGGTGGGATCGATGATCGGGGGCGGGCGGTAGCCGGCCTGGACCGGAATGCCGTTATCCCAGTTGAGGACCTGGTTCAAACCATCGCTCTGGAGGTCGTTGGTGCCGGCGAAACCAGCGCGGCAACCGCAACCGCCGCTCGACAGGCCCTGGTAGTAGATGGCATAGCCACCACGGAGGACCGTCTTCGAGGCGAGCTGGTAAGCAAAGCCGATGCGCGGACCGATGTTGGAGTAGTCGTTCGGGTAGAAGCGACGGACGCCGGTGCGGCCCGGGCCGGTGCCGGAGAAGACGAGCGCGCCAGGACGGCCGCCCGCGCCCGGGTTCGGGACGTTGATGTCGACATGGGAGTAGCCATTGCCACCCGGGACGTGCCAGCCGATGGGAACTTCATACCGGAGGCCGAGGTTGAGGGTTAGGCGGGGGGTGACGCGCCAGTTATCCTGGAAGAAGACGGACGTGTCGTAGTAGTTGGTCGTGTCGAACAGGACGGGGGGAACCACGTTCGAAGCCACGTCGGCAGCGCCCAAGAGGAGGCTAGCGAACTCGTGGCCCGAGGACGTGAGGGCAGTGGGCAGCGCAGTCTGGGCGCGGTTGAAGACGTAGCGACCGTTGGTGCCGGCGAGGTCTTCGCCACGGGTGGTGAAGCGGCGCCAGTTGTAGCCGAACTTGTACTCATGCTTGCCACGGAGCCAGGTGAAGCCCTGGCTGAACCACCATTGGCGGTTGAACTGAGCGCCATTGGCTACTTTGCCGTCCTGCACGCCGTAGGGGGTGAGACCGGCAGGGCCGTTGAACTGGATCCGGGGCGTGGCGTCGGAGTCGCCGGTGAGGCTGAAGCCGAGTTTCGAGCCGAAGCCGGCCTGGAAGGGGTTGGTCCAGGTCTGGCGCGTGATCGAGTACGAGTACGTGGTGTGCATGCTCAGGTTCGGCTTGATGCTGTAGTCGTGGTTGATGCGGTAGTTGTAGGGCTTCTGGTTGTTGTTGAGACCCTGACCGAGAGCGCCGGGGAAGGTGGCGAGGTCGGTCTGCGCCTGGACTTCGTTAGAGAAGAAGAAGCTGACGCGGTTGGTGGGGGTGAAGGCGTGATCGGCCTTGAAGCTCCAGATGTCGCGTTCAAAAGGGCTTTCGTTGACGAAGTCGTAGTTGTTGGCCAGGGTGGGCCGGTTGGCATCGGGGATGAGCGGGATGAGGTTGCGGGCGACGCGGCTGAAGCGCGCAGCGGGGACGATATTGCCGGGGAAGGGCTGACGCACGTTGCCGGCGGTGGTGGCCGGGTCATAAACGATCGGCACGCCGGCCTGGCTGAAGTTACCCTGCTTCATGAGCGGGGTGGGGAGGGTGGAGATGGGGAAGCCGATGGTGGCGGGGCGAAGATCTTTGGTCTTGGTGAAGTACCAGAAGGTCTTGTTGCGACCGTCGTACACCTTCGGAATATAGACCGGGCCGCCGATGGAGCCGCCGGTTTCGTTAAACCGCTCTTTGGGGCGGAAGTTGGCGGCGGGATTCGGGTTGGCGTTGCGGGCCCAGGCGTTGGCATTCCAGATATCGCGGCGCATGTTGTGGAACGCGGCGCCGTGGAACCAGGAGGTGCCGCTCTTGGCGACATAGATTTCGATGCCGCCACCGACGCGGCCGTATTCGGCCGAGTAGTTGGAGCTGAGCATCTTGAATTCGCTGAACATTTCGGCGGACGGGAAGTTGAAGACGGCGCTCGACTCGACGTTCAGAGCGCTGGCGCCATCGATTAGAACTTCCTGGGCGCGGCCGCCGGAGCCGGAGACGGATTGTTCACCGTTGTTGGTCACACCCGGCATGAAGTTGACGAAGGCGCGGGGGTTGCGGATACCGCCGGCGAAGAGGGGCAGGTTATCCATCATCTTGGTCGAAACGGCGTTGCCGCGTTCGGCCGAGGAGGTTTCAAGAAGGGGGGCCTGGTCACTGACGGTGACCGACTGTTGCACGTCGCCGACTTCGAGCTTGAGGTCGAGGTCAACGCGCTGGGCGATACGAATTTCGATGTTTTCGCGGGTGAGCTTCTTAAAGCCGCTCTTTTCCACCATGATCACGTAGCGACCGGTGGACAGTTGGGGGAACACATACAGGCCAGCCTCGGATGAGGTGCTCTTGATTTCTACGCCGGTGGCCTCGTTCTTGGCAATAACGTTTGCTGCAGGGATTGCAGCGCCGTTGGGATCCACGACGACACCGGCCATGGAGCCGGTGGCGCTCTGGGCAAACGCAGATCCCGACGTTGACAGCAACGCAAACACGGCGAAACACGCCGGGGAAAGTTGTCTACTCTTCATTTTTCCTCTTTGGATTTCGGTATACAAGTCTATGAAAAATAATAGACTTGCTTGTTCCCGAAATCTCTCTCCGCAGATTATAACCCACAAAATGAGTCCACCAAGGCGAATCTCCAGAATCCGGAGGAGAAAATGAGGCGAAAGTTGCGTTACGGAACGGTTATCGAGCGCTAGCGGGCCCTCAGCCGGCTGGACGGGGTGGATCGGCGATTCGCGCGGCGATTTTTCCGCTTCCGGAAGTCATAGCCGAGCGGCCGGACGATGCTCAGGAGTGGGCGGCGCAGACGGCGCGGAGTTTTTTGAAGAGCGCCGGGGTGGCGGTGAGGGCCGGGGTCTTCTCCTCGTACTCGAGGGCGAGGTAGCCGCGGTAGTTATTGGCGACGAGCATCTTGGCGACGCGATCCCAGTCTGACGGGGCGGGGCCATTTTCGTCGCGGACCATGGCCTTGACCTGGACGTTGACGGCGTGGGGCGAGATCATGGCGATCTGTTCGTAGACGCGGGTGCGGAAATTGGCGGTATCGAGATTGATGCCGACCCAGGGGCTGTTGACCTGCTTGACGATCTCGATGATGTTTTCGGCCTTGTCGGTGATGCCGCCGTGGTTTTCAAGGCCGAGGATGACGCCGTGCTGGCCGGCGTACTCGGCGGCGGGGGCGAGGATTTCGGCGACCCATTTGGCGGCGTCGGCTTCGGTGGAACCCTTGGGTACGGCGCCGCCGAAGACGCGGATATGGCCGGCGCCAAGTTTAGCGGCAACGTCGATCCACTTTTTCAGGTTGGCCGTTTGTTCGTCGCGGGCGGGACCGGCGGGCTTGGTGAGCTCCGAACGGATGGAGATGGAATAGATTTCGATGCCGGCTTTATAGGCGGCGCGCTTGAGAGGGATCAGGAAGCTGTTTTCGGTGTTGGGGAACCAGTAGACGGTGAGGTCGACGCCGTCGAGGTCGTTTTCGGCCGAGATGCGGATGAGATCTTCATATTTGAGGTTGCCCTTTTGGAGATCTTCGCGGAAGGAGTAGGCGCAGAGGGCCGGCCGGAGGCGGGGCTTCAGGGCGGCGGAGAGCGAGAAGGGCGCAGCGGCAGCGGCGGCGAGGAGAGAGCGGCGGGTAGTCATGGTCTCGACAAAGCATATCGCGAGAAGATGCGTGTCGTCGAGCCGTCGTATTCGGCGAAGGCTTTGAAGTAGTCACTCTGGGATTTGATTTCGCGGAACTGGGCGTCGGCGGTGGCGAGTTCGCGGAGGTTGACGAGGAACTGGGTGGAGTCGCCGAGGTCGAATTTGGCGCGTTCGGCCTCTTCGAGCTGGCGGGCGGTGAGGACCTCGTTACGGACGACGGCGAGGGTTTCATAGGCAGCGCGGACGGCGCTGACGGCGTCCTGGACGTCGGCGACGACGCGGTCGCGGGAGAAGCGTAGTTCGGACTCGAGTTGGGAGAGTTTGGCGTTCTGCTGGACGTTCTTTCCGATGGCTTTGCGGCGCTGGGCGGGGAGTTCAAAGACGAGGCCGGATTCGACGTTGTCTCCGGCTTTGGTGATGGAGCCGACGCCGGCGTCACGAGAGTACTGGAGGAAGAAGTCGAGCTGCGGGGCGATTTGGTTGCCGGCGAGGCGGACTTCGACCTGCTGTTGGTTTCGTTTGAGCAGGAGGCCGCGCACTTCGGGGCGTTGTTGGATGGCGAAGGCGAGGTCTTCGCGGACGCGGGCATCTTCGAGACTGCCGGAGGGTTCGGGGATGGGGGGAAGGCGTTCGGGAGGGGGTTGGAGCGGGGAGCCGTCGGCGGCGCGGAGGAAGAGGGAGAGTTCAATGGCGCGGTTTTGCAGATTCCGTTCCGCGCCGACGACGGCGCCGCGGCGGCGGAGGATGGTCTGCCGGTTGTCGGTGAGTTCGATGGGGGCGATGCTGCCGAGCTTGACGGATTCTTCGATCTGGGTGTTCCGGGCTTCGGCGAGGCGGAGGAGGGATTGGGCGACGCGGAGCTGCTGGCCGGCGGCGACCCACTCCCAGTACTGTTTGAGCGCCTCCTTGAAGAAAGTGAGGCGGGATTTTTCGACGGTGGTATCGGCGATATCGCGCTGCAGGGCGTTGGTTTGGAGCCCGGCGCGGCGGGCGTCGATGGCGCGGTCGCGCAGGAGATTGGTTCGGAGGCCGACGCGATATTCGCCGGCGGAGAGAGTACGCGACTTATCGTCGGAGGGGCTGAAGGTGCCGCGGCCGACTTTGTAGCCGCTGTAGACGTCGGTACCCCAGGCCTGGAGGGGCTGCTCGACGAGGGCTTCAAAGGTTTCGTTGCGATAGAAGCCGAACTGCTCGACCTCGCCTTTGGCTTTGAGCTTGGTATCAAAGGCCCCTTTGGCGGCGATCTGACCGCCTTCGGCGATCCGGCGCTCTTCGAGCACGGCGGCGAGGAGGGGAAAGTGCTGGTTGACCGATCGCAGGACTTCCTCGGGGGTCAACGGGTCCAAGGCGAGCAGAGCGAACAGAGCGAGGTTCATCACTTTTCTTTGGATGCTTTTTTGCCCTTGCCGGGTTCCGTAGCAGCGATCACCGGGGGGAATCCGTTGAACTGGCGCCAGAGTTCGAAGCCGAGAGGGACCTGGTTGAGCAGGACCCAGCCGTTGGCGCGCACGCCCTGGCGGAGGTAGTTTTTCGTGGGCCAGGGTTCGTCGTTGGCGTCGTGCTGGACGAGGACGCGAAACTGGCCGGCGCCGTTGTCGGTGGAGTCGACCAACTGGACGTGACCGCCGAAGGTGCCGACGGCGATGGAGGGCCAGCCGGCGAACTGGAGGGCGGGCCAGCCTTCGAACTGGAGGCGGACGGGGCTGCCTTCGCTGATGAGCGGGATGTCATTGCCGTTGATCCAGAGTTCGACCACGTCTTTGGTGGTGGAGGGGACGAGGATGGCGATCTGGGCGCCGGCCTTGAGGAGTTCCCCGTTCTGCCGGGCGACGACGCGGAAGATTTTGCCGTCTACGGGGGCCATGACGCGCTGGGTGTTCTGGCGGGCGAGGCGGACTTCGACCTTGGTGACTTCGGCGCGGGCCTTGGCGACGTCGGATTCGGCGGAGGCGTGGGCTCCCCAGGCCTCTTCGATGCGGGAGCCGGCATCGGCGTCGGTGCGAAGCAGCTCACTGTCGAGGGAGAGCTTCTCGCTCTTGGCGGCATTCAGCGAGGCGGTGGCGCGTTCGACGTCGGCCACCTTCTGGGTGTAATCGAGTTCGGCGAGTTCGACGTTGCGGGTGGAGGTGAGGCCTTTTTTGGCGAGGCCGGCCTGGCGCTCCTGCTGCATTCTTGCGGTGATGAGGGCGGCTTTGGCGGCTTCGAGGGACTGCTGGGCAGCGGCGATGCGATCCACCGCCATCTGGACGCGGGCTTTGGCGGCGGAGACGCCAGTTTTTTGGCTGAGTTCGAGGGCGCGAATGCGATCCTCGATGGTTTTGACGCGGCGGATGGCGGCCTCTTCGGTGCGAAGCATCTGATCGCGCTCCTGCGTGAGGCGTTCGATGAGGGAGGGGTCGTTGTCGGTGAGGTCGACGATGGGATCGCCCTTTTTAACATCCGAGCCTTCGACGACGTACCAGCGGGCGATGCGGCCGTCGATGGGCGCTTCAATGTTTTGCTGCCGCTCTTCCGGAGAGAAGGCGACCACGCGGCCGGAGCCGGGGATGTTCTGCTGCCAGGGGGTGACGGTGAGCGCGAGGGCGAGCACGATCATGAGAACGACGAGCACGCGCGCGAGGACGCGGTTGGCGCTGGGTACCTTGATGGCGTGGAGAGCCGCGAAGGCGGGGAGGGAGTGGGAGGGGTTACTCATCGATGCACCTCAAGGAGATTGGAGTCGCGGAGGTCCCCGTTTTCAAGAACGGCCAAGCGGTTGCAGCGAGAAAGCAGGTCAGGACGTTCGGTGATGCAGATGATCGTCCAGGGGGCGGAGCGGTCAAAGAGCACGTTGCAGATCTCTTCGCGCTCCTGGACGCGGTCGATCTGGTCGAGGGCGTCGTCGAGGATGAGCAAGCGGGGGCGGGTGACGATGGCGCGGGCGATCATGAGACGGCCGGCCTGGACCCGGGAGAGGGGGCGGCCGCTGGGATGGAGCTCGGTGTTCATGCCCTGCGGGAGGAGTTGGACCTCATCGAGGAGACCGACGCGGTCGAGCAGATTACGGGCGTCGTCGTGACTGAGGGGAAGGCCCATGCGCAGGTTGTCGAGCAGGGTGCCGGGGAAGATTTCGATGTCGCGGACGAGGGAGACGTGGCTGCGGAGTTCGTCGAGGGGCAGGTCCCGGAGATCGACGTTGTTCATGGTGATGACGCCCGCATCGGGCTCCCGGAGGCCGTAGAGCAGGTCGGCGAGGGTGGATTTACCGCTGCCATTGTGGCCCATCAGGCCCAACCACTCGCCGGCGGCCAACTGGAAATCGTTCACCGAAAGGTGCTTGTAACGTAACTGCCGAAAGTGCAGGGTAACGGGCCCTTCGCCGGCGACATGGGCTTCCCCGCCCTCCCGCTCGAGCGGCAGATCGATGACGCTACCTAACTTGTCGAGGCCGGCCAGCAGGTCGTAGTAGGTTTCGAGGTGCTTGCCGAACTTGGTGAAGCCGCTGACCATCAGGCTGACGACCAGTTCGGCGGCGACGAGCTGGCCGAGGGTGAGTTGGCGGTCGATGACGAGATAGCCGCCGATGCCGAGCAGGATGGCGCTGGCCACGGCCTGGAGCGTAAACGAGCCGATGATCTGCCGGAGCAGGATGGAGAAGTGGGTTTTCCGGTACTCGAGGTAGTGCTCGAGATGGTGCAAGGACTGCTCGGCGGCGAAGGAGGCGCCGGCCGGGGATTTAAAAGCGATCAGATGGGCGGCGATCTGCTCGAGCCAGGCTTCCATGGCGAACTTGGCCTTGGACTCTTTGATGGCGGTGGGGATGGCACCGCGGCCCAGGACGAAGATAATGAACAGCATCGCGAAGACGAGCAGGATGTCAAAGGCGAGGAGCAGGGGGTGGTACAGAGCCACCAGCACCATGCCGATGACGGTTTGCATGGAGATGGTGAGGCCATCGATCAGGAGGGTAGCGGCGGCCTTCTGCACGGTGACGACGTCGAAGAAGCGGTTGACGAGTTCGGGGCCGTGGTAGCGGTCGAAGGCTTTGGCTTCGACATGCAGGAGGCGGTGGGTAAAGTCCTGCGAGACGCGGGCAAACACGCTGCGCTGCAGCAGTTCGATGACGTAGAAGCGGAGCGCATTGAGGACGGTGGCAAAGCCGAGGGCGAGAAAGACGAAGACGGTAAGGACGACGACGGGTTGCAGGACGGAGCCGAAGGCGACCGTGTTGACGAGGGACTGAACGGCAATCGGAACGACCAGCGAGAGCAGGCCGATGACGACGGAATAGATGATGGCCACCCAAAGGGTGGTCTTCTCGCCGGATAAGAGAGCACGTAACCGCTGATAGGGGGTTTCTTTGAAGCGGAGATCTTCGAGGGGAGCAACGGGGATAGGGATTCGCCAGTCGACCTCAGCGGCGAGGTTGGGTATCCCCAAGGCTTCGGTTAAGGCTTCGACCGGGATCCATTTGTCGCGATTTCCGGAAGCGCCGAAGCGCACTCTGACGCGTCCCCGCCTGGCTTCAAAGACCGTAACGGGTTCCTGATCACCGGCGCAGGCGGCAATCCAGGGGGAGGAGGGATCTGCCTCGCGAAGAACAGCCCGCAGGGAGCGCCGGACAGGCATGGTCGATTGCTCAGAAGTAAAAAAGGCCTGCATACCGCTTATAGATGCAAACATTTGCATCTGTGCACATTTTTAGAATAGCAAGATCGAAGATCGAGTCAAGGGCGATTGACAATCAGATGCAAATATATGCATATATGAATAGAATCATGCCTTCTCGTGATATCGCAGCTAAAGAGTTGGCGAAAGCCTTCTCGGTGCTCTCTCACCCGGACCGTGTCCGCATTATTGAAGAGTTGGGATCGGGCGAGAAAGACGTCAATTCCTTGCGAGCGGTGCTGGGCGTGAGTCATTCGAGGACTTCGCAGAACCTGGCGGTACTCCGGACGAATCGCCTGGTTACGGAGCGACGGGATGGGCGCCATGTTTTCTACCGGCTTTCGCAGCCCGAGTTGGCCGGGTGGATTCTTGAGGGGCTGCGTTTCATTGAAGGGGATCTGCAAGCCTCCGAGGCGCGGTTGAGCGCGTTTGAGGAGGCCCGGCAGAAGTGGAGCGGCGAACCGGCGAGCGAGCTACTTGTTACCAATCGCGATTAGCTGGTTGCGATTGACGACATAGATGGAGCCGTTGGCGGGGGTGGGGGTAGAGTAGATCGAGCTGCCCATGTTGGTTTCAAAGAGCACCTTTTTTTCTCGTCCGGCGTTGAGGACAACGAGGTCCCCGTCTTCATCGCCGATGTAGAGCTTTCCGTCGATGAGAATGGGGGAGCCCCAGACGGCGGCGAGCAGGTCGTGGACCCAGACCTGTTGGCCGGTTTTGGCGTCGACGCAGTGAACGAAGCCGCTGAAGTCGGCGTAGTAGAGCAGGCCGTTGTGATAGGCGCCGGTGGAGATCGATCGGCGGATTTTATCGTAGTGCCAGAGGAGGCCGGTTTTGGTGATGTCGCCGCGTTTGGTGCCGTCGACGGCGTAGAGGTGGCCGACGCCTTCGCCGTGTTCGGGGTCCTGGCCGTTGGCGATGTAGATGATACCGTCGACGATGATGGGGGTGGAGATGACTTCGTTGCGGGTTTTGGGCCAGACGGAGTCTTTGGGATTCATGTCGAACTCCCAGAGTTTCTTGCCGGTTGCGGCATCGTAGCCGCGGAGCCAGCCGTCACCCTGGCCGATGACGGCCTGGTTGACGCCACCGATGACGCCGACCGCGGCGCTTGACCACTGGCCGTGGAGGATGCGGTCGCTGACCGAGTTGTCTTCCCAGACCAGTTTGCCGGTTTTCTTATTCACGGCGATGATGGCGGGGGTTTTGGGGGAGGGGACGTTGACGTGGCTTTCGTCCTGGCCGTTGGAGGTGGAAATGATGACGAGATCGCCGACGATGACGGGCGAGGAGTTGGACATGTTGTGGGGGCCGTTGCCGAGTTCCTCCATCATGTCGTAGCGCCAGAGGATATCGCCGTCCTTGGGGCCGGTGAACTTTTCATCCTTGACGCCGTCGTTTCCGTTGGCCATGCCTTTGAGGTCGGCGGCGATGAGTTCGCTGCGGTTGGAGACGTAGTAGACAACGCCGTTTTCAACGAGGGGGGAGGAGCAGACGCCCTGATAGGGCCAGTCATTGACGCGTCCGGCGGCGAGTTTGTCGTGGGTGATCTGCCAGAGGAATTCGCCGTCGGACTCGCGGAAGGCCATGAGCACGCCGCGGTCGCCGGGTTGTTTGGGGTCGCGGAGGCCTTCGTTGTTGGTTCCGACGAGGACGACGCCATCGGCGACGACGGGGTTGCCGTAGCTTTGGGATCCGAGGGCGGCGATCCAGCGGATGTTTTCCTTCTTGGCGTAGTCCCAGGTGGCGGGGATGCCCTTCATGGGAGAGACCATGTTGCGTCCGGGTGTGCCGCCCCACATGGGCCACTCTTTGTTATCGGCGCGCAGGTCATCAGCGAGCAGGGATCCGGCGAGTAGGGAGAAGGCGCCGACGGCGGTGAGGAGAAGAGTCGTTTTTGTCCGCATGAGTTAGTTCCTGGTTACCTTGATGTTGTCGAGGGCCACTTCCACGGGAGCGTCGGCGTAGAGGCCGGCGGCGCCCTGGGGATTGGCTAGGGCCGGGGGATCGATCCGTTCTACGGTCCATTCGGCGGGTTCCGGTTCGCCCTTCACCCAGGCCTTGCCCTGCACCTTGACGCTTTTGTCGGCCAGGGTTTCGACGCGCAGTTTGAGGCTGTACCAGGTGTCCCACTTCCAGGCGAACTTCTTGCTGACGGTCCGGTCGGTTTCCGGCTGCCAGCTTTGGAGTTCGATCTTTTCGGCGTTGCCGAAAAGAATGAGATTGTAGCGTTGGGCGACGAGACCGACGTCGCCCATCTGGCGCCGTTTCTGGGTGGACCGGACGTCGCCTTCAACGGTATAGTTGGCCATGTTGACGGGACCGAAGAAGACGCGGGCGCGTTTGGTGGCGGGATTGTCGGCAAACTTGATAAGGGCGCGGTTGCCGTCTTCCTGGCGCACCTCAAACTTGGTGTTGCAGTTGATCCACTCCATGGGTACTTTGCCGGGAGCGACCTTCTCAAAGTCCCAGGCCCAGTTGAGTGGCGGGACGATGCGGGCGCGGGCGGCGCCCGCAACCCCACCTACGGTGGCTTTGAGCAGGCCGGCCTGGGCGGGGGCGCCTGCGGCGGCGGTGAACTTCCCGGTGGGGGCGATTTCCCCCTGTAGGCCTTCAAGGGCCCAGGCGGCTTTCTCTTCGCGAATGAAGTTGCCCGCGGCATCGAAGCTGCGGACGCGGAAGTTGGCCGACTCGCCGGGTTGCAGGGTCACCTCGGCCGGGACGACCTGGACGAAGGCGACCGCGGCGCCGGCGGGGGCGTTGCGGGGGCCGGGCAGCGGGAGACGCGGGCCGGGCTGTTTTTTGCCGATGGCGTAGGTGCCTTTGGTGGTGACCAGAAAGACGCGGCCTTCGCTCACGGCGGCCGAGCCGAGCACCTTTTCGCCTTCGTCATCGCCGGTGGCGCTGGTGGACTGCGGGAAGGTGACTTCGCTGAGGGTTTCGACGCGGTCGTTATGGGGTTTCAGGATGAAAAACTTGCCGTTTTCGGTGCCGACGTAGAGTTTGCCGTCGGCGAGGACGGGCGACGCGCGCTGAATGGTACCGAGTTGATGTTTCCAGATCTGGCGGCCGGTGACGACGTCGAAGGCGAACAGGTTGGCCGAGTTGTCGATCTGGATGAGGCGGTCGCCGTCGATGATGGGCGAGGAGAAGCCGAGTTGGAGGCCGGGGAAGTAGAACTTGGCCTGCTCCTTCTTGATGGGACCTTTGAGGGTAGCGTCGATGGCGCTGAACAGGCCCATTTCGCTGGTGTCGAGGTTCTCTTCGCTGTGGGAAATGTAGGCGGTGGAGCCGTTGACGACGACGCCGGTGTTGATGCCGCGCTTCGATACCTCGTAGCGCCAGGCGGGCACGCCGGTTTGCGGTTGGATAGCGTGGGCGTTGCCGTCGCCGCCGCCGGCGATGAGGAGGCGGACGCCTTTCACGTCGACGATGTTGGTGGGCGAGTAGGTGGTGTCGTAGGGGCGGCCGCCGGGGGCGCTGATGTAGACAAGATCGCCGTTGCGTCGGTCGAAGGCGAAGAAGCGGTGACCGGCACGCGAGTATTGGCCCCAGCCGGTGGAGACGCCGGAGACGATGACGAGGTCGCCGTCGATAGCGGGCGAGACGGTGCGGCCACCGTGGGTGGTGACGAAGCCGAACTCTTCGGCGAGGGGGCGCTCCCAGAGCAGTTTGCCGAGCCGGGAGTAGGCGGCGAGGGTGCCGTGGACGCTGAGGACGAAGACGTTACCGGAGAGGGGGTCGACGGCGGGCGAGGACCAGGCGGCACGGTGGGGCGGGACGTCGCTTGAATACAGATTGATGGGCTGGCGCCAGAGGGGTTTGCCGGTATCGGCGTTTAGACAGACGATCAGTTCCTGGAGGGTTTTGCCCTTACCCTGGGTGGTGAGGAGGTAGAGATGATCGCCGTGCACGACGGGGCCGGAGCGTCCCCCGATGGGTGCTTTCCAGGCCAGATTCTGGCCCGCGGGCGACCACGTGGCGGGGAGATTCTTTTCCGGGCTGGTCCCATCGCGGAGAGGGCCCCGCCAGTCCAGCCAATCGCCGGCGAAGAGGGTCGCCGCCAGGCCCATCCCAAGGAGTATGCGCTGCATAGACGCCTCCATTCTATCGCTATCGCCCGGCGTTAGCGGATGACTTCCCAGGCCAGATGCTCGAGTTCGGGGGCGATGAGTTTGTTCCAGGCCAGTTGGACGGCGTTGGGCGAACCGGGCGTGGAGATGACGAGTTTGCCGCGGTAGACGCCAGCGGTGGCGCGGGAGAGCATGGCGGCGGGGCCGACGACCTCATAGCTGAGCATGCGGAAGATTTCGCCGAAGCCGGGCAGGGTCTTTTCGAGGTGGCGGCTGAGGACGTCGTAGGTGGTATCGCGGGGGGCGATGCCGGTGCCGCCGTTCCAGAGGAGAATGCGGGCCTCGGAGGCGGCGAGTTCGTCGAGGACGGCGGCGACTTCGAGGGGTTCGTCGCGGATGAGGCGGTAGGCGACGGTCTGGTGACCGGCGGCGGCGATCTGTTCGCGGAGCCATTGGGCGTTGACGTCGGTCTGCTCGGTGCGGGTATCGCTGACGGTGATGAGGGCGATTTTGACGGGGCCCTGGGCGTGGGCGATCTCGCGGTGTTGGTTGGTAGTTGCCGATCCGGTGCTCATAGGTTCAGGATAGCTGGGGAGGCGAAAAATGGAACTGTTTCGATTGGACGGAAGACGGGCGCTGATAACGGGCGGTTCGCGGGGGCTGGGGGCGGAGATGGCCGAGGGGTTGGCCGAGGCGGGGGCGAGCGTGCGGTTATTGGCGCGGCGGGAGCAGTGGTTGACGCCGGCGGTGGAGGGGTTTCGGGCGCGGGGATTTGATTGTGACGGGATGCTGTGCGACGTGACGGATGACGGGCAGGTGCAGGCGGTGGTGGAGCGGTTTGGTCCGATCGACATTCTGATCAACAACGCGGGCGTTTCCTGGGGACAACCGGCTGAGGAGATGCCGGTGGAAAAGTGGCGGCAGGTGCTCGACACCAACCTGACGGGGGCGTTTTTGTTTGCGCAGGCGGCCGGGAGGCAGATGATGGAGCGGCGGCGGGGGGTGATTTTGAATATCGCTTCGATTGCGGGGATGCGCGGTTCGCTGCCGCGGGGGATTCACGCGGCGGCGTACACGGCGAGCAAGGGGGGGCTGATTGCGTTGACCAAGGAGTTGGCCGCGAAGTGGGCGGGGTACGGTATCCGGGTGAATGCGATTGCTCCGGGCTTCTTCCCTTCCCGGATGACGGAGCGGATTCTGCCCGGCATGCAGGAGGACTTGCGGCGACACGTTCCGCTGGGGCGAGCGGGCCGGGCGGGAGAGTTGAAGGGGGCTGCGGTGTTTCTTTGTTCGGATGCAGCGAGCTATGTAACCGGGCAGACGCTGGCGGTGGACGGCGGCGCCACCGCCGTAGGACTTTAGTTTGATAGCGGCGGAGCGCCGAGGGCCAACCGCTCGAGCGCTTCGCCGGTGAGGTCGTAGTACAGGCGGCCGGATTCCCGAGAGGCGCCGAGGCGCTGGTAGAACTGAATGGCCGGCGAGTTCCAGTCGAGGACGCTCCAGTGGAGGGCGCCGTAGTGATGCTGCCGGGCATAGCCGGCGGCAAAGGCCATCATGAGCTTGCCGAGCCCCTGACCGCGGCTGCGGGCCCGGACGAAGACGTCCTCGACGTAGATGACGGGTGTGCCGCTATAGCTGGAGAACCGGTGCTGGAGCATGAGGTAGGCAACGGGTTCGCCGTCCCAGAAACCGAGGAAAACCTCCGCGATGGCGGAGTCGCCGAAGACATAGCGTTCGAGGGCGGCCGGGGTGATGGAGACCAGATCGGCCTTTCGTTCGGCGGTCGCCATCTCGCGAATCATCTGCAGGACGAGATCCGTGTCGGAGGTGATGGCGCGGCGTACGGTTAAGAGTTCTGCCATAGAGATCTCTTCAGAGTACTATGCAGTCCCATTACTTTTGCGCTCGCCGCCTGGGCAAAAGATACTAGGCAAGTATTGCAAGAAACCCTAGGACCCCGATACCATGTACCAGTCCCATGACTTTGCTTGTTCCTCGCAATGTGCCCGCGAGCGCTGCGATTGTTTTCGCGGCGTCGGCAACCTGTTCGGTTGCTGCTCCAGTCGGTAGCTTGCCCGCGCTCTCATCGCCGCCGTGGGCTCTTTTTGTTATGTTGCTTCTGGGCGTTGCCTGCGCCTCCGCCATGGCGATGCTGTTGGTCGCCAGCCGGCGCCTTCGGTCGGCCAACACACAACCGCCGTTACCGTCGCAGGAAGCGCTGCAGGCCCTGATTGTACGGGACAGTTCGGACGCCATTTTCACGATGAATGTGGCGGGACTGGTGCAGAGCCTGAACCCGGCGGCGAGCCGGCAGTTTGGCTACACGCTCGAAGAGATTCGGGACAAGAGTATTTCGGCACTGATTCCTCCTCCGGCCCGGGGGCGGCAGCGCGCCAATTACATGACGAACCCCGGGGCGCGGGAATTGTTCGGGGTGCGTCGGGACGGTAGCCGCTTTCCGATTGACGTGAAATTGGACGAGTTGGCGTTTGCCAATGGCAAGCTGATGGTGGTTTCCGTGCGGGATATCTCGACGCGGTATGCCGCCGACAAGGAGTTGGAGCACCGGTTGGCCATTGCCGAGGCCACGGTGAACCAGATTGGGACGCCGCTGTTTGTACTGTCGCGGGATGGCGTGATTCTACGAATGAACCGGGCGAGCGAGACGTTGCTCGACTATTCGGGCGGTGAGGTGCGGGGGCAGGCGATCTGGGAGATCGTGGCGATGCCGGCGCGCGCTGAGGAGTTTCGCCAGCAACTGGAAGAGTTGTTGCGCGGACCGTTTCCGGCCCGGAGCGAGATGGTATTTGCCGGGCGGGATGGGCGGGAATACACGATGAGTTGTGTTTTGACGGCGACGTTGGACGAGTACAGCGTCATTGAAACCATCCTGTTGACGGCCTATGACGTCAGTTCGCGCACCGCTCTGGAACGGTCGCATCTGCGGACCGAGCGTATGGAGGCGGTGAGCCGCCTGGCAGGAGGCGTGGCGCACGATTTCAACAACCTGTTAACGGCCATTACCGGCTACAGCGGTCTGGCCTTGCAGAATCTGGATGCGGAGAATCCCATCCGGAAAGATATTGAACAGATCAAGCGGGCCGGGGACCGGGGGGCGGCGATTACGCGGCAGTTGCTGGCGCTGAGCGGACGGCATCCCCGCCGTCCGCGGCTCATCAATCTCGCGGAAAGCGTGAAGAGCGCCGAGCGGATGCTGCGGGTATTGGCCGGCGAGCCTGTTCATCTGGAGCTTCATACCGATTCGAAGCTACCGTTGATTGAGGCGGACGCCGCGCAGGTGGAAGAGGTGCTTTTGCATCTGGCCGCGTTTCTGCGGGAGCGAATGGCCAAGGGGGGCCGCCTGGTGGTTCGAACCTCCGCCGAACAGCTGGAGCAGAACATTCCCGATAGCGAACCTCCGCTTGGCGTCGGCGAGTATGCCCTGTTGACTTTAAGTGATACGAGCCCAGCGCTCAGTCGCGAGGCGTTGGCGCATCTGTTTGAGCCGTTCTTTCCCAGTAAGGAGACCACGCGTTCCAATGGTCTGGGGCTGGCGATGGTTGCCGGGTTGATCAAACAGAATGGCGGCGCGATCCTGGTGACCGTGACTACCGGGGGCGGCAACATGATCCGTGTCTATTGGCCGAAAGCGGCCGCCGCGGAACGTTCCGCGCCACTTTTTGTTGTACCCAAGCCGGTGGCGACCGGGGGCACGGAGACGATTCTGGTGGCGATGGCAGATGCGGCGGAGCGAGCGCGCATCCGGGCAATGCTCGTGCCGGCGGGCTACTCCGTGATGGAAGCCCGGAGCGGCATGCAGGCCCTGGAGATGGCGCATAAGCAGGAAGGTACGCTGCATGCGGTGGTGACCGACATCACGCTGCCCGGGATGAGTGGCGCAGATCTAATTATGGCGATTCGCATTGCGCGGCCGGCCATCCGTTCGCTCTACGTAACCAGCCGCACCCCAGCCGAGGTGATGACAGAGGGTTTGACTCCGGCCAGCGTAGTCAGCCTGCAACCGGAAACGGAAGCCAAGGAGTTACTGGGGCGGCTGCGGGCGGCGCTCTCGATCAAGGCTCTATCCGTCGGTCAATCGTCGGTCGGTCAATAAGGGGTCGGCTATTCCCCGTTTTACCCCTTGCGACTTTCCCGCAGCAGGGTAAAGAACTGGTCTACGTCTTCCGGGCGGGTGTGGATATGGGTGGCGACCCGCATGAGTTCAGAGCCGTAAATCCACATCTTTGCCGCCGCTGCCTTGGGGGCGAATCGCTCGAACAGGGATCGGGGCATGCGGAAGGCGACCAGGCCGCCGAACAGGTGGTCGTCGTCCGGGGTCATCAGCTCCAGTTCCGGGAAATCGGCGGCCTGCTGGCGGGCGCGGCGGGCCAGCTGGTGGATCCGGTGGTAGATGCGGGCGGGGCCGATGGCTTCGGCGAAGCGGATACCGGCCACCATTCCTTCGAGCACGGCGCGGCTGTTGGTGCCGACCTGCATGAAACGGGCAGCCTTGAGCTGCCGGGCGGACCAGGCTTCTGTCGTGACGGTCGGCCAGAGGCGGTCGAGCATCTCGTCGCGGATGTAAAGTAAACCGCATCCTGGAGGAGCAAAGAGCCACTTGTGGGGGCTGCCGGCCAGGAAGTCGCATTCCAGCTCGTCGATCCGGAAGGGAATCTGGCCGTGCATGTGGGCCCCGTCGACGACCGTGATGACGCCCTTGGCCCGGGCAGCGAGACAGATATCGCGCACGGGCAGCACAAGGCCGGTGGTGGTCAGGATGCCGCTGAAGCTCAGCACCCGCGTGCGCGGGCCGACGGCGCTGAGGATCCGGTCGACCAGTTGGGCGCTATCCCGGGGCGGCAAGGGAATCGGGAAGGTGCGGACCCGAATGCCATGGCGAGCCTGGCGCAGCAGCCAAGCGCCCTTGCCGCCGGTGTGTTCCTGGTCGGTCATGAGCACCTCGTCTCCGGACGCCAGATCGAGACCCTGGGCGACGAAACTCATGGCTTCGGTGGCGTTGTGCGTGAGGGCGAGGTTTTCCATCGCGCAGCCCAGAAACGTTGCGGCCGCGCGCCGGTGCTCCTCCATCAACTCGTAGCCCCAGCGGGGATATTCGTGGCCAACCAGGGAGGCGCCCCGTTGGAGATAGTTTTCTACCGCGGCCACCACGGGCTTCGGCGCCACGCCCAGCGAGCCGTTGTTCATGTAGGCACGCCAGGAGGGCAGTAGGAACTGTTCTTCCCGCAGACGCTTCCAATAGGCCTCCGGCGCGGTCTCCCACAACCCGCGATCGGGCAGCGGGAGCATCGCGCTGCCGAGAGCAGAAAAGAGTGAGCGGCGTTTCATCCCCCTCAGGTTAGCGCTTCGGCTCCACGGTAGTCTTTAACTTGAAGTTGAAATACTGCGTGCTGATTTCGCTCATGAGTGTCTTGAAAAGCAGCACCTTGGCCGAGAACCGGACGAGCGAGCTTTCCGTGAAGTAATGGCCTTCGGAGACACGGGCGCGGTTCAGCGAAAAGCGGGTTCCTTTTTCCACGCGACCCAGAAGACCGAAGCCGAGACTGATGGTGTCGAAAACTTCGGCTTCGACCCGGACCAGATCCTTTTCAGTTTGATCCACCCAGACTTTGCCGCGCACTTTTTCGAAAAAACGGGCGCGCATACTGGGTGGCTTGTAGCCGGGGCGGGGCTCGCAGGCCAGCACCCACAACTTTCGGCCTTCCCTGCTCTCTTCTCCGACCAAGCGGTAGTCGAGCGCTTCGGGAAACTCGCGGATCAGGGCTTCGGTGTCCCGGCCCATGATGCTGGATGGGCGGGAGCCCGACGCTTTGCCTTCGGCGATCCGGCGACGGATGGCCTCCTCCTGGCGGAGCGATTCCGCCGGGGTCAACGGCTGTCCATCGCGGGAGGTCACCCGAAAAATCCATACTCCTTCGACGCGCTCCGGGCGCATGAGCGTGACGGTTTGCTCCCTGAGCCGGCCATCCGATTCAAACTCCTTGCGGGTGAGTCTGCGGTCGAAGGAGTAGTCGGCCAACCGCGCGTCGCTATCGACCATCCGGTCGAGCGCCGCGCGCATGACGGGCCGCCAATCGAGCGGTTGGGCCCACAGACAGCCGGCGACGAAAAAGATAAGGACACGCATATGCTATTCTTCATCATAGCCGCGCCGCTACTCAGACCTTGCCATCCGGCCTTCTCCCGTCCTGTCAAGCGCCGGGGCTCCGCTTAAGGAGTTTCCCGAACGAATGTCTGCTCCGCTTTGGCGCATCGGCTTGGGCTTTACCGCCATTTATTTGATTTGGGGTTCGACCTTTCTTGCGACGCGGTTTGCCGTGGAGGTTCTTCCGCCATTTTTTGTGGCTGGATTCCGTTTTTTCTTTGGTGGATTGCTCTTGTTCGCGCTTGGCAGACAACGGTGCCGGGAAAGACTGACCGGCGTTCATTGGATCAAAGCGGCCCAGTTAGGCCTGCTGTTCTTTTTCTGCTCCCATGGGGCGGTTAGCTGGGCAGCACAGCATCTTCCGTCGGGTGTAGCGGCACTTCTCATGGCTTCGATTGCGTTGTGGACGGCGGTGGTGGAGCGTTTTCTGCAGACCCATACGCGCCCCGGCCGCCGGGTACTGCTGAGCCTGGTAGGGGGCTTTGCCGGGCTCGCCGTGCTGGTAGTGAGACCGGAAGCGCTGCCCGGTTCGACGCAGGGCCAGGCAGCGTCGCTGGCAGTATTGTGCGGCGCTTTGACCTGGGCCATCGCCACCGTGATGGCAAGCCGCGCGGAACGACCACAGAGCAACTTCACGAGCGCCGGCATGCAGATGCTCTGCGGCGGGGGCGCTTTGCTGGTTTTGAGCGCCGTGTTCCAGCGGCCGGCGCTGGCGGGGGTGACTCCGGCCGCAATCGAGGCGCTCGCTTATTTAACGCTGATCGGAGCGGTGGTGGGGTTTTTTAGCTATACCTATCTTCTCCAGCATGTCCCCCCCACGAAGGTGGCCACTTATGCTTACGTGAACCCGGTGGTGGCGCTTTTGCTAGGATGGGCTCTGGCGGGAGAGAGCATCACGCCCCGGTCGTTGATTGCCAGTTTGATTGTGTTGGCCGCGGTGGCCAACATCGTACTTTCCCGGCCCGCGGTCTCTCCCCCGTGCCGTAGGACACCTTTAACCCTTTCCGCTGAGCAAGGAGCCTGATCGCCATGACCGTCACCCGTCGACACTTTTTAGAAACCTCCGCGATGGCGGCACTCGCCGTCGCCACGGGCCACGCCGCTGTGCCCGGCAAGATGCCCACGCGCCTGCTGGGCGCCACCGGCGTCCGCATCCCGATCATCGGGATGGGCGGCGGCAGCCGCTTCCTGGCCTACAAAAATGAGGACGATGCCCTCGCCGCGATGAACCGGGCGATTGACGCCGGGGTTACCTACATTGACACCGCGCAGGGCTACGGCAACGGGCTGAGCGAGACGCGGGTGGGCAAGATCATGGCGACGCGGCGGAAAGAGGTGTTTCTTGCCACCAAGCTCGGGCAACGGAAGGGCGACGATGCCATGCGTACTCTTGAGGGAAGTTTGAAGCGGCTGCAGACTTCGCAGATTGATACGGTCCACATTCACCAGTTGATGGGCGAAGAAGATCTGGCGGCGATTGAAGCCAAGGACGGCGTGCTGAGCGCACTCTACAAAGCGCGGGACCAGAAGATGATCCGCTTTGTGGGGGTGACGTGCCATACCGACCCGAATATGCTGAAACTGGCTCTTGAGCGCCACGATTTCAACGTGACGCAGATGGCGTTGAACGCCGCGTTGGTCGGCATGAAACCGGGTCCGGCTGGCATGGTGATCAACCCGGATATGCGTCCGAGCTTTGAGACGGTAGCGCTGCCGGTGGCCATCAAGAAGAAGATTGGCGTGACCGCGATGAAGATTTTCGGGGCGGATGGTCTGGTAGGACAGGTGCCCTCCGAGAAACTGCTCTACTACTCGCTCTCGCTGCCGGTGGCCGGGGCGGTGCTGGGCATGCCCAAGATCGAGCACATTCTCGAGAATTCGACGATGGCGAAGAGCTTTAAGGCTCTGGCCAAGCCGGAGATGCAGGACCTTTCGCAGGCGCTCTCTTCTCGGAACAAGGTGGCGCTGGACCGTTACCTGGCCGACCACGTGGATACGTACGCGGTTTAACCGATTGCGCATTCTCCTAACGAATGACGATGGCTTCGACGCGCCGGGATTGGAGGCGTTGTGCTCGGTGGCGGGGGAGTTTGGAGAGGTAACTCTGTTGGCCCCCGCCACGCAGCAATCCTACGTGGGCCACCGGGTTTCGACGGCAACGCCGCTCGTGCTTACCGCGATAGGACCCCGGCGATATCATCTGGCCGGGACCCCGGCCGACTGCGTGCGGGTAGCTTTGCGAGGCTTGGGGGAAGCCTTCGACTGGGTGTTTTCGGGAATCAACCACGGCGGCAACCTGGGGGCGGACGTGTATACGTCCGGCACGGTGGCGGCGGCGCGGGAAGCCTGGCTTTTGGGGGTTCCAGCGCTTGCGCTGTCGCAGTTCCACCGGCGGCCGCATCCCGATGACTGGGAGATGTCAGCGCGGTTGGCCCGCCGGGCGATCCGGCTGATCCTCGCAGCGACCGACCGGGGGCCGGGGTACTGGAATGTGAATCTGCCGCATCCGGTGGTGGACCCGGCGGCGGTGGCGATCACCGAATGCGGGCTGGACCCGGGGGCGCTGGATGTGGCGTTTGCGCGAACGGGTAACGAGTTTCTCTATGCCGGGCGATACATGGAGCGTCACCGGGCGCCCGGCTGCGATGTGGACCGGTGTTTTGGCGGCGCGATTACCGTGACGCATTTGGACCTGGGGGTTGTGCCCGCCGTCTGTCCGTGATAAGTCTGCATGATGCGTTCTTTTAGCATCGCCCTCTTCCTGTGCGCCACGACCGCGCTCCCCCAAGACTTTCGATCTACTCTGCAAGGAACGATTACGGACCCGCAGGGCGCCGCCGTGGCCAAAGCGCAGGTGACGCTGCGGAATACGGTGACGAACGTGGAGCGGGCGATCGAGAGCGGCGCGGAAGGCGACTACCTGTTTCAGTTCGTCGCGCCGGGGCAGTACCAGGTGACGGTGAAGGCGCCGGGATTCCGGACGCTGGCCCGCAGCGGCGTGGAGTTGGCCGTGACGCAGATTCTGCGGCTGGACCTGCAGCTGTCGCTGGGAGATACGGCAGAGACGCTGGAGGTTTCGGCGAGCGCGGCCACCGTGGAGACGGAGAATACATCGCTCGGAACGGCCATCCGGCAGGAGATTCGCGACAATCTGCCGCTCAAGGGCCGGAGTTCGCTATTTATGTTTTCGCTGACGCCTGGCGTCGTGAACAACCGCTACGGCGAAGATACGCGGCCGAACGACACGATTACCAACGTGCTGTTTTCGGCCAACGGAGCGCCCGTGGCGGCCACGGACGTGTTCGTCGACGGGGTGGCGAATACGGTGAACGTGAACCGGGGCGTCAACATCTCCGGGTGGGTGCCGGCGGTCGATGCGATTGGCGAGTTTAAGCTGGAGGTCGGTTCGCTCTCAAGCGAGTTCGGACGCTCGGGCGGGAGTATGACCAACATCATGGTCAAGAGCGGAACCAACCAACTTCACGGTTCGCTGTATGAGTTCTTCCGGAACTCGAAGTTAGACGCCAACCAGTACTTCGCGCGCGGTCAAGGGCGGAAGCTGGCGGCCTTCGGAGCGAACACGTTTGGTTTTGCGCTGGGGGGGCCGGTGCTGCTGCCGAAGATCGTCGACGGGCGGAACCGGACGTTCTGGTTTGTGAACTATGAGGGATCGCGAGAAGGCAACGCGGTGGATTTTGTGGGTTCCTCGCCCACGGCGCGCATGCGGGCGGGCGACTTCGGCGAAGTGCCGCAGGTGATCTACGATCCGTTTTCCGTGGCAACAGTGAACGGGGCGCCCACGCGGACGCCGTTTGCCGGCAACGTGATTCCGGCCAACCGGCAGGACCCGGTGGCGCAGAAGATTCTGCCGTTCTACCCGACGCCAAACCGGGCCCCCTCGAACGCGGCGCAGCCGTGGGTGAATAACTTCTCGTTCACGGGGAAATGGCCGCGCAATTACAACATGACGGCTGTGAAAATTGATCATAAATTCAGCGATCGCTATACCACCTTCGCGCGGGTCAATTACGGCACGGCGCTGCTGATCTTCCCCTTCCAATTTGACGGGTTGGCGACCGACGGGAGAAACGTGGTTAATCGGCCCAACATGGGCATCTCCTGGGGGAACACGCTGCTGCTGAGTCCGCGGCGGACCCTGGATTTGCGGCTGGGTTTTGCGCGGGCCAAGGAGGACAATCAGCCGTGGTCGGCGGGCTTCGACCTGGCTGGTCTGGGCATGCCGTCGTCGTTTGTGAGCACGCTGCAGGCGCCTTCTTTTCCGCAGGTGCGGGTGAATGGCTTCATGAATCTGGCGGGCAGCGGTCTCGTGAACGATCCGGGCATGACGTGGACGCTGCAGCCGAGCATGTCCGAACAACGCGGCAAACACCTGCTGCGCTTTGGCGCCGACCTGCGGCTGCTGTACGGCAACTTCTTCCGGAACCTGTCCGGCCCCGGCAACTACAGCTTCACCAACGCCTGGACAAACGGCCCGCGGGCGGATACGCCGCTGGCGACCACAGGCTTTCCCATGGCGTCTTTCCTGCTCGGAACGGCCAATAGCGGAAGCGTGGACCGGAACACGGGCGTTTCGATTCTCAACCGCTACTATGGGTTCTTTCTGCAGGACGACTTCCGCGTGACCGCCAAGCTGACGTTGAATCTGGGGCTGCGCTATGAGTACGAGACGCCGCGCACGGAGCG
Source organism: Acidobacteriota bacterium (assembly GCA_026393985.1). GTDB lineage: Bacteria > Acidobacteriota > Terriglobia > Bryobacterales > Bryobacteraceae. Next base: position 93,565 of record JAPKZB010000014.1, read on the forward strand.
TTACAACCGCGCAACGCGGGGCTTTGACGGCGCCAACGGCGGCGCGCTGATTTACGCAAGCGACAAGCAGCGGGGCATCTATGATCCCGACCGGAACAACTTTGCGCCCCGCTTCGGACTGGCTTATTCGGCCAACGCCAAAACGGTGGTGCGCATGGGCTACGGGCTGAACTTCGTGCCCGTGGTGGGCTCGGTGGACGCGGTAGGTTATTCCGTGACGACGCCGATGGTGACCACACAGGACGGCATCACGCCACTGAACCGGTTGTCGAATCCGTTTCCGCAGCAGTTGGCGCCGATTGGAGCCAATGCCGCGGCGTTCCGCGGACAGAACATCAGCTACGTGGAGCCGAAGGACCGCACCCCGCTGTTCCATACCTGGAACGTCAACGTCCAGCGCGAGCTCTTTGCGCGGTCGGTGCTGCAGGTGGGTTACATCGGGGGTAAAGGCACGCGGTTGACGAGCGAGGTTTCTATTGGGAACAACATCAGCGAGAACATCAACCAGGTGGACCCGCGCTTTCTGGCCGAAGGGCAGGAGCTGCTGGCGGTGGTTACAAACCCGTTCTTCGGATCGTTCTCAAGCGGCCCGCTCGCCGGGCGAACCGTCCAGCGGCAGCAGCTGCTGCGCCCGTTCCCGGCCTATGGCAACATTGTGCGGAATCTGCCGGCGTTCGGCAGTTCGAGCTACCACTCCATGCAGGCAAAGTTTGAGACGCGTTCGTACAAGGGGCTGACGACGCTGATCTCCTACACGATTGCGAAGAACCTCACCGACGTACAGCCGTATCAGAACACGTATAACCGCAAGGTGGAGCGCGGTCCGGCCGCCTTCGACGTGCCGCAGCGGCTGACGACCACCGTCAGCTGGGACGTGCCGGTGGGCCGCGGACGGGCCGTCGGACAACAGATGGCCAAGAGCCTCGACGCCGTGATTGGCGGCTGGAACGTCTCGATGTTCAATACGTTCCAGAGCGGGTTCCCGCTGAGCTTCGGGCTGAATCAGAACACGCTGTTCCTGGCCGGCGCCGGGGCGCAGCGGCCGAACGTGGTGGGCGATCCGACGGCGGGCATCAGCGGCAGCGTGCAGGACCGCCTGCTGCGCTTCTTCAACCCGGCGGCGTTTGCGCAGCCGGCGAACTTCACCTTCGGCAACGCGCCGGCGCGGGCCTCGTGGCTGCGGAACCCCGGCATGAACAACTGGAACCTGACGCTGACCAAGACGTTCACCATCACCGAGGCTTTGAAAGTAAACCTGCGCGGGTCTTCGTTCAACCTGATGAACCATCCGGTCTTCGCCGGGCCGAACACAACTTTTGGCGTGGCGCAGTTTGGACAGATTGCGAGCCAGGCGAACATCAGCCGTCAGCACGAGGTGGTGCTCCGGATCCTGTTCTAACCGGAACGGGATAGTGAGTTGTCAGAGCGGGACCGGCTTGGCTACCGTAGAGTATGCGCCGCCAAGCCCTCCTGGCTCTACTTACCGTTCTCCCCTGCCTGCTGCAGGCCCAGAGCAAGAGCAGCCCTCTTGATAAGTTCCGTCAGTTGGAGGAGATTCTTCCGACCGCCAACGAGTACCGCACCGCCTCCGGCGCGCCGGGGCATAAGTACTGGCAGCAGCGGGCCGACTACCAGATTGCCGTCGAACTCGACGATGCCAATCAGCGCATCACCGGCGCCGCGACCATTGACTATCACAACCATTCACCCGACACGCTGCACTATCTTTGGCTGCAGCTCGACCAGAACATCTGGCAGAAGCACTCCGATACGCCACTGACGGAGACCGCCCCGGACTTCAAGCGTTTTCCGCTGCCGGTGGCGCGTCGGCTGATGGACGACCCATTTGAAGGCGGCTATACGATCGGCGCCGTGCGCGATGCGAGCGGGCGGGAGTTGCACAAGCACATCAACCGCACCATGATGCGCGTCGATCTGCCGGCGCCGCTCGCCTCCGGCCAGTCGTTTCGGTTTACGCTCTCCTGGGAGTATAAGATCAACAACTCGAAGCGTGTCTCCGGACGCACGGGCGCCGAGTTTTTCAAAAAGGACGGCAACTGGATCTACTAGATCGCCCAGTGGTTTCCCCGCCTGGCGGCCTACAATGACGTGACGGGCTGGCAGCACAAGCAGTTTCTCGGCACCGGCGAGTTCACTTTGGAGTTCGGCGACTACCAGGTGAAGATCACCGTTCCCAACGATCACGTTGTGGCGTCCACCGGGGTATTGCAGAACCCGTCCGAGGTGCTCACCACGACCCAGCGGCAGCGCCTCGAACAGGCCCGCACGGCCAAGAAGCCCGTGTTGATCGTCACACCGGCCGAAGCCAAGGCGGCCGAGAAGGGCAAGCCCACCGGAAAGAAGACCTGGGTTTTCCACGCCAAGAACGTGCGGGACTTCGCTTTCGCTTCGTCGCGGAAGTTCATCTGGGATGCGCAGGGCCATAACGTCGGCGGCAACTCCGTCCTGGCGATGAGCTTCTATCCCAACGAAGGCAACCCGCTCTGGGAGCGGTACTCAACGCAGGCCATCATTCACACGCTCAACGTCTATAGCCGTTACACGTTTCAGTACCCGTATCCGATCGCCATCTCCGTCAACGGCCCGGTGGGCGGGATGGAGTATCCGATGATCTGCTTCAACGGCCCCCGCCCGCTGGAAGACGGTACTTACTCCCTGCGGACGAAGTATGCGCTGATCGGGGTGGTGATCCACGAGGTGGGGCACAACTACTTCCCGATGGTCGTCAATTCGGACGAGCGGCAATGGACCTGGCTCGACGAAGGGATCAACTCCTTTCTGCAGTATCTCGCCGAGCAGGAGTGGGAGCCGAACTATCCTTCCCGCCGCGGCGAACCGGCCGGCATTGTCGAGTACATGCTCAGCCCCGGCCACGACCCGATCATGACGAACTCCGAGAGTGTGGTGGCGCTTGGACCGAATGCCTACGGTAAGCCGGCGACCGCGTTGAATATTCTCCGGGAGACCATCCTGGGCCGCGAGCTGTTTGATTTCTCCTTCAAAGAGTACGCCCGGCGCTGGATGTTCAAACGGCCCATGCCGGCCGATTTCTTCCGCACCATGGAGGACGCCTCCGGCACCGATCTTGACTGGTTTTGGCGCGGCTGGTTCTACACGAACGAGCACGTCGATCTCTCGCTCGAAAAGCTGACCCAGTACACGATCGACACGCGGAACCCCGAGATCGAAAAGCCGTTGTCCAAGAAGGCCAAGGAGGAGGCGCCGGTGACGCTCTCGGCTCAGCGCAACAAGCCGCTGCGCAAGCGCACGGACGACTATCCCGAACTGCTTGATTTCTACAACAAGTGGGATGAGTTCGCCCCGCTGCCTTCGGAAAAGAAAGCCTTTGAAACCTACGTCAAAACACTCGAAGAGGACGAACAGAAGCTGCTCGACCCGACGATGAACTTCTATGCGGTCGAACTCAAAAACATCGGCGGCGTAGTGATGCCCGTCATTCTCTCAATCGAGTTCGGCGACGGGAGCAAAGAGGAGATGCGGATTCCGGCCGAGATCTGGCGGCGGCAAAGCAATACCGTCACCAAGCTGATACCCACACGGAAGGAGATCCGATCGATTACGCTCGACCCGCATCTGGAAACCGCCGACGCCGATCTGAGCAACAACCACTGGCCGCGCAAGCCGGTGAAGAGTAAGTTCCAGCTGTTCAAGGAAGAGCGGGACAGCAAACGGAACCCCATGAACGAGAGCAAGGCCGATGCGGCGCCTCCTTCTTCCGGCAATAATTAGCGCGGTCTTTGCGACGGCGCACCAGTATCATTTCGCCCACCTCGACGCCAATTGGAACTCGCGCGCCAAGACGCTCGAGGTGACGGTCCGCCTGCACGCCGACGACCTCGAACAGCTTCTGCGGCAGCGGGCGGGCCGGTCGGTCGAACTCGACCGGGACCCGCAAGCCGAGGAGTTGGCGTGCGCCTACACGCTGGAGACGGTCGCGTTTGAGCGCACGCGGCTGCGCTGCCTGGGGATGCAAGTCGCCCGGCACTCCGCCACGCTGTTTCTCGAAGCACCCGCCGAGGCACCGCCCGTCCGCGCTCGGTTCCGGTCGTTCTCCGCCCACTTCGCCGACCAGATCAATACCGTCCAGCTACTGACCGATAATCAGCGCACCGGTGCGACCGTCGCCTTCCTGGCGGCCGACCAGTGGAAAGCCCTGCCGCGGTAGCCCGTTTAATCTTCGCCCGCGCCGTCGGTCGACTCCAACTCGGCTTCAGCCTGCTCGGCCGCCGCCGGCCCGGCGGCGAGCGCTTCGGCCAACACCTGCTGCGCCGCCGCAAACTGATTGCGCGCCACGCTGATTTCAAATGGCACGCTCGAAAAGCCCACCGCGCCTTCAACCACACATTCGATGCCGGCCGCGCGCAGAACGCTTTCTACCGCGCGTGCCTCCATCTCCGCCTGCGGGCCATGATAGTTGGCCAGGATCACAAGATCCAGTTCAGATGTATCGTTCGGTTCTGTCTCACCCATGACCCCAACGTAGCACTGTTTGGGACAGCGCGGGATTCCAGTATGATGATCGACGTGCGACTTCCTCTTCTTGCTCTCCTCTCGACGCTTGCCTTATGCGGGGCCGACTACTTCCCTCCCCCGGACAGCAAAGGCGGCTGGCGTACCCGCCAGGATGCTGCCCTGACGGCCAAACTCGACAAGGTCCTCGACTACGTCCAAAGCACAACGCAGCATGGCGGCCTGCTGGTCGTCCACCAGGGCCATCTCGTCTATGAACGCTACTTCGGCCGCGGCCATCGCGAGGCGCTGCCGGAACTGGCCTCCATCGGCAAGGCGTTCACCTCCCTCGCCACAGCCATCGTCATGCGTGAGCACCCGGCCCTTTTCCCGCAGGGCCTCGATACCCGGATCTTCTCCCCCAAGCTCCTGCCCGCCGCCGCTTTTCCTCTGAACGATCCCCGCAAGGAGCAGATCTCGATCGGCCAGGTCCTCTCCATGTCGGCCGGAATTCGCGGCACCAATCCGGTGTACGTGAAAGGGGCCCGGCAGACCTGGCCGCAGCCGACCGAAGACAACGGCCCGTACTCAACCACCGACGGCTTTGCGCTCAATCAAACGCTCTGGTGCAACCCGGGCGAATGCTACTCCTACTCGACCGCCTCCAGCCACATCCCCGCCATCATGGTCCGCCACGTGGCCGGCATGGAGATGGAGGCGTATATGCGGAAACATCTCGCCGGCCCGCTGGGCTTCGGCACCTGGGGCTACGCCATGTACCGGCCCAAGCTCAAGGGCGGCATCGACGCCAACGGGCGCATGCTCCACACCCCCGGCGGCGGCTCCATCGCCGTCCGCTCTACCGACATGCTCCGGTTCGGCTATCTTATGCTCCGCCAGGGCCGCTGGGGCAAGCGCCAGGTGGTCCCGGCCGAGTTCGCCAAACTCTGCGCCCAATCCGTCTCCTACAACCCCCACTTCACCCACAGCTTCAACTTCAACAACAACGACGACGGCCACATCGCCGGTCTTCCCAAAGACGCCTTCTGGAAGGGCGGCGCCGGCGGCCACGGCATCTATGTCGTCCCGTCGCTTGACCTGGTGGTCTTCAAACTCGGCGGCAACGAAGGACAGTACGACCCGGCGCTCACCCGCCTCCCCGTAAAATACTCCTACGACGGCTCCCGCGAAGGTTGGAAACCCGCCGATCCAAAGCTGCTCGGCGACTCGTCCCCAAAGACCGTCCAACTGGTTGTCGCCGCCCTAACCGCTCAACAGTGACCGCTCAATAAACACCATGCGCCGCCGTGATCTCCTCCCCGCCGCCCTGCTCTGCGCCCCCGTGCTCCAGGGCCAGTCCGCCCCGCCCCCCAGCCGCCGCATCACCGTCGGCCTAATCGGCTGCGGCAACCAGGGCATCAACGACCTGAAGCTCTTCCTGGCCGATGAGCGCGTGCAGGTCGTCGCCGTCTGCGATGTCAACCGGCAATCGCCCGGCTACTGGAACGGCGGCATCGCCGGACGCGAACCGGCCCGCGACTTCGTCGAGTGGCACTACGGCCAGGCCCGCCGCTCCGGAGCCTACAAGGGCTGCGCGATCTACGAGGACTTCCGCGAACTGCTGCGGCGGCCGGACATTGACGCCGTCATCCTGGCGCTGCCCGACCACTGGCACGCCCTCGCCACCATCGCGGCGGCCCGCGCCGGCAAGGACATTTACGGCGAAAAGCCGCTGGCGCTGACGATTGCCGAAGGCCGCGCCATGGTCAATGCGGTCCAGAGCAACAACCGCATCTTCCAGACCGGCTCGCAGCAGCGCTCCGACCCGCGTTTCCGGCTCGCCTGCGAACTCGTCCGCAACGGCCGTTTGGGCAAGCTCCACACCGTACTCTGCGGCCTGCCCGGCGGTACCCCCGACTACGGCCAAACCGGCCACCGGCAGGATCCCGAACCCGTCCCCGCCGGTTTCAACTACGATCTCTGGCTGGGGCCGGCCCCCGAAGCCCCTTACGCCCCGGCCCGCTGCCACGTCAACTTCCGCTGGATCCTCGACTACTCCGGCGGCCAACTCACCGATTGGGGCGGCCACCATCCCGACATCGCCCAGTGGGGCATGGGCACCGAACTCACGGGTCCCATCGCCATCCGCAACGGTCAAGCCACCTGGGCCAAGGAAAAGCTCTGGAACACCGCGACCGATTTCCACTTCGAAGCCGTCTATGCCTCCGGCGTCAAGCTCATCTGTTCAAGCCGGGTGCGCCAGGGTGTAACGTTCCAGGGTGGGGACGGCTGGGTCTGGGTCAATCGCGGCGCTATCGAAGCCAGCCCGCTCCAGTTGCTCGACTACAGCCCCGGCCCCAGCGAGACTCGCCTTCCGCGCAGCACCAGCCACGCCCGCAATTTCATCGACTCCGTGTTCTCCCGGCAGCAGCCCATCGCTCCGATCGAACAGGCCCACCGGTCGATCTCCATCGCTCACCTCGGCAACATCAGCCTGCGCCTGGGCCGCGACCTATCCTGGGATCCCACCAAAGAGGTCTTCCCCAACGACGAGGCCGCCAACCGCCTGCTCTCCCGGCCCTACCGGCAGCCCTGGTCACTCTAAACCCCTATGCTCTCCCGACGCCTCCTCCTCACGCTCCCGTGCCTGCCGCTGCCAGCTGCCGAACCTCTCCGGCTCATCGCCCACCGCGGCGGCATCGTCGATGACCAACACGTCGAAAACAGCGCCGCCTCCCTCACGGACGCCATCTCCGCCGGCTACTGGATGATCGAGGTGGACGTCCGCCGCACCAAAGACGGCGAACCTATCCTGCAGCACGACGACAACTTCCGGCGCTTCTACAACCAGCCCTACCGCGTGGACGAACTCACCTGGGACGAAATCCGCCGCTTCCGCGGACAGCCCGGCAATGGAGCGCCGCTGCACTTCGCCGACCTCTGCCAACTGTGCGAAGGCAAAGTACGCCTGATGCTCGACCTCAAGGGTTACGACTGGCCGCCATCGTTCTACGAGAACCTCGCCACCCTCCTGGCCCGTCACAACCTGCTGCAGACGGCCTATCTCCTTGGCGGCCGCAACGCCGCAACGCTACCCATCACCCGCAACGCCAAAGCGTCCATCAACGCCGCCGGCCTTGCGGAGGCACTCGCCGCCGGCGAGGATGCCGCCAGCCGCTACTACCTGTTTGAACTCGCCAGCGCCATTACCCCGGAAACCGTAGCCCTCTGCCGGAAAGCCAACGTACCGTGCGTGGCCGCCATCAACACCTTTCGCTATACGATGGCGAAACGCGACGAATGGGAAGGCCCCAAGGAGGACGCCGGCCGCCTGCTGGCGCTCGGCGTCACCCACTTCCAGATCGACTCCCGGTACGGATCCTTATTCGGCCGCTGAGCGGCTACTTGGCGAACAACTGCGAGCGGTCCGCAAAGGCCTTGAACTCGAGCGCGTTGCCCGAAGGATCGAGAAAGAACATCGTCGCCTGCTCGCCCACCTGACCCGCAAAGCGAACGTAGGGTTCAATGATGAACTGTTGTCCGGCCGCGCGCAGGCGGTCGGCCAGAGCGTGCCACTGGTCGAGTTCGAGAATCACGCCGAAATGGGGAACGGGCACGGCGTGAGAGTCCACCGCGTTGTGGTGCAGTTCGGCCTGGTGGCCGGGCTTGAGGTGAGCCACCACCTGATGACCGTAGAGGTTGTAGTCGATCCACTCGTCCGAAGAGCGGCCCTCCGGGCAGCCGAGCAGGCCTCCGTAGAAGGCCCGCGCAGCCGCGAGGTCATGAACCGGAAAGGCGATATGAAAGGGTGTAATTGCCGTCACCCCGCTATTGTAAACGGGCGGGCGCCTAGATACTCAGCACGGCGCACGGCGATTCCCGCACAATGGCGTAGCTGTTCGACCGCAGGCGTCCAAGCATGCCGGACTCCGTCGTACGGCCCAGGATGACCAGGTCGGCGCCGACTTCACCGGCCACCTGCCGGACCACCTTGGCCACCTCGCCGGCTACCACGTGCACCGAAGCGGTCACCCCGGCGGCTGCCATCTCCTCAAGCAAGACCGCGTGGCGGCGTTTGGCCGCCTCCACCCGCCACGTGGGGTCGACAAAACGGCCCGCTCCGGCCCCATCGTCCGGACTGGCGTGGACGATGTGCAGTTTGGCGCCGAACTGATTGGCAACCCCCGCGGCAGCCTTCATCAGCAAGGGCGCCCGCTGATCCACATCCACGGCCAGCAAAACGGACTGCATCTCCCGCTGGCCGCGGCCGGCCTCCAAATGCGCGCTGGTGAGCACCGGGACGGCCGCATCCGAAAGCACCTTGGCCGCCACGCTACCGAGCAGAAACCGGCGGAATCCCCCGTAGCCATGCGTCGCCATCACAATCAGGTCCGCCCGCTCCTCATTCGCCACGGCGATAATCTCGGCGGCCGCATCCCCTTCCCGGATTACCGTCTTTACGGGCACATCCCCCAACTCCGCCGCGACAAAGGGAGCCAGGCGGCCTATAACCGCCGGGCGCTGCAGCTCATACCAGTTCACGGGCGGCGCCATCTCCAGGCCGCCTCCGTAGATCGGTATCGGGGCCATCACGTAAACAACGACCACCTCGGCGCCGAACAGCTTCGCCAGACTCCGGGCCTCGCCAGCGGCCACCTTGGAACGGTCGGAAAGGTCGACCGGCAGAACGATCTTCTTCATGGAAAGCATACTCACCTCTTGCGGAGATCCCTGACAGCAGTTCCCAGCGCCTGAATCCTACATGATTCAGATGACGGTGGCCAGCCCTGTGTTACCGGGGCGTCCTAAACAGCGACGTTACGATCGCTGGTCAGCATCCGCAGAATTTCATCCCGCACCTGCTCGACGAGGGCCTCATTGCGCGGTGGCAGACTGATTCCCGCCACGGCCGCGTGGCCGCCTCCGCCGTAGCGGCCCGCCACTTCGGCCAGGTTCACGAAGCGCTCGGCACGCCGCCAGGGATTAGTCCCGAGCGAAATCCGCACCCAGGCATCGCCGGCCGAGATGGTGACCAGATACTCCAGATCAGGAAAGACACAATAGGGAAGAAACCGGTTCGGCCGAGCCCCCTCCAGGCCACGGACATCGAGATAGCCAACCGTATCCCGCCGCTCCAATCGCCTGACGACGAAACCCATCTCCCCGCGCCGCTCGTCCACGCAACGGTCGGCCACCGCCTTCAGCTCCGGCGCCGCCAGTACCTCTTCCATCGACCGGAAGCGCAAACGCCGCACCACCTCCGTCCGCAGCTCCTCCCGTTCAGCGTGTTCAACCACCAGCCGCAACCGCGCGGCCGCCGACTGCAACTCCACCGCGGCTTCCGGGCTCGCGTACTTGGCGCCGTCAATAATCTCGGCCCACTCAATCAGCTCCTCGAGACCTTCGGCGTGATAGGAGAACCGGTCCCGCAGGTAATCGGCGATCAGGCCGGTGCAAGAGGCGCGCGAGGTATCCCAGACTTTCTGTGGCGAACCCTCCCGGCGGAAATGCGCCTCGTCCTCCGGACTCAGGAACGCGGTCAAATGATGGTCGAACCACCAGTCCAGACGGCGGTCGGCGGCGTACCGGAAATCAACGATGGCGTTCTCATCCCCGTCGAGGTCGTCCACCGACCATCGGAAACCGGGCTGGTGCAAAACGCCCCGCGGCAGCAGTTCGCTTTGCGGGTAATAATACTCCTGCAAAAACCGGCCTAACAACGCCGCCGAGGCCGCTCCATCAAAACAGCGATCGTGGTAGAGGATCCGGATGCGCATGCAGTTGAGAGATCTTGGGCCAAGCCGCGCAACCGGGGCGGCTAACCCACTACGTTACATCGGTATACTCCCGGGCGTCAATCGCGGGTGACGCCGGAGACGCCCGCGCGCACCCGGCGGCCATCGTTTTGCGTCACAATACAGGGTTGGGAAAATGACGCGAGCACTCCGGTATCTGGTTCCTCTTCTGCTCGCGGTTGGCCTGCTGCCGGCCCAGCCGTTGAAGTATGCCCCCTACCGGACCGGGCAGATCCTCATCAAGCCGAAGCTCGCCGCTTCGAGCCTGCTGCTGCAGGCATTGCACAACACCCACGGCGCCTCAATTGCCCGCGTGTTTGCCCGTGTCGGTAACATTCAGGTACTTCGCCTACCCAAAACCATGAACGTGGAGCAGGCCGTCGCCCTTTACCGTGCCAATCCGTTCATCGAGTTTGCCGAACCCGACTACCTCGTCAGCATCAACCAAACCCAGACGTTCCCGAATGATCTTTCATTCAACCAATTGTGGGGCCTCCACAATACCGGGCAAGCCGGTGGAACCGTAAACGCAGACATCAACGCCCCCGAAGCCTGGAGCCTCCGCACCAGCGCCTCCTCCATTGTCGTCGGTGTAGTCGATACCGGCATCGACTACAACCATCCCGATCTCGCCGCCAACATGTGGACCAACCCCGGCGAAATTCCCAACAACGGAATCGACGACGACAAAAACGGCTTTGTCGACGACGTGTTCGGCATCAATGCCATAACCGACACCGGCAACCCCATGGACGACGACGGGCACGGCACCCACGTGGCCGGGACCATCGGCGCGGTGGGCAACAATGGAACCGGAGTTACTGGCGTGGCCTGGAATGTCAAGCTCATGGCCTTGAAATTCATTGGCGGTGGCAGCGGCTCCACAGCCGACGCGATCCAGTGCATCAACTATGCCTTGAGCAAGGGCGTCCAGATCCTGAGTAACTCTTGGGGTGGGGGCGGCTTCTCGCAGCCCCTTTACGACGCCATCAGCAGTGCCAAGGATCAGGGAGTGCTCTTCGTGGCCGCGGCCGGCAATGAAAGTTTGAACAATGATACGGCCATCAGTTTCCCCGCCAGCTACGACCTTCCCAACGTTGTCTCGGTCGCCGCCACGGATCGGAACGACACGCTGGCCGGATACTCCAACTTCGGCTACCGCCGCGTACATCTCGGCGCACCTGGCTCCGATATCTACTCCACGCTACCGAATAACGGCTATGGCGTCCTGAGTGGCACCTCCATGGCCACGCCCCACGTCGCCGGCGCCCTCGCCCTCCTCAAGGCCCAGTTCCCCGCGCTCGCCTACGATGAACTCATCCGCCGGCTCCTGCTCGCCACCGATGCACGGTCGAACCTGGACCAGACAACCCTCTCCGGAGGGCGGCTCAATCTCTATCGCGCCCTCGCGAACCTCCAGCGTCCCATCCCGCACTTCACCGTCAGCCCCCGCTCCGGTTCCCCACCGCTCACCGTCACCTTCACCGACTCCTCGCTCGGCACCCTCACCTCCCGCACCCTCAATGCCGGCGCGGGCGGTTCCGCCATTGCACTCAGCGGGTCGACGAGTTTCACCTACAGCACCTCGGGAACCTACCCCGCCACTCTTACGGTCGCCGGTCCGGACGGCACGGCAACCCGCTCCCAGAGCATCCGCGTCCAACCACCCTATACCGTCGCCAGCAATCCCTACGCCTGGTTCGACACGACCGGCATGACGGCTCTCTCGCTCGACGACGACAGTATCAGCGCCGCCGTGACCCTGCCCTTCTCTTTTCCCTTCTTCGGCGGGCAGTTCAACACCGCTTACATCAGCGCCAACGGCCTCGTCACTCTGGGCACTCCCAACGGAGGCTCCGAATTCGCCAACACCGCCATTCCCAACACAACGGCCCCGAATAACGCCCTCTATCCCTTCTGGGATGACCTCGACCCCAGCACCGGCGGTACCATCCGTTACGGGACCTCGGGGGGAAACTTCGTCGTCAGTTGGGAGAACATCGCCCATCGATCCGATACCAGCCGAACCTACCCGCTCTCCTTCCAAATCGTGCTCAACCGCTGGGGCGGCATCCAGTACAACTATCGCGAAGTCCGGCCCACCCGCCTCGTCTACGGCGGCGGCCGCGGCGCCACCGTCGGCATCGAAGACGAGTTCGGCTCCATGGCCACCCAATCCAGCTTCAACACCAACTCCCTCACGAACCTTTCCGCCCGCAGCTTCAGCCGCGGCACCGTCACCCTCAGCGCCGCCACCGCCTCCGTCCCCGCCGCCGGCGGCTCCGCCAACCTCACCGTCACCCCGGCAGAACCCGCCTACGCCGCCTGGTCCGTCTCCGGCCAGCCCGCCTGGCTCTCGGTCGATGTCTCCGCCAACCCCCACGTCTTCACCGCCGCCGCGAACACCGATCCCAACCCCCGCACCGCCACCCTCACCATCGGCGACAAATCCTTCACCCTTACCCAGGCCGGGTCGCCCGGCACCGTCACCCTCAGCCCCGCCGCCGCCGCCGCCGCCGCCGCCGGTGCCACCGGCGTCATCACCGTCACCCCCTCCCCCAGCACCTACACCTCCTGGACCGTCACCGGCAACCCGGCCTGGCTCACCGTCTCCACCACCGGCAACACTGTCAACTGGACCGCCCAAGCCAACAACTCCGTCACCGCCCGCTCCGCCACCCTCATCATCGGCGACAAATCCTTCGCCCTCTCCCAATCCGGCGCCACCGGCTCCCTGACCCTCAACCCAACCTCCGCCTCCGCCCCCGCCCCCGGAGGCACCGGCGCCATCACCGTCACGCCCACCCCTGCGGACTTCAACACCTGGACCGTCAGCACTCCACCCGCCTGGCTCACCGTCTCGACCACCGGCAATACCATCAACTGGACCGCCAGCGCCAACAACTCCGTCACCTCCCGCTCGGCCACCCTCACCATCGGCGACAAATCCTTCACCCTCTCCCAATCCGGAGCCACCGGCTCGCTCTCCCTCAGCCCAACCTCGGCCACCGTCGCCGCCGCCGGCGCCACCGGCTCCATCACCGTCACGCCCACCCCTGCGGACTTCACCACCTGGACCGTCAGCACCCCGCCCGCCTGGCTCACGACCACCCGCACCGCCACCGCCGTCTCCTGGACGGCACAAGCCAACAACTCCGTCTCTAGCCGCTCCCACACCCTGACGATCGGGGACAAGAGCTTCACCTTCACGCAGAGCGGGGCCGTCGGCTCGGTCACCCTCAGCGCGGCCTCCGGGTCGGCCCCGCCCGCCGGCGGCTCCGGCAGCGTCACCGTAACCCCCTCCCCGGCTGACTTCACCACCTGGACCGTCAGCGCTCCGCCCGCCTGGCTCAGTGCTACCCGCACCGCAACGGCCGTCTCCTGGACCGCCCAGGCAAACAACTCCGTCAACGCCAGAGCCGCCACGCTCACCATCGGCGACAAAACTTACACCGTAAACCAATCCGGGGCCGCCGGTTCCGTTACCCTCACTCCCGCCACGGCCACCGTCCCCTCCTCCGGCGGCGCGGCCACCATCACCGTCACCCCAACTCCGGCCGACTACAACACCTGGACCGTCTCGGGAAACCCCTCGTGGCTCACCGTATCTACCTCCGGCAATACGGTCAGTTGGAACGCGGCGGCTAACAACTCAGTGAACGCGCGATCGGCCAACGTCACCATCGGCGACAAAACCTTCACCCTGAACCAATCCGGCGCCACCGGCAGTCTCACCCTCAGCGCCTCCTCCGCCTCTATCCCCTCCGCCGGTGGGTCCGGTACCGTCTCCGCCACCCCCAACCCGGCCGACTACACCAACTGGACCGTCACGGGCCAGCCCGCGTGGCTCACCGTCACCCAATCAGCGAATGTCGTATCGTGGTCTGCTCCCGCCATCAATTCGGTGACCGCCCGCACCGCCGCGCTCGCCATCGGCAACCAGACCTACACGCTCACGCAGGCCGGGGCCGTCGGCTCGGTGGCACTGAGCGCCGCTTCGGCCGCCGCGGCGCCCACCGGCGGGACAGGCAGTTTTGCCGTCACTCCAACACCGTCCGACTTCACCTCCTGGTCTGTCACCGGAGCCCCGGCGTGGCTGACCCTCACGACCTCCGGCAACACCGTCAACTGGACGGTCGCGGCCATTAACTCGGTCAACGCCCGAACGGCAACCCTCACCATCAGCAACCAGACATTTACTCTGACCCAGTCCGGCGCCCCTGGTTCTATCACGCTCGGCGCGTCCACCGCCACGGTCGGCGCTCTCGGAGGTTCCGGCAGCGTTGCGATCAACGCAACGCCGGCCGACTACACCGGCTGGACCGTCTCCAGCTCGCCGTCCTGGCTCATCCTTTCGACCTCGGGCAGTACGCTTTCCTGGACCGCGGCCGCCAACAACTCCGTCTCGCCCCGCACCGCCACCCTAGCCATCGGTAACCAAACTTTCACCCTTTCCCAACTGGGCGCGACTGGGTCGCTGAGCATCAGCCCGGCGTCTGCATCCGCCCCTGGGGGGGGCATCACGGGCACCATTACGGTAACCCCGACTCCAGCCGATTACAAGACATGGACGGTATCCGGACAGCCGGCATGGCTCTCGGTCACCACGACCGAAAACACCATTACCTGGACCGCCGCCGCCAATAACTCCATCGCCGCCCGCTCCGCCACCCTCACCATCGGCGACAAATCCTTCACGCTCGCCCAAGCCGGCGCCACCGGCTCAGTAACAATCAGCCCCACCGCCGCCTCCGCCCCCGCCACCGGGGCGTCCGGCTCGATCACCGTCACCCCAACGCCCACCGACTTCACCACCTGGACCGTTACCGGCGCCCCCGCCTGGCTCACCGTCTCCACCACCGGCAATACCATCACCTGGACCGCCGCCCCCAATAACTCCGTC
>JAPKZB010000060.1 GCA_026393985.1 Acidobacteriota bacterium
GCACCAACGGGCGAGGAACTCGCCCCTCCCGCCGGGCCGCAGCGAGTCCGTTGTGCGCGTTCCTCAGAAAAACCAGCGGATCAAAACGACACCCGCAGACCCAGTTGCACCTGCCGGTTCCCTCCCGCTCCGGTAATCTGTCCGAAGTTGGTGGCCGTCACGTTCGTCACCGGCTCGTTGAACTGCGGATGGTTGAACGCTCCGTACAGTTCAGCACGGAACTGCACGCTGATGCGCTCACGGATGATCTGCGCGCGGCTGAGCGACAGATCAAAGGTGCTGATGCCCGGGCCACGCAGGCGGGGCTGCGTGCGGGAATCATTCCCCATCGAGTAGGTGGGTGCCGGTTGAAAAGCGGAGGTGTCGAAGTAACGGTCGAGCGTGCGCGCCGAGGCATCGAGCACCGGATCGCGCAGACGAACCGCCGCGGCACTCACGCCGGGAAGGCGCGTGTTGTTTGGGCCGGTGATGACGAGTGGCAGGCCTTTGCCGAACGTCGTGATGCCGCTGATCTGCCACCGCCCCACGACGCTGGCCACCGGGCCGCGTCCGGCAAATCGCTTGCCGGGGCCAACCGGGAGCTCGTAGATGTGATTGATCGTGATGTATTGCGGCCGGTCAAACTCCCCAATCGAGCGCGATAGCGACAGGTTGTTCGGATCGATAAACGAAGACCTTCCGCCAAACCGCTCCTGCACATTATCGATCTGCTTGCCAGCCGTGTAGGCCACCTGGAAGCTGAGACCGTTTTCAAAGCGGCGATCCAGGCGCAGCGTGAAGGCGTGGTACACCGAATCCCCCACCGGATCGCGGAAACGGCTCACGCCAGTGTAATGATTAAAAGGCTGCAGGATCTGCGAGCGGCGCACCTGCTGCGTACTCAGCGCGCCCGAGGTGATGATGCCAAAGTAAGGATTCGCCACGAGCGCATCGAGTCCGGCGCCCAACGAGAGGAACTCGGGCGAGACCGCCGTCCGCGAGCGATTGATCCAGATCCGCTGGCCGCGGCTGCCCGTGTAGGCGGTCTCAATCAGGAAGCCGTTGCCAATGGCCCGCTGCAGGCTATAGTTCCACTGCTGATTGTACGGCACCACCCATTCCCGAAACGCCGTTCCAATGGAAGACCCCACCCCGTCAAAGGGCGCGCGGAAGAAGCCGGCTTCAAAGGAGCGCCCCAGCGAAGCCCCCGGCGGCGGGGTGTTCGGCGCCGCCACGGGCGGTCCCAGGAACACCGGCGTTTGGGCGAGGAAGCCGCTGCCGAGGTCGCTCGCGCCGGCGCCTACCCCACCCGAGCCCGGGAAAAAGAAGATGCCGTAGCCGGCGCGCATCACCATCTTCGGCAGGAAGCTCCAGGCCAACCCCACGCGCGGCTGGAAGTTGTTGCGATCCGGGTTGGTCTGGTAGCGCGGATTGCCATCGCGGCCGGTGAAGCGGAGCAGGCCCTTCTGTTTGGTGAGCGGATCGGTGAAGTCGGGGTCAAAGTAACCCAGTTGATTGAAGCGATCATTCCAGGGCGTCTGATACTCCCAGCGGACGCCGAGATTCAGCGTCAGCTTCCGGAAGATCTTCCAGTCGTCCTGCAGATACCAGGCGTAGTATTTCTGCGAAGTGGCCAGCGAGGGATCCTCGGAAAACTGCCCGCCCGTGGGCAACCCCATCAGGAACGTCGCAATGCCGTTACCCGCCGTGGCCGAGGAGGTGGCGGGATTCGGACCTTGCGTGAAGGCGCGGGAAAACTGGTAGAGACCGGAGGGCCGCTCGGGGCGAAAGATGTTAAACGTCTGGAAGGTGAAGTTGCCGCCGGTCTTGATCGAGTGGCTGCCGGCCAGCCACGTGAGCTGCCCCTGGGCATCGCGGTTCTCCTCGGCGTCCGTGAAAAAGGACGCCCGATCTGGCCCCAGGTTAATGGCGTCGGTGATTTCAAAGCGCGGGAAAATGCGGATGGTGGCGCGGTTCAGCAGCGACTGCGGGAAGCCGAGTTGCGTAAAGTCATAGCCCGCGCTCCGCGGCTCGGTCTGCACGACTCGCCGCGTCGTACTCAGCCGGAACTGGCCGATGATGTTGGGGCGGAACGTCACCGTGTTGCTCAGGACTCCGTAGATGGGTTCGGACTTGATGCGTCCCTGTTCCCCGTTGACGCCTTCGCCCGGAAAGGCCACGTTCACCCCGGGGGTGAACTGCGTGTTGCTCTGCGAGCCAAACGTAAAGAACCAGCGCTGCCGCTCGCTGAAGTTGTGGTCGGCGCGGACGAAGTACCGGCCCGTATCATTCTGGCGCGAATTGTTTAAAACGTAGTTCTGCACCAGCGTTTCGCGGTTCGGTAGCGGGATGAGCTCCATGGTCTTCCGCGCAATCGGATCGATGCGCGACGCCGGGACGATGTTGCCCGGAAACTGCGCGCGCACAAACTGGCCCGGGCGGGCCGGATCGGGCACCGTCGTGTAGGGATCGAAGACCTGAATCAACTGGTTGGCGGCCGTCAGGGAGCGGGAGAAATCTCCGGCGCGCTGAGCCGCCGTCGGCACGGTAGCGAGGATATTGTCCGGAGAGCGCTGCGGGATCGACTCCCAGTTAACAAAGAAAAACGTGCGGTTGCGGCCATCGTACAGGCCAGGCAGGCGGACAGGTCCGCCGAGGGCCACCCCGTACTCGTTGCGGCGGAAGGCGTTGCGGGGCAGGCCGACGCGATTGCTCGTCCAGGAGTTGGCATTCAGCTTGTCATTGCGTAGGAACTCATAGAGCGCCCCGTGCCATTCGTTGGTGCCGGAGCGGGTGGCCACCGTCAGCACCCCACCGCCGGACCGGCCGTACTCGGCCGAGAAGCCATTGGTGAAAACCTTGAACTCCTGCACCGTCTCGAGCGGCGGCGTGTAGGCGATGTCGTTCGTTGTGCTGTTGCGCGTCTCGGCGCCATCGAGCAGCACTTCGCTCGTGTTGGACCGGCCGCCGTTGATAATGGGGCCGGCGCCGGCGCCGCCCTTGGGCATCACCCCGGGCGCGAGCATCAACAGGTTGTAAGGGTTGCGGCCCAGCAGCGGGAGCTCGACAATCTGCTTGACGCTCACCACATTGCCCAGCGCGGCCGACTCCTGTTCGAGTTGCACCGCCTCGGCTTTCACCGTGACCTCTTGTTGCAGGCTGCCGGCCTTGAGGACCACGCTCACCGTAGCGGTGAGGCCGACGGTGAGCTGGATGCCGGGGACGCGGGCGCGGTCAAAACCGTCGCGCTCCACGGTGAGTTCATAAGGGCCGGCGGGCAGATAGGGTAGTCGGTAGGCACCGGTATCGTTGGTGGTCGTCTCCGCGCGGACCTTTGTGCTGGTGTTGACAATGGTGACCTTGGCCAAGGGCACGGAGGCGCCGCTGCCATCGGTGATAAGGCCCGTCACAACGGCTTGCTCCACCTGTGCCGCAAGCGCGGCAGGCAGGGCGAGGAGAAAGAGGGTAGTCCGCATCATCCGACGATGCTATCACCCGGTGCCCGCCCAAAGCACCGCCTAAGGGTTTTTCGCCGCCGGAGCTGCCTTGCGCACCTCTTCGAAGTACTGTTGCACGTAATCCTGATGGTGCAGTGGGATCTCGTCCCGCCGAATCTCCCCCCCGCCCTCGGCATGCTGTGCCCCGGACTTCGTATACTGCGTCCGCAGCTGCTGCTTGCCGCCGCTCACCTCCACCATCACCTCGCCGGCAATGTTCTGCGCCCGCTTGCCGAACAGCTCGCGGATCTTCCCCATCGCCTGCTGCTGTTCGGCGTCCTTGATCGCCTTATCGCCGTCCGCCTTTCCCACTCCGGACTTGGCATCCGGTGGCGCCTTCTGATTACTGTTGCTGTCCGCCCCCTGCCCCTTGGCGTTGGCCGACTTCTCGCCCTCCTCCCCGGCCTGGTCCCCCGGCGACTCGCCATTCGGCTGCCCCTCGCCCTTCTGCCCGTCCTGCTTCTGCCCCTTCTCGCCGCCCTTCTGCTGCTGATTCCCCGCGCCTTTTTCCGCCGCGCCCTGCTTGTTCGAAGCCTGCTGCTGCCCGCTGTCCTGGTTGGGCATCTTCAGCTTGTTCATCATGTTCTGGAAGGCGTCCTTCATCTTGTCGAGCATCGACGAACTCTCGCCCGGCTGCTGCCCCGGCTTGCCCTCCTTGCCCTGCTGCCCCTTCTGCTGCGGCGGCTGCCCGCCCGGCTTACCGCCCTCCCCGTTGGGCTCCGCCTCGCTCTTGTCACCCTCCTTGCCGGCGCGGTCCCCTTCCCCGCCCTTCTCCTCGCCCGGATTCGTCGACGCGCCCTCCTGCCCGCCCTTGGCCTGCTGGCTCGAAGCCGCCTCCGACAGGTCGTTCACATCCGGAATCTGCGGCGTCGTAATCTCGCCCTGCTGCACCCCGTCAAATTTCCGCTGCTCGTCTTTGGCATCCTCATCCGGCGTCAAGCCCAACTGCTTCAACTGCTCGTCCATCCACGGAGTCGTCTGCCGCTTGGCCGCCATCTTCTTGGCATCGGCCGGCCGGAAGACATCCACAATCGCCTCCGAAACCGGCGCCCGCAGGTCCAGCGTATGCAGCATCCCATAGCGGATACCCAACAAACTCAAAGCCACCAGCGCCAGCACCGCCGCGGCATAGACCGCCTTCGGCCACGCCATGGGCACCGCCAACTCCGGCGACAACTGTCGGGCGATCTCCTCGGCCCGGCTCCGCTGCGCCTCAATCACCGGTCCACTCTCGGTCCGGAAATAGAACGCCGTCGACAACGCATCGGCCAAGCCCAAACGGCCATCCGCCATCTGCGCCAGCCGGTACTCACTCGGCAGCGCCCGCAGAAACCGCCACGCGCCCCACCCGAAGGCCAGCGTAAACAGGCCCACCGGCCACACCCAGTCCATCACCTGCGTGCCCAACACGAGCAGCAGAATCAATCCCGCCAAGCCCGCCGCCGTCGCCACCACCCCGTGCCGCAGCAGTTGGGTGGTAATGTAGCGGCGCCGCACGCCGCCGAGAAACGCCATCAGATTTCCGCTCGCAGCCATTGCCCCTATTGTGACACCGTTCGATTAAACTATCGACGTGAACCTCCTACTCCTGCTCGCTCTCGCCGCCCTGCCCGAAGGACTCCTCTTCCACGCTTCGTTTGAGAAGGATGGCAAAGCCGCCGTCGCTCAGGGCAACCCGCAACTCTTCTCCGCCGCCAGCTACAAAGGCAACGCCCCCGGCCAACCCGGCCTCGCCGCCGCCCCCAACGTCTCCCTCGCCCCCGGCGCCGGACGGAACGGATCAGGCGTTTTGCGATTCAAAGCCAAGAACGAAAACGCCGTCTATTTCGAAGCCGCCAAAAACGTGAACTTCGCCGCCGGCACACTCTCCTTCTGGCTCCGCCTCGACCCCAACAAAGACCTCGCCCCCGGCTACTGCGATCCCTTCCAGCTCACCGACAAGGACTACAACAACTCCGCCATCTGGGTCGACTTCACCAAAGACGACCGCCCCCGCCACTTCCGTCTCGGCGTCTTCGGCGCGCTCAAAGCCTGGAACCCCACCGACGCCCCGCCCGATACCAACCCCGCCTTCAACAACCGCCTCGTCGTCCAGAAGAACCCGCCCTTCACCGCCGGCCAGTGGACCCACGTCGTCATCACCCACCAGGGCCTCGGCACCCCCGCCGGCACGGCCTCGCTGTACCTCAACGGCGCCCTCGTCGGCACCGCCCCCAAAATCCCCGAAATCTTCGACTGGCAGCCCGAAAAAGCCCGGCTCCGCCTCGGCGTCAACTACGTCGGCCTCTTTGATGACCTCATGGTCTTCAACCGGCCCCTCACCCCTGCCGAAATCAAAACCCTCGGCGCCAACTAATAAAGCCGGTTCCGATACCCCTCCGCCACGGAGGCCTCGATCTCGGCGGCCGTGTCCGCAATCTCAATCTGGTCTTTCAACATCTGCCCGTAGGAAGGCAGCGCGCACCGCTCAACGCGCGCTGCCGGATCCCACAACCGGCTCCGGATCATCGCCTTGCCGCAGTGCAGAAAGGCCTCCTCCACCCGGATCACCAGCGCCGACCGCGGCCGCTTCTCCCACCGCCCCAGCAACGCCTCATCCACCGAAATCTCCCCCCGCCCGTTCACCCGCAGCGTCTCGGCAAAACCCGGAATCAGAAACAGCAAACCCACGCGCGGATCTTCCAACAGATTTTCGAGCGAATCGAGCCGGTTGTTACCCGGCCAATCCGGCATCGCCAGCGTCGTAGCATCGAGAACGTGGACAAAGCCCGGCCCATCGCCCCGCGGCGTCACGTCGGCCCCGCCACTACCCACCGTGCCCAGGCAAACAAACGGCGAGAGGGCAATGAACCGCCGGCAGTGTGCATCCAACTCGCGCAGCGTCTTCTTCCGCGCCCGCTCAATGGCCGGCGCATAGACCTCCCGCAGCTCCATCAGCTTCGTACCCCGTGAACGTGATACGGCACGTAGTACCGCTTATCCTCGTCCCGCGTCGTCAGGGCGAATCCTGCCTCCCGCAAAAAACTCTTCACGAAATCGAGCGTCCGAAAGGTCTCGCCCTCTCCCCGGTCCGCCCGGAAGTCATGCGCCGCCACGCAGACGCTCGCCGTCCGCCCGAGCGCCTCCCGGCACCCCGGCAGCGCCTGCCGCTCGGCGCCTTCAATGTTCATTTTGAGAAAGGAGATCGGGCCGATGCCCATCTCGCGGCTCAGGGCATCAAACGGCCGCCCCTCCACGGTCGCGCTTGTCGCCGTCGGCGGGCCGCTGCGCACGAAGTTAGACTCCCAAACCGGCATGGTCTCAATTTGCAGCGCCCCGGCCTGCTCGACGCAAGCCACCTGCCGCACCGTCACATTCCGCAGCTTGTTCCATTCGCAAAGCTTCCGCAGCGCGAGAAACGAAACCGGATGCGGCTCGAGCGCCCACACATGCCCTTCCGGCCCGACGGCTTCGGAAAACACCAACACATCCTCGCCCCGCCCCGCGCCGATGTCGACAATCACATCGCCCGCCTTGGGCTTGTAAACGTGGAACCAATAGTCGCTCACATCGCGCCGGTACTTGGCGACCGTCGCGGCCCACTTGGACCAATCCCGGTCCATCTTCTGTGGCAGTTCGGGATCGGGAATCCGGTAGGCGCCCATCTGCCAGCCCCATAGCTCATCGAAAAATGCGGTCAGCGTCATCTCCGGGCCCATCCCCGGAAGTGCCGCCCGCGCCCGCGCCGTGGCCTCCTGCGCTATGCTCTCCATCTTATTCACTTCCCAATTCTACGACGCTCGCCCGCGGCAACTTTCTCCTGTTCGCCGCCTCCTCCGGCGGCCTCGAGCACCCTCTCTGCCCCTTCGGCCGCGTCGAACTCACCCGCTCCCTCGACGGTGGCCGCCCCTGGTCCTGGCCTCAGGTACTTGTATACCCCCATCGACAATCGCGACGCCGGCCTCTGCGAAACGGGTCCGGCGCCCTGCTCTCCAATACCTTTGCCTCAATCGCCTACGAACCGCTCCTGGCCGAAGCCGAAACAAAAAACACTGGGACCCCGCCCGCCTGGCCCGCTGGCAGGCCGCCCCCGACCGCATCCCCCTCCCCACCCGCCCCGGCGACAACCCCGAGCACTACCACGAACGGCACGCCATCGAAGCCGCCGACAGCCGCCTCCTCACCCACATCCGTAACCACAACCCGGCCAATGATCGCGAAGCCTTGCAATCGGAATCCTCCGACGACCGCAAGTCCTGGTCCATCCCCCGGCCCATCGGCGTCTGGGGTTTCCCCTCCCATCTGCTCCGCCTCCGCGACGGCCGCCTGCTCATGACTTACAGCTACCGACGCCCGCCCCGTGGAAACCACGCCCGACTCAGCACCGACCACGGCCGCACCTGGTCCAATCCCTTCGTCCTGTCCGACGACGGCGTCGGCAACCTCGGCTACCCATCCACCGTCGAACTACCCAACGGACGACTCCTCACCCTCTGGTGCGAATCCCCACACCCGGGCTCTCATCCCGCTCAACTCCCGCCGCCCCCATTCTCCGTCCTCCGCCTCGCCCGCTGGCGCCTCGGGTAAGGTTTTCGTTGTAAACTGCCGATACCCTCCCCATGCCGTTGTCCGCGAATCGCATCATTATCCTTCTGTTTACCGGCCTCTATTTCGTCATCGCCTGCGTCCTCGCCGCTCAAAAGCCGTACTGGCTCGATGAAACGGTCAGTGTGGGCATCGCGGCACTGCCCAATGTCCAAAACATACTCGCCATTCTCGCCGCGGGTAAAGACGCCCATCCGCCTCTTTCGTTCCTCCTCATCCATTTCAGTTTCGCTCTGTTCGGGCCAGGCGAACTCCCCGCCCGGCTCCCCTCCATCCTCGCCTTCTTCGGAGCCCTCGTGGCGGTCTATCACTTTCTCCGGTTCCGCTTCTCCACCCCCATCGCCGTCGCCGGCACGGTATTACTCGCCATCAGCCCCGCCGGCTACTACGCCACCGAAGCCCGCAGTTACGCCCTCCTCCTCGCCGCCGCCGCCGGTGCGGCTCTCGCTTGGCAGCGCCGCTCGCACCTCGGCCTCGCCGCCGCCTTCGCCTTCTCCATCTCATCCCACTACTACGCCGTCCTGCTCGCCCCCGTCTTCGTCATCGCTACCCTCGTCCGCGAGCGTCGCGCCGCTCTCCCCACGCTCACCGCCATCACCGTCGGCTTTCTTCCCCTGTTCCTCTATCTCCCGCTCATCCACTCCGCCTTCACCCGCGGCTTGAGCACCTGGCAGTTCAACCCCGATAACATTGCCCGCCCCTCCATCGGACAACTCGGGCAGATGCTGCTACGAGTCTTTGTCCATGAAATGATCCCCCTGCTGTTCCTGGTGGCGCTCCTTCTGTTCCACCGGCTCTTCCGCCAAAGCCGCCCCAACCCCGAAAGTCCCTCCCTCCCGTTGGCCGAAAAGGTGCTTGCCGGATGCCTGCTGCTCCTGCCCCCCGTCCTCCTCGCCATCAGCAAGTTCACCGTCGGCGCCTTCTTTGAACGCTATGTCATCCCCTGGCACCTCGGCGTCGTCCTGCTTCTCGCCGCTGCCCACGCCACCCTGTACTCACGCCCCGCGCACGCCTGGGCCTTCCTGGCCTCCTGTCTCGCCGGTCCCCTCCTATTCCCCACCGTCTATAAGCCCTATCACACCATCTCCTCCGAACTCAGAAATCAGTGGGACAACCTCGCGCTCCCCCCCGGCCTCCCCGTCGTCTACGCCGACGCACTCGACTACAACTCCGTCTGCCTCTACGCCCCACCCGCGATCCGTAATCGCCTCCTCTACGTCCACGACATCGCCGTCTCCCGCCTCACGCGAGACCCCGTTCCAGAACAGATCATTGCGCAGCTCGGTCCCTCCCTGTTTCCCTTTCGCGCCGAACTCTACGCGCAGTTCGTCGCCTCCCGCCCCACCTTTCTCCTTTTCACCACCGGCCTCATCGACCGCGAATGGCTACCCGGTCGCCTCCGCACCGATGGCTACCAGTTCACCCCCCTCCGCACACTCCGCGATCACACCCTCTACCGCGTCTCTCCCCCGGAGCAATAAGTCCCGCTAATTAATCTTCCGGATACGCATCGTCCGCAACCGCACTTCCATCGCCGGCACCGCCTCCACCTCAAACGCCAGTAGGCCCGCCTGCTTGGTCCCCGGCAGGTCCTCCTCCCGCTTCTCCCCGTTCACCCATACCGTCATTTTCCCGTCCTGGCAGAGCAACTTATACTCCACCCACTCATTTGCCCGCAAATACTTCCGGGCCTCGGAAATCTCCACCGACGGCCCCTCCATCACCCCCTCCGTCCGCTCCTCGCTCTGCACCCAGAGCTTCAGCCTCCCGTTTCGCAGCCGCACCTCCATTCGCAACTCAAAATCCTGAT
Source organism: Acidobacteriota bacterium (assembly GCA_026393985.1). GTDB lineage: Bacteria > Acidobacteriota > Terriglobia > Bryobacterales > Bryobacteraceae. The sequence continues at coordinate 9,871 of JAPKZB010000060.1, forward strand.
ACCGCTCCCCCCGGTGCACCAGCGCCAGACTCCGCTTCCGCCCCGTCATCTTGTCCGTCGACGCCCACATTCGGTCTCGCTCAATCTGCCAGATCTGCTCGTCCCCCTCCCAACGCCCAAAGTCCCGACCGTTGAACAACGGCACGAACCCCTGGCTCGCCTCCCCCATCTGCAACACCTGTGCCGGTAAATTCAGAATGAAAAGAAATAGAAATAACCAACGCATCTTCTCAAAGGTACACTAAACGATGTGAAAGCCTTCGACTACGCCGCCCCCGCCTCCCTTCCGGAAGCCGTCGGTCTGCTCGCCAGCCAACCCGCCGCCCGCCTCCTGGCCGGCGGTACGGACCTGCTCGTGCAACTCCGCTCCGGCCGCAAACAAGCCGACGTCGTCATCGACGTCAAGAAGATTCCCGAACTCAACGAAATCACCCTCGCCGCCGATCACAGCCTCACCATCGGCGCCGCCGTCCCCTGCTACCGCCTCACGGACCATCCCGCCGTCCAGGCCCACTACCCCGCCCTCGCCGAAGTCGCCTCCTGGATCGGCGGCACCCAGATCCAGGGCCGCGCCTCCCTCGGCGGCAATCTCTGCAACTCCGCCCCCAGCGCCGACTCCATCCCCCTCCTCATCGCCCTCTCCGCCTCCGCCCACATCGCCGGATCCGCCGGGCGCCGCTCGGTCCCCGTCGAAGCCTTCTGCACCGCCCCCGGCCGCAACCTGCTCGCCCCCGGCGAACTCCTCGTCTCCCTCCACATCCCTGCCCCCGCGCCCCACTCCGGCGCCGCCTACCTCCGCTTCATCCCCCGCAACGAAATGGATATCGCCGTCGTCGGCGCCGGCGCCTCGCTCACCCTCGCCAACGGCGTCATCGCCGCCGCCCGCCTCGCCCTCTCCTCGGTCGCCCCCACCCCCCTGTTCGTCCCCGCCGCCGGCGATTCGCTCGTCGGTCAGGCCCCCACCCCCGCCGCCCTCGAAGCCGCCGCCCGCCTCGCCCAGGCCGCCGCCTCACCCATTTCCGACATGCGCGGCTCCGCCGCCTACCGGCGCCACCTCTGCGCCGTCATGGCCCGCCGCGCCCTCGAACTCGCCCTCACCCGCGCCCAGGAGAACCACTAACATGTCCGCCAAAGTCCAGGTCCAAACCACCATTAATAACGAGCCCGTCGAGTTCCTCTGCGAACCCCGCCAGTCGCTCCTGGAATGTCTCCGCGATATTGTCGGCCTCACCGGCACCAAAGAAGGTTGCGGCGATGGCAACTGCGGCTCCTGCACCGTCAAACTCGGCGACCGCATCGTCACCTCCTGCCTCGTCCTCGGCGTCGAGGCCGCCGGCCAGTCCATCACCACCGTCGAAGGCCTCGCCCACGGCAACACCCTCCACCCCCTCCAAAAGGCGTTCCTCGAAAACGCCGCCCTCCAGTGCGGCATCTGTACCCCCGGCTTCCTCATCGCCGCCGACGCCCTGCTCCAAAAACACCCCCAACCCACCGAAGAACAAACCCGCTTCTGGCTCGCCAACAACCTCTGCCGCTGCACCGGCTACGACAAAATCATCCGCGCCGTCCAGGCCGCCGCCCACGAAATCAACGCCAACTCCGGAGCCGCCCAATGAGCACCACCACCTATAACGTCATCGGCACCCGCCCCGTCCGCCACGACGGCGCCGACAAAGTCACCGGACGCGCCCTCTACGGCGCCGACCTCCAACTCGCCCGCATGGTCCACGGCGCCATCCTCCGCAGCCCCCACGCCCACGCCCGCATCCTCCGCATCGATACCGCCAAAGCCGAAGCCCTCCCCGGTGTCTTCGCCGTCGTTACCGCCGCCGACTTCCCCCCGGCTTCCGCCGATAAAATCGTCGACTTCGGCGAAGGCGATACGCTGCTGTCCTCCCTCCGCGGCAACATCCTCGCCTCCGGCAAAGTGCTCTATAGCGGTCACGCCGTCGCCGCCGTCGCCGCCGTCAACGCCCACGTCGCCGCCGAAGCCGCCGCCCTCATCGAAGTCGATTACGAACCCCTCCCCTGCGTCCTCACGGCCCCCGAAGCCATGGCCCCCGGCGCCCCCATCCTCCACGAACATCTCCCCAACGGCAACATCGCCGAAACCGTCCGCTACGAAATGGGCGACCTCGCCGCCGGCTTCGCCCAGGCCTCCCTCATCGTCGAACGCGAACTCGATACCGCCACCGTTCACCAGGGCTACATCGAACCCCAGAACGCCACCGCCTTCTGGAGCACCGACGGCCGCATCCAGATCTGGTGCAGCACCCAGGGCTCCTTCGTCGCCCGCGACGCCACCGCCGCCGTCCTCGACCTCCCCGTCTCCCACGTCAAAGTCACCCCCATGGAGATCGGCGGCGGCTTCGGCGGCAAAATCAACGTCTACCTCGAACCCGTCGCCGCCCTGCTCTCGAAAAAAGCCGGCCGCCCCGTCAAACTCGTCATGTCCCGCCACGACGTCTTCACCGGCACCGGACCCACCCCCGGCTCCCGCGTCCGCGTCAAAATCGGCGTCAACCCCGAAGGCAAAATCACCGCAGCCCAGGCCTGGCTCGCCTACGAAGCCGGCGCCTACCCCGGCGCCATGGTCGTCCCCGGCGCCATGACCGTCTTCGCCTGCTACGACATCGAAAACATCCTCATCGAAGGCTACGACGTCGTCGTCAATAAACCCTCCACCGCCGCCTACCGCGCCCCCGGCGCCCCCAACTCCGCCCTCGCCACCGAAACCGTCCTCGACGAAATCGCCGAAAAACTCGGCCTCGATCCCCTCTCCCTCCGCCTCCGCAACGCCGCCCGCGAAGGCACCCGCCGCGCCGACGGCCCCCGCTATAAACGCATCGGCTGCGTCGAAGTCCTCGAAGCCATGCAGGCCTCGCCCCACTACAACGCCCCCCTCCCCGGACCCCACTGCGGCCGCGGCGTCGCCATCGGCTTCTGGTTTAACGTCGGACTGCCCTCCTCCGCCACCCTCTCGGTCAACGCCGACGGCACCGTCAACCTCATCGAAGGCTCCACCGACATCGGCGGCTCCCGCGCCTCCCTCGCCATGCAGGCCGCCGAAGTCCTCGGCCTCCGCGCCGAAGACATCCACCCCACCATCGTCGACACCGACTCCGTCGGCTACACCGGCGTCACCGGCGGCTCCCGCACCACCTTCTCCACCGGACTCGCCGTCCACGATGCCGCCCAACTCGTCATCGAACAGATGAAGGCCCGCGCCGCCCGCCTCTGGGCCGTCGACCAGGCCGCCTTCGCAAACGGCGTCTTCTCCTCAAACGGCCACTCTCTCTCCTTCGCCGAACTCGCCGCCCAACTCGGCTCCACCGGCGGTCCCGTCTCCTGCAGCGCCACCGTCAACCCCAAAGGCGTCGGAGGCTCCTTCGCCGGACTCCTCATCGACCTCCACGTCGACCCCGAAACCGGCAAAACCTCCGTCCTCCGCGTCACCTCCGTCCAGGACGCCGGCAAAGCTATCCACCCCGCCTACGTCGAAGGACAGATGCAGGGCGGCACCGCCCAGGGCATCGGCTGGGCTCTCAACGAGGAGTACTTCATGGACGCCGCCGGCGACATGCGCAACGGCAGCTACCTCGACTACCGCATGCCCACCGCTCTCGACCTCCCGATGATCGAAACCATCATTGTCGAAGTCCCCAACCCCGGCCACCCCTTCGGCGTCCGCGGCGTCGGCGAAGCCAACATCGTCCCGCCCCTCCCCGCCGTCGCAAACGCCCTCTACCGCGCCACCGGCAAACGCCTCAACCGCGTCCCCATGAACCCGGCCACCATCCTCGGTCTCTAGCTCGTGGCCACGGTCTTCTTCCCCACGCTCGTCCGCCAGCAAACCGGAGGCCTCGCCCACATCGAGGTCTCCGGTTCAACCGTCGGCGAACTCCTCATCGCCGTCGAAGCCCGCTTCCCGGGCATCTCGAAGCACCTCCTCAGGCCCAACCTCGCCATCTCCGTCGATGACGAGGTCACCCCCATCGGCGTCCTCGAACCCGTCGGCCCGGACTCGGAGGTGCACTTCATCGCCGCCATTTCAGGCGGCAACTAAACCGAGCCGCTAAACCTTCTCCTTCTCCCGGTACCCAAAAAACCGCCGCTTCTTGATCACCGCCGCAATCTCGGCCGGCACCATCTCCTCCCACGAATCGTCCTGATCCTTAATCCGCCGCAGCACGTCCCGCGAAAAAATATGCAACACGCTCCGGTCAAACAACTCCATCGACCGGATCCGCCCCCGCTCAACAAGGTGCTTGTACAGGTTCCGCAGCGCCTCCGGCATCTGTATGTTGTCCGCCGTCGTCAACTCGCCCGTTGCCTGCTCGAGCAGCGGATACACGTACAACCGCAAATCCCGCGTAAACAGCCGCCCGAACGCCTCCAGAATCCCCCCCTCAAGACCCTTGTAAAACTCCTCGCTGAACAGATCCCGCACACTCTGCACGCCCATCGTAATCGCAATCGGCTCGTTCGTATACCGGCCCAGATAAGCTGCCAGCCGGTAGTATTCAAAGTAGTCGGAGATCATCACCGTCTTCCCCGCCGTCGATAGTAGATCCGCCCGCGCCAGAAAATCCCGCAGATCGATGTCGCCCCCGCCCGAAAGCAGGTTCCGCATCGTGATCTCCATCAACTCCACCACCTCTTTGCCCTTCACCTCCGGCTCCTCGCTAAACTGCTGCCGGGCGCTCTCGATCATGTCGATGTTCACCTTCGTCACCGGCCGGAAACTCCCCCGCTCCACCAGAATCGGCTTCTTCCGCAGCACCTCGCTCGGCTGCAGCACCTCCCCCTTCGGCCCGAACATCGCCGCCCCGCTCAGCCCCAACTGCACCAGCTTCAAACTCATCACCCGGTTATCCACCCGCCGGAATTCAATCCCCGAAAAATCCACCATGTCGATCTCCAACCGGTCCGTCGACAGGTTGTCGAGCAACGATTCCAGCATCTGGTTCGGCGTATGGTGCAGGAAAAACGCCGCGTACAGCAGGTTCACCCCCACAATCCCCAGCGCCTCCTGCTGTAAAGGATTCTCTTTATCGAGCATCCGCACGTGCAGAATGATCGTGTTATCCGCATCGCCCGGAAACGCCTGATACTTCACCCCCATCCAGCCGTGGCACTCGTTGGTGCCCTTGAAGTTCAACGCCGAAACTGTATCGGCAAACGTGAAAAACGCCGTCGAATCGCCCCGCGAACCGCCCAGCCGCTCCACGTTCAAACTATGCTCGTAATCGAGCATCCGCTCAAGACGCTCGCGCGAAACATACCGTTTGCACTTGCCGTAAATGGCATCGCTCACCGTCATGTCATAAGCCGAGATCGACTTCGAAATCGTCCCCGCCGCCGCGCCCACCTTAAAAAACCAGCGCGCCACTTCCTGCCCCGCGCCAATCTCGGCGAAGGTTCCATACCGCAACGGGTCTAAGTTAATGCTCAGGGCCTTCTGATGCGTACTCAGTCTCGGCCGCTCAGGATGAAGGTTCGTACCGGAGGTTGCACCCATACTTCATCTTACCGCCCCCACTCCCGGCCAGCCGTGGGCACCCGGAACCGCACCAGCCGCCCCTTCTCCATCTCCGTCACATAAATCGTCTTTCCGTCCACCCCGCCGAACGCCACATTACTCGGCTTCGACCCCAAAGTCGCCACCTCCCGCAACACCTTCCCCGCCGGCGACACCACCGCCACCGTCCCCTTCCCGTGCCGCGAAATATACAAGTTTCCCCTCCGGTCCACCCGCATCCCGTCCATCGAAAAATCCGGAAACTCGATCAGCAACTGCTTGTCCCCCAGGCTCCCGTCCCGCCCAATCCGGAACCGCCACACCTTCCGCTGCACCGATTCGTTCACATACAAAAACTTCTCATCCGGACTCAGGTCAATGCCATTGGTCGTCCCCATCCCCGTAGCCACCCGCGTCACCTTCCCGTCCGTCCCAATCCGCCACAACTGCCCCGTCCCGTTCTTCCAGTCCGGGTCGGAAGCCCACAACGTCCCGTCTTGACTCATCGCCAGATCGTTCGGCTGGTTCATCTTCGCTTCGTGCGCAAACACGCTCACCTGCCGCGTCGCCGGGTCAATTTTCAAAACGTTATGCCCCGTATAATCGGCCACGTACAGCATCCCGTCCTTCCCAATCCGGATCCCGTTCCCCAGGCTCGCCCCCGGCATCTCCAGAAACAGCTCCGCCTTGCCCTCCGGCGTCACCCGCCCAATCGTATTCTTCTTCGCGAAACTCACCGCGTAAACGTTCCCCGCCCGGTCCACCGCCGGCCCCTCAATCTCGCCCGTAAAACTCCCCTCCGCCGTAAAGGGTGCCGCCACAAACAAAACCTCTGCCGCCAGTAAAAAGAAAGCCATGATCATGCAGTATAGTTCTCTTCTATGCGCCCGTTCGCCATTCCGCCCAAATGGCTCCTCATCGGCCTCCTCTGGTTCTGCTACGTGCTCAACCACGGCGACCGCCAGGTGCTCTACACCCTCTTCCCCGCCGTCCAAAAACACTACGGGTTCTCGAACGAAACCCTCGGGCTAACCGGCGCGCTCTTCCTCTGGGTCTACGGCCTGTTCTCGCCCTTCGCCGGCATTCTCGGCGACCGCTGGCCCAAGCCCGCCGTCGTCGCCGGCAGCCTCGCCCTCTGGAGCCTGTTCACGATCCTGTCCGGCCTCGCGCCCACCGGCCCCCTCCTGCTTCTCTGCCGCGCCCTGCTCGGCATCGCCGAATCCTGCTTCATGCCCGCCGCCTACGCCCTCATGGCCAACGCCCACGGCCCCGAAACCCGTTCGAAAGCCATCGCCCTGTTCGCCACCAGCCAAATGGTCGGCGTCGCCTTCGGCGGCTCCGTCAGCGGCTTCCTCGCCGAGCGCTTCGCCTGGCAGACGGCCTTCTACGTCCTCGGCGCCGTCGGCCTCCTCTACGCCTGGCCCCTCTACGGCTACCTGTCCCGTCTGCCCGCCAACATCCGCCTCTCACCCCCATCCAGTGCCCCGGCCCGCCTCGCCGACTTCGGCCGCCTCCTTGCCATCCCCTCGCTCCGCGCCATCTCCACCGTGGTCGCCGTCGCCACCTTCGGCCTCTTCCTCGTCTACACCTGGCTACCCACGTTTCTCTACGACAAATTCAAACTATCGCTGTTCCAGGCCGGCTACGAGGCCGCCGTCTACCCGCAAATCGGCAGCCTCTCCGGCCTCCTCGTCGGCGGCCTCCTCGCCGACGCCGCCTACCGGCGCAACCCCGCCGCCCGCTTCTGGCTCCTCCTGGCCGCCCTTTGCGGCGCCGGCCCCTGCATCTTCCTGCTCGGCGCCGCCCCGTCCCTGCTGTCGATGCGGGTCGCCGCCGCCCTGTTCGGCTTCTGCGCCGGCCTCATCGCCGGTAACCAGGCCGCCGCCGCCTTCGACGTCGTCCCCGGCGCCTTCCGGGCTACCGCCGTCGGCGTGTTGAACTTCCTCGGCTGCTTTGTCTCCGGCTTTGCCCCCTACCTCGGCGGCGTCGCCCGCGATACCATCGGCGTCGGCCAACTCATGGCCTTTACCGCCATCGCCTACCTCGCCACCGCCGCCCTCCTCCTCTACGCCACCATCCGCCTCTTCCCCCGCGACCACGCCGCCGCGGACTAGCCGCCCCCGCTGGCCGTCGGACCACTTTTCTACCCCGTGCGGACCTACCCCGTTCGGGTTAGAGAAAAAAAGAAACACCTCAGCAATTTCTCCCCCACAACTAGGAAATCCTCAGCATTCCACCCCAGCCAGGATTCCGGCATCGTGGAAGTATCCCATGCGTTCACGCTCCCTGCCGACGGCCCTTCTGGGCCTCGTCGCCGCCTCCTGGTCTGTCTTCGCGCAGGTTCCCCGGCTCGACCCCACCCTCGAACCAGCCCTCGCCTCCGCCGCGCCCGTCTCGGTGCTCATCGCCGGGTCCGTCCAGAACCTGCCGCAGGTAGCCCGGCGGTCTCTGCGCGTCCCTCCTGGACCCCGCACCGCGACGATCCAACTCCTCGCCTGGCGCCGCGGTCTGGCCGCGGAAATGCGCCGCGAATCCCGCCCGCAGCAGGATCGCCTCCAACTCCTCCTCAACCAGATCGGCGCCGCGAAAATTCAGCCCTTCCCGCTCCTCAACCTCATCGCCGCCGAGGTCCCCGGCTCCTCGCTCCCCGCGCTCCTCGCCTCGCCCGATATCCTGTCCATCGAAAAACCGGCCAGCTACCAGCTATCTTCAGCCATCGATGTCCAGGCCATCGGCGCCCCCTTCTTCTGGGCCACCGGCGCCTCCGGCGAAGAAGTCCCCATCGCCGTTCTCGATACCGGCATTCGCGCCACCCATCTGGCATTCGCCGGCAAAGAGATCTATCCCTTCACCTTCGTCCAGGATTTCCGGAACGACCCGTGCCTGAAAGATAACGTGGACGACCCCGCCGACCACCAGGGCCATGGCACCCACGTCGCCGCCATCGCCGCCGGACAGGGCCTGCAAGACTTCTCTGGCGTCGCCCCCGGAGTCGGGGCGATCTACTCCTACAAAGTCGGCGTGAAAACCGCCGCGGGCCCTCCCGGGTGCGAAGATGGCGGGTTCGTTTCCCCGCGGGCCGTGCTCACCGCCCTTGAGCACCTCGTCGAAAACACCCCGGTTCGGGTCGTCAACATGAGCTTCGGATCGGTCGGCGAGTATGTCAACCGAAGCGAGGCGGATATCATCGACTTTCTCGCCGATACTTTTGGCATTAACTTCGTCATCGCCGCCGGGAACAGCGGCCCCGGTAATCCACCGGAGTATCCGGTCGGAACCCCCGGCTCCGCCGCCAACGGAATCACCGTCGCCAACGTCGACACCGGCTACAACACCGACCGCTCCTCCCACACCATCAATCGCACCAGCAGCCGCGGCCCCGCCTTCGACGGACGCCAGAAGCCGGACCTCGCCGCCCCGGGCACCCACTACCTCTCGGCAGGCATCACCACCGATTCATCGTTCGTGCGATATACCGGCACCAGCATGGCTGCCCCCGCCGTTGCCGGCGCCGTCGCCCTCCTCCGCTCCGCCGGCGTCACCGACTGGCGGGAAGTCAAAGCCATCCTCATCAACTCCGCCACCAACCGGTCACTCTTCAACCCGTTTCTCGGCCGCTACTGGGACGAGGCCTGGGGCCACGGTTATCTCAACCTCCAACGCGCCCTCGCCTCAAAAGACTTCCGCCTCTCCGGCGAACTACCCCCCGCCTTCCCCCACGCCTTTTGGCGCATCCCCCAAAACCGTGGCTACTTCGCCGCCACGGCCGTCAATCAGCGCCAGTTCACCGAAACCGGTGCCCCCTACCTCAACTCCCTCGACCTCTCCCTCTACCGCGAATCCTCCGGACAGCTCCTCAACAGCTCCACCGAACGCGACCAGGTCGTCCAGTTGGTCGACACCCAAACCGAGGGTGACCTCATCCTCCGCCTCGCCGCCCCCAGTCTCCGCCCGCAAAACTACCCCGAACCCTTCGCCCTCGCCCTCTCCGCCCCCGGCGCCGAACCAGTCTCCCCGCCCGCTCTCCGTCTCACCTGCTCCCCACCCCCCACCGTCCGCGCCTCCAGCGCCTTCGAACTCTCGTGCTCCCTCGCAAACCCGGGTGGCCTCAGCCTCTTCTCCCCCCGCCTCGCCATCGCCAACGGGCCCGCCACCCCCGTCGGCGCCACCGACGGCCCTCCCCTCGCCCCCGGCGCCACCGCGCGTGTCACCCTCCGCCTCACCGCCCCCGCCACCCCCCAAGCCATCACCCTCCGCCTCCAGGCCACCGGACAGGCCTTCGGTCTGAACGTCAGCCGGGAACAGGCCCTTACCCTCAACGTCGAACCCGCCATCATCCTGCCCCAGGTCGCCGCCTCGGCCAGCGAACTCAACCTCTCCACCACCGTCGGCGCCGACCCCGCCCCGCAGTCCATCCTCCTGTCGGCCTCCGGCGCTGGGGTCTCCTTCGCCGCCACCAGTCCCGTCTCCTGGCTCACCCTCAGCTCTTCGACCGGCTCCCTGCCCAGCACCCTCCGCCTCACCATCCAGGCCCGCACCCTCCCCGCCGGAACCTACTCCTCCCGCATCAACATCTCCCTCGCCGGCGCCGCCACCTCCTCGCTCGTCATCCCCGTCACCCTCCGGGTCAACCCCGTCGCCGCCCCGGCCACCACCTTCCGCAACTTCACCACCGCCAAATCCGTCACCTCCACCACCTGCGTCCAACCCGCCTCCACCTTCAACTTCACCCCGCAGGATCCCACCGCCTCCCTCTGGTTCGAAGCCAATAACGCCCGCCGCGGCGACATCGTCCGCTACCTCTGGAGCGCCCCGAATGGCGCCACCTTCACCACCCAAACCGAACCCGCCCTCGCCCGCGACGGCAACTTCTGCCTCTGGCAAAACATCGCCCTCCCCGCCGCGCCCACTGCCGCGCACCTCGGCATTTGGAACGTTCAGGTCTCCTATAACAACGTCGCCATCCACACCGCCTACTTCATCTATTCGAAAGTCACCCTCCTGCGCGCCCTCACCACCCGCTCGGTCCCCTCCGGCCAGGGCTGCACCGCTCCGATGGCCAACGCCACCTTCTCCCGCTCCGATCAACAAGCCCTCGCCTGGTTCCTCGTCTCCGGCGCCGCCGCCGGCGACGTCGCCAGCATCCGGTGGATCGACCCGGCCGGCGCAACCTTCACCACCAGTAACTTCAACCCCGTCCCCACCGCCGGCTCCTGGTGCCATACCGCCGCCCTTCCCCTCAGCACGGCGCCGCCCGGCGCCTGGACCGTCGTCTGGCAGTGGAACAACGCCCCGGTCTTCTACGACCGCTTCACCCTTTCCAACTGATCCGCCGCCCCACCAACACCGCTCCCGCGCCCAGCAACCCCAACAACGAGGGTGGCGCCAGCGTCACCGCCGCATACCCCAAAACCTCCACCGCATACCACCCCCACCCGCATTGCGAGGGCCCCATCCAGCCGGAACATCGTCCCTCTGTTACCACCAGCCACCACAATACCAGCAAACCATACGCCCCCCCCCCCCACCCC
>JAPKZB010000088.1 GCA_026393985.1 Acidobacteriota bacterium
CAAAAACGCGCCGAAATCGCCCGCCAAAACGGCAGCAAAAGCAAAGGTCCCGTCACCGCCGAAGGCAAACACCGCAGCTCCATGAATGCCATCGCCGTCGGCAAATTCATCGACGTCCACGACGAAGAGCTGCCGGCCTTTGCCACCCTGCTTTCGGTCGACGACCGCAAAGCCTACGTCCGGCTCCATCAGGCCAACTTACGCAAATTCCGGCCCGATTCCGAACAGGAGCTGCAACTGCTCCGGCTCATAACCGCCGAACAGTTCGAATACGAACGCTGCGGCAAACTCGAATCGCTCCAGTTTCAGGTCGAGCACGACAAACTCCTCCGCGAATGGCCCGAAGTGCCCGACGAACACTTTAGTTACTACGCCCTGCAGCGCGCCGCGGACCACGACAAAGTCTATCGGTTCCTCGCCCGCAAGAAAAAGGAGCATCTGGCCGCCTGGCTGAAACTCCAGCGCCTCTTCGCGCAAAATCGAAAAGCCTTTCCCGTCAATCCGCCGGAACCGGTCGATATCACGGCAGACTCAGAACTAATCGTCCACCCGGATCCGCCCGCTTATGTCATCGACGAACTGCTCAAACTCGCCGACCAAGCCAAAAACGCACCGAACGCGGCCCTGCCCTGCTTCGTCATCGATCTCATTCATGATAAAGAACTTATGAGGAAATACGCCCCGGATTACGACTACGCCCACCTGCGCGAGCGATATCCCCAACCTAAGCCGAGACTGGCCGCTTAGTTACCCCGAAACCCACAAAATTTCCTGGCTTTCGAGCTAAACTTTCCACATGTTCACCCTGTTCTGCCTTGCGCTTTTGACCTCCATCGAGGGCCAGGTAACAGACGCCCTCACCGGCGAACGCCTCGCCAACGTCCGCCTCGAACTTCCCAACGGCACCGCCGCCAATACCAACCGCGAAGGCACCTTCCGCCTCGACGCCGAGCCCGGCCTTACCCTCCGCGTCACCCTCGTCGGCTATCGCCCGGAACGCATCCTCCTCACCGAGGCCCCCAGCCTCGAAATCCGCCTCACCCCCGACAACCTCACCCGCCGCGACAATCTCACCGTCTCCGCCGACCCGTTCGAAGCCAGCCTCACCGGCAGCGAGCTCAAAAACCTCGCCAGCGTCCTCGCCGACGACCCCCTCCGCTCCGTCCAATCCCTCCCCGGCGTCGCCGCCAACAACGACTTCAACTCCCAGTTCGCCCTCCGCGGCGCCCCCTTCCGCCAAATCGGCATCTTCATCGACGGCATCCTCCTCCGCAACCCCTTCCACGCCGTCGCCAACGAACCCTCCTCCGGATCCCTCACCATCTTCAACGGCGACCTCATCGAAACCCTTACCCTCCACTCCTCGGCGCCGCCCGTCAGCCTCTCCGACCGCTCCGCCGGCGCCCTCGCCGTCCAACTCCGCGAAGGCTCCCGCCTACGCCCCACCGTCCGCCTCACCGCCGGTGCCGCCGGCGCCGGCGCCCTCGCCGAAGGTCCCCTCAACCGCTCCCGCACCGCCTCCTGGCTCCTCGGAGTCCGCAAAAGCTACCTCCAGTACCTGCTCTCCCGCGCCACCACCGATCCCACCCTCGCCTTCGACTTCTTCGATACCCAGGGCAAACTCGCCTGGTCCCCTACCCCCCAACAAACCCTCTCCCTCGGCTTCTTCGACGGCCTCTCCGGCCTCGACCGCTCCGCCGCCCGCCCCCGCCTCGGCGTCAATGCCATCCTCGACAGCGCCTACCGCTCCACCCTCCTCAACCTCGCCTGGCAGTACCGCCCCAACACCCGCTTCCTCACCACCCAGCGCCTCGCCTACCTCCGCGAACGCGCCGAAAATCGCAACCCCCAGCTCCTGCCCCTCGCCCGCACCTACGGCGGCGAATGGGTCTGGCGTGGCGACGCCACCTATAAATCCCTCCAGTTCGGCGGCTCCCTCCGCCGCCTCCGCGACGAAGGCGCCTTCACCCGCTACCAGTTCAACCCCTTCGCCGTCCGCCCCCTCGACGCCTACCGCGGCACCGCCCTCCGCTCCGGCGCCTATCTCGAACAAGCCGCCACCTACAAACAGCTCCGCCTCACCGCCGGCGCCCGCTTCGACAAACTGCTCACCACCGCCGTCTCCCCCTACGCCTCCCTCGCCTGGCAGCTCCGCCCCGCCTCGAAACTCTCCGCCACCTTCGCCCAGGCCGCCCAGTTCCCCACCTTCTTCGAAGGCATCCGCCTGCTGCCCACCCGCGCCCACCACTTCGTCGCCGCCTTCGAACAGCTCTTCGGCGAACGCACCCGCCTCCGCCTGGAAACCTATCAGCGCTGGGACCGCGACCTCCCCTTCCGCCCCCTCGAAGAGCCCCGCCTGCTCGCCTCCGGGCAGATCTTCAATCCGCCCCTGCTCCCGCCCTTCCGCAACTCGCAGCGCGCCCACAGTCGCGGCCTCGAACTCACCCTCCAGCGCCGCTCCGCCAACCGCCTCAACGGCTGGGTCAGCTACGCCTACGGCCGCGCCACCGTCCGCGACGGCGCCCTCGGCCTCACCTTCCCCGCCGACTTCGACCAGCGCCACACCGTCAACCTCTACGGCTCATACCGCCTCCGCCCGTCCGTCAACCTCAGCAGCCGCTACTCCTACGGCAGTAACTTCCCCGTCGCCGGCTTCTTCCGCCAGGCATCCCCCACCACTTACTTCCTCGCCCCCCAACGCAACGGCCTCCGCCTCCCGGACTACCATCGCGCCGACCTCCGCCTCAACAAGTCCTTTACCTGGCGCCACTGGCGCGGCACTCTCTTCCTCGAAGTCCAAAACCTCACCAACGCCCGCAACCTCCGCCTCGACAGCTACAATGGCTACAACGGCCGCACCGGCCAGGCCTTTCTCAGCTTCAACCGCCTCTTCCCCATCCTCCCCGCCGCCGGCGTCATGTTCGAATGGGAGCGCTAACCGCCTTCTGCAAGGCCCGCCGCGGGGCAGGTTGCTATACTCGCAGGGGAAGACCGCTCCATGATCTCTGTTAGTTCCGTTTCAATGCGCTACGGCGCCAAAGTCCTTTTTGAAGAAGTCTCTGTCACGTTTGTGCAAGGACGGCGCTACGGCCTGACCGGCCCCAACGGCGCGGGCAAGTCCACGCTCATGAAGATCCTCTCGGGCGAAATCGACGCCCAAAAGGGCACCGTCACTCGCCCCAAGCGCATGTCCGTCCTCAAACAGGACCAGTTCGCCTTCGACGCCTATCGCGTCATCGACACCGTCATCATGGGCAACGCCCGCCTCTGGAGCGCCCTCGAAGAACGCGAAGTCCTCTACAGCAAAGCGGACATGACCGACGAAGACGGCATCCGCCTCGGGGAACTCGAAGGCATCGTCGGCGAAGAGGACGGCTACTCGGCCGACTCCGACGCCGCCATCCTCCTCGGCGGCCTCGGCATCCCCGAAGAGCTCCACGAACGTAAAATGAGCGAACTCCAGGGCGGCCAGAAAGTCCGCGTCCTCCTCGCCCAAGCCCTGTTCGGCAACCCCGAAGCCCTCCTGCTCGACGAGCCCACCAACCACCTCGACCTCGACTCCATCCACTGGCTCCAGGACTTCCTCAACAACTTCAAAGGCACCATGATCGTGATCTCCCACGATCGCCACTTCCTCAACTCCGTCTGCACCCACACTGCCGACATCGACTATCAAACGATCATCGTCTACACCGGCGGCTACGACGACATGGTCATGGCCAAAACCCAGGTCCGCGCCCGCGTCGAAGCCGACAACGCCCAGCGCGAAAAGAAGATCGCCCAGCTCAACGAGTTCATCTCCCGCTTCAGCGCAGGCACCCGCGCGAGCCAGGTCCGCAGCCGCGCCAAGGAAGTCGAACGCCTCGAAGTCTCCGACCTCAAGCGCTCCAACATCGCCCGCCCCTTCATCAAATTCGTCTCGAAGCGACCTTCCGGCAAGCACCCGCTCGAAGTCAGGAATCTAACCCGCTCCTACGGCGACCAGCTCGTCTTCAAACCCTTCTCCACCCACGTCACCCGCGGCGAACGCATCGCCATCCTCGGCCGCAACGGCGCCGGCAAAACCACTCTCCTCCGTGCCCTGCTCGATAACGGCCCCGTCACCTCCGCCAAGGAAAAGGACCTCGCCACCGGCTCCGGTGAAGTAACTTGGGGCCACGAAACCAGCATCGGCTACTTCGCCCAGGATCATAAAGAATCCATCGACAAAGGCACGACGGCCTTTGAATGGCTCCACACCTTCGACCCCCAGGCCGCCCGCGAAGAGATCCGCGGCACCCTCGGCCAAATGCTCTTCACCGGGGAAGAAGGCGCCAAGCCGACCCACGCCCTCAGCGGCGGCGAAGCCGCCCGCCTCATCTTCTGCCGCCTGATGCTCGAAAAGCCCAACGTGCTCGTCTTCGACGAACCCACCAACCACTTGGACCTCGAGGCCATCAACGCCCTCAACTTCGCCTTCCAGAAGTTCGACGGCACCGTCTTCATCGTTACGCACGACCACGATCTCATCGACGCCGTGGCCACCCGCATCTGGGCCCTCGACCACAACGAAGTCGAGGATTTCAAAGGGCCCTACGAGGAGTACCAGGCGGCCCACGCCGCCTCTACGCCGAGTTCGGGCCGCCGTTAGGCCCGTTTCCGTTCGCCGCTCCCGGCAACGGCTCGCCCAACAGGAACAACACCGCATGCTGCGAAGCCCGCCTATAAACGGGCTCCATGGCATCGAGTAGCGTCTTCTGCCCCTGCCAGAAAGGGAACGGACCCAGCCGCCGCGGCAGCGCCACCGAGATCGCCGGCGGCGCCACGTCGCCCATGGCATCCTCCGGCATGCGCACGGCGCCTTTCCAATAGATGTCCGGGTCGAGCTGCAGCCCCTGCTTGGGCTCCTCCACCGGCGCCAACTCTTCGTCCTCCCGCTGCGCCTCGGCATCGAGCGCCTGCGGCAGGTTCTTCTCGATAATCGCCAGCAGCTTATCGCGCCGCATGCCGCGCATCGTGAAAAGCAGAAACGGATCGCGGTCGAACTCTTCGCCCAACAGCAGATACACGGCCGCCAGATGCTTACAAGGGTTCGCCGTATCTGGACACGTGCAGCCCGTCACCAGGTCCTGTTCGTTCTTCGGGTAAAGCGACAGGCCCAGCTCTTCAAAAATCTCTTCAATATCGGCCGGCATCTCGCCGGCCAGCAGCGTCGCTGAAAACACCGCCTGCTCGGCCAGCCGTGCGCCCACCCGCGTCCAATCCTCTTCCGGGATCGTGCCGATGTTGATGTCCACATCGTACGGCTTCGGCCGCGAACCCCGCACCCGCGC
This sequence comes from Acidobacteriota bacterium, assembly GCA_026393985.1. Taxonomy (GTDB): domain Bacteria; phylum Acidobacteriota; class Terriglobia; order Bryobacterales; family Bryobacteraceae. Next base: position 5,313 of record JAPKZB010000088.1, read on the forward strand.
ATGCACATGGCCTTCGTCAATGGCGATGGCCAGCACGTGGCCGCTTTTGGCGTAGTCCCGCCCCCGGTTGAGCCGCGAACCCATCTCGAAGCTTTCCAGCACCTCGATCCACCGCCGCGCCCACCAGTTCTCGCCAAAACGCGATCCCTTCGTCTGCGCCCGGATGCCCCCGCCTCCCGGCGCCCGGAAGCCACCCGCCCGCCGCTGCGGACCCCGCCGCCGATTCCGGTTGCCTCTCCCGTCCCGGTCGTTCCGGTCGTTCCGATCGTTCCGCCGCCCGTTGCCCTCCGCTCCCCGCGACTGCTGCAGGGGGGGAGCAGGGCCCGCGGCCGCCGGCGGCGCACTCGCCCCCTCCACAGCCGCCGCCGGCGCCCCGCGCCGCCGGTTATTAAACTTCCGCCGGCCCCAAGATCCCCGGTTCCCGCCGTTGCCCCCGCCGCCTGGCCGCTTACTCATCCAGCGCCTCCGCACTCAACGCAAACACGTTCTTCAGCTCCTCGTTCGAAAGCTCCGTAATCCAGCCCTCGCCCGTGCCGATCACCTCGTTGACGATGCTCTTCTTGCTCTCGATCATCTCGTCAATCCGCTCTTCGAGCGTACCCACGCACAGGAACTTGTGTACCTGCACATTCCGCAGCTGCCCGATGCGAAACGCCCGGTCTGTCGCCTGGTCTTCCACCGCCGGGTTCCACCACCGGTCGTAGTGGAACACATGGTTCGCCCGCGTCAGGTTCAATCCCGTGCCCCCCGCCTTCAGCGACAGAATAAACACCCGCGGCCCGTTGGGCGATTTCTGAAACCGCTCCACCATCATCTCCCGCTGCCGCATCGAAGTGCCGCCATGCAGATAGAGAACCTCGTCCCCAAAACTATCCTGCAGATGCTTCTGCAGAATACTGCCCATCTCGGTAAACTGCGTGAACACCAGCGCCCGGTCGCCCGTCGTCAACACCTCGTCGACCATCTCGGTCAACCGCGTCAGCTTGCCGCTCCGCGCCACCACCGCCGACCCGTCGCCCAAAAAATGCGCCGGATGGTTGCAGACCTGCTTCAGCTTCGACAGCGTCGCCAGAATCGCCCCGCGCCGCGCCATGCCGTCGGCGAACTCGATCTTCGAGTGCGCGTCCTTGAGCACCTGCTGGTACATCTCCACCTGCTCGCGCGTCAGCGTGCAGTACACCTTGTTCTCGAACTTCTCCGGCAGGTCGGCGATAATCCGCGTATCGGTCTTCAACCGCCGTAGCAGGAACGGCGAGGTCAGCCGTTTCAGATGGTTGGCGACGTCGTTATCCCGGTTGGTCTGAATCGGCAGGAAGAAGTTCCGGCGGAACTGCTCCCGCGTCCCCAGGAATCCGGGGTTCAAAAACTCCATCACGCTCCACAACTCGCCAACGTTGTTCTCGACGGGCGTACCCGTCAACGCAATCCTAAAATCGCTCACCAGCGCCCGCACCGACTTCGCCTGCCGCGTGTCCGGGTTCTTGATGTTCTGCGCTTCGTCAAGAATCGCCCCGCTCCAGGTCACCTGCTTGAAGTATTCCAGATCGCGCTGCAGAATGCCGTAGCTGGTAATCACCAGATGATACTTCTGCATCTGCCGCGTAAACTCGTCACCCTTCAGCCGGTTCACCCCGTGGTGCACCAGCACCTTCAACTGCGGCGTAAAACGCGCGGCTTCCTTGTGCCAGTTGCCCGCCACCGACGTCGGGCAGATCAACAGCGTGGGCATCGTCGTGCCCTCTTCTTTATCAAGCTGCAGCAGCGCCAGCGTCTGAATCGTCTTGCCGAGACCCATATCGTCGGCCAGGCACGCGCCCAGCCCCCACTTGCGCAGGAACTTCAGCCACGAAAAGCCGCGAATCTGGTACGGTCTCAGCGTCCCCTTGAAGCCCTTGGGCGGCTTCAACTCCTCAAACATCGTCCGCCCTTCCAACTGGTCGAGCAGGTCGCGGACCCATCCGGTCGCCACGACGCCCTCAATCGGCAGCTCGTGGTTCGACGGGTAATTGCCCAGCGACATTTGAATAATCTCGCGTACCGTCGCCGTGCCGCTCGCGTTCCGCCGCCAGAATTCGAGCGAGTAATCAATCTCGTCCGGCGTTACGTGCGCCCACTGCCCGTGCACCTTCACGAGCGGCGAACGCAGCCGCTGCAGCCCGAGCAGCTCATCGCGCGTCGCCAGCTCCCCGGCCACGGCAATTCGCCAGTCGAAGTTCAAAATCCAGTTCAGCGACAGTCCGCCCTTGGGCGGCTTCGCCGGGCTCTCGACAATCGCCTTCACGCTTAGCCGCGCCCGCGTGCCATCACGGCTCCACCACCTCGGCAGCTCCACAGCGAAGCCGCCCTGCTCCAGCGCCACAGCCTTCTGGTTCAGGAACTCATAGGCGCCGTTGGTATCGACGTCAAATCCCGTCGGCACGCTCGCCCGCAACGAGCTCTCAATCCGCGGCACAATCGAAGTCGCCTGCGTCAGCGACGTCAGCAGAAACTCGAGCGTCGGCTGCCGCGTCACCCCGGCCAACCGCTCGCCGGTGCCGATCTGTTCGGCCCGCAGCACGTTGTCCGGGTTGTCCACGCTCTGCACGAGATATCGCACCGTCCACGCCGAACCCGTCTCAGTCGGCTCCTCGAGCCGAAAGCAAAGCCGGAAGGGCGCATCGGCCGTCAACGCCACCGGTCGGCGCCACTGCCGTACCTGTTTTGAAATCCGCTCGAGGATATCCGGGTAGCCCTCGACGAGCCCGTCCTCGGAAGCCAGCGCGTACAGCCACCGCTCGTGCGGACTCTTCCCCCGCGGCGGCTTCCCGCCGTTGTAGCTGCCCCGGATCAGGTCATCGAGCATCCACGAGACAAACGCGTCCAGCACGATCCGCGCCGGAGTCGCCGGCGCCGCTTTATCTTCAAATGTGATTGCCCGCGCCGAAGCCGGCATCGCCGCCGCCAGCGCCGCCAGCCGGTGCCCTTCGATACCTGGATAAACCGGCGTCCAACTCGCCGCAAACTCGCCGTCTACCTCGTCAAGGTCCGGCAGAAACTGCTGCCGGGCCACCAGACCCCCCGCAAAGCGCAGCACCGCCACCCAGAACTGCACATCCGGCGCCACCATCAGCCCCGGACGCAGAATGCGTTGACCAAACGTCGCGGCCAAAAAGTCCACGGTCTCTTTCGGTCCCAATTGCATCGAGGCAATAGAGAACGGCGAGAGCGTTAAGCTCTCATAAACGGGATGCTCGGCGATCAATGCGCTCGATGCCACCGGCCCTTCGGGCGCGGCAGGCGCCCAGAGAACCACTCGTTGCATCTGGGCCTTTGCCAATTCCCCGCAGTAGGGGAGGGAGGAAAGGATTTCGCGCAACAGTGCGGGCGGGGCTCCGTAAGGATAATCCGGCGGTCCGCTTCGTTGCGGACGCCCCGCGCTCGGGGCCGCCTTCGCCTGTTTATGATCCGCCGATGCCTCCAGCCATATCGAAAAGAAGCCGTCGTGTACGCCGGCGTGCAGGATAAGCATCGAGTAAGACTACTCCACGAATACCACATCCCGGCCCCCCTCCGGGGAGGCCGCCGCCCGCCATCGCATCGGTGATTAAAAAGCAATAAGATAAGGGCAGTGCTACGCCGCTCCCTCCTCCTTTGCACCGCCCTGCCCCTGCTCCTGAGCCAGAAAAAACTCAGTGCCCCCGGCGAAACGTATTTCCCCGCCAAAGTCATGCCCGCCCTCGAAAAAGCCGGCTGTCAGAACTGCCATGGCTCGAACGGCGTCGCCGCCGGCACCCGCTTCCGCCTCCCCGAAGAAGGCGCCAGCGCCGAAGAGCTCCAGCTCTTCGGCAAATCGCTCCACGTCCTCATCGACCGCGCCGATCTCTCAAAATCCCTCCTCCTCAACAAACCCACCCGCCGTGTCCCCCACGGCGGCGGCCTCAAAATCACCCCCGGCTCGCCCGAAGAGGCCACCCTCCGCACCTGGATCGACTACCTCGCCGCCAACACCAAACCCGACGACCGCTTCCTCCTCGGCCAGCGCAAGTTCGAAGCCCGCCCCGTCCTCCGGCGCCTCACCCACGCCCAGTACAACAACACCGTCCGCGACCTCCTCGGCGACGACAGCCGCGTCGCCGACCAGTTCCCCGCCGAAGACTTCGTCGGCGGCTATCGCAACCAGTTCCAGTCCCAATCCATCTCGCCCCTCCTCGCCGAAGCCTACAGCGCCGCCGCCGAAAAACTCGCCCGCTCCGCCTTCCGCGGCGGCGATACCCACGGCCTCATCCCCTGCAAAACCCGCGACGCCGCCTGCCGCCAGAAATTCCTCCGCACCTTCGGCGCCAAGGCCTTCCGCCGCCCTCTGCTCGAAACCGAACTCGCCCGCTACGAAAAACTCTTCCTCACGCAGAAAGACTTCCTCGCCGGCGCGCAGCTGACCCTCGAGGCCATGCTCCAGTCCCCGGCCTTCCTCATGCGCACGGAAAACGGCGCCGAACCCGCCTGGCGCCCCTACGAAACCGCCAGCCGCCTCTCCTACGCCCTGCTCAACACCATGCCCGACGCCGAACTCCTCCGCGCCGCGGCCCAGGGCGAACTCAACACCCGCCAGGCCGTCGAACAGCAGGCCCGCCGCCTCCTCGCCGACCCCCGCGCCAAAATCACCCTCGATGAGTTCGTCGCCGAATGGCTTCGTTTCGACCAACTCCTCGACGCCGTCAAAGAGCGCGCCCAGTTCCCCATGTACTCGGCCGAACTCACCGTCGCCATGACCGAAGAGACCCGCCGCATGGTCGCCGACCTCGTCTGGCGCGACCAGGACTTCATGCAGTTGTTCGCCGCCGAACACAGCTTCGTCAACACCGCCCTCGCCCAGCTTTACAAACTGCCCGCCCCCGCTAAAGAGTACGACCGCGTCCCCCTCCCCCCCGAAACCGGCCGCGGCGGCATCCTCGGCCACGCCATGTTCCTGGCCGCTACCTCCAAACCCGCCGACACCAGCGCCACCCAGCGCGGCCTCTTCGTCCGCGAACACTTCCTCTGCCAGGAGGTCCCCCAGCCTCCGCCCGGCGTCAACGCCAACCTGCCCAACCTCGACAAGGGCAAGCCCATGACCAACCGCGAACGCCTAGCCATGCATCTGAACAACGAAAGCTGCGCCAGCTGCCACACCCTTGTCGACCCCATCGGCCTCGCCCTCGAAAAGTACGATGCCATCGGCCAGTTCCGCAACAAGCAAAAACTCACCTTCCGCCCCGCCCGCCGCGAAGATGGCGACGTCGTCAACGTCGAACTCGACATCGACACCAACGGCTACGTGGCCGGCATTCCCAACTCCCGCTTCACCACCCCCCGCGAGCTTGGTAAAATTCTATCGGCTGCCCCACAATGCCAGCAGTGCGTGGCCAAGCAGCTGTTCCGCTACTATACGGGCCGTCATGAAAATGCGCGCGACGCCGTCGTTATCGATCGGGCCTTCGCCGATTTCCGCAGCTCCGGGTACCACTTCCGGGAGCTGATGGTCAGCTTATTGAAGTGGAGCGTCTTCCCCCCGGAGTCCTAAACCGATGCCAGCCGTTCATACAAAAGACCTTTCCCTCTCGCGCCGCACCCTGCTGCGCAGCCTGTCCGGTGTCGCCATCGGCCTGCCGCCCCTGGCCGCGATGTTCAACGCCAACGGCACCGCCTACGCCGGCCCCGTCAAAACGGCTCCGCCCAACCGCTTCGTCATCTGGTTCAACGGCAACGGCATCCCCGAAAAGTATTGGATCCCCACCGAAACCGGCGCCAATTTCATGATGACGCCGTGTCTCGCCCCCCTCGCCCCCTTCCGCAACGATATCCATATCGTCACTGGCCTCGACAACCCCTCGGCCCGCCTGCCCGGCCCCGGCAACGACCATCACCGCTCGATGGCCTCGCTCATGACCGGCACCCAGTTCACCGGCCGCGGCGCCGGCGGACCCTCCATCGATCAGGTCATCGCCGCCAAGGCCGGCTCCGACACCCGTTTCCGCTCGCTCCAAGTCGGCGTCTCGCAGGAATCCTTCGGCGAAAGCATCCAGCGCAATATGAGCTGGGCCGGGTACGACCGCGCTCTCCCGCCCGAAATGCTGCCGAATAAGCTCTTCGACCGTCTGTTCGGCGCCCGCGAACTCACCTGGATCAACCGCAAAAAAAGCGTGCTCGACACCGTCCAGGAAGACGCCGCCGCTCTCCGCAAAGCCCTCGGCAAGGAAGATACGACGCGCGTCGACGAGCACCTGTCCTCCATCCGCGACGTCGAACGCGCCATCGCCAGCCTCCCGCCCAACTACCGCCGCGTCGATCCGCCGGAAGCCGAAGGCGACATGAAAGATTGGCCCCGCATCGCCAAGCTCCAAAGCGAACTCCTCGTCCACGCCTTCGCCAGCGGCCAAACCAAAGTCGCCTCCTACATGCTCACCAAGTGCCAGGGCCTCTCCCGCTTCCCCTGGCTCGGCCACACCAACGGCCGCCATCACGACTACTCCCACAACGTCGGCAAGTCCGCCGCCAACAACGGCCTCGAAGGCCTGCGCATCCAGCGCGACATCTGCCGCTGGCACGCCGAAGAGTTCGCCTGGCTCCTCGGCCGCCTCAAATCCGTCAAGGAAGGCGACGCCACGCTGCTCGACCGCACCACGCTCCTCTACGTCCACGAGCACGCCGAAGCCAACGACCATAAGAACAACGGCCTGTCCGCCATCGTCGCCGGCCACGCCGGCGGCCTCCGCACCGGCCTCCATACCCGCACCACGGGCACCGTCGCCGATCTCTATATGGCTGCCGCCAATAAAGCCATGGGCCTAAACCTCACCAAGTTCCCGAGCGGCTCCCGCGAACTGCCGGAAATCTACGGATGAACCGGCGCCGCTTCCTCGGCGGCCTCACCGCCGCCGCCCTCGGCGCCCCACCCCAACGCCCCAACATCCTCCTCATCCTCGCCGACGACCTCGGCTACGAATGCCTGAGCTGCTACGGCAGCCAAACTTACAAAACGCCGAACCTCGACCGCCTCGCCGCCGAAGGCATGCTCTTCCGCTACGCCTTCGCGCAGCCCCTCTGCACCCCCACCCGGATGCAGCTCATGACCGGCAAGTACAACTTCCGCAACTGGCAGGCCTTCGGCATCATGGACCCGAAAGAGCGCACCTTCGGCCATCTGTTCCGCGAAAACGGCTACCGCACCGCCATCGCCGGCAAGTGGCAGTTCTGGAGCTACAACCCGCCCGCCTTCGAACCCCAGTGGCGCGGCAAAGGCCAGCGCATCGATGACGCGGGCTTCGACGAATACGCCGTCTGGCACGCCGGCCACACCGAAGATAAAGGCTCCCGCTACGGCAACCCCACCATCTACTCAAACGGCGCCCTCCAGAAAAACCTCACCGGCCAATACGGCGAAGACCTCTTTGCCGACTTCCTCCTGCAGTTCGTCAAAAAGCCCGACCCCAAGCCCTGGTTCGCCTACTGGCCCCTCGCCCTCACCCACGATCCCTTCGTCCCCACCCCCGACACCCCGGAGTTCCAGGGCCCCAACCGTCTTAAGCCCGACAACCGCTTCTTCAAAGACATGGTCGAGTACATGGACAAAGTCGTCGGCCGTGTCGTCTCCCAACTGCCTCCGGACACGCTGATCCTCTTCTTCAGCGACAACGGCACCCATCAAAGCATCACCAGCCAACTCAACGGCCAACCCTTCCCCGGCGGCAAAGGCCTCACCACCGAAGCCGGCACCCGCGTCCCCCTCCTCGTCCGCTGGAAGGGCGTCACCCCGCCCGGCAAAACCAGCGACGACCTCATCGACTCCTGCGACTTCCTGCCCACCCTCTGCGCCGCCGCTGGCATCCCCACCCGCGGCCTGGGCCCCCTCGACGGCGTCAGCTTCCTGCCCCAACTCCAGGGCCGCCCCGGCCGGCCCCGCCCCTGGATCTACTCCTGGTACGACCCCCGTCCCGGCGCCGATAAAGAAAACTGGACACGCACCCAACGCTGCGTCTTCGATCACCAGTGGAAGCTCTACGACGACGGCCGCCTCTACCACTGGGCCCGCGATCCCCGCGAAACCACCCCGGTGGAGAACCCCGCCGTCCGCGCCCGCCTCCAGGCCGTCCTCACCCGCTACGCCCGCCAGGGCGGCAGCCGCGAAATACCCGGCACGGCGGCCGCCGCGAAATAAATGTATCATCCAAAGCGTGAAACCCGCGCTGTTGCTCCTGCTCGTCCCCGGTCTTCTCGCGGCTGACTGGCTCCGCTTCCGCGGCCCCCTCGGCGCCGGCATCAACGACGCCCAGCCCCTGCCCCGCGAAATCGCCCCCGACAAAAACGTCGTCTGGAAAACCGCCATCCCGCGCGGCAAGTCCTCCCCCGTCGTCACCGCCACCCGCATCTTCCTCACCGGCCACGAAAACGGTAAGCTCCTCACCTTTGCCCTCGACCGCCGCACCGGCGCCCTCCTCTGGCGCCGCGAAGCCCCCGCCCATCACGACGAAAAGCGCCACACCCTCAACGATCCCGCCTCCCCCAGCCCCGTCTCCGATGGCGAAAACGTCTACGTCTTCTTCGCCGGCTACGGTCTGCTCTCCTACACCGCCAACGGCGACGAACGCTGGCGCCACCCCCTCGGCCCCTTCACCAACTTCCACGGCATGGGCGCCTCCCCCGTCCTCGCCGACGGCAAGCTCTACATGCTCTGCGACCAGGACCAGGGCTCCTTCCTCCTCGCCGTCGACCAGCGCACCGGCCGCACCGTCTGGAAAGCCGACCGCCCCGACTACGTCCACAGCTTCTCGACGCCCCTCGCCCTCGACCGCGAACTCATCGTCCCCGGCTCCTATCAGCTCTCGAGTTACGACCTCGCCACCGGCAAACCCCTCTGGCACGTCCGCGGCCTCACCTATCAGGTCAAGTCCGTCCCCGTCGTCGCCGATGGCGTCCTCTACTTCAACGGCTGGGCCCCGGGCGGGGAAGCCAGCGAGCGGCTCGAACTCCCCGCCTTCCCCGCCATGCTCGAGCGCTTCGACGCCAACCAGGACGGCAAACTCGCCAAAACCGAGGTCCCGGCCCACTGGCACCCCGGCAACTGGGCCATGCAGGACCTCGACAAAGACGGCCTGCTCGACCAGCGCGACTGGCAGTACTACACCATGCGCCGCACCTCCACGAACGCCACCCTCGCCGTCCGCCTCGGCGGCTCCGGCGACGTCACCGCCACCCACGTCCTCTGGCGCTACGACAAGTCGCTGCCCGACGTCCCGGCCGTGCTGCTCTACCGTGGCGTGCTCTATCTCCTCCGCAACGGCGGCATCCTCCAGACGCTCGATCCCGCCACCGGCAAGCTCATCAAAGCCGGCCGCCTGCCCAACGCCCTCGAGGAATATTACGCTTCGCCCGTCGCCGGCGATGGCAAGGTTTACTGCATCAGCCGCCAGGGCAACGTCACCGTGCTCGAAGCCGGCGCCCCATGGGGCATCGCCGCCTCCTCCAGCCTCGACGAAGAGGTCTTCGCCACCCCGGCTATCGACAACGGCCACCTCTGGATCCGCACCGCCACGCAACTCTACGACTTCGCCGCCCCGCGGCCCTAACGCCGCACCATCTCAATCTGCCCGGATTCGACGCGCGTATTCGGCAGCGCCGCCTTCAGCCTCGCCACCCCCGCCTCCGTCAGCAGCGTGTTCACTACGTTCAACTGCTTCAGCTTCCCCAGGCCGAAAAGCTTATCCACCCCGGCGTCCGTAATCTTCGCGTTCCGCAGGTTCAGCCCCTCCAACTCCGTCATCGTGCCCAGCACCTCAAGACCCCGGTCCGTAATCGTCACCTGCCACAGGCCCGAGTCCGTCCGCTGCAGCCCGCCCAGGTCCAGCTCCCGCAGCGTCGGAATCAGCTTCAGCGGGCTCAGCCCCACGTCCGTCATCTTATTCCCGCCATACGCAACATGCCGCAGCTTCGGCATCGTCGCCAGCAACTCCACGCCATTATCGGTAAACAACGCAAACCCCACGTCAATCGACTCGAGCCCCGCGTGCCCGGCAAGGTGCGCCACGCCCGTGTCCGTTACCTTCGTTCCCCGCATGTTCAGCGTCTGCAGCTTCGGCCACAGCTTCATCACCGCGCACGCCCCGTCGCCCACCAGCTCGGCGTAGTACAGGTTCACCGCTGTCACGTTCCGCAGCTTCTTCAAATGCACAAAGCCGAGATCCGTCACCCGCGTATGCGAAAGGTCCAGCGTCCGCAGCTCCGTAAACGTCCCCACGCGCTGCAGGTCCGAATCGTTCACCCACGTCCGGCTCAGGTCCAGCGCCACGATGCGCCCCTGCGCATCGGCCGTCGCCGTGCCGCCCACCTCCTTCACCCAATCCATCGGCCCCACTACGGCCAGCAGCAACATCGCGGCGAACATCAGCTTTTCCTCCGGATCGGAATCGACGACTCCCGATCAAACAAGACATGCAGCCCCGGCCGCGCGGCTTTCAGCTTGTTGAAAGCCGCCTCGGTGATCAGCGTATGGTAGATGCCCAGGCTCCGCAGCTTCGGCATCTTCACAATCGTCTCCACCGCCCCGTCCGTCAGGTTCGCCGTATCGAGCAGCAGCTCTTCGAGCTCCGGCAGTTGCAGCGCTTTCAGGCCCGCGTCGGACAAGCCCGTGTAGTCCAGGTTCAGCCGCCGCAGCTTCGGAAACTGATTGAGATGCGGCGCCGCCGCATCGTCCAGCCGCGACCGCACCGACTCAAACACCCGCAGATTCGTCAGCCCTTTCAACTCCGCCAAACCCTTGTTCGTATGCCGGCAGTAGCTCAGGTAAAGCTCCTCGAGCGTGGTCATCTTCCCGATGTGCACCAGCGCCTCATCGCCCAGGTCGTTCGAGACGATATCCAGCTTCCGCAGCGGCAGCGCGCTCAACGCCCGCAGGCCGGCCTCGGTGATGTCGGTGTAGGCCAGGCGCAGCGCCCGCAGCGTGGGCATCGCCGCCAGGGCCGCCGCGCTGCGGTCATCAAACGTCGTGTTGGCAATCTCCAACTCCTCAATCGGCAGCGTTGCCGGCAGCATCCCCCGGCTCAGCGTATGGTTCAGCGTCAGCCGCTGCAGCTTCCCTAGGCCCGCCAACTGCGCCAAACCCGCATCGGAAACCATCGTGTTCGTCAGGTCCAGATCTTCGAGCGTCTTCAGCTTGCCAACGTGCGCCATGCCCCCGTCGCCCACCTCGGTCGTATCGAGCCGAAGCTTCCGCAGCGCCGTCAGGCCTGCCAGATACGCCAGCTGCGCATCGGAAACCGGGGTCCGCGATAGATCAATTGACCGGATTTTGCCCGCCTCGAGCGAACTCCGCCCGCCCAGCCGCTCAATCCATCCGGCAATTGCGGTGTCGGTCAGCGCCGCCGGCTTGGCCGTCCGCAGCGCCGGGTCCGCCGCCTGCGGCGCCGCGTCCTGAAACTCCACGCGTACCCGCGGGTTCACCGCCACCAGATCATCCACGCCCCCGCGCGTCACCCGCGTGTAGCGCAGGTCGAGCGACGTCAGATTCTTGAGGCCCCGCAGCTTGCTCAGCCCCGCGTTGGTAATCTGCGTCCGGTACAGGTTCAGCTCGGTCAGCTCCTGCAGCGGCGCCAGCGCCGCCACCCCTTCGTCCGTCAGCGCCGCGCCCAGAATGTTCAGCCGCTTCAATTTCGTCAGGCCCCGCAGCGCGCCGATTCCCCGGTCCGTCAGCCGCAGCCCGAACAGGTCGAGCGTCTCGAGCTCCTGCAAACCGGCCAGCTGCTGCAAGCCCTCGTCGGTCACGAACGTATCGCGCAGGCTCAGATAGCGCAGCTTCTTCATGCCCGCAATCTGCTTCATGCCCTCGTCGTTCATCCGCGTATTGTTCAGGTCCAGCCGCTCGAGATTCACGAACGATTCGAGGCCCGCCCCGCGAATGTTGGCCATCGCCACCCGCATCTCGCGAATCTGCGTCAGGTTGGCAAACTCTTTCAGCCCCTTATCCTGCACGTTGATGTGTTCGAGAAAATGCAGCGACAGCCCGAAGCGTTCGAGCTTCGTGAGTGTCTTCAGCGCGGCCAGCTCTTTGTTGGCGTCCAGCGTCGAACCCGCTCCCGGGTTAAAAATCGTGCCCGGCAGAATCAGCTCCCGCAGCTCCGTGCAGCCCGACAACAGCTTCAAATCCCGATGGTCGACAATCGTCCCGGCTAGGTCCACACCTTCGAGACGCAGCACCCCGGCCGGCAGCCTCTCCACCGCGCCGACCCAGGCCGAGTCCGCCATTCGCACCCGACCGCCAAACCGCAGCGCCCACTCCGCCGTCGCGCGGTCATCGCCCTGCGCCCACACTGCTCCAGCGCCCAATAAAAGAAACGTTAAAATTCGCACAGCTTTGCCTGCTGGTATTGTAAGCCTTACGCCCCGCCCAGCAGCAGCGCCCGCAGCCGCTCCGCCGTCGCGCTAAACGGGTGCGCCAGCGCATACGCCTGCGCCGCCCGGCCCATCTCCCGCAGCCGCTTCCGGTCCCGCGTCAACTCCTGCAGCGCCGGCAGAAAACCATCGGGCGACGCCATCCGGCCGAACTCGGCCCGCATCACGCCCCGCGCCCCGGCGTGGTCCAGCGTCAACGCCGGCAGCCCCGCCGCAAACGCCTCCATCAACGTCAACCCGTAAGATTCATGGCTCGACGGAAACACGTACAGGTCCGCCTCGGCAAACTGATCGGCCTTGGCCTGCCCGGTCACGTGACCCGGAAACTCCACTTCCACCTGCCGCAGCTGCTCCGCCAGCGCCTTCAGCTTCTCAAAGTAGGCCTTGCCCTGCATGTACGCCGGCTGCCCGCAGATCCGCAGCCGCATCGAAGGCAGCAAGCCCTGCTGCTCCCAGGCCAGCAGCGCTTCGAGCAGCACGTGCTGGTTCTTCTCGGGCGAGATCCGGCTCAGCGTCAGCAGCGTCAACTTCTTCTCGGCCGGGCGCCGTGTGCTGGTGTATACCGACGGAGGCGTGCCCCACGGCAGCACCTCCACCCGCACCTGCGGCCCGTAGCAGCGATGGATCACCTCCCGCATCGCCGGCGACGGCACAATGCAAGCGGTCGCGTGCCGCACGCAGTCCCGCTGTTTTTGGAAAACCAGCTGCAACACGTCCGGGCAAAACCGTTCCCAACGCGCGTGCCACTGCACCAGCCGCTCGGGCGCCACCCACCCCCGCCCGTAAATCGCCGCCACATAGGCCACCACGTCCACGTGAAAGATCACGAACACCCGGTAGCCCGCCGCTGCCAGCCGCGCAAAGTCCGGCCCCTCGGAGATGTCGTTCACCAGCACGACGCAATCCTTGGGTTCGTATCGCAAAATCGCCTTCGTCGATTCGGCTTCAAACCGCCGGCAGAACGCGGCGTACTCCCATTCGGAGAAACTCACCAACTCCCGGCCCGTCACCGTTGACGGGGCAACCGCTTCCACGTCCGGCCATGCCGTCCGCAGCATTTCAAATACCGCAGCCCCGCCGCCGAGCGGCACCCGCTCCGCGCCAAACCCCCCATGCGCCGCCGTATAGAGAATCTTCACCGGATGAACTGATCGACGAACCCGGCGCCCAGCCCAACTTCGATGTAGTGCTTCCTGCACATATCGATCTTGGTGAACACGTCCTCAAACCCCGTGTGGTTGCCTTCTGCGTCCACATAGTACATGCAGCCCGAGATGTTGAAAAACGTGATCATCTCATCGGCCGACTCCACCGTCAGCGTATGCGTCTCGCCCGGCGGCTCAAACACGTAATCCCCCGCCCGCGCCACCCAGTCGTGCTCCAGATACCGCCAGCTGCCCTTGATCACGTACCCGTGCACCGGACCCGGATGCCGGTGCCGGCTCAACACCCCGGCCTTCCGCACCCGCAGCAGGTTGCACCAGCCGCCGTTCAGCGTATTCAGCATCAACGGCCGGAACCAGACATCTTTGGCCTGCGGCACCCAGATGCGTTCATCGTCCGGCACCGCCGTCGTCACAATTTCAGGGGGAGATAAAGGATGCGTCGTCAACATACTAGGCCGCCGAATACCCGCCGTCGATCGGAATCACCGCGCCCGTCATAAAACTAGCCGCGTTTGAACACAAGAATAACACCAGCGGCGCCAACTCCTCCGGCCTCCCCCACCGCCCCAGCGGCGTCCGCCCCAGCAGCGCCGCCGACCGCGCCGGGTCCTCCTGCAGCGACTGCGTCAGCGGCGTCGCAATCCACCCCGGCGCAATCGCGTTCACCCGAATCCCCTCGGCCGCCCAAGCCACGGCCAGCGACCGCGTCAGCTGCGCAATCGCCCCCTTGCTCGCCGCGTAGGCCGGCACCCGCGGCCCGCCGAAAAACGTCAGCATCGAGGCGATGTTTACAATCGCGCCGCCCGCCGCCAGCTTCGGCCGTGCCGCCACACAGCAGCGCATCGCGCCCGTCAAATTGATATCGAGCACCTGCTGAAACACGGGAATCGTGTACTCCTCATCGCGCCGGATAACCCCCGCGGCGTTCACGAGAAAGTCCACGCGGTCCAGGCCAGCAAACAGCGCCTCTACCGCCGCATCGTCCGTCACGTCAAAATCCGGCAGCCCCGCCGCCACCACCCGCGCCCCGGCGCTCGCGAACGCCGCCGCAATCGCCGCCCCTATTCCGCTCGTCCCGCCCGTCACCACCGCAGTTTTTCCGCTGAAATCAAACATGGAAACATCCATTATGGAGGAAGAACGCCATGCAGACCTCGGACCTGATTCAATCCCTCCGCAAGAGCTACGAAACCGGGACGCTCGAAGAGGCGAACCTCCGCCCCGATCCCATCGACCTGTTCCGCGAATGGATGGATGCGGCCGTCGCCGCCCAACTCGACGAGCCCAACGCCATGACGCTCTGCACCGCCTCGGCCGACGGCATGCCCGACGGCCGCATCGTCCTGCTGCGGTCGTTCGATGAACGCGGCTTCGTCTTCTTCACCAACTACGAAAGCCGCAAAGGCAACCACCTGCTCGCCAACCCGCAAGCCGCGCTTGTCTTCCTCTGGCACCCGCTCGAACGGCAGGTCCGCATCCAGGGCGCCGTCGCCCGCGTCAGCGCCGCTGAAAGCGATGCCTACTTCCGCACCCGCCCCCGCGGCCACCAGCTCGCCGCCTGGACCTCCCCCCAGAGCCAGCCGCTCGCCGCCCGCGCCGAGCTCGACGCCCGCCTCGCGGACCTCGACACCCGCTTCCCCGCCGAAGTCCCGCTCCCCGATTTCTGGGGCGGCTATCGCCTGGTCCCGCAGCGCATCGAGTTCTGGCAGGGCCGCAGAAACCGCCTGCACGACCGCTTTGCCTACACCACCGTCGAAGGCGCCTGGACGGTCACGCGCCTCGCGCCCTAGCTCCCTGGCAGCGCGGCCAGAAACGCATCGGCCTCCCGCGTCGAGGCTTCTATATCGGCCACCAGCTTCGATACCTCGGTGTCCATCTTGCTCACCGTGTTCCGCAGCGAGGTCACCGCCTCGGCGTTCAGATTGTGCTTGATAAACAGCACCTGATCCTCAAACGCCTTCAACACCGGCTTGGCTCGCTGCTCGACGTCCTTCATCTTCCGGATCAACGGCGTGTACCGGCCCCGAGCCTCCCGCATCAGCCCCCGGCTCTTGGCCTTCAGCTCCCGGTTCTCCATCGCGTTGATTTCGCTCTCCCACTCGGCAAACATATCGCCGCTCACCTGTTCGATCGACGCAATCCGGTCGCTGACCTTCTTCGTCCGCGCCGCCGCCTCGTCGTACTCCGCCTTCAGCCGTTTATAGATCTCCTCGGTCTGCCCGCCCGCAAACCCGGTCACCGCCTGAAACGCCTCCAGCGTCGTCTTGTATTGCTCCTTGGCCTCCTGCTGATCCTGCCGGCCCTTCTTCACCCGGTCAATAAGAATATCCCGCTTCTCGTTGCCGAGCGTCTCCTGCGCCTTGTAATAAAGGCTCTGGCAGCCGCATAAAACGAGAACCGCCACGAACAGGGCGTACTTGGACATACCCCTCAGGATAGCGCTGCCAGCAGCATCCGGCGCGTTAAAGGCTTGGTCAAATATCCCGTAAAGCCCGCCGCCAGCCCCCGCTGCTCGTCGCCCTCCATTGCCGAAGCCGTCACTGCAAAAATCCGCACCCCCGCCAGCGCGGGCACCGCCCGCAGCCGGCCCAGCGTCTCGTATCCATCAAGCCCCGGCATCTGGATATCCAGCAGAATCAGGTCCGGCGGCCGTACCGTCGCTATCTCGACCGCGGTTAACCCGTCGCGTGCCTCCTCCACCGTCCAACCCTCGTGCACCAGCATCGTCCGCAGCAGCTCCCGGTTGCTCGCGCTGTCATCCGCAATCAGCACCCGCCGCATCTACTCCTCCCCCCGGCCCAACGCCCGCCGCAGCGTCCGCACGAGCAATTCCCGCGCCACCGGCTTGGTCAGCGAAGCAAACGCTCCCCGCTCCAGCGCCGACTCGTCCGCCGCCACCGACGTCACCAACACCGGAATATCCCGCGTCTCCTGCAGCTTCTTCAACCCCGCCAGCGCATCCCAGCCGCTGCCGTGCGGCAGGTAAAGGTCCAGCACAATCACGTCCGGATGCAGGTCGAGCGCCTTCACGAGGCTCTCCCGCACCGTCGCCGCCGCCACCAGCGCCATGCCCTCGGCCTCGAGATACTCCCGCAGCAGCGCCAGCGCCGAAGGGTCGTCCTCCAGCGCCAAAACGAGCGGCTGACTCCGCCGCGCCATCCCCGCCGCCAGCGGCAGCGTAAAGACGAAACGGCTGCCGCCCCCTTCGGCCTCTTCCATCCAGATCCGCCCCCCCTGTCGCTCCACCAACCGCCGCGCAATCGCCAATCCCAAGCCCGTCCCCGCCGACCCCGGGCCCTGATAAAACGACTCGAAAATCCGTTCGCGCAACTCCCTCGGCACGCCCACCCCGGTATCCTCCACGCGAATCTCCCCAAACTCCCCGGCCACTCCGCCCTCCACCGCAACCCGCCCCCCCGAATTGGTGAACTTAATCGCATTCGTCAGTAGATTCAACAACACCTGCTTCGATCGCAGCCGGTCCCCCTCCAGCCGCAAATCCCGCTCCATTCGTGCGGTCAGCGCAATCTCCTTCGCCTCCGCCTGCGGCCGCACCATCGCCATGGCCTCTTCCATCCACTCCCGCGCGTCGAACTCCTCCACCCGCAGCTCCATCCGCCCGGCCTCAATCTTGCTCAGGTCCAGAATGTCGTTGATCAACGTCAGCAGGTGCTGCGAATCGCGCTGGATATGCGCGGCAAACCGCTTCTGCTTGTCGTTCAACGGCCCTTCCAGCTCATCCGCCAACAGCTCCGCGAATCCGATGATCGTATGCAGTGGCGACCGCAGCTCATGGCTCATGCTCGCCAGAAAGTCGCTCTTGGCCTGGCTCGCCTGCTCGGCCCGCAGCCGCGCCTCTTCAATCGCCTCCTGAAACCGCCTCTGCGCGGAAACGTCCTGCGCCACCAGCAGCCGCGCCGGCCGGCCCAGATACGGCAAGTCATGCGATCGGACCTCGTAGTCGGCCTCCCACAACGGCGCTAGCCCCGCCACCCCCAGGGCCAGAAACTCCTCCCGGCTCACCCGGAACGCCTGCAGCGCCTCCCGGTTCACGGCCAGCAGCGCCCCGGTCGCCGGGTCCTCCACCCACGACGCCAGCGGACACTCTTCAAACAACAGCCGGGCCTGCGCCTCGCTCTCCTGCATCGCCGCCAGCAGGTTCATCCGCTCGGAGACATCCCGCACCACCGCCGCCGTATGCACCGCCTCGCCCACCTGCAGCGGGCTCAGCATGATCTCCACCGGGAACTCTCGGCCATCCTTTCGTACCGCCTGAAAGTAAGATCCGCTGCCCATCGACCGTGTTACCGGGGCCGCACTATATCCCAATCGCTTCTGTTCGTGACCGGCCCGCACCGCCGCCGGCGTCAGTATCTCAATCCGCTGCCCGATCAGCTCCTGCCGCGTGTAACCAAACATCCGCTCGCAGCTCCGGTTCACTAAAACGATCACCCCGCGGGCGTCCACTTCAATTACGGCATCCGGCGCGGCCTCAAGCAGCGCGGCTTCTTTACTGTTAGTCTCACGATCAGCAGGATTCAACAATTGCAATGATCTCCAGTTCAAGTCCCCAGCAAACTAAGGGCCAGCGTACAATGACAGACGTGCCTGGCGTGCGGCCCATCTCCATTGCGATTATCGACGATCGTCCCGCCAGCGTGGAACTCATGCAGTCCGCGCTGCAGAACCTCGACGTCGAGACTCACGCCTTCCACGATCCCGAGCAGGGCCTCGAGTTCATCCTCAACCATCACCCGCAAATCGTCCTCAGCGATCTCGTCATGCCTGGCCTCACCGGCATGGAGCTGCTCGAACGCGTCGTCGAGTTCGATCCCACCATCGACGTCATCCTCACCACCGCCTTCTACTCCACCGAATCGGCCGTCGAAGCCATCCGCAAAGGCGCCGCCGACTATCTCAACAAACCCTTCCCCCCCAATCTCCTGCGCGCCCGCCTCGAACCCCTCCTCGCCCGTCATCGCGCCCGCCTCGAGGCTCTCGCGCTCGAACAATCCCTCGCCTCCCAGGCCAGCTTCGCCGGCATGATCGGCAACAGTCCGCCCATGTGGCACCTGTACTCGCAGATTCAGCGCATCGCCCCGCACTACCGCACCGTGCTCGTCACCGGCCCCACCGGCACCGGCAAAGAGCTCGTCGCCAAAGCCCTCCATCAGCTCGGCCCCTCCGCCGCGGGACCCTTCGTCCCCCTCAACTGCTCGGCTGTCGTCGAAACCCTCTTTGAAAGCGAACTCTTCGGCCACGTCAAAGGCGCCTTCACCGGCGCCACACACGACAAAGTCGGACTGTTCGAGCACGCCAATAACGGCACCCTGCTGCTTGACGAAATCGGCGACATGCCCCTCGCCACCCAAGCCAAGCTCCTGCGCACCCTGCAGCAACAGGAGATCCAGCGCCTCGGCTCTCTGCAAACGCGCAAAGTCAACGTCCGCGTCATCGCCGCCACCCACCACGACCTCCGCGCCATGATCGCCCGCGGCGCCTTCCGGCAGGACCTGTTCTACCGCCTCTCCATGGTCGAGTTGAAGGTCCCGAGCCTCACCGAACGCGATGCCGACCTCCAACTCCTCACCCGCCACTTCATCTCCCGCTACGCCGCCCAGTTCAACAAAACCATCTACGGCCTCACCTACCGCGCCCAGCTCCTCCTCCGCCAGCACTCCTGGCCCGGCAACGTCCGCGAACTCGAAAACGTCATCGGCCACGCCTGCATCATGGTCATGGGCACCATGATCGACGTCGACGACCTGCCCGACTTCCTCCGCACGCCGGAGGCGCCGCCGGAAGCCCCCGCGCCCCTCATCGCTCCCGAGCTCAGCTCGCTCGAAGAGCAGGAGCGCCGCCTGCTCACCGAAGCCCTCGCCAAAACCGGCGGCAACCAGTCCGGCGCCGCCCGCCTCCTCCGCATCAGCCGCGATACCCTTCGCTACCGCATCAAGAAACACAATCTCACCGTCTAACGGCCCAACCGCAGCCCAATCGTAATCTGTTGCACCCCAAACGCCTCATTGGCGTAGAACGCCTGCCCCAGCGACACCTGCCGCCACTCCCCCAATAGCTGCACCTGCTTCCGCACCGGCACCAGAAGGCGCGCCAGCGGCTGATAGTACCGCGTCGGCCGCGACCCCGCCGACCGGAACAGGCTCCCGCCCACCGTCACCGACCCCCGGTTCTTCGGCCAGTTCCACGTCGCCGCCAGCGCCCCCGTATGGGCGTTATCCCGGTACAGGCTCCGCAGCGGCGCGTACCGTTCCGGTTCCAAAAACACCAGATCGTTCCATAGCGTCGACCGCGCATAGTCCGCCGTCACCGATACCGTCCGCCTGGTCCACTGCACCGAAGCCCCCGCCTGCTGCGCCGCAAACCGCAGGTTCACCCCCGGCGTCGGGTTCCCGTTCGCCGTCCGGTGGTAGTGCCCGCTCGCCTGCCAGCCGTCGGCCAGCCGATAGCGCGCCCGCACGCGCACCCGCTCGTAATTCTGCAGACTCGTCCGGAAGTACGTCCGGTCCCCGCGGCCCACCTCCGCGTTCGCGTTCACGGTCAGCCGAGCCGCTGGCCGCAGCACGAAACCAGCCAACCCCACGTGCCGGCGCAGCCTCCCCGCCTCCTGCGCCGGCCCCGTCGACAAGCTCCCGCGCCGCACCCGCGCATCGCCCCACAGGTACCGGTGCCCCCCCTGCAGCGTCAAAAACTTCGCGACGTCCACCCAAGCCTGCACCTGCTGCTCGCTCTCGTTCCACACGAGACGATCCCCCTCGCTCCGCCCCGGCAGCGCTCTCTGGTCCAGCGTCGTCAACCCCGCCAGCGTCGCCGCGTTATGCATCCGCGTCGTCTGCCACGATTCCAGAATCCGCACCCGGCTCCACGGCCGCACCTCCACGCTTCCCGCCCCCGATGTTCGCGGCTGGTTGGCGTAGCCCGTCACGAGCGACTGCTGCCCGCTCACGAACCGCAGCGTCTCGAGCCACAGCAGCGTGCCCTGCGCGTTCTCGCTGAAGCGTACGTCGCTGTTCGGCTGCGAGTAGAAAAACTGCCCCGTGAAATCCACCCAGCGCCACGGCGACACCGTCACCTCCGCCGACGAGTACACGTTCTGCCCGGTTACGGTATAGGCCTGCGTCGCGCGGTCGAGCGCCAGGCGCCGGCCGAAGTACGGCAGCAGCCGGTTGCCGGTATTGCGCTCCTCAATGCGCAGCGCCGTGTCGTCGTGAAAGCGTCCGCCGCCCTGTTCGAGTGTGATGCGCCACCGTTCGGCGTCGAAGTGCACCCCGCCCCGAAACTGCAGATAGCCGTAGTCGATCGCTGACGCCGCCGGGTAGCTGTTCTCGTCCACCACAATCGGGCTCACCCCGAACCCGTTGCCCGACTGCCGGCCCAAGCTCAAAAACGGCTGCAGCCGCTTGCCCGGCCGCAGGTCGAGGTCCGCGTTCCACAGCCGCTGCCGCGTATCGAACGACCGCTGGCTAAAGGTATTCAACGGATTGGCGAACGAGGGCAGGGCATTGAAGTAGGCCATGTTGCGATAGCCGAACGTGAACCGGTACAGCCCCGCTTTGTCCATTGTCAGGTGCAGGGCGTTCATCGGGTCGCCCCACCCGGAGCCCGTCACCCGCAGCGCGTCCAGCCCCCGGCTCCCGGCCGGCGTCCAGGCCCCGGCAAACTGCAGAAGCCGCGGCCCCTCGGCCAGATTGTCCACGCTCCGGTAGCTCTTCCAGTCGCCCCGTGTCGAAGGCAGCACCCGGTAGCCCACCTCGGTGGTCACCTCCGGCGCCTGCCCCCAAACCACCATCGGAATCGCCAGCCACAGCGCCCGTCTCATCGCAGAAAGTCCCGGTTGACGTGCGAGCCGTGGATCTTCGTATGGCACGACGTGCAGTTGCGGTAGAGCGGCAGCCGCAGGTCGTGCGTCCCCGGCGCTACCGCACCCAGCGTGCCCGTCCGGTTCCCCGGCGCCGGCAGGTTCGCGTGGCACTCGAGACACAGGTTCATCACCTCCGCCCGGTTCAACATCCGCGGGTTCGCCGACCCGTGCGGCTCGTGGCAGCTCCCGCAGCCCTCCAGCCGCATCGGCGCGTGTTCAAACGCAAACGGCCCCCGTTTGTCGGCGTGACAGTTCAGGCACCCCGGCTCGTGGTTCCGTGTCCGCGCCGTCCCCCGCAGCCCCGCCCGCTCGAGCGACCCGTGCGGGTTGTGGCAATCGACGCACTCGACCGTACCCCGCGTGATGCGGTGCGCGTGGGGCCGCAGAAACTGCGCCACCATGTCACTATGGCAGCCGGCGCAGGTGCTTGCCGGCGCGGGCTTCTCCTGATGCACCCCGTGGCAGCTCCCGCAGCCCACCTGCCCCGCGCTGTGCGAGCCGTGCACCCGGCCCGCATGCGTCGCCTGGTTCTTGTGGCACCCCAGGCACGACGCGTCGGCCTCCTTCGGCGTTGCCTTGGCGTGGTTCAGGATGAACTTCGCCTCGGCCGCCTCCCCGTGCTTCTGCCCTGGCCCGTGGCAGGCCTCGCACGAGTAATCCTTCCAGCCGCGTCCGCCCTCGCGCTCCAGGGCTCCGTGCCGCGTCTTGGCGTACCCCTTGCCCTGCTCTTCATGACAAGCCACGCACGCCTCCGTGCCGGCGTAGCCCGCCCCCGTCCGGTCTCTCTGAGGAGGCGGCGCCGCGCCGACGCCAAAGGCCAGCGCGCCCAGCAGCAGCAAACGCTTCACCATCCCGCCTCACCGCGCATGGGACTTCGCCACCGAAAACGCCGCGTTCGGCCCGTGACAAACGTTGCAGCTCTCGCCGAGCGGCGAAGTCGTCAGTTGCACGTGCGCCGCCGCGTCCTTTGAACTGTGGCACGACAGGCACGCCGCCCCCGCCGGACCCGGATTCGGCAACCACCCCCGCGGGTCCACCACATTCAGCAGATTCGGCGCCAGCGGCAGCCGCTCCGTGTTGTTCACATGGCACATGGCGCAGTTGCGCGCATCGGCCGGCAGCGCCACTTTGCTGTAGTCGTTGGCTGCCCCGCCAAAGCCGTAGATCACATAGGGCCGGCCCTGCGTCGCGCCCGTGTGCAGCCGGTGAATCATCGTCGAAAAGTTCACGCTCTCGGCCGGCATCTGCGCCGGGGTCCGCCGCGCCGCGTCCGTCAGGTTCGGGTTGTGGCAATCCACGCAGTGCTCAATTTGATTCCGATTCCGCCCGTGCGCCTCGAGGTCGGCATGGCAGGCGTTGCACTTGGCCAAACTCACAATCGTCCGCCGCGGCTCGGCCGCCTTGCCCTCCACGCTGAAATACTTCGTCACGTTCAGCAGCGTGTCGCGCACCGTTACCGGCTGCCGCCCCGGCCCCTCGAACGTCACGTTCCGGTAACCTTCTACGGCAATCGAGTAGCTCCCCGTCGCCCCGGCCGGAATCGCCGGCGTGAACCGGTGCGTGGCCGTGCCGCCGGGGCTCGGCGGATCCGTCCGTCCACTCTCGGACCAGTAAGCGGCGTAGTCGACCGTCGGTCCCGCGAGCACGAACGAAAGCGAGTTCAGCTCCCCCGGCGTCAGCAGCCTCCCTTCGCCATCCCGCAGCCGGTAGCTCACCGCCGGCTGCTGCCCGGCGTTCGTATCCCGGATCTCCAGAATCTCTATGGCAATCCCCTTCAGGTTCCGCGACTTCTCCGGCCGCGTGTGCGCGCCCTCAATCGACAGATCCCACTCCCGTTCCCCCGCCGGCCGGTGGCACTGCGCGCAGCGCGAATCGTCCACCTGCACCGGATGCCCCTTGCCCGCCGCGAAATCAATATCGTCGTGGCAAGATCCGCAGGCCGCCTGCGTCGGCCGATACATCGCCCGCGCCTGCGCCCCCGCGTTCGGCCCCTCCTGCACATGGCACGCCGCGCAGTTGCGGTTGTTCGCCGGAAAGCCCACGTGCGAATAATCCGTCTCCCGCTGCGCGTTCCCGATCAGCGAATACCTCCCGCCCGCCTGCACGCTCGGCAGCTCCCGGCCCATGTGAATCTTGTGCGTCATCACGGTCATGTCCACCGTGTTGCCCGTGTCCGGATCCACCGTCTGCGGCGTGTGGCAGAGCACACACATCGCCATGCCCCTTCGCGCTCCCCCGTGCGCGGCAATCTCGGTGTGGCAACCGTTACAGCTCTCCGTCCGGATCACATCCCGCACCGTCGTCACCGCGCCCCCCGCCGGCACAAAGTGAAACACGGTGCTCGCATAGCTTACCCCCAGTTCAAACTCGTTCAGGTTGCGGCTCCCGTAGACGCCAATGGTATGCGTCGCCGTCCGGTCAAATCCGCCCGGCGCCTTCGTGCGGAAGGTGTAGCGGTATTCGCCATCAGCCAGCTTCGCAAAGGTCCCGCCCGAATCCGACGCGGCCTGCGTGGCCGATACCCCCGTCAACGGGCTCCGCTGCACCCGCGTCGTGTACGCCGTGTAGTGCTCGCCCTCGGCCGGAATCGTCGCCGCCACCAGGCTCAATCCCACCGCCCCCGGCGTCACGCGCCCCTCCCGGTCGAGCCGCACCCCCATCGGATCGCTTACCCGTACCGTCGCCGTCATCGTTCCGTCGGCCGCAATCTCGGCCCCCAACACCCGCAGCTCCAGCCCCGGCCGCACAAAGTTCAGCGTTCGCTCGCTCGCGTAAAAAGCCTTCTGCTCCGGCGTAAATCCAAAGCGCCGCACCCCGCCGGCCAGGCAGCCCGCCGCCACCAGTCCCCCCACCATCCACACCCCGGCTCTGCGCTTCATCCTCACCCTCCCAACTCCCGCAAGGCCGCCAGGTTCTTCTCTTCCACCCCCCACACCTTGTGACAGCTCTCACAATCCTGCGTCATCGTCTTGCCCGACTTCGTCTTCAACTCTTCGTTATGGCAGCGGAAGCAACCCGGCGAATCCGTGTGCCCGTTGTGCTGTGGGTAGCTGCCCCAGGTCAACTTCATCTCCGGATACACGTTCTGCTGATACAACGCCAACAGCCGCTGCCCCGCCCGCTCAAGCTCGGTCCGGTGCAGCACCATCGCATCCGGCGCGTTCTGCTTATAGTAAGCCAGCAGCGCCGCCGGAATCTGCTCCGCCGCCGCCTCCCGGCTCGGGTACGCCTTACCCAACACCGCCAGCGCCGCCCGCCGGAACCGCGGCACTCTCTGCGGCAACGCCCCGGCCGCCATCTCGCGGTCCACCGCCCGCTCCGCCGTCTCAAACGCATGCGCCGGACGGTTGTGGCAGTCCAGGCAATCCATCTCCCGTTCAAAAGCCCCCGTCCCCGCGCCCCCATACTCATCGCCGTGCTCCACCCGCACCGCCACCATCGTCTTCCGCTGCCGGTCCGCCGCCCGGTAGACGATTCTTCTCCCCTTACCCAGGTGCGCCCCGTGAATTCGCCCCACCTTCATCACCAATGCCGTCTCCAGCCGTTCGCCTGCGTCATCGAACCGGCTCTGCCGCCAGAGCCGGTTGCCGTAATCATGCTCCCGGTTGTGGCAGTTCTCGCACGTCTCGGCCGACGTCTTCAGCGCATGCGGAGGCGACGGCACCGGCCGGCTGTACCGATTTGTCAACAGCAGAACCAACTGCCGCGTCCCGTTCCATTTCGCCGCAATCTTCGCCCCCGCGCCCTCGCCCACGTGGCAATCCACGCACCGCACCTGGGCGTGCGCTCCCCCCACCAGATACGCCGCATACTCCGGGCCCATCACCTGATGGCAAGCCGTCCCGCAAAAGTTCGTCGACTCCATATACCGCACCGTCCGGTAGCTCAGCGCCCCGCCCACCACCACGTTGAACCCCGTCGCCACCGCCAGAAAAACCACCAGCCGCTGCACCCGCCGGTTCCCCCACTCCACCCGCTCCGGCAAATGCAAATGGTGGTCCGGCGCCTCCCGCCTCCGCTGCAAAGCGATACCTAACGGCACCAACCCCAGCCCCGCGAAAAACAGCACCGGCAGCGCCACAAACTGCAGAATTCCCAAATACCCCGACGCCTCACTCGCCCCCGTCAGAAAAATCCACAGCACCACCGCCGACATCACCAGCCACAGCCCCACCCGGCTGATCCAATGATCCGTCAGGTAGAAAACCGGCAAAATCCAGCGACGCGTGAACCGTCCCATCGACCGCCTACTCCTTCAACGTCCGCAGAAACGCCACCAGATTCGCCGCCTCCGCCTCCGCCAATGCGGCCCCCTTCATCTTGCCCACACCCTCCACCGACTCTTTCCGCAACTGCCCGTCCGGCTTCGCCTGCACCTCCTTCGAACCGAGATGCCGCATCTCCACCTTCAGCATCTTCGCAATCGCGCCATTGGCCGCCCCGTCCACCCCGTGACACCGCTTGCACGACCGGTCGTAAGCCGCCCTACCCGCCCCGGCGTCCGCCCCGAACGCACCGCCGCAACACAATCCAAAACTCACCAAGCCGATTAGAAATCTCATAAGCAGGGAATTGACTGCAATCCAATGCCCACCAGCAACTCACCGGATATCCACGCCAAAGCCGCCTCCCCTGCGCCATATCCCCCACCCCCGGTGCGGCATCTGCCCCGCGCCCCCCGGCCGTATACTACAGTCCAATGACTCTCCTCCACGGCGGTACCCTCGTCGACGGCTCCGGCGCCCACCCTACCCCCGGCGACCTCCTCTTCGACGGCGATACCATCCTCGCTCTCGGCCCTTGCGACGCCCCCGCCGACGCCCTCCGCCTCGACTGCACCGGCCTCTTCATCGCCCCCGGCTTCATCGACCTCCATAGTCACTCCGATCTCCAGGTCCTCGAACGCCACCGCGCCAAAACCGACCAGGGCGTCACCACCGAAGTCGTCGGCAACTGCGGCTTCTCCGCCTATCCCTGCGGCGCCCACCCCCACGAAGTCCAGGAGTTCGCCAACGGCATCCTCTTCGGCTACGGCCGCGACTGGGCCTGGCCCAACGCGCAACAGTATCTCGCCGACGCCGCCGCCCAGGCCGACCTCGTCAACGTCCACTCCCTCGTCGGCCACGGCACCCTCCGCGTCGCCACCATGGGTCCCAGCCAGGCCCCCGCCACCCCCGCCGAACTCGACCGTATGGAGCAAAGCCTCGCCGAATGCCTCTCCGGCGGCGCCGCCGGCTTCTCCACCGGCCTCATGTACGCCCCCGGCTCCGCCGCGCCCACCGAAGAGCTCGAAGCCCTCTGCCGCGTCACCGCCCGCGCCGGTAAAGTCTACGCCACCCACATGCGCAGCTACGGCGACGACCTGCTCAACTCGCTCGACGAACAGCTCGCCCTCGCCCGCGCCACCGGCTGCCGCCTCCAAATCTCCCACCTCCAGGCCGTCGGCCGCCGCAACTGGCACAAGCAAGCCCAGGCCCTCGAAAAGCTCGCCGCCGCCCGCCACGAAGGCATCGACGTCGCCTTCGACAGCTACCCCTACCTCGCCGGCAGCACCGTCCTCACCCAGCTCCTCCCCGCCTGGGCCCTCGATGGCGGCGCCCCCGCCCTGCTCGCCCGCCTCGCCGATCCCGCTCTCTGCTCCCGCATCAAAGCCACCATGATCGAGCAAACGCCCCAGCAATGGAGCGACATCTTCATCACCGCCGTCGGCTCCCCCACCAGCGAACGCCTCGTCGGCCACGACCTCGCCAGCATCGGCGAAACCCTCGGCGAACACCCCGTCGACGCCGCTCTTCACCTCCTCCGCGTCGAATCCGCCAACGTCAACATCCTCGCCTTCAATCAATCCGACGACAACCTCCGCCACCTGCTTACCCATCCGCTCTGCACCGTCATCAGCGACGGCTTCTACGTCAAAGGCCGCCCCCACCCCCGCCTCTACGGCACCTTCCCCTTCCTGCTCGGCGAAATCGTCCGCGAACGCCGCTGGATGCCCCTCGAACAGGCCATCCACAAGATCACCGCCCAGCCCGCCGCCCGCTTCGCCATGCCCCGCCAGGGCCTCCTCGCCCCCGGCTACTACGCCGACCTCACCGTCTTCGACCCCACCGCCATCGCCGGCCGCGCCACCTACGAAGCGCCCGAAACGGCCCCCGCCGGCATCCGCCACTGCTTCCGGCGGGGGCGCCGCACCGTCTAGTTACTTGCCCGGCGACAGATACTTCATCAGCACCGCCGCCAACCCGTCGAGCGAGGCCCCATTGCCCCCCGCCACGAGGATGTTCGGCACAATCGGCATGCCGCTCTTGGCAATCGCGTCGATGCCGTTCACAATCGCCGTCGCGTTGGCGCCAAACGCCTTCACCTGCGCATCGTAAGCCTCGGCTTTCGCCAGGCCCACGGCCCGCACCTCAGCGCCCTTGGCCCGGCCCGTCTGTTCGATGTAGAACGCTTCGCCGTCGGCCTCGGCCTTCCGCGCGTTCGCGTTGTTCGACTTGATCGTCACGCCCACCTTCGACTTCGCCAGCTCGGCCTGCATATCGGCCGTACCGCGCGCCTGCTCGGTCTCAATCCGCTGCTGCTGCGCCTGCTTCTGCTGCTCAAAGGTCGCAATCTCCTGCTTGGCGATCTCCCGTTCGGTCAACACCTTCACCAGATCCTGCGGCAGAATCACGTCCTGGATGTACACCCCGCGCGTCTCGACAAAATACGATGCCAACTGCTCGCGGATCCGCCCGTAGGCCTCCCGCTGCACCTGCTGTCGCGTCTCCACAAACCGCACCGCCGGCATCGACTGCAGCGTATCCCGGAAATGGTTTCCCACCGCCGCCTGTAGCACCTCGTCCACCAGGTTCCGAATGGTCCCCACCGTCGAAATCACCCGCGGCGCCCGCGTGTCCGGAATATGGATCTGCACCTGCAAATCCATCTTGAACACAAACCCCTCCGAGCTCTTGGCCACAATCTGTTCGAGCTTGGCGTCCAGATGATGCGCCGCCGAAACCCGGTCCGCCCAGTTCAGCGTCAGAATCGCCGTCGGCACCAGCTCGGCCTTGTAGCAGTATGGGTTGATCGGATACTTGCCCGTGCGCAGCGGCTCCTGCCAGATACCCCGATGCCCCGGCCGCACCAGCGATCCAAACTGAAACTCCGTGCCCGAAGTATCCGACGGCGCCAGGCCCACATAGGCCTTGATCACCGCCACCTGCCCCTGCTCCACCACCAGCATCGGCACCTTCTCGACACGCACTAAAAACGGGTTCAACAGGTAGGCGCCATACAGCAGCGGGTCATGCTGCAGCCCGATGCGCCCCCCGTGGTCCAGAAACGCCTGGAAATCCTGGTAGTTGTTGTGCAGCTCGTTCTTGTTGCTGAACAGCCGCTCAATCACCTCGGCGTCGTGCGTCTCCCCGCCCCGCTCCATCTCGGCGATATCGGCAAACTGCCCCAGCCGGCTCGCAATATCGCCTGACGACAGCGGATCGCCCTCGAGCGTCGACACGATCCCGATCACGTCCGCCTCCGCACCCGCCTCCTTGGCAATCCGCACCACCTCCAAGTCCGCCGGGCTCAGCCCGAAACTCATCGGGGTCAACTCCTGCCCCTGTAGCTGCTCGGCCACCGGCCGCCCGAAAACACGGTCCCGCGTGATGACGAGAAAGGCCACCGGATGCAGCGGCAGCGTCGTACCCGGCGCCAGAACCGGCCGCTGTACGCCCTTCTGCCCGCCCTCCCTTACGAACGTCTCCAGCTCCGTAAACTGCCCGAAGCCGGGCTGATACGAGCCGCTCTTGGCGCCCGTCGGCAGCGGCGCGCCCACCTGCGCAATCACCACGCCAATCTGCCCCGCCGGCACCTGCACCCACGGATACTTCTCCACCCCGAAGACCGGCCAAAGCTGAAACCGCAGCCCCGGCATCAACAGCTCAGCCTGGTATCCCGCCTCGCCGCGAAAGGCGATCGGGTTATCGTCATCCAACTTCCGCGCCGAAAACCGGCGCGTCACCAAACCCACCTCCGTGGGTCCAATCCGATGGAGCGACAGCAAAATAACAGCCACCATCGCCAAAAGCAACAGCACAAATCCAATCCACATAAAGGGCTCCTGTTGTGGACCGTCGCCGCCCTGTCCTCCCCGGCGGCAATTAAAACTATCCGAGCCCCAGTAAATGCCCGGTCCTGTCCCAATTCTTCACAGAATCCCGCGCCGGTGCAAGAGAAATCGAACCGCGATTCGCCGATTTTATGGCCAAATCTGCGAGACTCGAAGAAGACTTATGGCCTTCGTCCCCCGTACCCCGGTCCATCCCCTCCGCACCGCCGGCAAGGTCATGGCCTTCACCGGGGTCTTCTTCGTCGGCGTCGCCCTCATCGGCGCCTGGAAGCCCTACTACCAGCTCGAACAGGCCCCCCGCGCCCACGTCAAAGTCCTCAAAAACGACATCGGCTACAAAACCGCCAAAGGCTACGCTTTCCAGCTTCAGATGAGCTGGAACACCAGCCTCGGCGAACAGCGCACGCAGTTAACCACCCCCGTCGAAGCCACCGGCGAATCGGAAGCCCGCAACAAGTACCGCGGCGGCTGGATCGTCGCCGGCCAGGAATACGACTTCCCCGTCGACCCCGACGATCCCTCCCGCATCCTCCCCTTCAACGGCTACAACTGGAAAACTTTCGGGCAGTTCGCCGTCACCGGCCTGCTGGGCTTCCTCTCCTTCGGCCTCGGCATGTTCCTCGTCAAGAAAGGCCAGGAACTCGAAAAGAAACCCAATATCTAGCGGCCCGAACTCCCAAAGCCCCCCTCGCCCCGCGCCGTATCGCTCAGCTCGCTCTCGACCAGCTCCACGCCCTCGTACCGCGCAATCACCATCTGCGCAATCCGGTCGCCCTTGGCAATCGGATACGGCGCCTTGCCCAGATTCAGCAGAATCACCTTCAACTCGCCCCGGTATCCCGGGTCCACCGTCCCCGGACTGTTCGGAATCGTAATGGCATGCTTCAAAGCCATCCCGCTCCGCGGCCGCACCTGCGCCTCGTAGCCCGGCGGCAGCTCAATCGATAGCCCCGTGGCTACCGCCTGCGGCACCCCCGGCTCCAGCACCGTGTCCACCACCGAGCACAAATCCATCCCGGCATCCTCCAGCGGACCGTGCGCATACTTCGGCAAAGTCGCCTCGGCTACTAATCGTTTCACTTTCAATTGCATAATGAAGTATTCAGTATGCCAGCCCCTCCCCCTGAACGGCGCATTCTTTCCGTCGCCCCCCTGGCCCCCGAAAAGAGCGCCTACGCCCTGGCTCGCTACAGCCGTTCGGCTGACTCCATCACCCAATCGCTCGATTGGGTCCGCTCCCACGACTCCTCGAAGTTCCTCGAAAGCTTCTATTTCCAATACGGCCACGCCTCTATCGCCGACCTCGGCCATCTCACCTTCTGCCTCGAAGGCATCTCCGAACTCGCCGCCGCTGAAGTCGAAGACGAACAACTCTGGGACGGCCAGGCCAAATCCTCCCGCTATCAGGACTTCGGCAAAACCGGCTTCGTCATCCCCCCGGAGTTCGACCCGCTCGACAAGGTCCAGTTCGCCGCCGCCGGCGAAGCGCTCCTCTCCGCCTACCGCCTCGTCCACGACGCCGCCTTTGCCCACCTCTCCGCCCAACTCCCCCGCCCGGAGGAGATGAAGCCCGACGCCTACCAACGCAACATCGCCGCTCGCGCCTTTGACGTCGCCCGCTATCTCCTCTTCTGGGCCGTCCCCACCAACGTCGGCCAAGTCACCAGCATCCGAACCCTCGAAAAACAGATCCGCCGCCTCAAAGCCTCCCCCTACGCCGAAGTCCGCGCCATCGGCGCCGAAATCGCCGCCGCCTGCGCCGCTCCCCCCGCCTGCCGCTGGGACGACTCGCAAGCCGAGCCCCTCGCCCCCACCCTCGCCAAATACTGCGACCCCGACGAGCACCTCCGCCAATCCACCGCCGCCCTCCGCCTCTGGGCCGAACAAAACCTTCCCCCCGCCCCCGCCCCCGCCCCGGACGTCGATCTGTTCAACCAGCACGGCACCGCCATCGTGGTGGGCGCCGCCGAAATCACCGCCACGCTCCTCTACCCCGTCACCGCCTGGCCCTTCCGCGCCCTCTATGAATGGGCCGCCGCCGCCTCCCCCGCCCTCCGCCGCGAAGTCCTCGATACCGCCGTGGGCACACGCTCGAAACACGACGAACTCCTCCGCGGCTTCCGCGGCGGCCTCTACTGCTACGACCTCGTCATGGACGTCGGTGCCTACCGCGACTTCCATCGCCACCGCCGCTGCCAGCAGTACCGCCAGGACTACTCCGGCCTCCTCGGCTACGAAACCCCCCAGGTCATCACCGACGCCGGCCTCACCGTCGAATATCAGGCCGCCATGGACCACGCCCTCGCCACCCTCCGCCAACTGCCCGCCCCAGCCAACGAATATCTCCTCCCCTTCGGCGCCCGCAGCCGCTTCCTGTTCAAAATGGACTTCGCCGAAGCCGAGTACATCTGCCGCGTTCGCACCGGCGTCAAAGGCCACTTCAGCTACCGCTCCATCGCCTGGCAAATGAAAGAAGCGATGGAAAAACTCGAACCCGAACTCGCCCACCTCCTCTCCGGCACCCCCCCATGGATCGAAGACCCGCTCAAACGCTAGCCGGACTCCTTCTCTTCCTCGCCCTGCCTCTCCCAGCCGAGGACCAACAGCCCCTCCATGCCCACTGGGGCTTCCACCCCGACTCCGCCGCCTGCGCCGACCCCGCCCGCCCCGACAAACGCTGGGCCCCCACCGCCATCCCCAGCCCCACCCCCGGCTGCTACCGCAAACGCTTCACCCTCACCGCCGGCGCCCGCTTCGCCCTCGCCTTCGACGGTCCCGCCCCCCCCGAAGTCTTCCTGAACGGCCAACCCCTCTCGCCTCCCTACGAATTCACCGTCCCGCTCCACGCCGAAAACCTCCTCGCCATCCTCGCCCCCGCCGGCCTCACCACGCCCCTCCGCCTCGTCAAGGACCCCACCCCCCCGCCCGCCCAACCGCCACCCCACCCCGGCGCCCTCCGCCTCGCCGTCTCGCCCGGTCCCCTCCCGGCCAACCGCACCGGCTTCGCCGTCCTCACCGCTAACCAGGCCGGACCCCTCCAGTGGTCCGTTCGCGGCCCCGCCCACCTCGCTGGACCCGCCCTGTTCGGCTCCGTCAACCTCCTCCGCACCACCGCCACCCCAGGCAAAATCACCGTCACCGCCACCAACCCCGCCGGCGAAACCGCCTCCGTCGAACTCTGGTCCACCGCCGTCCCCCTCGGCGCCTCCTGGATGCGCGAACCCGCCCGCTAACCCTACGCCAAAAAGTACTTGACACCCCCGCGTAATCCGCTATTCTGAAGCAGGCGAAGAAAAAGCGAATTGCCTTGCGAGGGAAAAAACATGCTGGCTACTAGCGAAATGACCCGCGTTGTGGACACTATGGTGAAGGGATCAAACACGGTTCCGCGACAGGAAAAGCTTATGTTGGACGAAAAAGAGAAAATGCGAGCCCTCCAAGCCACGCTTGGAGCCATTGAAAAGCAGTTCGGCAAAGGTTCCGTGCTCCGGCTCGGGTCCAAAGAGTCGGTGCAGCCGGTGGCGGTCATCCCCTCGGGCTCCATCTCGCTCGATCACGCCCTTGGCGTTGGCGGCTTCCCCCGCGGCCGCATCATCGAGGTCTATGGTCCGGAGTCCTCCGGCAAAACCACTATCGCTCTGCAGGTCGTCGCCGAAGCCCAGAAGGCCGGCGGTGTCGCCGCCTTCGTCGACGTCGAACACGCCCTCGACCCCGGCTACGCCCGCAAGCTCGGCGTCGATATCGACAACCTGCTCGTCTCCCAGCCCGACTTCGCCGAACAGGCCCTCGAAATCACCAATACGCTCATCCAGTCCGGCTCTATCGACGTCCTCGTCGTCGACTCGGTCGCCGCTCTCGTCCCCAAAGCCGAACTCGATGGCGAAATGGGCGACTCCTTCGTCGGGGTCCACGCCCGCCTCATGAGCCAGGCCATGCGCAAACTCACCGGCATCGTCTCGAAGTCCAACACCTGCCTGATCTTCATCAACCAGATCCGCGAAAAGATCGGCGTCATGTTCGGCAGCCCGGAAACCACCACCGGCGGCCGCGCGCTGAAGTTCTATTCGAGCGTCCGCCTCGATATCCGCCGCATCAGCGCCCTAAAAGAAGGCGAAGAGGTCATCGGCAATCGCACCAAGGTGAAGGTAGTCAAAAACAAAGTCGCCCCGCCCTTCCGTGAGGCCGAGTTCGACATCATCTACGGCCAGGGCATCTCCCGCGAAGGCGACCTCATCGACCTCGCCGTAGCGAACACTGTCGTTGAAAAATCCGGCTCCTGGTACAGCTACAAGGGCGACCGGATCGGTCAGGGCCGCGATAACGCCCGGCAGTTTATCAAGGACAATCCGGACTTCTTCCGCCGCATCGATATCGAACTCCGCGACAAGCTAGGCCTCGCCCAGGCTCCGGTAAACCCGGATCAGGAAAAGGCCAGCGCCGCTACCTCCAAAAAGTAAACCGGAGAACCCAACCCGTACTAACGGCCCCCGGCCGGCGCCAAATCGGCCTGCACCACGCGGAGCAGCGCCTCGAGCAGCGCCGCCCGGGGATATCTCGTTTTATCCATGTTGTTCCGCACCGTCGCGTCCGGCGACTTATCAAACGGCAGCGCCACCGCAAAGTGGTCTCCCTTCAACACGCCCAGGTACTTGCTGCCTGGCACAATCGCATCCTGTCGCGTCAACTGCCCGTCGTGCACCGGGTCAAACGCGTTCATCAGCATCCACGTCTGCAGCAGCGCCTTCGACGTATTCTCCCGCTTGCTGGCCGCCACCACGGAGTAAGTCGGCACCTTCGGCTCCGGAAACGCCGCCAGAAACGACTGCCGCGCTCCCTTGCCCAGGCTCTTGAACCCGGCCGACAGGTCGCCCCGGCACGTCTTGAACTGAAACTGCTGCACCCAGCGGTCCGCCTGCGCCGGCATCGCATCCGCAATCGGCGATCCCCCGCTCGCCCCTGCCACGCTCACAAACGCCGCCACCTTTTCCGCAATCCCCTCCCGCGCCAGCGCCTCCTGAATATCCGGCGTCCCCTTGCTATAACCCACCAGAATCCACTTCCGCTGGTCGGTCTTCCAACTCTCGTTCAGATACCGGGCAATCTCCTTGGCGTTTACCTCCGACCCGTCATTCCCCACCCCCAACAACTCCACCGTCATCCCGTACTGCTTCCGTAGCGCCCGCGTCCCCTCCTCAAACGCCGGACTCTCCGCAAAGCAGGAGCTCATAAACCCCGGCACCACCAGCACCCGGTACTCCTTGCCCAACGGCCCCAGCCGCCGATCGGTCCGTCCCGCCCGCTCCGCCCAATCCTGACAGCCGCCCCAACTCCCCGTGTCCGGATTATTCTGCACAAGCACGCTGCAGAAGGTGTCGCTGAACACCTCGCTCGCGTCCTGTTCCTCCCCCTCGAGGTAGATCACCAGCGTCCGCCCATCGGAAAAGAACTCCTGCCCGTGCGCCGTCCTGGCCTTCAGCAGCGGGTTCCGCACCGTCACGTACTCCCGCGCCGCCACCATCCCCGTATCCGCCAGGCTCTGCCCGATGAAGTCCCGCTCCTTATCCGTCTCCGGGTCAATCTTGTGGGTCAGCTTGCCGTTCCGCTCGTCCTTGTCAAACCCCACGTCGTGCGTGCCCGCCCCGGCCCACACCGTCCGCCCACCCACCTGAAACGGCGCCTTCCAGATCCGGAAATGGTGCCGCGCCGCCACCACCTTCAACGGGTCCGCATGCGCCCATCCGTAGTCCTGCGGCCGGTCGAACAGGTAAAGCTCGCTCATCGGAATCGTTAAATACGCCTGCTTCGAAAAACTCGCCAGCGCCCCCCGCAGAATCGTGTCCTTGATGCTCCGGTCCACCGTCACCCAGTCGCCCGCCTTCAGCGCCGCCACCACCTGCACCTCGCTACCCACGAGGAAGAAGTTCACGCGGTCGCCCGGCGTCCCCTCCTTATCCCCCACCCGCACCGGCACCGAGTTCAGCTGCGCATCGGTCATCTTCACGATCGGCGCCTGCACCCGCGCCGCCTTCGCCGCGCCCGCCACCCGCTCCACCCGCACCGTAAACGCCCCGTCCGCCCCGTCCGTCGCCGCCTGATTCACACCCAAAAACAGCCGCCCCTTCACCGCCACCCGCCGCTCCCCCTGCGGGCCAATCAGAAACGGGCGGTTCGTCTCCCCCTCGCCGACCCGGCCCACCAGCGCCCCCCGCTTGCCGTCCATCACCGGAAACGCCTTGATCATATCCATCCACGCCCGCGGAATCCCCTCCGGCGGCACCTCCCGGCCGTTCCAGCGCAGCGCGCCCGTCGCCGTGAAGCGCAGCAGATCCCCTGCCTCGACGTCCATTCCCGTATCGGTCCACTGCCGGCTCCCCGCTACCGTCAACTCGCCGCCGGCGCCCGCCGCGCTCGGCTTCGCAGCCGCCTTCCCCACGTCATACCGGCTCACCGGAGCCTGCGCCAGCAGCGCCCCGCCCACCGCCCAAGCCAAAACCAACAGCCTCATCGTATCGACTCCACAATCAACGCTTGAATCTGTGCCCAGAGTAGCGGATCCGCCTCCATCCGTGCGTGCCCCCCGCCCAACACCCGCCGCCAACTCAGCTCCGGCGCCGGATTCAACCCCAACAACGGATACCGAAACCGGAAGTTTCCCAAAATCTTCGTCCGCTGGGCATC
Organism: Acidobacteriota bacterium; assembly: GCA_026393985.1. GTDB lineage: Bacteria > Acidobacteriota > Terriglobia > Bryobacterales > Bryobacteraceae. The sequence goes on from JAPKZB010000088.1 coordinate 41,548, forward strand.
CTCGGCCTGAATATAGTCCTCACCGCGAAAAGTCAGCCGCTCTTTCTGGTAAAAATTCACCGCCCGCCGGACATTCGGCGGAATGCGCCCGTCCCGGCCTAGCGAAACACTATCCACCTGCACCGTCAGCTCCACCGCCACCCCGTTCTTGCCCAACTCCCGGGCTAGCCGCACCACCTCACCCCCGCCCAGGCTCTGCCCGTAGAGGATAATCTTCACCCGCCCCCGCTCCTCCCCGTCCACGCGCCGGTTGCCGTTAGCGTCCAACGCCGCCACCACCCGCCGCCGCGCCTCCCGGTGCCGGTAGTGCTCGAACGTCTCGGCATACACCCCCGGCAGCCCCATCGCCCGAATCGCCAGCGCCACCCGCCGCACGCCCCGCTCCGGATCGTCGGCGCGGTCCATGCCGCCGGTGAAACCCAGAATCAGCGTGCTACCCTCCGGCAGCAGCGCCGCCCCCTCCTGTCCCGCGTACGCGCGGCTCCCCGCGGCGAGCAGCCAAAGTAACAAAAACTGACGTGACATCCCGCTGTCGTAGATGTCCCCAACCGGCCGCCGGGTTTCCGCTAACCCGCCACTACCGCCGTCCCCGACACCGAAACCATCAACATCGTCCCTCCGGAACCCACCGGAATCGTCTCGTAGTCCAGGTCAATCCCAATCACGGCGTTGGCGCCCATCTGCCGCGCCTGCTCCTCCATCTCCTTCATCGCAATCGTCTTCGCCTTCCGCAGCTCCGCCTCGTAGGAGCCGCTCCGTCCCCCCACAATGTCCGTAATCTTCGCGAAAAAGTCCCGGAACACATTCGCGCCCAGAATTGCCTCGCCCGAAACAATCCCCAGATACCGGATCTGTTGCCCTTCAAGCGTCGACGTTGTCGTCAGTAACATGCTTATCCCTTCTTCCGCAGTAGCGGCGCCAGCACCGGAAACACGTTCCGGTCTGCCACGATCTTACACCCCGCCGCCGTCGGATGAATCCCGTCCTGCTGCATCAGCGAACCCACGGTCGCCACCCCGTCCAGCAGAAACCGGATCCGCGGCACCTTGTGCTTCGCCGCCAGCGCCGGATACATCTGCTCAAAATCCCTTATGTACTCCGGCCCGTAGTTCGGCGGCAGCGTAATCCCCGCCAGCACCACCTTCGCCCCGGCCTCTTTGAACGCGGTAATCATCCGGTCCAGGTTCTGCCGGCTCAGCGCTACCGGGAGCCCCCGCAACCCATCGTTACCGCCCAGCTCCAAAATCACAATCTCCGGCTTCTCGGCCAGCGCCTGCGCCATCCGTTCCACGCCCCCGCTGGTCGTATCGCCGCTCACCCCCTGGTTCACCACCCGGTAGCGGTAGCCCTGCTCATCCAGCTTCTTCTGCAGAAAGTCCGGGTAAGACTCCCCGGCCTCTAACCCATAACCCGCGCTCAAGCTATCGCCAAACGCCACAATCGCCGGCCGGTCGTCCCGCTTCTGCTCCTTCACCGGCGCCGCTACCACCGCCGCTGGAGCCGCCTCCTTCCCTGGCTCCACCCGCTGCCCGCAACCCGCCAGCAGCAACGCAACAATAACAAGAACCGTTCGCATCTAATGCCATAATAAGGCTTGGCGACCGATACTCTAAGTTCCTCTGCCTCCCCAGCCATCCGGGTACGCGGACTTACCAAGTCCATCTCCACCCCCTCCCACCGCGTCGATATCCTCCGCGGCCTCGATTTCGACGTCCCGGCCGGTCAGTTCGTCGCCATCATGGGCCCCTCCGGCAGCGGAAAAAGTACCCTCCTCGGCCTCCTCGCCGGCCTCGATAACCCCACCGCCGGCAGCATCCTCCTTGACGGTGAAGAGATCGTCGGCCTCTCGGAAGACAGCCTCGCCCGCCTCCGCGGCCGCAAACTCGGGTTCGTTTTCCAAAGCTACCAGCTCATCCCCACCCTCACCGCCGAAGAAAACGTTCTGCTCCCGGCCGAACTCTGCGGCTCCGGCGGCCAACCCGCCGCCCGCGCCCGCGACCTCCTCAACAGCGTCGGCCTCGCCGAGCGCCGCGACCACTACCCCGTCCAACTCTCCGGCGGCGAACAGCAGCGCGTCGCCCTCGCCCGCGCCTTCATGCTCGCCCCGCCCATCCTCATGGCCGACGAACCCACCGGCAACCTCGACTCCGCCAACGGCCAGCACGTCCTCGACCTCCTCCTCACCATGAACCGCCAACAGCGCACCACCCTCGTCCTCGTCACCCACGACCCCCAACTCGCCGCCCGCGCCGACCGCCGTCTCCTCATGCGCGATGGAGTCATCGTCAGTGACGACTAGCGGCCTCTCCTACTCCACCGCGCCCAAAATCGCCTGGCGCGAATCCCGCGCCTCGGCCTCCCGCTTCTTGTTCGTCATCCTCGCCGTCGCCATCGGCACCGGCTCGCTCACCGGCGTCCGCGGCTTCTCCCGCTCCTTCCGCGCCATGCTGCTCAAGGACGCCCGCACCCTCATGGCCGCCGACCTCTCCATCCGCGTCTTCGAACAGCCCACCGAAACCCAGTTGGCTTCGTTTCGCAAATGGGAGTCCCGCGGCATCCACCGCACCTGGATCACCGAAACCGTCTCCATGCTCTCCGGCGACTCCGTCGCCGTCCCCCAGCTCATCGCCCTCAAAGCCGTCGATCCTGCCCAATACCCCTTCTATGGCCAGGTCACCACCACCAACGGCCTCCCCCTGCCCGCCGTTCTCGCCGGCGACGGAGTCGGCGTCTCCGACGACCTGCTCACCCGCACCGGCCTCACCCCCGGCTCCCCGGTCCGCATCGGCTCGGCTACCTTCACCATCCGCGCCGTCCTGCTCGACGAACCGGACCGCATGAGCGGCTCGGTCAACGTCGGCCCCCGCGTCATGATGTCGCGCGAAAACCTCGACCGCACCGGCCTCACCCAACTCGGCTCCCGCGCCAGCCAGCGCCACCTCTTCCGCATCCCCTCCGCCCAGGCCGACGCCATCATCCAGCAGGTCCGCGACGATCTCAAAACCGTCTTTCCCGACGCCGTCTTCGCCGACTACCGCGAAACCCACCCCCTCATCACCCGCGGCCTCAACAACGCCACCACCTTCCTCAGCCTCGTCTCGCTCATCGCCCTCGTCGTCGGCGCCCTCGGTGTCGCCATGGCCATGCAGGCCCACCTGCAAACCAAGCTCGATTCCATTGCCATCCTCAAAGCCCTCGGCGGCCGCTCGGCCCACATCCTCCGCATCTATCTTTCCCAAACCCTCGTCCTTGCCCTCGCCGGCGGGGCCCTCGGCCTCCTCATCGGCTTCGGGGTCCAACTCCTGTTCCCCCTGCTGATCGCCCAATTCTTCCCCGTCTCGCCCACGGTCGAGTTCCAGTGGCTCTCCATCGTCGAAGGCCTCGGCCTCGCCCTGCTCTCCACCCTGCTCTTCACCCTCCCCACCCTGCTCGGCGTCCGCCAGATCCGTCCCATCGTCATCCTCCGCCGCGACATGGACGGCGACGCCCCGGCCGCCGCCCAACGCTGGAAGCAGTGGCGCGCCTCCCTCCTGGCCGGCTTCCTCATCCTCTCCGGCATGACCGCCATGGCCACCGTCCTCATCGACGCCAACTGGCGCGACTCCTTCAAGATCAGCGCCTGGTTCGTCGGCGGTCTGACGGTCGCCCTGTTCGCCCTCGCCGGCTTCAGTTGGGCCCTCCTGCGCGGCCTCCGCCTCCTGCTCCGCGCCCCGGGCCGCCGCCTGCCCTCCACCCTCCGCCACGGCCTCGCTAACCTCTACCGCCCCGGCAACCACGCCGAAGCCGTTCTCGTCGCCCTCGGCGTGGGCGTCATGTTCACCCTCACCGTCTACCTCCTGCAAAGCAGCCTCCTCGGCCAGATCGCCGCCAGCGCCCCGCCCGGCATGCCGAACGTCTTCCTCATCAACATCACCGAAAGCGACCGCGCCGCCGTCAAAGCCTTCCTCGAAAAGGGCCCCGGCGTCCAGGGCGAAATCGTCGTCTCCGCCTCGGCCAGCGGCCGCCTCAAGGCCATTGACGGTAAACCCATCGAGAAGATCGCCGTCGAAGGCCCCGCCAAACGCTTCCTCCGCGCCCGCAATCTCACCTGGAGTGCCGAACTCCCCAAACAGACCGAAATCCTCGCCGGCGCGTGGTGGAAAACCTGGTCCCCGGACCGGCCCGAAATCGCCGTCAATCAAGAAACCGCCCGCCTGCTGGGCCTGGCGCCCGGCGCCGTCATGGAATGGGAGTGCGCCGGCCGCCGTCTCGCCCTGCGCGTCGCCGCTATCTTCCGCACCGAAGCCGTTGGCCCCGGCGCGAACGCCGAGTTCATCACCAGCCCGGACTCACTCCGCCAGGTCCCCATGCTTTACTTCGGCGCCGCCCGGGTCGCCCCCGCGCAGATCCCGCAGCTCCAAAAACTATCGTTTCAGAAGTTCCCCGCCATCACCATGCTCAATCTGGCCGACGTGCTCGACCGCGTCCAGGAGGTCGTCGACCAGGTCGCCCTCGTCGTCCGCTCCATCTCGGCCTTCTCCATTCTGGCCGGCGTCATCATCCTCGCCTCGAGCGTTGCCGGCTCCCGCCTGCGCCGCGTCCGGGAAGTCGTCATTCTCAAGACTCTCGGCGCCACCCGCCGCCGCATCGCCGGCACCTTCACCGTCGAATTCCTCCTGCTCGGCGGGGTCGCCGGACTCCTGGGCAGCCTGCTCGCCAGCGCCTTCTCGAGCCTGCTCCTCACCCGCCTGCTCGACGCCCGCTTCGTTTTCTCGCTGTGGCCCAACCTCGCGGCCATCGTCGCCAGCGCCCTCATCGCCCTCGCCGCCGGCTGGCTCGCCAGCTTCCGTATCCTGCGCCAGAAGCCTCTCGAAATCCTGCGCAACGAGTAAGAGGCCGTATGGTAGACTTCCCTCAGTCGGCAAGGTCCAAGTTTGCGTTCTTTAGTCACCGGCGCGGCCGGGTTTTTGGGTAGTCAGACGGTCGACCGCTTGCTTGCGGATGGCCACGAAGTTATCGGCATTGATAACTACATAACGGGAAAGCGCGAATTTCTCGACCATGCCTGCGCCTCCCCTCGCTTCCAACTGGTGCTCGGCGACCTGTTCGACTTTACGACCGTCTCCGAGGCCTGCCAGGGCGTCGATGCCGTCTTCCATCTCGCCGCCCACTCCAATCTCCACGATGGTGCCGAGTTTCCGCGCCGCGACCTCGACCAGAACGTCATCGTCACCTGGAACGTCCTCGAAGCGATGCGCCGCCATCGCATTGCCACCCTCATCTATGCGAGCACCGCCAGCCTGTACGGCGCCAACACACTCGTACCCACCCCGGAAACCGCCCCGCTTTCGGACCAAACCACGCTCCTGTCCGCCTCCAAACTGGCCGCCGAAGCTTTCATCACCGCCTACGCCCATACCTACGGCCTCCGCGCTCTCCTCCGCCGCCCCGCGACTATCGTCGGTGAGCGCCAATCCCATGGCCACCTGTTCCGCTTCTGCCGCCAGCTCCACCACCATCCCGGACGCCTCGACGTCCCCGGCGACCCCGCTCTCCGCCGCGGCTACCTCGACGTAGCCGACTGCGTCGACGCTATGCTCCTCGCCCTCCCCCACGCCACCGCTCCGGCCGAAATCTTCAACGTCGGCGCCCTCTCCCATCACTCCCTCGCCGATGCCATCGCCTGGACGACCAGCGAATTGGGACTCGACCCCGTGATCCACTACCACCCCCCTCCGGCCATCACGCGCAGCGCGGCGCCCACGCTCCACCTGGACTGCTCGAAACTGACCAGCCTCGGATGGCGGCCCCAAACCAGCCCCGAAGCCGCCGTCCGCCGCACCGTCCGCTACCTCACCGCGAATCCCTGGCTGCTCGCCGCGGGTTGCTGAAAGCCCCCGCCGAGCCCCACAATCAAACCAGCATGACCAGTCAGCAGCGGGAACGCTACTCCCGCCAAATCCTCTTCGCCCCCATCGGTGAAGCCGGCCAGGAACGACTCCTCGCCTCCCGCGTCGCCATCGTCGGCTGCGGCGCCCTCGGCTCCTTCCAGGCCGCCTCCCTCGCCCGCGCCGGCGTCGGCCTCCTCCGCCTCATCGACCGCGACTACGTCGAAGCCTCCAACCTCCAGCGCCAATGGCTTTATGACGAAGCCGACGCCACCGAAGCCCTCCCCAAAGCCGCCGCCGCCGCTCGCGCCATCGCCCGCTTCAACTCCACCATCCACGTCGATCCCCTCATCGCCGACCTCACCCCGGCCAACGCCGACGACCTCCTCGCCGGCGTCGACCTCATCCTCGACGGCACCGACAACTTCGAAACTCGCTATCTCATCAACGACTTCGCCCTCGCCCACCAGATCCCCTGGATCTACGGCGCCGCCGTCGGCAGCTACGGCCTCACCATGCCCATCCTCCCCGGCCAAACCTCCTGCCTCCAGTGCGTCTATCCCGCGCCCCCCTCCGGCGCCCAACCCACCTGCGAAACCGACGGCGTCCTCGGCGCCATCACCTCCACCATTGCCGCCCTCCAATCGGCCATGGCCCTCCGCCTCCTCTCGGGCTCGCTCCCCACCCCCAAACTGACCACTATCGACGTCTGGTCCGGCCACATCCGCCAACTCGACCAGCCCCCGGCCGATCCCAACTGCCCCGCCTGCGGCCGCCGCGAGTTCGTCTATCTCGACGGCGCCCGCCGCGCCCCCATCAGCCTCTGCGGCCGCAACGCCGTCCAAATCCACGAACGCAACCGCCCCCTCGACCTCGCTGCCCTCGCCGACCGACTCGCCCCCCTCGGCACCGTCCGCCGCAACGATTTCGCCCTCCGCTTCTTCCTCGATCCCTACGAACTCACCCTGTTCGCCGACGGACGCGCCATCATCAAAGGTACCCAGGATATCGGCGTCGCCCGCAGCCTCTACTCCCGCTACGTCGGCGCCTAGGATACTCCTGATAGGGTCTCCCGCCCGCTCTCCCACAAGATTTTGTAGTTTTCCACAATCTCCTCACAGCAGAGCATGATATGCTCAGTCCAGAAACGTGGTTACGCAGCAGTCCTGGACTCGCGATCAAGTACGACGCGTCCTGTCGGTGACGGAACGCCATCTCCGCTGTTGGGAACAGCAGGGCCTCATCCCGCAGCAGGAACGCTACGGCCTTGGCGACTTACTCGCCCTCCGCGCTCTCAACTCGCTCCGCGAAAAAAAAGTCCCCGTTGCCCGCGTCCGCCGCAGCTTTCAATCGCTGCGCGAACGCCTGCAGCACATCGCCAATCCCTTCACCGAGCTCAAGGTCTTCCTCGACGGCAAGCGCATCGGCGTCCACCTCGGCGGCCAGAAAATGGACTCGCTCTCCGGCCAGCTCCTCCTCGATTTCGATGCCGCCGCCCTGCAAAAGCTCCGCCCCTTCAGCCGCCCCGAAGGCCGTAAAATCGAAGACCGCCAAAAAAAACTCGCCGAAGCGGACGAGTGGTTCCAGCGCGGCCTCGAAGTCGAGCAGGCCGGCGGTCCCAGCGAACAAGCCATCCTCGCCTACGAAAGGGCAATCGCCCTCAATCCCCAAGCCGCCGGCGCCCACGTCAATCTCGGCACCATCTGCTTCCACCAGCGCCGCTGGGCCCAGGCCGAAGACCACTACCGCAAAGCCGTCAAGGCCGACCCCGAATACGCCCTCGCCCACTTCAATCTCGCGAACCTCTACGATGAACGCGGCGATAGACTCCCCGCTCTCACCCACTACCACGCCGCCCTCCGCCTCAACCCCCAGTACGCTGACGTCTACTACAACCTCGCCCTCCTCCATCAAACCTCGGGCGACGTGCTGCAGGCTGTTCAATACTGGAGCACCTACCTCAAGCTCGACCCCAACAGCCAGTGGTCTATCGTCGCCCGCCGCGAACTTGCCAAACTCAAACAAGCCACCGTCATCCCAGGCGCCCGCTCGCTCTCGCAGCACGCTTAGTTCTCCCGCCGCCGCCCCGGTCCTGCTATAACTAACTTGATCCGCTCCGATGCCGCCGAACTCCAAGTCCCGCCGTCGCTTGCCCACGATCCGCATCGGTCACCTCTCCATCACCCTCCTCCCCGGCGAAACCATCGAACGCGTTCAGCAGATCACCGACCAGGTCTGGGACCGCTGGCAGCCCGAAAACATCGTCGAGCAGTTCGATTGCGACATGATCATCCACGCGCTGTTCAAAATCGAACGCTACGAACGCTTCCGCGACCAGTTCGTCGCCAGCGGCATCCGCGCCGAAGACCTCGACCGCGCCCAGAAATCCTACCAGTCCACCATCGTCACCGCCGAGCGCAGCCTTCTCATCGCCCGGGAATCCAACTCCCGCCCACGCCAGCAGGTCACCCCCGACCTGCTCGCCGATTGGCCGGTCGATGGACCCGTCCAGTAGCGCACGGTGTATCCTGAAGGATTCAGGAGCTTTTCGTTGTCTCGTATTGCTGACGCCATCTCATCGTTCTTCGGAATCCTCTTTTCCGGAACCCTCCCCCCTGACGTAGCCAAAACCTACGGATACACCAAGGCCGTCGAGAAGAACCCGGAGCCGAAGGCCGCCCCGGTCCCCGTCGCGAAAACCAGCGACGGCGCCCTCCAAATGCTCGGCATCCTCCAGCGCGAAGCCCGCCTCGTCGACTTCCTCATGGAAGATATCTCGGCTTACCAGGACGATCAGGTCGGCGCCGCCGTCCGCACCCTCCACGAACAAGCCGGCAAAGCCATCGGCCGCTATCTCACCCTCTCGCCCATCATCGACGGCGTCGAAGGCACCTACACAGAAACGCGCGCCGCCGGCCCCCTCGCCAAAGACAACGCCGCCCTCAAGTTCCTCGGCAACGTCCCGGCCCAGGGCAAACCCCAGGGCGGCACCCTCCGCCACAAGGGCTGGCATGCCTCGAAGGTCGACCTGCCCGAAGTGAAGCCGGCCATGTCCGTCCACATCCTCGCCCCCGCCGAAATCGAAATTGAATAGCATGCAGCCAACCCTTGGCATCGACCTCGGCACAACCAACTGTGCCGTTGCGCGCGCCGCCGAAGCCGGGGTGGAACTCCTCGGCATTCCCCAACTCGTCAACCCGGGTGAAGTCCGCGCCGAATCGTTGCTGCCCTCCTGTCTCTATCTCCCTCGCCCCAACGAGTTCGCCCCCGGCGCCCTCGCCCTGCCCTGGGACGAAAACCCGCCCTATGTAACCGGCGAACTGGCCAAAAAGCGCGGCCCCGAAAACCCCGCCCGCTTCGTCCACTCCGCTAAATCCTGGCTCGCTGTCGCCGCCGACATGCCCCACCTTTCCGCTGTCGAAGCCAGCCGCGCCTACCTCGCCCACCTCCGCGCCGCCACCCCGGACTTCGACACCCACAACGTCCTCCTCACCGTCCCGGCCTCCTTCGACGCCGCCGCCCGCAACCTCACCCTCGAAGCCGCCCAACAGGCCGGCTACCCCACCCCCGTCCTCCTCGAAGAGCCCCAGGCCGCCTTCTACGCCTGGCTCGAACGCCACCCCGACTGGCGCGAACGCATCCACCCCGGCGCCCTTATCCTCGTTATCGACATCGGCGGCGGCACCACCGACTTCACCCTCATCCGCGTCACCGACGACGCGGGCGAACTCGCCCTCGAACGCATCGCCGTCGGCGAACACATCCTCCTCGGCGGCGACAACATGGACCTCGCCCTCGCCCGCGCCGTCGAAGCGGAGATGCCGAAACTCGACGCCGCCCAGCTCCACGCCCTCTGGCAGCGCTGCCGCGTCGCCAAAGAAAAGCTCCTCGCCCCCGGCGCCAACCAGGCCGAAGAGCCCGTCACCATCCTCGGCCGCGGCACCGGCCTCATCGGCGGTACCCTCAAAGCCGCCCTCCGCCGCACCACCCTCGAACAGGTCCTCCTCGACGGCTTCTTCCCCCCCGCCACGCCCGCCGACGTCCCCGCCCGCCCCCGCCGCGCCGCCCTGCAGGAGGTCGGCCTCCCCTACGCCTCCGACCCCGCCATCACCCGCCATCTCGCCGCCTTCCTCCGCGGCCAGCAGCCCACCCACGTCCTGTTCAATGGCGGTGTCTTCCACGCCCCGCTGCTCCGCGAGCGACTGCTCGCCGTCCTCAACTCCTGGCTGCCTGCGCCCGTCGAAGTCCTCAGCGGTGAAGACCTCATGCACGCCGTCGCCCGCGGCGCGGCCTACTACGGCCCCGCCCGCCAGGGCCGCGGCCTCCGCATCCGCGGTGGCGTGCCCCGCACCTATTACCTCGGCATCGAATCCGCCATGCCCGCCGTCCCCGGCCTCCCGGCGCCCCTGAAAGCGCTGACCGTCGTCCCCTTCGGCCTCGAAGAAGGCTCGGCTGTCGCCCTGCCCAAATACGAGTTCTCCCTCCGCACCGGCGAGCCGGCCGAGTTCCGCTTCTTCTCCTCCACCACCCGGAAAGGCGACCAGCCCGGCGACCTCCTCGACCCCATCCCCCCGGGCGTCGAAGAGCTGGCCCCCATGGAAGTTACCCTCTCCGGCGCTCCGGCCCGTGTTTCGCTCGAAGCGCAGGTCACCGAAACCGGCATGCTCGAAATCTACTGCGTTGCCGCCGGCGGACAACGCTGGAAACTCGAATTCAACCTACGCTCATGAAGATCGGTATCGACCTCGGCACCACCAACTCTGCCCTCGCCTACTGGGACCCCTCCAGCGACGACGCTGCCATCAGCGTCTTCGAGATCCCCCAGTTCACCGCTCCGGGCCGCCTCGAAAAGCTCCGCACCCTCCCCAGCTTCCTCTACCTCGCCGACCAGACCTACGTCGGCGCCTACGCCCGCGAACAGGGCGCCCTCACCCCCACCCGCTCCGTCCACTCGGCCAAGAGCTGGCTCTCCAACCCCGACGTCGACCGCTCGGCCAAAATCCTCCCTTGGGAAGCCCAACCCGAAGCCCGCGAACTCTCCCCCGTCGAAGTCTCCGCCGCCTTCCTCCGCCACATCCGCGAAGCCTGGGACACCGCTCATCCGGAAACCCCGCTCGCCGCCCAGGACATCGTCCTCACCGTCCCCGCGTCCTTTGACCAGGAGGCCCGCGAACTCACCGTCCAGGCCGCCGCCCAGGCGGGCCTTGAAAACATCACGCTCATCGAAGAGCCCGCCGCCGCCTTCTACTCCTGGATCGCCAACCACCTCACCGCCTCGCAAAAGCAGCTCTTCGACGGCCAGACCGTCCTCGTCTGCGACGTCGGCGGCGGCACCAGCGACTTCACCCTCATCAAGGTCTCCCGCACCGGCGACCTCGTCGAGTTCACCCGCACCGCTGTCGGCAAACACCTCCTCCTCGGCGGCGATAACCTCGACCTCACCCTCGCCTGGCTCGTCGAAGCCAAACTCGGCCAACAGCTCTCCCTCCGCCAGCGCTCAGCCCTCCGGCGCCAGTGCGCCGCTGCCAAAGAACGTTTGCTGAACGAACCCAATCTCGACAAGGTGGAGATCACGGTCCTCGGTGCCGGCAGCTCGCTCATCGGCGGCACCCTCCGCTCCGAGATTCTCCGCTCGGAAGCCCTCGAGCTCGCCCTCGACGGCTTCCTGCCCGCCGCCCCGCTCACTGAACGGCCGAAGGACGACAAGCGCAGCCTGTTCCGCGAACTCGGCCTGCCCTATGTCTCCGACCCCGCCGTCACCAAGCATCTGGCCGCCTTCCTCACCGACAACGGCATCACCGACGGACCCGACGCCATCCTGTTCAACGGCGGCTTCTTCATCCCGGAACTCCTCCGTCAGCGCGTCGCCGACGTGCTCGAACACTGGTTCGCCAAGCGCCCGGCCATCTTCGAAAACCGCGACCTCGATCTCGCCGTCGCCGTCGGCGCCGCCTACTACGCCAACGTCCGCACCGGCGGCAAGGGCGTCCTCGTCCGCGGCGGCCTCCCCCGGGCTTACTTCATCGGCCTGTCGCCGGACCGCAAGCAGTCCATCTGCCTCGCCCCCCGCGGCAGCGAAGAGGGCGCCGAGATGTCCATCGACCACGCAGGCCTCCAACTCGTCGCTAACCGGCCCGTCAGCTTCCGCCTCTACAGCTCGCTGCACCGTACGGAAGATCACATCGGCGACGTGGTCGACCTCTCCGCCGAACCCGAACTCCACGCCCACGCCCCGCTTCAGGCCCTCATCCGCTTCGGCAAACCCACCGGTGAGCGGCTCGTCCCCGTCCGGCTCGGCGCTAAACTCACCGCCGTCGGCACGCTCGAAATCTGGTGTGATTCAAAAATCAGCGACAACCGCTGGCGTCTCCAGTTCGAACTCCGCAAATCCGCCATCCCTACGGCGCAGCGCGCCGCCACCGTCATTGCCGACGAAGCCGTCGCCCAGGGCGAGGAGCTGATCCGCCAGACCTTCGCCGCCGGCGCCCTCCCGCCCGAAGAGCTACCCGCCAAACTCGAACAACTCCTCGGCCTCGGTCGCGCCAGTTGGCCCTTGAGCGTCATTCGCCGCTTTGCCGATCTCTTTCTCCAGCTCGCCGATGGCCGCAAGCGCTCCGCCGCCCACGAATCCCGCTGGTTGAACCTCGCCGGCCTCTGTCTGCGGCCGGGCTTCGGCTTCCCCGGCGACGAACTCCGGATTGAACAGGCCCGGCGGGTCTATGCCGCCGGCCTCGCGTTCGGCAATCAGGTGCAGCCGGAAATTGAGTGGTGGATCTTCTGGGGCCGCGTCGCCGGGGGCCTCAACCGCAACCAGCAGACGGATATCTATCAGCGCATCGCCAACCAGATTCTCCCGAAAGGCAACAAGAAGGCGCCCCGGATCAATCCCAGCCTGCAGCGCGAACTCTGGCGCACCGCGGCCAGCCTCGAACACCTGCCCGCCGGCACCCGCACCGAACTCGGCGAGGCCTGCCTCAAGCGTCTGCGCAACAACCAGTCGACGCACCCGGACACCGATTTGTGGTGCCTCAGCCGCATTGGCGCCCGCAAACTCTTCTACGGGCCCCTGAATCTGGTGCTGCCCGCCGCCACCATCGCCCGCTGGGCCGAACAACTCGCCAAGCAGCCCCACGCGGCCGTTCCCGATACCCTCGTCGCGCTCTGTCAAAAAACGGGCAACGCTACCCTCGATGTCCTGCCCGCCACCCTCAACCTCGCCGCCTCCCGTCTCCGGTCCCACAAGGACGCCGCGCCGCTCCTCGACCGCCTCGAAGGCAAGTCCTCCGATTCTGCCGAATCCCTCGCCCGCCTGTTCGGCGAGGAGCTCCCCAGCGGCCTCATCTTCGCGACGCAGACGGAGTAGAGCGGCCGCCTGCCGGCAGACCGTTTCAATTGGAAAATCTCCGTGCAGGCCGGAAACCCCGCTCGGCTCGAAGTGTTAACCTGGAATGACAAGGGTCCATCTCTTGAACCCTATCCTTCTGGAGGTCTATTTATAATGAAGCTACCCGCGCAACGCTGGTCTTCCCCAGCTCTGCTGTGTTTCGCTCTCGCTCTCCCCGGTTTGGCCCAGCTCGCCAGCAACACCTCGATCGTCGGCAACGTCGCTGACGCCTCCGGAGCCAGCATCGCCGGCGCCCAGGTCACCGCCCTCAACCAAAATACTGGGGAATCGGTAAACGCCACATCCAACGACACGGGCAACTACGAATTCCAGTTCCTCAAGGCCGGCGTCTACACCGTCACCGTCCAGAAAACCGGCTTCAGCACCAGCAGCACCAAGGACATCAGCCTCAGCGCGAACCAAACTGTTCGTTCCGACTTCGCTCTCAAGGTCGGCTCGGTCGATACCCGCGTCGAAGTCACCGCTGATATTCCGCCGATCAAGACCGACGAAGCGTCGATGAACGAAGTCATCTCCACCAAGAGCACGGCCGAACTCCCCCTCAATGGCCGCAACCCCATGCGCCTGGCCATTACCACCCCCGGCGTCATCTTCGGCGCCCGCGGCACCAGCAACCCCGGTGGCGGTGAAGCCTACATCGGCGCCGGCTTGCGCGAAATCACCAACAGCGTCTCCCTCGACGGCGTCAGCATCATGTCGAACCTCATCACCACCACCACGCTACGCCCCTCCGTCGACGCCGTCGCCGAAGTGCAGGTCCAGACCGGCACCTACCCCGCCCAGTACGGCGGCTACCTCGGCGTCCAGGTCAACATGATCACCAAGTCCGGCACCAACAACTTCCACGGCGCCGCCTATGAGTTCCTCCGCAACCAGGTGCTCGACGCCAAACCCTTCTTTCTTCCCCAGGGCCGCAGCAAGCCGCCCCTGCGCCAGAACCAGTTCGGCGTGCAGTTCAATGGTCCCGTCGTGATACCGAAACTCTACAACGGCAAAAACAAGACCTTCTTCATGTTCGGTTGGGAAGACCTTCGTCTCGTCTCTCAGGGTCCGACCATCGATAGCGTCTTTACCCCGTTGATGCGCCAGGGCAATTTCAGCGAAACCACCACCATCGCACGCGACCCCCTCACCGGCAACCCCTTCCCCGGCAACATCATCCCCAGCAACCGGATCGCCCCCCAGGCCACCCGTTCTCTGGCCTACATGCCCCTGCCCAACGGCCCGGGCCTGCTGCAGAACTTCAACACCAACGTCGCCGCCAACAATACCGGTCGGCAGTATGTTGGCCGTTTGGACCAGTCCATCGGCGAGAACAACCGGTTCTTCTTCCGCTACGTCACCAACTCCACCCTCCTGTTCAACGAGAACTCCAACCCGTTCAACGGCTCGGAACAGCCGGTCGGCGATCGCAACTACGTCATCGGCTATACCCGGATCTTCAGCTCCTCGATTGTGAATGACTTCCGCTACGGCGACCAGTACACCACCATCGATGCCCTGAACTTCTTCACCCCTGGCAAGCGCTTCCCGGCCACCGCCGGCACCGACCTCGGCATCCCCGGCTTTGCGACTTCCGCCTCCAACCCTGGCCTGCCCTCGCTCGGCATCGCCAACTACATGGCGATCGGCGGTCAGAACATGAGCTCCACCAACTGGTTCCAGCAGGACGCCACCCGCCAGCTCTCCAACACCACCAGCATCCTGAAATCGGCCCACAACATCGCCTTCGGTATCGATAGCCGCCAGGTCATCACCAACCGCACGGCTAACAACAACCCCCGCGGCGGCTTCGGCTTCAACGGCCAGCTCACCGGCTACGCCCCGGCCGACTTCATGCTCGGCCTGCCCCAGAACATCACGACGCCCGGCCCGCTCGTCCCCGGCGGCGGCGCACAGTGGCGCCACGGCTTCTTCGTGCAGGATAAGTGGCAGGTTTCGAACCGCCTTACCCTCACCCTGGGTATTCGCTACGAACTCCCCATCGTGCCCCAGTCCACCACCGGCAACGGCACCATCCTCAATCCCGAGCAGACGGCCTTTATCCCGGGCACCGTCCCCTCGAAGATCCCCTACCACCAGGCCGACCGCAACAACTTCGCGCCGCGCTTCGGCTTTGCCTACCGCATGCCGTCGAAGTTCGTCATCCGCGGTGGCTTCGGGCTCTACTACAACCCCAACCAGATGAACTCCTTCACTCTGGCCACCACCAATCCGCCGTTCTCGACCATTTTCACCTTCAATAACTCGCTCGTCAATGGCATTCTCCCCTCGAACGCGCTCACCCTGTCGAACCCCCTCCCCGCGGCGGGTGGTACCCTTTCGGCGCGGCCCAACGCGTTCCACATCAGCCCCTATCTGCCCAACGGTTCGATGAACCAGTGGAGCCTCAGCATTGAGCGCGGCCTCTGGCGCTCCGCCGGCATCGCCGTCGAGTACCTCGGCAACTACGCCTACCACCTCGACCGCAGCTTCTTCCTCAACACGCCGCGGCCGGGCCCGGGCAGCATCAACGATCGCCGTCCCAACCCGCGCTTCGCCGTCATCCGGCAGATCACCAACGACCTGAACTCCAAATACAACGGTCTCAGCCTCGTCTACCGCCAGAACGGCTTCAAGGGTCTCACCACCCTCTTCAGCTACACCTACTCGAAGGTCCTCGACGTCGCCACCGACTCCAACAGCGGCTCCAACGTCATGGATCCCTTCAACTGGCGCCTCGACTACGGCCGCGCCAACTGGGATATCCCCCATCGCACCGTGGCCAGCTATAACTATGAGATTCCGCTCTTTGCCAACTCCTCGAGCAAGTTCCTGAAGAACGCGCTCGGCGGCTGGCAGATGAATGGCATCACCACCATCCAGTCCGGCCTGCCCTTCAGCGCCGTTCTCGCGGTCGACCGCGCCAATGTCGGCCAGGGTACTCAGCGCGCCAACTTCTCCGGCACGCCCATCACCGTCAACTGCGGCAGCGGCAAGCTCGTCAACTGTGTCAACATCAGCGGCTTCGCCCTTCCCGCCGAATTCACCTATGGCAACACGCCCCGTAACTTCCTGCGTGGCCCGGGCCAAGTCAACTTCGATTGGAGCCTCTTCAAGAACTTCACCATCACCGAAAGCTTGAAACTCCAGTTCCGTTGGGAGACCTTCAACACCCTTAACCATCCGAACTTCGGCAACCCCAACACCTCCTTTGTTGTGGGCGCCACCAACTTCGGCAACATCACCGGCACCGCCACCAACATGCGCCAGCAGCAGTTCGGCCTGAAGTTCCTCTTCTAGCCAACCGTCGCAACGCATCGCCGCATCAACAAAAAGGGCCTCCTGGCAAGGGAGGCCCTTTTTGCTACCCGCCCTGCTAAGATGACCAGCGTACTATGTCTCCTCGCCGACCCTGGATCGGGCGCCTCGCCATCATCGCCGTCCTCGGCGCGGGCCCTTACCTCCTCCTCGAAAACCACCTTCCCGTCGATCACACCCGCGTCTACCGCGTCGGCTTCAGCGCCCTGCCTCCCGCCATGAACCTCTCACCCCAGGGACGGCCCATCGGACCCATACCCGAAGGACTCCAGGAAGCCGCCCACAATCTCAAGATCCAACTCGATTGGGTACCGGCCAACGAAGGCCCCGCCGCCGCCTTCGCCGCCAAACGGATCGACATTTGGCCGATCCTCTCGCCATCCCCGGACCTCCCCCAACACCTCCACTTCACCGCACCCTACCACCGCCTCGCCTACTGGCTCATCACCGCCGAATCCCGTCCCCTCCCCACCAAATGGGCCGGCCTCCGCCTCGCCCGCGCCTGCGGCGGCCAGGCCGCCAGCTGGAGCCAACGCATCGCCCCAGGCGCCATCGAAGTCGAGGTCCAGGATCAGCTCGCCGCTTTCGACGCCTTCTGCCGCGGCCAGGCCGACGCCGCTCTCGTCGCCGAAGGCATGAGCGACGGCGTACTCTCCTCGAAACCACCCTCCTGCGGTGCCCGCCGCATCGCCCTCCACACCCTCCCCAATTGGGACCTCGTGTTCTCCATCGCCGCCAACTCCCGCGACGGCGAAGCCACCCGCGTCGCCAACCAACTCCGCGAAGAACTCAACCGCATGACCCGCAGCGGCCGCTTCGCCTCCATCAGCTTCAACTGGGGCATCGCCACCTCCAGCCAGCTGTTCACCATCTCCGAGTTCCTCGAATCCGGTCGCCGCACCCACCAGCTCTGGTACGGCCTCTCCGCCCTCGCCCTCGCCTGCCTCCTCCTCGTCTGGCAAACCCTGCGCCTCCGCCGCGCCCGCCTTTCCGCCGAAGCCGCCAACCGCGCCAAATCCGCCTTCCTCGCCAAAATGAGCCACGAGATCCGTACCCCTATGAACGGCATCCTCGGCATGGCCGGCCTCCTCCTCCAAACCAGCCTCTCCCCCGCCCAGCGTGAACTCGCCACCACCATCGATGAATCCGCCGAAGCCCTCCTCGGTCTCCTCAACGAAATCCTCGACCTCGCCAAAGTCGAATCCGGCAAAATCGATATCCGCCTCGCCCCCCTCTCCCTCCCCGCCCAGCTCCATGAGGTCGAACGCCTCTTCCGCGCCCGCGCCATCGAAAAGGGCATCCGCCTCCACCTCGGCCCCCTCCCGGACGACCTGCTCCTGGTCTCCGCCGACGAACTCCGTCTCCGCCAAATCCTCGTCAACCTCGTCAGCAACGCCATCAAGTTCACCGACCACGGCGAAGTCACCATCAGCCTCTCCGTCCAACCCTGCGGCCCCCAGGACCTCCTCGCCAGCTTCACCATCGCCGACACCGGCATCGGTATCTCCCCGGAAGACCAGCACCGCCTCTTCGAAGTCTTCACCCAGGGCGAAGATCCCATCGCCCGCTGGCGCGGCGGCTCCGGCCTCGGCCTTGCCATCTCCCGGCGCCTCGCCGAAATCATGGGCGGCAGCCTCACGCTCGCTTCCGCAACGGGAAAAGGCTCCGTCTTTACCCTCTCTCTGCCCTTCGCCCGCGTCCCTGCCCTCGAAACCACCGCCGCCCGCCTGGCTCGTCTTCCCCTCAAATCCTCCCGCGTCCTCGTCGTCGAAGATAACCCCGTCAACCGCCGCGTCCTCGAACTCATGCTCACAAAACTCGGCTGCCAGCCCACCCTCGTCAACTCCGGCGAAGAAGCCCTCGCCATCACCACCACCCGCCCCTTCGACCTCATCCTCATGGACTGGGAAATGCCCGGCATGGACGGCCTCGCCACCGCCCGCGCCCTCCAACAACGCTGGTCGGAAAGCGAACGCATCCCCATCCTCGCCATCACCGCCAACGCCATGCAGGGCGACCGCGAACGCTGCCTCGCCGCCGGCATGGCCGACTACCTTACCAAACCCATCGACCTCGCCACCCTCAGCGCCGCCATCGCCCGCTGGACCCCTACCAGTGCATCACCTGCCCTCCATCCACGTTAATCGTCTGCCCCGTCACGGACCGCGCCCGCGCCGACGACAAAAACACCACCATATCCGCAATCTCGGCCGGCTCCTGCCACCGCCCTAAAGGCGCCACCGCCCTCACCTTCTCCCCCGCCCACTCCTCGTACGTCCGCCGCTTCTCCGCCGGCTGCTGCTCATGCCACGCCTGCCAAACCGCCCGGTTCAGCGGCGTCCTCACCATCCCCGGGTTCACTGTATTCACCCGCACCTCGTACGGCGCCAGGTCCTTCGCCAAACACTGCGCAAAGTTGATATTCGCCGCCTTGCTCGCCGAATACGGCGGATCCGTCTGCGACCCGATCTGCCCCGCCACCGACGCCAAGAACACCATCGTCCCCGCCCGCCGCTCCATCATTCCCGGCGCCAGCGCCTGCGCCACGTTCACCATCCCCAGAATGTTCACCTCCAGCACCCGCGGCCAGTCCCCCGGCGCCAGATTCAAAAACGGAAACCCAAACTTCCCCGACCCCATCGCCGCAGCATGCACCAAATGCCGCACCGGACCCAGCCGCGCCTCCGTCTCCCGTAGCGCCTCCTGCACCGACTCAAGCACGCTCACGTCCACGCTCCGCGGCCCCTGCCGGTCCCACACCGCCACCCGGCATCCCTCCCGCTCCAATGCCTCCACGCAAGCCAGCCCAATGCCGCTCGCCCCGCCCGTCACCACCGCCACATGATCTCGCAGTTCCAAATCCATGCCGCCAGCATACCCTACCAGTCACCCGCCTACGGCGCACACCCGCACCCGGTTCCCCCCAACGCCCCCACCAGCTCGCACCACCCCCTCTGAAACTCCGGCGACTCCGCAATCAGCGCCCGCAAACCCTCCGGCGCCGCTCCCGCCCGGCACCCATAACTCCCCCGCAAAGCCCGCACCACCTCCTGCCCCCCAAACACCTCCTCGCCCGCCTTCGTCCTCACCGCAATATACGGCTGCAGCATCCAATGCGTCCCGAACGCCTCCGCCGTCCGCAACGCCACCGGCATCGCCACCAAGTGAAACCGCACCCCCCGCAACTGCCTCGCCAGCTCCACGTTCAACTGCCCGGCAAATACCGCCCCCGCCCCCATCGCCGAACCAATCCCCCGGTCCTGGCTGTACCGCCCGCTCGCCCCGGAGGCTTCAATCACCACCACATGAATCTCCGGCGGCGTCGCACACGGCAGTGTCTCCGCCCGCAGCGCGTACAGCAGCATCTCCAGGCCCCGGTTATCCGCCGCTCCCCCGTCGGTCACCCAATACCGATCCCGCCTCCCCACGTCCACCGCCGCGTTCGAAAACACCGGCGGAAAGTTTGCGCTCAGCGCCGCCGCCGCATCCAGCCCCGTCGCCGGATCGTCCACAATCACCGGCAGCGGCTCCTCCGGTACAAACGGCAGTTGCACCGGCGGAAACGCCTCCCGCAGCGCCAGGTTCGTCAACACCAGCCGCCCCCCCGCCACATCCGCCAGCGACGCCTCCCCGACCCCCGCCCCACGCCGAAGCCGTCCCGCCAGCGTCGTGTTCAAAATCAACCCGAAATCCCGCACCTGACCCATCCGCTGCCGCTCCCCCAACCCCCATCGCCGCCCGAAACTCTCCGCCAGCAGCATCCCCAGCCGCCCCCCCTTCACCATCCGCCACTCCGACGCCCGGTCAATCACATCCGCAATATACGGCTCCGCCATCTTCTCGTGAAACCGGTCCCACGCCCCCACCTCCCGCCCCAACAACTCCGGCCGCTTCCCCGCGTAGTACGCCAGCGCCGCCGAACCGCCCGATACCCCGCTCCCCGCCACGATCGACCCCGCCGGCGCCCGCCCGGTGATCCCCTCCAGTACCGCCGCCGTAAACAGCGCCGCCCGCGTCCCCCCTCCCGACGCCGCCACCACAATCCGTGGCCCACCCCCACATCCGATCAAGGCCCCCAGCTTCTCGCCACCTCCCGGCCCCCCCGCCGCCACCAGCCCCGCCATCTGCGGCCGCTCGCTCAACCACCACGCCCCGCCCCCCAGCAGCAACGCCACCGCCAAACCCACCACCGTGAAATACTGGCTCAGCCGCCGCTCTATCCGCCGCGGCTTCGGCTCCGCCTTCCCGCCCG
Source organism: Acidobacteriota bacterium (assembly GCA_026393985.1). Taxonomy (GTDB): domain Bacteria; phylum Acidobacteriota; class Terriglobia; order Bryobacterales; family Bryobacteraceae. Next base: position 62,372 of record JAPKZB010000088.1, read on the forward strand.
GGTTCGCCGTCGCCGCCAAATGCACAAACAGATCCCGGTACGCCCACGCTTCAAAATACGGCTCCCCCTCCCGCGCCGGATTCGGCCGGAAAGCTACAAACCGCCCCAACCCGTGCAGCGCCACCGTCCGCCCGTCCGCCGGCACCCGCGTCACCGCCGGGCCCTCGTATCCATACGGGATCTCGCAACCCGTCCCCTCCTCCTCCCGCAGTAATCCCAACAGCTCCTGCCCCACCAGCCGCTCCGTCCAATAGTCGTACCACCACGTAATCGCGTACGCGAATCCCAGATACAGCAGAATCTCCAGCCCCGTCGCCCCGTCAAACACCGTCGTCACGTACGACACCCCTCCCATCCGCGCCGCCCCCAGCGCAATCAGCAACAGCGAAACCCCCAACGCCGCGTTCCGGAAAAACCGCACCGTCAGAATCCGCACCATCGCGTACAACCGCTCGTTCAAAGCCGCAAACAACACCACCAACACCATCCCCCCCAACGCCCCCACCCCCGCCCACCAAGTAAACGCCGGCGGCGCCAGCAGCACCGCCACCGCCGCCGGCAGCAGCACCAGCAACCCGCTGCTCAACAACCCCGCCAGCACCTGCCACAACAGCTCCCGCCCCACCGCCTCCGTACGCCCCCGCGATTGAAACAGCTCCGTCACCCGCAGCCCCCGCCGGTAGGTCGAACCCTCCGCCAGCGGCGCAAACAAAAGCCGCGCCAACCGCGCCGCCAGTAGCAGCGAACAACCTACCACCACCGTCACCGGAATCAATAAATGCCGGTACACCCCGCCGTTCTCCGGCGCCCGCTCCGGCCCCCAAATCCAAATCCCTCCTCCCAATAAACCCAACACCGCCACCTGCACCACCAACAAATGCCGCCGCCCCGCGCGGAAGATCGCGTAAGCCAACACCACCACCAACAGCCCCAGCCCCAGCCGCCACCCCCACCGCGGCATCCCCGTCCACAACGCCGCCGCCACCAGGCTCGGCCAGATCCAGGCGTCGATATTGTGCCCGTCCGCCCCCATCCGCTGCCACCGGATGTCTGCAAACCGCATCCGGTCGTCCAACCAACTCGCCGCGCGCCGCAATTGCCCAATCATGTTGGCCAATCGTACTAAATCAACCCCCCGCGCGGAAGCCGACGCTCTCTATTCCAACTCCCTACTCCAACTCCCGGAACGCCGCCATCGTCACATCCGACGGCTTATAGTTCCCAAACCGGTACCCCTCCGCGATCCGCATCGGCGTCCACCCAAACCGGTTCTTCCGGTCCCAGATCTCCCGCTTCGCCCCCCGCTTGGCCAGCAGCCGCACCGCCCCCGGCAGGTTCTTATACGCCGCCCCGTGCATCGCCGTCTCCCCGTTCTGGTCTACGGCATCAATGTCGTTGCCCAACTCGAGCGCCACCGCAATCGCCTCCATCACCTCCGCCTCCGTCCCCGCATCCTCCCCCGGCGACCGCGTCCCCAACCCCGCCGCCGCCATCAACGGCGTCGAACCGTCCACGTTACCCAGCTTCGTATCCGCCCCCAACCGGGCCAGCAGCCGCATCAACTCCGCGTCCGCCGTCCGCGCCGCCAGAAAAAACGCCGTCCCCCCGGCCGTGTTCAACCCCGTCAGCCCCACCCCAATCTTCTTGCTCATCCGCGCGTTGATGTCGGCCCCCTTGGCCACCAGCGCCTTCACAAACTCGAGACTCGTCAACTCGCCCGAACCCTCCGGCGCCGGGTCGTTATCCCCCAGCCCCGGCTTCCGTACCCACGTCACCGCGTGCAGCGCCGTATAGCCCGGCCCATCGGCGTTCGGGTTCGCCCCCGCGTCGAGCAGCACCCGGCCCAGCTCATAATGCGCGTTCAGCGTCGCCAGCAGTAGCGCCGACGTCCCCTGCCGCGGCGACTTCGCCGTCGCCGTCCGCCGCCCGCCCACGGGCGTTGTATCGTTCACCTCCGCCCCCGCCTGCAGCAGCGCCTTCACCGCCGCAATCCGCCCCTCGCGCACCGCGAACAGCAGCGGCGTGTAGCCGGAGTCCAGCCGGTCCTCCACCACCGCCCCCGCCTTCACCAACTCCCCGATCACGTCCGCATGCCCCTCCGCCGCCGCCCAGTGCAGCGCCGTCTGACCGTATTTGCTCTCCCGCGCCTTCACGTCCGCGCCCTTGCCGAGCAGCGCCCGCACCGCCTCTACGCTCCCCGTCCGCGCCGCCGTCATCAACGCCGTCTCCCCGCCCGGCAGCGCCGTGTTCGCATCCGCCCCGGCCGCGAGCAGCCGCGCCACCATCGCCGCGTTCCCGTTCGTGCACGCCAGGCTCAGCGCCGTCACCCCGTACCGGTTCGCCTCCTTCACGTCCGCCCCGCCGCGCAGCAACCGCTCCACCGCCGCCAGGTCGTCCGCATACGCCGCCCGGTGCAGCGGCGTCGACCCGTCCGCCGCCGCCAGCACCCCCGCGAAAACCAATCCCACTGCCCAGCGCCGCATCCCTACACCGCCGTCAATTCCGGAATCCTGCCCGTGCTATCGGCAAACCGGTCCAGCCGCACACCCACCCGGTCCAGCAGCGTCAAATGCAGATTCGCCACCGGCTCCGGCTTCGTGTACCGCAAGTGCCGCCCCCCGGCCTTCCGCCCCGCCAACCCGCCCGCCACCAGAATCGGCAGGTTCACATGGTCATGCTTGTCCGCGTTCCCCATCCCGCTGCCGTACAGGTAAATCGAGTGGTCCAGCAGACTCCCGTCCCCGTCCGGCGTCGCCTGCAGCTTCTCAAGGAAATAAGCAAACAGCGAAACGTGAAAAGCGTTGATCTTCGCTACGCGCGCCAGCTTCTCCGGGTCCCCGCCGTTGTGCGTCAACGGATGGTGCGCGTCCGGCACCCCGATCTCCGGGTAAGTCCGCGTGCTCGTCTCCCGCGCCAGCTGAAAGGTCGTCACCCGCGTCACATCCCCCTGCAGCGCCAGCACCTGCAAGTCAAACATCAGCTTGGCGTGCTCGGCGTAGGAGGCCGGCACCCCCACCGGCCGGTCCAGATCCGGCAGCTTCGTCTCCGCCGTCGCCTTCTCGGCCTTCTGAATCCGCCGCTCCACCTCCCGCACCGTATCGAGATACTCGTTCACCTTCGTCCGGTCCCGCGCCCCCAGCTTCCGCTGCAAACGCGCAATATCAGCGCTCATCCAGTCGAGTAGACTCGCATCCTTGCGCAACTCCGCCTGCCGGTCCGCCGCGCTGCCCCCGTCGCCAAACAGCCGCTCAAACGCCACCCGCGGATGCGCCTCCGCCGGCAGCGGTGTCGTCGGCGACGACCACGAAAGGTTGTTCTGATACACGCACGCGTAGCCGTTGTCGCACTGCCCCACCGTCGTCAACAGGTCCATCGCCAGCTCAAGCGAAGGCAGCCGCGTCCCCTGCCCCATCTGCTGCGCCGCCACCTGGTCCGCTGTCGTCGCCAGTTGATAATCCGTACTCTCGGTCCACTTCGCCGTCGCCGCGCTTAAAAACGCCGCGTTCGACGTCGCATGCGTCCCCGGATAAGCGTTTCGCAGCTCCATATTGCTCAGCACGGAGACGTAATCCACCACCGGCGCCAAACTCCGCAGCGTCGGCGACAGCGTCCGCAGGTCCGCCCCCGGCGGCGTCCACTCGGCAATGTGCGCGCCCATCGGCATATAGACATACCCCAGCCGCCGCACCGGCGCCGCCGCCGCGCTCAACGCCGGCGCCATCGCATCGAGCAGCGGCAGCGCCAGCGTGGCCCCCATCCCGCGCAGCAGCGCGCGCCGGGGCAGGGCTTTCTTCGTGATGATCATTGGGCTCTCCTCATCTGAAACGACGGGCTGCCGGCTATCCCCTCAATCAGCGAAGAGAACCGGAAATTGTTGCGCTGAGCCTGCCGGACAATCTGCCGCACCGCCGGGGAGTCCGTAAACTCCACCCCGCGGCCCAGCGCGTACGTCAACAGCTTCTCTGTAACGGTTGTAGCAAAAAGCTCGGGCCGCGTCAGCAGAGCCTTCTCAAGCCCCGCCACCCCCGCAAACTGCGCCCCGTCCGGCAGCCCCCCGCTCACGTCCACCGGCACCCCGTCCTCCGCCCGCCGCCAACGCCCCACCGCGTCATAATTCTCGAGCGCAAACCCCACCGGGTCCATCAGCTTATGGCACCCCGCGCACGCCGGGTTCCGCCGGTGCTCCGCCAGCCGCTCCCGCACCGTCATCTTATTCATCGCCGCCTTCGTCTCCTCGAGCGCCGGCACGTTCGGCGGCGGGGGAGGCGGCGGCACCCCCAGAATGTTATCCAGCACCCACTTGCCTCGAATCACCGGCGAAGTCCGCGTCGCATACGACGTCACCGTCAAAATGCTCCCCTGCCGCAGCAGCCCGCCCCGCTCCGCCCCCTCGGCAAAGGTCACCTTCCGAAACCGGCTGCCGTACACCCGGGGCACCCCGTAGTGCTTCGCCAGCCGCTCGTTCAAAAACGTGTAGTTGGCCCGCAGCAGCTCCGTTACGCTCCGGTCCTCCCGCAGCACGCTCTCTAAAAATAGATGCGTCTCCCGCCGGAACGCCTTCCGCAGATTATCGTCAAAGTCCGGAAACGACCGCATATCCGGCGTCGTCGCCGCCACGTTTCGCAGCTGCAGCCACTGGTCCGCGAAGTTGGTCACCAGCATCCGCGACCGCTCATCGCCCAGCATCCGCCGCACCTGCGCGCTCAACACCCCCGGCTTCCGCAGCTCCCCCCGCTCAGCTAACCCCAGCAGCTCCTCATCCGGAATGCTGCTCCACAGGAAGAAGGAAAGCCGCGAAGCCAGCTCCAGCTCGCTCAGCCGGTACGCCGCCCCCGGCGCCACCCCCGCCGGATCCTGCTCCACCCGGAACAGAAACTCCGGACTCACCAACACCGCTCGTAGCGCCATCTCAATCCCCGCCTCAAACCCCTCTTTGCCCCGCGTTTCCCGGAAAAAACGCAGCGGCACGGCCAGGTCCGCCGCCCGCACCGGCCGCCGGTAGGCCCGCCGCGCCAGCCGGCTGATAATCCGGGTCGCGCACCCCTCGTCCTGCGTCGAGCAAACAAAAATGGCCCGCCGGCTCGGCGTATCGCCCGGTCCCTTGGCGTTGTAGGGCCCGTTCACCGTCACCGAAAAAATCGCCGGGGTGATCCGCGGATGCCGGTCCATGTTGAAGTGCGCCTGGTAGGGCTGCCGCTCGGTTTCGAGCATCGCCGAAGCCTGTTTCGGAAACACCGCGGCCACCGTGTGCGGCCCCGCGCTCACCCGCACCCGCGCGTTGAACTCCCGGTCCACCCCCGCATGGTCCTTGCCTGGCGGCGGCGGCTTGGCCACAAACGCCTGAATGCGCTCGCCGTCCAGCAGCAGTTCCACCGTATGCTGCCCGCGCAGCCCTTCCACGTGTTCGTTCCGGTCCCGCTGCAGCCGCACTTGAATCTCGTACTCGGCGTCCAGCGGAAACGTGTAGCGCACCGCCGTCCCGCCCCGCGTCCCCAGCGGCAGCCCTTCAAAATGCTCCTCCTGCGTCAGGTCCGGCGGCAGCATCACCGTCTCACCCCCCGCCTGCTTGGGCGGAATGCCAATCGCCAGCCGGCTGATCTTCCGCGCCGCGCCCAGGTAGCGCTCGAGCAGCGTCGGCGAAAGATTGCCCACCGTCACGTTGTCAAACCCCCGGCTCACATCATCGGCCGGCAACAGCCCCGTCACGTCCACGTCCACCGCCAGCAGATCCCGAATCGCGTTCTGATACTCCGTCCGGTTCAACCGCCGAAACGTGTCCGTCCGCCCCGGGTCCATGGGCCGCGCGTCCAGCTTCTTCTCCAGGCGCGCTACCAGCCCCTCGTACTCGGCCTCTCCCGGCCGCGGCAAACCCACCGGCGGCATCGTCCGGCCCCGCACCCGCCGCAGCACCTTCTCCCACGTTGCGGCGTCGTCGCCCTTCGCCGTATCGAGCGCCAACCCCGCCGCCTTCGCCTGCGCGTTGTGGCAACCCAGACAATAGCGCTCAATCACCGGCTCTTGCGCCAGCAGCAAAACAGGAAAAAAGGCCGCCCAGCGGATCATGGCTAAACTATATCGCGGCCCCGCTACTCCCAGGGCCGGTCTTTCACAAACCCCGCGTGCTCCCGCAGCGGCGCCTCCGTGCCGAAGTACTTCTGATAGGTCGCAATCCAGTCGGTCGCCATCTCCTCCTGCGCCGTGGCCAGCTCCAGCCGTCCGTTGCAAACCCGCTTGCGCAGATAATCCTCGAGCGCATCCTTCACCCGCGCCGTCCACACGCTCCCCCCGTAAGGCTGCGGCCACAGGTTCCGCACCTCCTCGGCCCCGCCCAGCGCCGGCGAAATCAGATAATCCACCTCGTACGCCCGCGGCGCCGGATTCCGGATCCCGTACCGCGCAAAAACCTCCGCCGCCATCGCCCGTGGCGCCGTCTGTTCATCATCCTGCGCCGGCGCCACGCAAACTTCGGCCTGCGTCATCGGCCGCGTCGCTCCGGGCGTCAACGCCGAGTCCGGCAAATCCGTCCGCCCCCGCCCCAGCCAAAGCCCCATCCCTCCCAGCGTCACTACCAACGCCGCCGCCGCCGCCCACCCCCGCCAGCTCCACCCCCGCTCGCCCCGGTGCAGCACGGTAAACTCCCGCAGCGCCCCCGCCAGCTCCGCCCCCCGCGCCCGGCACTGCGCGCAACCCTCGTAATGCTCCCGCTCCCCCTCCCCGTCCAGAATCGCCATCAATTCCGCATCCGTACAGTGCCTCATCTCCCCTCCACCGCCGCCAGCTTCCCCACCGCTCGACCCAGCGACGCCGCCACCGCCCCCAGCGAAATCTCCACCACCTCCGCAATCTCCCGGTGCCGCAGCCCCTCCGCCCGCAGCAGCAAACACCACCGGTCCCGCTCCGGCAGCGCCGCCACCACCGCCTGCAGCCGCTCCCGCCGGCAGCTCAGCAACGCCAACTCCTCCGGCCCCGGCGCCGGATCCGAAACCTCCACCGCCTCCACCGTCCGCCCCCTCTGCTCCCGCCGCCGCAGCGCCAGGTTATGCCCCACCCGGAACACCCAACCCCGCAGATTCTCCCGGCCCCCCTCCCGCTGCAAATGATGACACAGCGCCAAAAACACCTCCTGCGCCACGTCCTCCGCATCCGCCCCGGGCAAACCCAGAGCCCCGAGATAACGCAGCAGCGGCCCCCGCCACTGCCCGTACATCTCCGCCACCTCCCCCGCCTGCGGCCATACTCCGCCCGGCCAAATCGCTGCCTCCGCCATTCTCTAAAAATACCCTGAACAAAACAGCATCTGCACGAATATCCACCTGTGAGCCTCTTTCTCCTCTGCGCCGCCGCGCTCTCCCTCACCGTCACCGACCCCTCCGGCGCCCCCGTCCGGGCCACCGGCCAGCTCGATCAACTCTCGAGCGGCGTCACCACCCGCTTCACCACCGACGCCCAGGGCCAAGCCACCCTCGAAGGCCTCGCCGGACGCTACCGCCTCTCCCTCGCCAAGCCCGGCTTCGTCACCCACTCCGAACTCCTCTCCCTCGACGCCCCCGTCGCCAAAACCATCGTCCTCGCCGTCGGCGCCCCCACCTACGCCGTCTCCGTCGTCGCCACCACCCCCCTCCCCGGCCCCCACCAATCCCGCGCCGAAATCCCCGCCCCCATCCAAACCGCCACCGCCGAAGACCTCACCGCCTCCGGCGCCCTCGACCTCTCCGACTTCGCCAACCGCCGCCTCGGCGGCGTCTTCCTCAACGAAATCCAGGGTAACCCCCTCCAGCCCGACCTCAACTACCGCGGCTACACCGCCTCCCCCCTCCTCGGCACCCCCCAGGGCGTCTCTCTCTATATGGACGGCGTCCGCCTCAACCAGCCCTTCGGCGACGTCGTCAGTTGGGACCTAATCCCCCGCCTCGCCGTCGCCGAAATGGCCCTCATCCCCGGCTCCAACCCCCTGTTTGGCCTCAACACCCTCGGCGGCGCCCTCTCCCTCCGCACCAAAGACGGCCGCTCCCATCCCGGCTCCGCCCTCACCCTCAGCGGCGGCTCCTTCGGCCGCAAAATCGGCGAATTCGAACATGGCGGCAGCCTCCCGCGCGGCTTCCACTGGTTCACCGGCGGCCAGCTCTTCTTTGAGGATGGCTGGCGCGAATCCTCCCCCTCCAGCGTCCGCCAGCTCTTTACAAAAGCCGGCTACCAGCGGGAAAAAACCGCCCTCAGCCTCACCGCCGCCTACGCCAACAACGGCCTCATCGGCAACGGCCTCCAGGACTTCCGCCTCCTCGCCCGCGACTTCCGCAGCGTCTACACCAAACCCGACCTCACCGCCCACCGCTCCCCCTTCCTCAACCTCACCCTCCAACACGCCCTCTCTCCCCGCCTCGCCCTCTCCTCGAACGCCTACTTCCGCTACATCCGCACCTTCACCCTCAACGGCGACAGCAACGAAGACTCCCTCGACCAATCCCTCTATCAGCCCAACGCCGCCGAACGCGCCGCCCTCGCCGCCGCCGGCTTCTCCGGCTTCCCCCTCAGCGGCGAAACCGCCGCCAATACCCCCTTCCCCCAATGGCGCTGCATCGCCAACGTCCTCCGTCGCGACGAACCCGCCGAAAAGTGCAACGGCCTCCTCAACCGCACCGGCAGCCACCAGCGCAACTACGGCCTCTCCGCCCAGCTCTCCTTCGCCGCCGCCCGCCACCAGTTCACCGCCGGCGCCGCCTACGACGGCAACAGCGTCGGCTTCTCCCAATCCACCGAACTCGGCTACCTCAACCCCGACCGCAGCGTCACCCCCCTCGGCGCCTTCGCCGACGGCGTCACCGGCGGCGACGTCGATGGCGAACCCTTCGACACCCGCGCCAGCCTCCGCGGCCGCATCCACACCGGCAGCCTCTTCCTCACCGACACCCTCCACCTCGGCCGCCTCCACCTCACCGCCTCCGGCCGCTTCAACCAAACCGTCATCGATAACCTCGACCTCATACGCCCCACCCCCGGTACCGGCTCCCTCACCGGCCGCCACACCTTCCGCCGCTTCAACCCCGCCATCGGCCTCACCTACCGCTGGCTCTACGCCAGCTACACCGAAGGCAGTCGCGCCCCCACCTCCATTGAACTCGGCTGCGCCGACCCCGCAGCCCCCTGCCGCCTCCCCAACGCCCTTGCCGGCGACCCCCCGCTCAAACAAGTCGTCACCCGCACCGTCGAAGCCGGCCTCCGCGGCGGCGGCGAAAGCAACTTCCGCTGGAACGCCGGCTGGTTCCGCTCCGACAACCGCGACGACATTCTTTTTGTCGCCTCCGAACAGGTCAGCTACGGCTACTTCCGCAACTTCGGCAAAACCCTCCGCCAGGGCCTTGAAGCCGGCGCCACCGCCCGCATCCGCCGCGCCACTCTGAGCGCCAACTACACCCTCCTTGACGCCACTTTCCGCAGCCCCGAACAGGTCAACGGCGGCTCCAACCGCTCGAACGACGCCGGGTTCATCGCCATCGAACCCGGCCACCGCGTCCCCCTCATCCCCCGCCACATGACCAAGCTCTCCGCCGACCTCCAGCTCACCGCCAAACTGGTCCTCAACGCTGGCCTGGTGGCCACCTCCCGCTCTTTTGCCCGGGGCAACGAAAACAATCGCCACCAGCCCGACGGCCGCCTCTTCCTCGGCGAAGGGACCTCGCCCGGCTACGCCGTCGTCAACCTCGGCGCCCGCTACCAGCTCAACTCCCGCCTGGAGCTCTTCGGTCAGGCCAACAATCTTCTCGACCGCCGCTACTACTCCGGCGCCCAGCTCGGTGCGACGGCCTTTACGGAGCAGGGAACCTTCATCGCCCGCCCCTTCCCCGCGGTCAACGGTGTCTTCCCGGTGCGCCACTCCACCTTCTTCGCCCCCGGCGCCCCCCGCGGCCTCTGGGGCGGCCTTCGCTTCCGCTTCTAGCCGCCCGGTACCGCCCGCCGCCCCCGGGCCACCCCCTCCCCTTCCGGCGGCGGTATCCTGTCGAGGTGACCCACCCCCGCCACCGGCTGCCCGCACTCGCGCTACCTGCCACCGCCATGATGCTCGGCTGGGGCCTCCGCGGCTTCATCGGCGGCGGCCCCTTCGGCGCTATGATCCCCGGCGCCATGGTCGTCCTCGCCCTCGCCGTCCTCTATCCCCGCCGCGACTGGACCCTCCCGGCCGCCTTCGGCGCCATTGGCGTCGGCTTCGGAGGAGAGATGACCTACGGCCAAACCGTCGGCTTCATCGTCAAGCCCGAGACCTTCTGGTGGGGCTTCCTCGGCCTGGGCCTCAAAGGCGCCATCTGGGCCGCCCTCGCCGCCCCGGTCATCTTGCTCGGCCTCCGCCCCGCCCCCCGCCCCGTCGCCCTCGCCGCCGGGGCGATGATTCTGGCCACCTGGACCGGCTGGAAGCTCATCAACGAACCCAAGCTCATCTACTTCTCAAACCTCCTCGACCGTCCCCGCCCCGAAATCTGGGCCGGCTTCCTGCTGGCCGCCGCTGCCCTTGCGGCCCTCGGTGGCGCGACGGCCCGGCGTTGGGCGGCGGTTGCCTTTCTCGGCGGCTTTATCGGTTTCGGCGTCGGCGGCGCCATCCAGGGCCTCGGCCGCATCTACGCCCCCACCTGGAACCTGCACTGGTGGAAGTACATGGAGTTCTTCTTCGGCTACTGCTTCGGCTTCGCCCTCGCCTGGGCCGCGGCCCGCACGGACCTCCAGACGATGCCCGATCCCGCCCCCGCCCCCGCTCCGCCCGCCTGGCTCGAGCTACCGGTAGCCGCGCTGGTGGCCGCGGCCCTGTTCGCGGTGGCTTGGCACGTGGAGCTCCGCTTCGCCTACTTACTCGGCGGCAGCCTGCTGCTCGTTGTCCTGACGCGCTATCGCTGGCTCGCCCGCCATGCGGCCTACAGCATCACCTTTGCGGCCGTGGCCTTCGACCTCGCCCGTTACTGGAGCAAAGAGTACCAGCGCGGCCCGGCCGAACCCGCCTACGCCGTCGCCGCCCTCGCCGCGCTGCTGTTCGCCCTCGCCGTCCGCCGGACGAACGACGACCCCGCCCGGCTCCTCAATCTCCTGATGTGGGCCTGCGTCGCCGACGCCACGCTGAAGTTCGCCATCCACCCCGACGGCCTCCGCAACCTCCTCGACCATGTCGCCCTCGCCTTCGTCCTCATGGCGGTCGCCGCCACCCGGATGATCGCCCGGCTTGAAGCCCGCCCCGCCCCGGCGCCCTGACCATCAGCGCTCCGCCGCTCGAGCGATTCGATCCCCGTATCCCTCGCCCCTCCGCCGCCTCCCGCCCTGACGGTGCTCCACCGCAGTCGGCCATAGCGAGAACGGGATGCGACTACTGAGGGGGGCGGTCAGGTCCGACGAGGTCGATGCGGGTAAGGGCCTTGGCGTGGGCATCGGCGATTTCCTCAGACGGAAACCGCTTGAGGAGCTCGCCGATGGTCGCGTTGACGAGGGCTTTTGCCTGTCGGAGAGCAATCTCCTGCGAGGGCAAGCGGTCGAGGAGGTCGCCGCCAACCCGGCCCCCACCGCCAGCCGCCCCCACCGCTGCCGCCGCGCTCGCGCCGGACATCGTTGGACAGTAACGATCGACCAGCGCGGTGAAGTCACGCTCCTCGATCCAGGCGGAGGCGATGGAGGCCATCAATTGCTCTCCTGCCCGGTTCCCCTGGCGGCGACGGATGGCGCCCTTGATCACCAGGGCCGGGTACTTACGATCATCCGCACAGAAAGCAATCCCTGCGCATCTCTCGGCCTCCTCCAAATCCCCGTTTGTCCATGCGGCCTCCGCGAGAGCAAGGTGCGTGTTGGCGATCTCCGCCAGTCTGGATTCCACCTTCTCCTGCGGTAAATAGTTAGGCCTGGACTCCAAATCAACGAACATCTGATGGCCCGCCTGCCCCGAAATCGGCACGGACAGCCACGTCAGTTCCCCCCCCCGCCTCCAGCGCATCGGCCTCCGCGCGAGTTCCTCGATGAGCGTTACAAAGCCAACCTACCATCAACTGGTAGGGCGGAAGCAGCACTTGATCCGTATCCGTTTTCAAAGCAAAAACGGGCGGAACAATGGTCGGCAAAACCGTGCTGGAGACGACGTCAGCATAGCCGATGACGTTCAGGCTCTCAATGGCCACGGGATCACCCATGCTACGAGTTTAGCTTCTCCCTCAAATATCGCCGGCAGCGCCGCTGGAGCACGGTGAAATCGCCGTCACGCTCATTTGGCAGCTGATTTTGCAGATAGATGAGGTCAATCCCGTCCCTCTGACACCAGGTGAGCATGGCCTCCACGTTTGGATCGTTGGCGACCGTCGCTTTGAGAAAAAGGGCTTGCAGGTGCAGGTTCCCCCACAGCATGACCCGCCCCGGCAACCGAACCTCGTGAGTCCAGGCGCGCGCATCGCCGCCGGTGAGTCCGAGTGGGCTCGGGTGCAGGGGATCCGTCCCTTCAAGGTAGTCCTCTGGGCTGTGGAAGAGCGCCGTGAGAGTGTAACTCAGATACTGGCGATGGTCCGGCGGAAGTTCGCGCCGGGCGAGATACGTACTGACGGACTCGTCCGCATCCGGCCGTCCGAGCCGGTGCACGAGTCCGCCGGAGTCGAAAGGAGTCGCCTTGGCCGTATCAACGTGATCGCTTTCGATCGAATGCGAAAAAAGAATTCCGCAGGCGGTAGACGGATAGCGGAAGGGTCCGACGTAGAAGAAGATATCGTTACTCGTGCCAAGAGCGCAGTTCCCCGGCCCTCCCAACGCCGCCGACCCACAGCCACCCTCCCCTGAGGTCCGGCCCCGCGCCCAACGCCGCCGCTTCACGGCTGCCTATAAGCAAAAGATACTCGCCGCCGCAGACGCCGCCACCGCCCCAGGCGCCATCGGCGCTCTTCTCCGCCGCGAGGGCCTCTACTCGTCTAACCTCACCAACTGGCGACAGGAACGCGCCACCGCCATCACCCAAGGCCTCACGCCGAAACCCCGCGGTCCCAAACCACAACAGGATCCTTCGGCCAAGGAGCTCCAACAACTCCATCGCGGAGTGATGCGGATGCCGCGGCCAAACTGCTGCGACACTAAACATACGCCGTCAGCTTAGGAAGCGGGGGTTTGCATCAAGCACTCGTTTTGTTATGCAGCACTGTCATGAAACTCGGCTGCCCGTTTTTGCTCATGCTCATTTCGCTCCTTCCGGTCTCTGCGTTTGATCCAGTTTCGGAAGCGCTTCAGGTTGACAAGCTTTATCGCAGCGCACGCAACCAAAGAGACACTATTGCGCTGGAGAAGATACTTACCCCAGATTTCAAATTCATCTACCGGAACGGGAAGATCGAAGATAAAGCAACGTTCCTGAAATCTATCGGCGAAGGCCGCCTGTCCACCAATGTTGAGCAACAGGACATTAGCACGTTCGCTTATGGACAAACGGTCATCGCGATCCGAAAAGAATCTTGGACGCCAATCAACGGCACCAAATTGGAAGTCATCAGGTCGAGCGTAATTGTACACGAGGGTTCGGGATGGAAACTGGCGCTGGTGCAGTCTTCCCTGCTTCCGGCCAACTGATGCAAGCGGCCAATCAAGATGATGCGCAAGCCTTATGCAGATCCGACTTCAAGGACGAGTTGGGCTCTGAATGGCTTACTCCAAGACCCCACACGCCATTGCCTGCATGCAGGTGGAGAGCGCAGCGACTTCAAGAAATCGAGCGCCTCACCGAACGGCTGCGCAAGGCAGAACTCATCATCGACGTTCAAAAAAAGAGGCCGCTTTGCTCGGCCGGACCCTGGACTCCCCGAACCCGGAAGACCTGCGGTAATGGAGTCCGCGACGGCACTGGCAAAGACGGTAGGCGTAGCACCCGCCTGCGCCGCTCTGGGGCTGCCGCGAGCTTCCTTCTATCGATTCCACCGGCCACTGCTCGGTCCGGCTCCCGCCCGCCCACGGCCCACCCGCGGCCTGGCGCAGTCCGAACGCGACGCCGTGCTTCACCAACTGCATAGTCCCCGGTTCCAGAACGATTCCGCCATCGAGGTTTGCGCCACTCTGCTCGACGAAGGCCAATATTATTGCTCGTCGCGGACCATGTACCGCCTGCTCGCTGCCGCCGGCGAGAGCCACGAGCGCCGCCACCAGCTCGTCCATCCCTCCTATCAGAAACCAGAGTTGCTCGCCTCCCGGCCCAATCCACTGTGGAGCTGGGATATCACCAAACTGCTCGGGCCCGCCAAGTGGACATACTACTACCTGTACGTCATCTTGGACGTCTTCAGCCGCCATGTCGTGGGCTGGATGGTGGCCCATCGAGAGAGCGCGGCACTGGCCAAACACTGGATCGGCGAGACCTGCGCCAGGCAGGGAATCGCCCGCGATTCCCTGACCCTTCATGCGGATCGGGGCTCTTCGATGACGTCCAAACCGGTGGCGTTCCTGCTCAGCGACTTGGGGGTCACCAAGACCCATAGCCGCCCCCATGTTTCCAACGACAACCCGTATTCGGAGAGTCAGTTCCGGACCTTGAAGTACCGGCCGGACTTCCCGCAGCGGTTTTATACGATGGGGGAAGCCCGGGCTTTCGTGAGCGCCTTCATGGACTGGTACAACAACGAACACCATCATTCGGGTATCGCGCTACTGACGCCGGCGGATCTACACTACGGCCGCGCGGCGGAGGTCATCAGCCAGCGCCAGGCGGTACTCGATGCCGCCTATCGAGCTCATCCGGAACGCTTTGTGAAAAAGCCGCCGGTTCATCCCCAAGCGCCAATCGCCGTCTGGATCAACAAACCCGTGGCGAAACCAGACAACAATACTCAGTAAACTTCTTTGCCGACTGTCTCAAAGTCGTTGACACGCGCCGCGCCGCCTGTTGTTGCTGCTCGACGAGATGGCGACGCGGCAATGCGCCGCACTGCAAATGATCCGCGCCGACTATCGTTTTAGCCGCCGCGACGTGCGCCAGGAGACCGGCTGGAGCGACGCGCAACTGAAGCGGCATCTGCACAAGCTCGAAGAACTCGAATACCTGATCGTGCATCGCGGCGGGCGCGGCCAGAGCTTCGTTTATGTGCTCTTCTTCGAGCGGCCCGCCGATCCGCGCCAGCCGTTCCTGCCGGGCTTGATCGACATCGAAACGCTCACCGGTCACGGCTACGACGAAAAGAAGTACGGCCCCAATGGCGACAAGGACGGGTCAAGCATGCCCCCTGAACCCCACCGGATCAGCACAAGTACGAGTGCGCCGACGCCAATAAAGACGGGCTCTCCGAGCACTTTTAGCGCGAATGGCCGAAAAGGCGCTTATAGGGACGCGGAGGAAGAATCCGCCGTAATCGTAGCGGTGGGAGCGTTATAGCCATGGCCCGAGTCGTCAAGAAACGCAAACCCGCCGAGCCGCCCGCTTCTCCTTTAGCCGCCGTAATGGAGAAGCATCTCGACGCGCTCCGCGTGCAGAACTACTCCGAGTACACGGTGAAGAATCGCCGCGTGCACATCGGCTTCTTCGTCGCGTGGTGCCATGAGCGTGGCCTCAGTGAACCGCTGGACGTAACGCGCCCGGTGCTCGAACGCTATCAGCGGCATCTGTTCCATTACCGGCAGAAGAACGGCCAGCCGTTGAGCTTCCGTTCGCAGCACTCGCGCCTGGTGCCCATCCGCGTGTGGTTCCGTTGGATCGCGCGGCAGAGGCTGATCCTGCACAATCCGGCCAGTGAGCTCGAACTGCCACGGCTAGGCCATCGCTTGCCCAAGCACGTGCTGACGACATCGGAAGCTGAGTGCGTGCTGGCGCAGCCGGACGTGAATGATCCGCTGGGCTTGCGGGACCGGGCGTTGCTTGAAACGCTTTACTCAACTGGGATGCGCCGCCTAGAACTCGCCAATCTGAAACTCTACGATCTTGACACCGAACGCGGAACGTTGATGATCCGGCAAGGCAAGGGCAAGAAAGATCGCGTGATCCCGATCGGCGACCGCGCCGCCGCGTGGGTCGAGAAGTACGTGCAGGACGGGCGGACTCATCTGGTGGTCGAGCCCGACGACGGCACGGTCTTCCTGTCGAATGCCGGTGAGCCGTTCTCGCTCGATCATCTCTCCGACCTGGTGCGCGTTCATGTCGATGCGGCCCAGATCGCCAAGCGCGGTGCGTGCCATCTCTTCCGTCACACCATGGCAACCCTGATGCTCGAAAACGGAGCCGACATCCGCTACATCCAAGCCATGCTCGGCCACGCCGATCTGAAGACGACGCAGATTTACACACAGGTATCGATCCGCCATCTGAAGCAGATCCACTCGGCCACGCATCCGGCGCAGCTTCCGAAAAAAGACGGCGATGCAAAACCCAATGAAGCCGCCCGTGAAGAACTGCGGAACGCCCTGGCCGCCGAACAAGACGAAGACGAGGAGCAAGAGCCATAATGGAAGCAATGGCAACCGTCCACATGAGCGAAGCCGAAGTCGCTCGCGATCTTCATGCCGTGCTGGCCAAAGTGCAGCAAGGCGTCGAGGTCGTCATCGAGCAAGATCACCGGCCCATCGCCGTGCTGAAATCTTCCGTGCCCGCACGGCCAGGCCGCAAGCTGAGCGAGTGCATCGCGCTGGCCAAGGCCTACGAAGCCAAGCTCGGCTACGCGCCCATCCCGGACGAGGACTTCGCCAAGGACGTGCAAGCGGGCATCGACTCGCGCCGCGACTCGTTCGAGCCGCCTGCATGGGACTAGTCCTCGACTCCAGTGTGCTCATCGCGGCGGAGCGGGAAAAGCGCCCGGTCAGCCAGCTTCTCGCGTCGCTTTCCGCCGAGCACTCCGAAACCGAGTTCCTGCTCTCTTCCATCTCCGTGATGGAACTGGAGCATGGCTGGCACCGCGCCAACACACCCGAAGCAGCCGCCAAGCGCCGCCGTTATCTCGATGAGGTGCTGGCCATCCTGCCGGTCGAACCGTTCACGCGTGAGATGGGCGTGCTGGCCGCCAAGATCGACGCCGACAGGAAGAACGTTGGCTTGGTCATCGCGACCGCCGATCTGCTGATCGGCATCACGGCGCTGCATCTTGACTACGCCATCGGGACCCGCAACGTCCGCCACTTCAAAATGATCCCCGGCTTGAAGGTCCTTCCTCTTTAGCCGCCGCAGACCTCCATCCAGCTTCCCAGCACCGTACAACCGAGGAATCGGTGCAAGCGGCTCAACACAAAACGCTCTTCCTGGCGGCGGTGCTCATCCTGAGCATCCAGCCTCTAGCCGCGCATACGCACGTAGTCCAAAACTCGCGTCTGGGCCTCGACACTTTCAAAACCAGCCTTCACCAGGAGATCGAACTCGGTAGCTCACTGAAGGCACTAGAGATCGACGCCAGCGTACGACGGACTTGCGTCCGATCCCGTAGTACCGGCAAGGAACGGGATGCCGAGACCGGGCTGGACTACATGGACTTCCGCTACTACGGTGGAGCGCAAGGTCGGTTCATGTCGCCCGATCCGTTCATGGCGAGTGCGAACGTCGCCGACCCTCAAAGCTGGAATCGGAGCCGCACGGCCCGCTCTTCCGGCTCGAAGGCCCGTCCGAGAGAGTGCGCATGCTTCTCTAACTCCGCACAGAGCCGGCTCAGATTCTCCTGCCGTTCAACGGCGGTAGAAGGCATGACCCCCAGTATGCGATAAACATCCCCTCCGCCGAAACCCCGTTCCCCATCCGTTTGAAAAAATCTGTGTACCGCTAACTCTCTTATTCAAAACGACTTCCCCGTTTCACCCAACCGCCCGTCCCCCGGATTCGCTTGACCCGCATGCTACGTTTTTAAGCAAAGGCGTTCTTCTCCCCAAAAGCGGAAAGAAGAACGCCTTTTCCATTTCCACCATTCGCAAAGGAGGTCCCGCCATGCCAGCCAAACTACTGTCCGACGAACAGCGCCAGCGTCGCGCCGAAATCGCCCGCCAGAACGGCGCCAAAAGCAAAGGCCCCGTCACCGCCGAAGGCAAATACCGCAGCTCCATGAATGCCATCGCTACCGGCGAACACGTCGAACTGCACAAAGAAGATCTGCCGCCCTTCTTTTTCCTGCTCTCTACGGACGACCGGTCAGCCTATCTGCGCGCCTTCCAGGCGCAAATGCGTCATCTCAAGCCGCAGTCCGAGTTCGAACAAAGCCTCGTCCGGCGCATGGCCATCGCCCTGTTTCAGCACGATCGCCTCGGGAGCTTTCAGGCCGAAGCCATGCAGCGCGAAGTCGATACCGTCCTCCGCGAATTTCCCGCGCTCGGCCTGTCCGAATGCTTCTTCCAATCGCACAAACGGGCCACCATCGAAAAGGAGGTCCAGCAGTTCGTCATCCGCGGCCAGCGTCATTACCTGGCCACCTTCCGCGGTCTGCACAAAACGCTGATCGACCTGCGCAAGCATACCCCCATGCAGCCGCCGGAGCCGGTCGATATCACCGCCGACTCAAACCAGATCAAACTCGAAGACCCGGATCCCGAAGTCACCCGGGAGGTCCTCGCCCTGGCCGACCGCGCCAAAAAGGAACCCAACTTCGTTCTCCCTGAGTATGCTCTTATCTTCCTGCAGGATAAAGACTTAATGGAACGGCTGGCCCCCGGCTACGACGTCGGCGATCTGCTCGAGCGCTTCGGTCGAAGCCCAATTCTCAAGGCGGCTTAACCCCGAAACCAACGCAAACGCAACCTAAGTCAATTTCTTCAGCCGCACCATCTGCCCGCTGCCCGGCTTAACAAAAGCCCCGCTTTGGGCCCCGGCCCGCGTCGAACTCTCGCGCTCCCGCATCAGCTCGAGCGCCCCGTTCACCAGCCGGCCCGTAAACCGCACCTTCGTGTCGTTTACCTCGTTGCCGGCCTGCTCCGTCGTCACCACCACAAACGTCACCAGCTCCCCGGCCACAATCCCGGTCGCAATCGGCGTGCTCTGATGGTCCCCATACTGCTTACCGCCCAGCGCCGTACCCTTCTGCACAAACTGAAACGAAATCTGCGTCGGGTCCCGGTCCGGCCGCCCGCTGTCGATCTCCCCCACCCAAATTCCCGTCAAATCCGCCGCCCACGCCGTCCCGGCCAGCAGCAGCAGCCCCAGCCTACCCACGCAACAACCCCCGCAGCGGACCCGTACTATCGGCAAACCGCTCCACCGGCGTCCCAAAAGCCTCCAGCATCGAAACGTACAGGTTCGCCATCGGGCTGTCCTCGGCGTACACCAAATGCTGCCCGGCGTCGATCCGTCCGCCCCCCAGCCCGCCCAGCAGCAGCGGCAAATTCCGCGGGCTGTGCCGGTCCCCGTCGCTCAGCGCCGAACCAAACAGGATCATCGAGTTATCGAGCACCGTCGATTCGCCCTCTTTCATGCCCTCAAGACGCCCCAGCAGATAGGCGTACTGTTCCACGTGCCACCGGCTGATCCGCTCGTACTGCCGCAGCTTGTCCTCGTTCTTCTGGTGGTGCGACACGTCGTGATGCCCCGCGCTCACCCCGTCAAGGAACCGGAAGCTCACGTTGCTCACTGCGTTGCCGAACATAAACGTCGCAATCCGCGTCGTGTCCGTCTGGAACGCCGTCGCAATCATGTCCAGCATCAGCCGCACATGCTCGGCATGGTCCGCCGGCCGTTCCGTCGGCATCGCCTTCGGATCCATCGCCGCCCGCGGCTTCCACGTCCGCTCCTGCGTGCCCGTCGCCCGCTGCACCCGCTCTTCGAGCGACCGCATCACCGACAGATACTCATCCAGCCGCACCCGGTCCGCCGTCCCCACCTGCCCCCGCAGCTTCTTCGCGTCGCCCAGCACCCGGTCCAGCAGCAGCGCGTCCATCTTCGCCTCGTTCCCCTGCGGCCCGGACGAAGCGCGGAACAGCCGTTCATACACGGACCGTGGATTCAGCTCCCGCGCCAGCGGCGTCGTCGGGCTGCTCCACGCAATGTGCGACCCGTAAACCCGCGTGTACCCCACCACGGCGTCCACCCCCACCGCCACCGGCGTCACGCCCAGCTCGAGCGACGGCAGCGGCGTCTGCCCCGCCGTCCGCTGCGCCGCCAGTTGATCCACCGAAACCCCGTTGGCAATATCCTCGCCCGGCGTCTTCTTGATCGTCTGGCACGTCAGCCACGCCGCCTCTTTCACGTAGTGCCCGTCGCCGCCCTTCGAGTTCTCGTTCCAAAGGTTGGTCAGCACCGTCACCCGGCTCTTCAAACCGGCCAGCGGCTGCAGCGTCGGCGAAAGCTGAAACTCCCGTCCCTTACCCTCCGGCGCCCACTTCCACGGGTTCACCCCGTTCGGCATGTACAGCGCCGCCATCCGCACCGGCGGCTTGCCCGCGCGGTCGCCCGTCGCGGCCATCGCCTCGAGCCACGGCAATCCCAGGCCAACCCCGGCCCCTCGCAAAATCGTCCGGCGGGAGATCTTCATGTGGTCTTCTTCTCCTTCGGCCGCTCCTTCTGCCGGAACGGCGTACTCAGTACAATGCCTTCAATCAGCGCCTGCGCGCTGTAATCCTTGGCCTTCACCTCGGCCACAATCGCGTCCACCGTGCACGAATCCCGCAGCGTCAGCCCGCGCCCCAGCGCATAGCCCAGCAGCTTGCTCGTCAGGTTCCGCAGGAACAGATCCTTATGCTGCAGCAGCGCCGCCTTCAGCTGCGCCGGCCCCTGGATCTTCGTCCCATCGGTCATCTCGCCCGCATTGTCCACCGGCTTGCCGGCGTCCTCGGTCCGCCACCGCCCAATCACGTCGTAGTTCTCAAGCGCAAAGCCCAGTGGGTCAATCCGGCTGTGGCAGCTCGCGCAAACGGCGTTCGCCCGGTGCTTTTCAAGGCGCTCCCGCACCGTGGCCGGCGCCGCGCCTGCCGCCGTCTCCGCCAGCGGCGGCACATTCGCCGGCGGCGGGGGAGGCGGCGTACCGAGCAGCGAATCGAGAATCCACGTCCCCCGCAGCACCGGGCTCGTCCGGTACGGATACGACGATACCGCCAGCACCGCCGGCATCCCCAGCAGTCCCCCGCGGTTGGAATCCTTCGGCAGCTCCACCCACTGCGGCTGCTTGGACGCATTGGCCCGCACCGCCAGCTTAAAGCCGAAGTGCTTCGAGAAATTGCTCGTCCCCACCGTGTAGTCGGAATCGATCAGGTTCAGCAACGACAGGTTCCGCACGAGAATCTCCAGGAAAAACTGCTGCGGCTGAATGCGGATATCCCCCCGCAGCTCCTCGTCCTTGGCGT
The DNA here is from genome assembly GCA_026393985.1 of Acidobacteriota bacterium. Taxonomy (GTDB): domain Bacteria; phylum Acidobacteriota; class Terriglobia; order Bryobacterales; family Bryobacteraceae. Next base: position 83,585 of record JAPKZB010000088.1, read on the forward strand.
ACTCCGGAAACAGCTTCGCGTCCGGCGCCTTATCCCCCGCCAGCTCCCGAGTATGCAGCCACTGCTCGGTAAACCGCCGCGCCAGGTTCCAAGAGCGGTCGTGCTTCAGCATCCGCCGCGCCATCTGCCGCAGCACCTCCGGGTCCTGCAACTTGCCGCTCGCCGCCAGGTCCGTCAACAGCTCGTCCGGCTGGCTGCCCCAGAGAAAGTAGGAAAGCCGTGAAGCCAGCGCGTAGTTGTCCACCGTCTCCGCCGGCTCGGTCCGGAACAGAAACAGCGGCGAAACCAGTGCCCCTCGCAGGGCAAAGAAGATCGCCGGCTCAAAGTCCTCGCCCGCCTTCCGCGCGGCACTATACAAGCTCAAATACGGCAGCAGCTCCGCCTCCGTCACCGGCCGCCGGAACGCCCGCGGCAGAAACGCCTGCAAAATCTTCCGCGCCGCCTGCTCGGCCGTTATTCCCGGCCCCGGCTTGGCTACCAGAATCCGCGTCCGCGACTTGTACTCCTTCGCCGCGAAGTCCATGGCCAGCTTCGCCGTCTCCATGTACTTCTCCGAGTGCAGCGGCGACAAAAACAGCGTCTCCGCCGCATTGTCAAAGCCTTCGCCGCCCGCCCCGTCCACCGGCAGCGCGTGGCCAATGTCCAGGTGGATATCGAGCAGGTCCTGCACCGTCGCCGTGTATTCGTCCCGGTTCAGCCGCCGCAGCGGCACCGGCCCCGGCCCTACGCCGGAAGCGCACGCCGTCGTCCGCAGCGTCTGCTCGACGTAACGGGCCAACTCCTCCCGCGCGTTCAACTCCGGCGCGGGCGATCCCTTCGGCGGCATCTCGCCGTTCCGCACCCGCAGCGCCAGCCGCGACCAGTCCTGCGCCGCCGTCGCAAAGCTCTCCGGGCTCGCTACCTTCTCAAGGCGAAACCCGCCCACCGCCGCCTTCCCGGCGTGGCAGCTCTTGCAGTAGGTCTCCAGAAACCGCTGGCTCCCGGCAAAATCAGGCGCACCCCAACCGCACACCACCGTCAGCGCGAATGAGGCGACAAAACGCATGACAACGCCTTTACTATATAACCCCTTACGGTTCCTTCACAAACCGGTAGCCCACCCCCCGCACCGTCAAAAGATGGCGCGGCTTGGCCGGGTCGTCCTCAAGATACTTCCGCAGCCGCACCATGAAGTTGTCAATCGCCCGCGTGTCCGTATCCTCGTGCAGCCCCCAAACCTCTTCAAGCAGCACCTTCCGCGATACCGGCGCGCCCTCGTGCTGCATCAGATACCGCAGCACATTGGCCTCCATCAGCGTCAACGGATACGTCTCGGCCCCCACCCGCAACTCCAACCGGTCCAGGTCCACCGATCTGTTGCCAAACACCAACGCCGGCGGCTTCCGCAGCCACTCCCGCCGCCGCAGCAGGCTCCCAATCCGCGCAATCAGAATCGCCAGCTCAAATGGCTTCGGCAGATAATCGTCGCACCCCGCCGCAAACCCGTTCAACACATCGTCGGCATGCCCCCGCGCCGTCAAAATCAGCACCGGCACATACAGTCCCGCCGCCCGCAGCTCCCGCAGCACGGTGAAGCCGTCCTTGCCCGGCAGCATCACATCGAGCACTAGGACATCGAATTGGCTTCGTCTCGTCAACAGCTCTTCGAGCGCCGCCTCCCCCGTCTCCACCACCTGCACCGTGTAGCCTTCGGCTTCCAGGTTGAAGCGCAGCCCTTCGGCCAGCGCCCGTTCGTCTTCCACCACCAGAATCCTGCTCATCCCTTCAAAGGCAACTGCAGAATAAACGTGCTGCCGGCCCCCGGCCCCGCGCTCTCCGCCCACGCCTTTCCCCCATGCCGCAGCGCCACGCTGCGCACAATGAACAGGCCCAACCCCGTCCCTTTCACCTTCGCCGCCAACACCCCCGGCACCCGGTAGAAGCGCTTGAAAATCTGCTTCAGCTCATCTTTCGCAATGCCCGGCCCCTCGTCCCGCACCCGCAACTGCGCGTACTTGCCGTCTACCACCCGCGTCTCAATCTCCACCTGCGCCGGCTGCGTCGAGTACTTGATCGCGTTGTCCAGCAGATTCGACACCGCCGCCCGCACATCGTCCGCGTCCGCCCGCATGGTCACCGCTTCAGCCGGCGCAAACGTCAGATGCACCGCCGGCTCCGGATACATCGTCCGGAGCCGCTCCAGGCACTCGGCCACAATTGCGTTCAGGTCAAACGATGTCAGATTCAGCTTCCGGCTCGCGCCCATCCGCCCCGTCCGCAACACCTGCTCAATCGTCGAATGCAGCCGGTCGTTCTCGGCCAGCATGATCCGGTAAAACTCCTGCCGCTTGCTCGCCTCCACCGGCCGGCTCTGCAAAGTCTCCAGATACAGCCGGATCGACGACACCGGCGTCTTCAACTCGTGCGTCACGGCGTTGATGAAGGCGTCGTGCTGCTCATTCCGCCGGATCTCCCGCACGAGAAATATCGTGTTCAGCACCACCCCGGCAATGATGATGGCCAGCAGCACCACCCCGAGAAGCAACAGAATTCCCGTCCGCCAGTTGAGCAGCACCCAGCCGACGTACAGCAACAACGTAATCGAAACCACCCCGGCGCCTAGCGCGATAAAGAACGCGATGGTTTTTCGCCGGCCGGTCACAATCACCCTTCTAGCCTACGCTGCTTTCTCCACCGGCAGCTCCTCGTCAATCCGCGCCACCCTTACCGCCGTCGCAATCCCCAGTTTTTCTAGCAGCTTAATCTGCAAAAACGAAGGATCAAATTCGTACCACGCCAACCCGTGCCGCGCCGATACCGGATGCGCGTGGTGGTTGTTGTGCCAGCCCTCGCCAAACGTCATCAGTGCTACCCACCAGTTGTTCCGCGAATCGTCCCGCGTAGCAAACCGCCGCGCTCCCCACAGGTGCGTCGCCGAATTCACGAGCCACGTCGAGTGCAGGCCGACCGTCACCCGCACAACCGTGCCCCACAGCAGGAACGGCCAGCCGCCTATGGCAAACAGCAGCGCCGAAAGCACCACCAGTGGCAGCCAGTGCCAGTCGTTCAGCCAGACGTAGAACGGATCCTTTGCCAGATCCGGCGCGTACTTCGCCATCCGCTTCGTGTCAAAGTGATCGGCCGGCCCCACCAGCATCCAGCCAATGTGCGCCCACCACGCTCCCTCCCGCGGCGAATGCGGATCGCCCGGCTGGTCGGACTTCTGATGGTGAATCCGGTGCGTCGCCACCCAGAAAATCGGCCCGCCTTCCAAGGTCAGCGCCCCGCACACCGCCAGAAAATGCTCCAGCCACAGCGGCACTTTGTAAGCCCGGTGCGTATGCAGCCGGTGGTATCCCATGCTGATGCCCAAGCCAATCGTCATCCAGTACAGAAAGGCCGCCACCCCGAGGGCGGCCCAGGTCAAGTGAAACAGCGCGGCAACGGCGCCAACATGCAGCACGATCAGGACGATAATCGTCGGCCAGTTCATACCTACACGCTACCAGCGCCGCGCGCAAGTCTATGTATTAGTTGTGTAATAGCTTCCGAAGGATCCCCACAGCCTCTTCGCACCCCGCGCGATCGACGTCGAAATGGGTCACCGCGCGCAGCCGGTTCGGCCCCATCGCGTTCATCACCACGCCCGCCGCCAGCAGCTCCTGCGCCATCTGCGCGCCCGTCCGCCCCGTACCCGAGACGTCGAAGAACACGATGTTCGTCCCGGCATACGGTTCCACTGCGATCCCCGGCAACTCCGCCAGCGCCCCGGCCAGGTATGCCGCGTTCGCATGGTCCTCGCCCAGCCGCCCGCGCATCTGTTCAAGCGCAACCAGCCCCGCTGCCGCCAGTACGCCCGCCTGCCGCATGCCGCCGCCGAGGCGCTTCCGCAGCAGCCGCCCCTTGTCCATCTGCGCCTGCGTGCCGACCAGCATCGAGCCGGCCGGCGCGCCCAGCCCCTTCGAGAGACAAAACATCACCGTATCGGCGTACTGGGCAATCTCGGCCGGCGCTACGTTCAGCGCGGTGACGGCGTGGAAAAACCGCGCCCCGTCCATGTGTACCGCCAAGCCATAGCTCTCGGCCCCCCGCTTGATCTCGGCCAGCTGCTCCAGCGGATACACCGTCCCGCCCGAAACGTTGTGCGTGTTCTCCACCGAAATCAGCCCCGTCGGCGCCGCGTGCGGCCCCACCGGGCGAATCTCCCGTTGAATCTCCTCCCAGCGCATCTGCCCCGTCGCCGTCGGAATCGCCCGCGCCAGACAGCCCGCAAACCAGGCCATCATCGAAAGCTCCCAATCGAGCACGTGCGACCGCGCTTCGCAGATCACCTCCTGCCCGTGCTGCGTGTGGACGGTCAGGCCAATCGTGTTCCCCATCGTTCCGGTCGGGACAAACAGGCCTGCCTCCTTACCCATCACCTGCGCCGCCAGCGCCTCCAGGCGGTTGACGGTAGGGTCTTCCTGATAAACGTCGTCGCCGACTTCGGCTTCGGCCATAGCCCGGCGCATGGCCGGCGTGGGTTTGGTGACTGTGTCACTCCGGAGATCAATCATAAAAATTCCTGTAGTACATCATTAGAAACCAGCACGCCGCGCGCCGAAAGGCGCAGGCGGGCGCCGTCGCGCTCGAGCAGCCCGTCGCCCAAAAACCGCGCAATCGGCTCGGACCAGCGCGCCAGCTCAGCCGGCTGCGCCACAATCCCTTCGCTTAAGCGCAGACCAACAAAAAACCGTTCACTCGCCGGATCTGCCGCCGTCGCCTCCCGCCGGCCGGGCCCCTGCTCCACGTACGCCAGCGCCGTCTCCGGGTTCTGCCACCGCTCACCGCCCGCACTCGAATGCGCATCGGCGCCAAAGCCCAGATACTCCTCCAAGCGCCAATACTTCAGGTTGTGCCGCGACGGCCGGCCAAAATTCGAAACCTCGTACCGCGGCAGACCCATCTCCTCCAGCCGCTCAACGGCCCGCTCATACATCGCCGCAATCGCGTCATCGTCCGGAATGTCCCGCGCGCCATACTTCGGGCCGTTGTTCAGAATTTCCAGGCCCAGCCGCGAATCCTCATCCACTTCGAGCATGTACACCGAAGCGTGCGGCGGGCTCAGCCTTTCGATCCAGTCGAGCGAAACCTCCCAACTCGCCGCCGTCTGCCCCGGCAGCCCGGCAATGAGGTCGAGGTTGACCTCCGGAATCCCCTCTTCGCGCAGCAGCGCCACATCGGCGGCGACCATCTCGGCCGTATGCTTACGGCCGGTCTTGCGCAACTCCCCGGCGACGAACGACTGCACGCCCAGGCTCACGCGGTTGATTCCCGCCTCGCGCCAGGCGGCCGCCTGCTCCCGCGTGAACGATCCCGGCGCGGCCTCCATCGTCGCCTCGGCCCACGGCCGGCCCGGAATGCGGCGCAGCAGTTCGCGCAGATCGTCAAGAGCAATCTGACTCGGCGTGCCGCCGCCGAGATAAACGGTCTCCGGCGTCCACGGCCAGGCGGTCTCGTCGAGCTCCCGCCGCAATACCGCCTGATAGCGGTCTTCGAGTTCCCGCGGAAACACCCCGGAGGCGAAATTGCAATAGGTGCATTTCTGGGTGCAGAACGGAAACGAGAGATAGACGCCGGGCATTTAGGCGAGGCTGACCGTCTTCCCAAGATGCTCGCTGACGTGAGCCGCGATCAGCTCGGCGAGCGATTGGCCGGAAGCTGCCAGCACAAAAGCGCGGCGGGTGCCGTCCCAATCGAGCTTGAAACTCCGCGAGTGCGCCGAAACCCACACCTGCCGGACCGGCGTCTGCGGACTCACCACGAACTTAGCCCGCGGCTCGTCAAACTCGATGGTCAACGTGCCATTATTGAAGTCGGCCTCAAAGTCGTACTCGTCCGAGGCGGCCGCCAGCGCTTTGAACAGAGCCGTCATGGCGTCTTCGCATTTCAGGTGGAACTCTTGTTCGTCGAGCATGAATCTTCACGGTATCAGAAAGCATCATCTGATAGTCTGATCTTTTAAAAGGATGACAACGACCTGTATCCGGCACACTGAGCTGCCGAACACTTCCCGGCTGTTCGCCGATCTGGTCTATCACTTTGACCGGGTATCGTCCTTTTACGCCCATGCGCCGTACGATCCGGCGTCGTTCGCGGCGGCGGCACGGCAGATTCAGTACCCGGCAGGGCGCCGTGCGGCCATGGTGGCTGCGCTGGCGGAGCAGAACCCCGGCAATCCGTCCCTCGAAATCATGGCGCGCGAAGGCGCCGTCGCTGTCGTCACCGGCCAGCAGGTGGGCCTGTTTGCGGGTCCTTGCTATTCGATCTTCAAGGCGCTGTCGGCCATCCGGCTGGCCGAAAACTTAACGGCGCAGGGCATTCCGGCCGTGCCCGTCTTTTGGCTCGCCACGGAGGATCATGACCTGGTCGAGATCAACCAGGCGTGGGTCTTCAACGCGGCGCACGAGGTGGTGGGGCTGAAAACCGCGGCGGCGAATCCGCTCGGTGGACCGGTGGGGCCCATCCCGGTCGTTGACGCGCCGCTCGACGAGTTGGCCGCCGCCTTGGCCGGGCTGCCCTACGCCGATGAGGTGATGGCCATGGTCCGCGAATGTTACGCGCCCGGGGCCACGTTCGGCGGGGCCTTCCGCGCTTTGGCGCAGCGGCTGCTGGCCCGGTGGCCAATTCTGTTCCTCGATCCGCTCGCCCCTGCCATCCGGTCCATCGGCAGCAGTCTGCTTTTGATGGCAGTGGCCCAGGCGCCGGAGTTGAATGCCGCGCTGCTGGGACGCAACGCGGAACTCGCCGCGGCTGGCTATCATGCCCAGGTCCACGTCGAAGCCGGCAGCTCGCTCCTGTTCTCGCTCGAAGGCGGGAAGCGGTCGCCATGGACCGGAGAGCCCGTGCGCTCGGCCGATCTTTCGCCCAACGCCCTGCTGCGCCCCGTGTTGCAGGACTACTTGCTGCCGACGGTGGCCTACTTCGGCGGCCCGGCCGAGCTGGCCTACTTCGCCCAATCGGAGGTGCTCTACTGGCAGCTACTCGGCCGCATGCCCGTCATGCTTCACCGCGCCGGCTTCACCCTGCTCGACGACCGCACGGCAAAAATCCTTGCCCGCTACGGACTCAGCGTGACGGATACCCTGATTCACGAAACCGGCCTGCGGGAGCGCCTTGCCGCGAAACTCATCCCGCCTGGCATCACCGAGAAGGTCGCCGGCCTGCGCGCGAATCTGAGCCAGGAGGTGGAGACGCTCTTCGCCGAAGTCCGCGCCCTCGACCCCACGCTCGAAAAGGTCCTCGCCACAGGCCGGGCCAAGATGCTCTATCAACTCGAAAAGATGGAGCGCAAAACCGCCCGCCAGGCGCTGCGCCGCGACGAACAGGCCCAGCGGCAGGCCGCTTATCTGCACCACAGCCTCTACCCGCACCGCCACCTGCAGGAGCGCTTCTACAGCGTGCTGCCGTTCCTCGCTCAGCACGGCCCGGATCTGATCGAGCGGATCTACGCGCACGTCGAAGTCGGCTGCCCGGATCACCAGGTCCTTCCGATACACTAGCGCCATGCGCTTGAACCCTGTGAAGCAGGCCCTGCGGGCCGGCCAGACCGTCCTCGGCACCTCCTACGGACAGCTCCGCGACCCCGAGATCGCCCGCATTCTCAAAGCCGCCGGATTCGACTACGCCTATCTCGACGGCGAGCACGGCTGCTTCGGCATCGAAACCCAGCAGGACATCTGCCGCGTGGCCGCTCTGTGCGGCCTGACGATCTTTGCCCGCGTGGCCGACATGCAGTACGACCTGATTGCCCGCTCGCTCGATTGCGGTGCCGATGGCATTATCTTTCCGCGCGTTGAGTCGCCGGAGCTGCTCGCGCAGGCCGTCAGCTGGTGCAAGTTCCCGCCGGTGGGCATCCGCGGCTTCGGCCTCACCGCCATGCAGAACAACTACGAAAACGTTACGATTCCCGAGGTGATGACGCACCGCAACGAAAACGGCATGGTGATTCTGCAGATTGAGACCAAGCGGGCTCTCGACGCCCGCGAGGAGCTGCTCGCGGTGCCGGGCATCGATGTCGTCATGGTCGGGCCGGTAGACCTATCGATCTCGCTCGGCGTGCCGGGCCAGTTCGATCACCCGGCGATGGAGGCCGCCTTCGAGGCGATCCGCGAGACGTGCGACGCCAAAGGCATCGCCCCGGGGCTGCAGGCCCGCAACCTCGCACTTTCGTCGAAATGGCGCAACCGGGGCTACCGCTTCCTCGGCACCGCCTCGGAGTGGTCCATGATGCTCGAGAAGGGCAAGGAGATCGTAGCCGCGCTACGAAATTAGTCGATGGTGCCGAAGGTGGGAGTCGAACCCACATGGGGAGTGAACCCCGGCAGATTTTGAGTCTGCTGTGTATACCAGTTCCACCACTTCGGCCCTGACCCTGTCAGTATAACAGCAGATGGCTCCTTTGTTCGATAGTCAGGATCTGGTGAATCAACTCGCGCTCCTCGCCGAGCCCCGGCTGCGGCAACTGCTGCGCCTCGGCTCGGCCCGCCACGTCTACGATCCCCACCCCGGCCTGCCCGGCTCGAAGTACTTTGCCGCAGAGGGCGAAGTCCTCCTCAGCGGCTTCGCGCGCGCCGTCGAGCCCTATCAGAACATCGAACGCTTCCTGGCCCGCGAAAAGGCGATCTCCTTCCTCGTCGAACCAGGACTGCTGCCCATCGCCAAAGCCATCGCCACCGAAGCGCGCGGCCGCCGGCTCCTCGTCACCAGAAAGCCCGCGCCCCGGCCTACCGACCAGGGCGCCACCGCTCATCTTCCCGGCATCGGAGTCCGGCTTCTGCTCCACACCGGACCGGAAACCACCCTGACCTGGGAGTGCCTCTACGGCGCTCTATAGCTCCGTCAGGTGCTCCACCTTGCCGGTGGAGTCGCCAATCCGCTCCGGCTGTACCCCGACGTTATCCAGCATCGTCAGGAACAGGTTCGCCATCGGCGTGCCCTTCTTGAACCGCACGTGCTGTCCGCCGTGGATCTTGCCGCCGCCGCCGCCCGCCAGAATCGTCGGCAGGTTCAGATGCTCGTGCTTGTTGCCGTCGCTGATGCTGCTGCCGTAAACCACCATCGAGTTGTCGAGCAGCGTTCCCTCGCCATCCTTGGCGCTCTTCAACTTGCCCAGGAACTGGCTGAACATCGCCACATGGTGCTGGTCGATCCGCTGCAGCCGGTCGATCTTCGACGGGTCGTTGAAGTGGTGCGAAAGTCCATGGTGCGCGTCCGGAACCCCGATCGAACGATAAGTCCGGTTGCCGCCCTCGCGCCCGATCATGAACGTCACAATCCGCGTCAAATCGGCCTGGAACGCCACCGTCACCAGATCAAACATCAACTGAATATGCTCTTCAAACGTCGGCGGCACCCCCGACGGCCGGTCGAGCGCCGGAATCGAAGCCGCCCGTTCGTTCGGCTCCTCGCTCTTCTGAATCTTCCGCTCAATCTCGCGGACCGCCTCCATGTACTCGCCCAGCTTCCGCTTATCGGAGACCCCGAGCTGCATACCCAGGCGCGCGGCGTCCTCGCGGACGAAATCGAGAATGCTGCGGTCCTGCCGGGCCTGCGCGGCGCGCGCCGCCGGGTCGGTGGAGTCGCCGTCGCCAAACAGCCGTTCGAATACCGCGCGCGGATTGATCTCGGGCGGCATCGGCGTGCTCGGTGACCGCCACGAGACGGTATTGCTGTACGCGCAGCTATAGCCGCTGTCGCAGTTGCCCACCATCCGGGCGTCTTCGAGCGCAATTTCGAGCGAAGGCAGCAGCGTGCGCCCGCCCACCTCTTTGGCCGCCACCTGGTCTACTGAGACGCCGGCCTGGATGTCGGCCCCCTGCGTCTTCTTGGGATGCACCCCGGTCAGCCACGTGGCGCCCGCGCGGGCGTGGTCGCCTGCGCCGTCGCCGAGCGCCTGCCCGTTGTAGTGATCGAGGCCGGAGAGCACGAGCAGATCGTTGCGATAAGGCGCCAGCGACTGCAGGGTCTTGGTGAATTCAAACCCCTTGCCTTCGGCGCCCGGAGTCCAGTGGTTCATGATGATCCCGTTCGGCACGTAACAGAAAGCCATGCGCACGGCCGGCGCGGCTGCCGTGCGCGCCGCGTGGGTCAGCGCCGGCACCATCGCGTCGAAAAGAGGCAAACCGAGAGCGGCGCCAAACCCGCGCAGCATGGTGCGGCGATCGAGAGACTTTTTGGTGATGATCATCGTTCCGGACTCCTTCTCATCTGAAATGGTACGCTGTTGACCAGCGCGTTGACCAGCGCCGAGAACTGGTAGCTGCCCCGCGCCGTTTCCCGGCGGATCTGGCGAACGGCCGGCATGTCGTAGTGTTCAAGGCCCCGGCCCAGCGCATACGTTAATAGCTTCTCGGTCAAACAGTCGACAAATTCATCCTGCCGCTCGGAGAGAATCCGCTTCAGGTCGCCCGGTCCATTTAGCATCACCCCGCCCGGCAGCGCGCCGGAGGCGTCAATCGTCGCCCCGCCCTCTTCGGCGCGGAAACGGCCCGTGGCGTCGTAGTTTTCAAGCGCAAACCCCAGCGGATCCAGCCGGTCGTGACAGGACGCGCAAGCCGCCTTGGCCCGGTGCGCCTGCAGCGCGGCGCGCAAGTCCTTGGCCGAGCCGTTGGCGCTGTCGGCCAGGTCCGGAATGTCGGGCGGCGGCGGGGGCGGCGGCGCGCCCACGATGTTTTCAAGAATCCATTTGCCGCGCAGCACGGGCGAGGTGCGCGTCGGATAAGAAGTCACCGTCAGGATGCTGCCGTGCGAAAGCAACCCGCCCCGCTCAGGATTCGTCAGCGCAACCCGGCGGAAGTAGCTGCCCCGCACCCCCGGCACCCCGTAATGCCGCGCCAGGCGTTCGTTCAAAAACGTGTAGTCGGCGTTGAGGAAGTCGGTAACCCGGCGGTCCTCCCGGACAATGTAGCCAAAGAACAGCTCGGTCTCTTTCTGCAGCGCCGACCGCAGCGAATCGTCAAACTGCGGATACTTCTCCGGATCCGGGCGCCAGGAGGGGATGTTGCGCAGGTGTAGCCACTGGCCGGCGAAGTTGTCGACGAGCGCCTTGGCTTTGGGGTCGGCCAGCATACGCCGAACCTGCGCGGCCAGCACGGGCCGCAGCCGCTTCTGTTCAGCCAGCCGCAGCAACTCCTCATCGGGTAGCGAACTCCACAGGAAGAACGACAGCCGGGATGCCAGTTCGAGGTCACTTACCTTCGACACCGCCGCCGGCCCGTTGGCCTCCATCCGGAACAGGAAGTTGGGGGATACCAGAATGCCCCGCAGCGCCATTTCAAGGCCCGCGTCGAACGTCCCAGCCCCCGCGTAGAGCCGCTTGAGCGCCGCCAGATCGGCGTTGGTTACCGGGCGGCGGTAAGCCCGCCGGGCCAGGTCGGCCAGAATGCGGTCGGCGCAGGCTGCCGTCTTTTCGGCGCACAGCAGGATGCGCCGCCGGCTCGGGGTATCGCTCGCGCCTTTGGGTTGAAACGGACCGCCGATCAGAACATACTCAAGCTGCGTCAGCGACGGTGGCGGCCCACCGAAGCGGTTGCCCGCCGTGCCGGCGGTCGTCTCCGGCCGGGCCGATTCGGTGAGAAAAGCGGCCCCGATCTCGTGGAAGCCCGCCTTCAGGGTCAGGGGCACTTCGAAGTTGCGGCTGGCCTGCGACTCTTCGGCGTTGCTGTAGACGGTATCGATCAGCTTCCAGCGCGCGCCATCCAACCGCACGTCGAGCTTGGCGGCGGGCAGCGTCGGGTCGGGATTGCCGCGGACGCGCACCGTCACCACGTAGTCGCCGTCGACGGGGAAATAATGGCGGATCGCCATCCCGCTCCGGACCGAGAGCGGCAGCGCCTCGCCCGAGTCCGAAGCCCCCGGCCGCGCAAAGGTGTACTTCTCCACCACCGGCGTCAGCTTCATCGTGCCGAGCGCCTGCCGCACGACGCGGCGGGCCGTGGCCATATACTTTTCCATCAGCAGCGGCGAGACGGTCAGCACCGAGCCGATGTTGTCAAACCCGTAGCCGGAGTCGTCGGCCGGCAGGCTGGCGGCGTGGTCTAGGTCGAGGTCGAACAGGTCGCGCACCGCGCTCGTGTATTCGGCCCGGTTCAAGCGATGTACGGTGGGGGTGCCGGGGTTGGGGAACCGGCGGATGTTCTCATCGAGGCGGGTTTCAAGCCAAGCCGCCAGCGCCGCATTGGCCGCCGGCTTCGGCCGCGGCAGACCCTTGGGCGGCATCTCGCCCGTCTTGAGCTTGCGCAGCACCTTTTCGAGCTTGCCGGCGTGGGACGCAAGGTCCGTTGTGCTCACCCCTTCGAGCGAAAAGCCCGCCGTCCGGCTCTGGTTGTTATGACAGCCCTGACAGTACTGCTGGAGCGCCGTTTGGACGGTGGCGGCATCCTGCGCCAGGACGGCGGAGGCGGCGAAAAGGAGCGAAGGAAAAAGACGCGGCATCACTAATTCTGGGGCAGGACTTCCACCGATGTCACAGAAAGAATATCATTTCTTCATGTTCCAGCCAACGCGGTTAAGCCTATTCCTCCTATTACCTTTCTGGATGTCAGGGGCGGAGGTTCGGCAGCCCGAAGGGCGTATGTTTGAAGCCGTGCAGAACGGTGACCAGCGCACCGTGCTGGCTCTGCTCAAAGCCGGCGTCACCGTCAACGCCGCCCGGCCCGACGGTTCGACGCCCCTCAGCTGGGCGGTCAGCCGCGATAATGTCGAAATCACGACGGCGCTGCTGCAGGGCGGCGCCAACCCCAACGCGGCCGACGAGAACGGGGAAACCCCGCTGACGCTGGCCTGCGCGCAGGGCAACCTGGCCATCGCCCGCCTGCTGCTCAACGCCAAGGCCAACAGCGCCGTAACCCGCTGGAGCGGCGAAACGCCGCTGCATGGCGCTGTCCACGCCGGCAACCTGGAACTGGTGCGACTGCTGCTCGAGGGCGGCGCCGCGGCCAACCCGCGCGAAACCCGCATGGAGCAGACCCCGCTCATGTGGGCCGCCGCCGCTGGCCACGCCGGCATCACGGAGCTGCTGCTTACAAAGGGCGCCGACCCCAACGCCAGGTCCAAGAGTGGCTTCACGCCGCTGCTGTTCGCCGCCCAAAAAGGCGACCTCGCCACCGTCAAACTCCTGGTAGCCGCCAAGGCCGATCCGCTCATGAAATCAAAGGACGGCGCTGCCCCCTTCGCCCTCGCCCTGGCCCGCGGGCACGAAGCCGCCGCCCGCTACCTGCTCGATTTCGGCGCCGAGGTCAACCTGCCCGACGCCTCTGGCAACACGCCGGTTCATACCGCCGTCCGGCTGGGCAAGCTCGACCTGGTCCGCGACCTCGTCGCTCGCGGCGCAGACCTCAAAGCGAAAACCACCCGTTCCGGCGCCCAGCGCGGCCCCTTCCGCAGCTTCGGCTTTACTCCCTTCCTGATCGCCGCTGAAGCCGGCGACGTCGCCATGATGCGCGAACTCGTCAAGCTCGGCGCCGACCCGAAGGCCAAGAGCTCCGATGGCGCCGGCGGCGTCCTGCTGGCCGCCCAGAGCCGGAAACTGGACGCTGTGAAGCTGATGGTGGAGCTCGGCGGCGACGTCAACGAAGAGCGCCCCGGCGGCGGCACCGCCCTGCACATCGCCACTCGCTTTGGCGACAACGCCATGATTCAATACCTGGTCGACCACGGCGGCGACCTGAGCAAAAAAGACCGCTTCGGCCGCGACGTGCTCGGCGAGGCCGAGTTTGAAGCGCCCAAGCCCACCATCGAATTCGTCCGGAAACTGGTCCAGAACAAGCAGTGATAAACTGCGGGCATATGCAAAGAAGGAAACTTTTGGGTTGCGCCCTCGGGCTTGGCGCAGTGGCTTTGGCCAAGAGCAAGCGCTTTACTCTGCCCGCTCCGAACCCCTCGAGTGCGGCCGCCAACGGCGCGAAGGTGGTTCCGCCGCCTCCCGGCGCCAAACTCAATCTGCCGGCTGGTTTTGTGGCCGAAGAGTTTGCTGGTGGCTTTCAGAAGCCGCGCATCATGGTGGAGCTGCCGGGTGGCACAGTGCTCGTGACCGAAAGCATTCTCAAAGGCAGCGTCGTCGCTCTCGGCCCCGGCCAGAGCAAAAAGACGTTGATTTCCGGGCTCGACCGCCCCTTCGGCATGGCCGTCTGGAAGGATTACCTTTACGTTGCCGAACCCGAGTCGGTAAAGCGCTATAAGCTTGACGCCAAGGCCGTCACTGTTGGCGCCGGCGAAGAGGTCGTCGCGCTGAAGGGCTACGGTAAAGGCCACTGGTCCCGCGGCATCGCCTTCGACCCCAAGGGTAGCAAGTTCTATCTCTCGGTCGGTTCGAGCAGCAACATCGACGCCGGCGACCCGGCCGACCGCGCCGCCATCCACGTCTACAATCCCGACGGCTCCGGCAAGCAGATCTACGCCACCGGCTTGCGCAACGCGGTCAACATCCGCATCAACCCGCAAACCGGCAAGCCGTGGATCACCGTGCAGGAGCGCGACGGCCTCGGCGACGATCTCGTCCCCGACTTCTTTACCTCGGTCAAGAAGGGCGCCTTCTACGGCTGGCCCTACGCCTACATCGGCAGCAACGAGGAACCGCGGCACAAGGGCGCCAACCCGCAGGCGGTCAAGAGCGCCATCGAGCCCGATATGCTCCTCAACGCCCACGCTTCGGCGATGGACTTTGCCTTCTACACCGGCAAACAGTTCCCGGCCAAGTACCAGAACGGGGCGTTTATCGCCTCCCGCGGCTCGTCCAACCGCGCCAAGCGGCTGGGCTACTCGGTCCTGTTTGTACCGTTCGCCAATGGCAAACCGAGCGGCCCGGCCGAAGATTTCCTGACCGGCTTCATGCTCGGTGAGGACAAAAAAGAGGTTTGGGGCCGTCCTGTCGGTCTGCTGCAACTGGCCGATGGCAGCCTGCTGCTGAGCGAGGACGGCAACAGCAAGATCTGGCGGATCTCCTACAAAGGGTAACGGTCACAGGCTGAAAGCTGGCCCCGAATAGCAAAAAGGCCCCCGGAAGCCGGGGGCCTTTTTGCATCTTCACGGGCTGGCTAAAAGGGACGCTCATCGGGAGGAAGCGTAAACGATTCAATCGGTTCCGTCTCGATCTCCGGGCCGGAGCCAGGAACCCGCCCGGACTCTTCACTCTTCTTTTGCAACCGCTTTGCCGCCTTTTCCTGCGACTTCTCCATCCGCGCGAACTCTTTCTGTCGTTTCTTGAATGTTGTGTGTGCTCTCGCCATGCAGCCTCCAGTTCGTACTGCGCCGGATGTTCCGTAGCCATGCTCTCCAGGTTCCGCCGGCGTGCAAGGACCCCATTATTCGTTGGAAGGGGCCGATTCGACAGTCAAACCTGCCTCTATTGTAGCAGGTCAATCCTTTTCGAACTCGATTTTGGACTCGGCGCCAAACTTCCGGTAGTTCCGGAAGTTGATCTCGTTCCGGCTGCACTGGTTCGAACCGCGCTGGCACATCAGGTTCTCGCTGTGGACGGGCAGCAGATGCAGCTTCGTGTCGATTCGCACGAAATCGTACTCCAGCACCAACTCCACCTTGTCAAACGGGAAGTCGCCCGGAAAACTCAGGCTCTGCTGTTCGACTCGCATCACGCGGTTGGTCTCCTGGTCGATCCAGAGCGTCCCCTTGTATCCCGGACGATACATTTTACCTTCGTCACGAGCGTGGACCTGCCAGTGGGAGAGCGGTTGCTTGACTGAAAAGTTGTAAACGAGCGCCGTTCGGCCGGAGATACGGTCCGTGCCCCGTTTGGTAAACGTGGCCCCGGACATCGGGGAGAGGATGTCGCGCTGCGTGGTGACGAACTCCCCGGTTGACCAGGCGCCGGACTTCTCGGCTGGGTCCTTCGACGGCCGGCCGTTGATCTTGATATTCCGGTAGTCTTCTTTGCCATCGACGCAGACCACGTCCGCCGTTACATTGTCGACGGCGGTCCACTGCGGCGGATTGGTGCCGCTGACGTAGCGCAGGGTGTGCTGCTGCACCAGGAAATTGGGAAGAGTATCGGTGAAGTTCTCGGCTTCCTCGCGGGCGGCGGCGATCACCAGGTCCGGCGGAGGTGGTGGCCGCAGTAGGGAGTCGGCGGCCACCGCTGGGGCGGCGGCGTCGGCGTCCGAGGCCGGTTCGCCCGGCGCTGGGGTCTCCGGCCGGGGAGGGGCGTTTTTGATCCGATCCGGTACGCCGCGGCGCAGGCGGGGACGATCTTCCAGCGGTTCGCCTCCGATCTTTGGTGTTGCTGCAGACGCGGGTGTTGCTGCAGACGCGGGAGTTGCTGCTGATGCGCTGGTCGACGCCGCCGGGTCGTCCGCCGCCGCCGCGGCCGACGCCCGCTCTTCGGCAGTCCCGGCCCGCACCAGGCTAACGCGGACGGCCGTCTCCTCATCGTCCAGGCTCACCTCCACCTTCAACACATCACCCGGCTTCAGCAGCGAATCCCGCATCGGCGCGCCAGCCGCATCTCGAAACTGCGTCTTGGCAATCAGGCGATAGGTGACCACGCCTTTGCCCACCGTCTCCAACAGGAGCTCTTTTTCCCCCAGCCGCCGCAGCGTTCCTTCGGTCGCCGTCAGCTTCGGTCCCCGCTTGGGCAGTTTGATCTGCGGAATCGGCAGACCGCTTCCTCCGGCTCCCGGCGGGTACTGGCCCCGCGGGTATTGCCCCGGCGGGTACTGCCCCGGCGGATACTGTCCGGGCGGATACTGCCCGGGCAGTTGTGCCCACAGTACCGTCGAAGCCCAAAAAGCTACCACCCATCGAGACCACATAAAAAGAACCTCAATTCCAAGGAACTACATTTCGCTTAACGCCGCAATCACCGCCCCGCGGGCCGTCGAATGCAGAGGCTCCGCCGCCAGACGAATCTCGCTGATCGGGACCGGAAAATCATTCTGACGCAGCGCCTGCTCAAACCGTTCCCGGAATCCCCCGGCCAACACCCCGCCGCCGCTCAGCACGAGCGGCACGGGCCGGCCCAGCCGCGGCAGGCTCTTGGCCTGCTGAAAGACCTCTCGCATCGCCTGCACCAGACTCTGAATCACGTCGTCGTAGTAAACGCTCAAAACCTGATGGGCCTTGTCGGGGCTGATGGTATTGAACAAGAAGCCGTCTTCTTTGATCATGCGGATGCGATTCACCATCTCGCCGGTCACGGCCGCCGCGTTCGTATCGATGAAGTCGCCGCCCTTGGGCAGGCTGAATTGAATCACCGGAACCGCCAGATACGACATGCAGACGTTGCACAGGCCGCCGCCGAAGCTGATGCCGATGCCCGTGTAATTGGACGATTCCAATTCGCTATAGATAACCGCCAGCCCTTCGTTGAGCGGCTTGGCCTCGTAGCCCAACTCACCGAGGATCTGCCGCAGCGTCGCCTCATGATACGTCAGGCTATCGTGCGCCCCGATGGGCGGTGCCGGCACGCTGAAAAACAGCTTCTGCCGCGCGTGGGCCGCTGGCCCGAGCAGCAGCAGCAGCAAATTTTGCATAATCGGCATGCTCTCTGCCTCGGTCGGGTTGAGAAAGCCTTTGGTCATCGGGCGGCGCAGCTCGGCGCCGAGCAGGTCGGCAAAGCGCTCACTCTCGTTGCCGTGCACGATGATCTCGTTGCCGCGCACGGTATGCGGCACTTGCTCCTTGCGCAGCACCCCTTCCGTCATCCGGGAGTTAGGCAGCGCGACAAAGGAGTTCAACTGGCTGCTGAATCGATAGCCGCGTTCGTCCGGCCATGCCGCCACAATCCGGCTGGTGCCGACGTCCAGGCCCACGGGCGTCGAACCATCGGAGTAGGTGTAACTCATCAGTTTCCCTCCACGGAAAAATCGGGTTGCCGGGCTATGCTGTATAGACGGCGATATCGTCCGGTCAGCTCCCGGCGCCATACCGGCAAACTGACCTTCCGGGCAAAGGCCCCCTTCTGCAGTTCCAGGTCCGCCTTGTCCAGACCGCGCCAGAGGCGCTCTCCGGTTGCGTTGCGGAAGGAGGCATCATACTGAAAGCCGAACAGAGTAATGGCCGGCGGTGGCAGCAGGTAGTTATCCGGCAGACCGATCTGTTCAAACGGAAAGTTGGCGGCCCAATCGGTGTGGTAGCCAATACCCATGTTCTCTGGGTTGACCGAAACCTGTGCGTGCGTCACACAGTTCCGGGCGCTGATCCGGTAACGCGTTCGGAGCAGGTCCGTCAAAAGCCGCCCGGAGTGGATCTGCGGCGCCGTCACCGGGGTCTGTCCGGATTCGTCCCGCGACGGACCCTCAAACGAGACGCCCAGAAAACTCGCGTTGAGGTTCAAATAAAAGTGCTGCTCCTCGGCCCATACCGAGTTGCCGGCGTGATGCGCCGGTTCGCTCTCCGGGACGATGCGCCAGACGCGGCCGAAACGGTCGATGACGTAGTGATAGGCGCGAATCTGCCGCACATACTGCAGCACCCCCGCCCCAATCCGCCGCAGGTTGCGGTTCTGCCCCTCCTCAAACGGCAGGGCGTGGCTTTCGGTCGTGTGAAACACTATGCCATAGGGCGTAGAACGCTGCTCCATCTGTTCGGTCGCCGTGCGGAAACGCACGAACGCAACCGGTTGCTGACGCAGCAGCTGATAGCGCTTTTCAATCCGCAAACCATTGCTGTAAAGCTCGTGTGTGTCGGTCGACTCCACCTGCCACACGGTGGCCGCCTCGTAGCCGGGGCCAATCGCCTCCCGCGCTACCGCCCGGTGCTGCCGGCCCGCCCCGTCGGAAACCGTTGGCACCGGCAGCAGCCCCAAGGCGAGAACAAAAGCGGACAAATGGCGCAGTCGGGCGCTGCGCAGCGCCCTGTGTACCGGACGGCTCGACAGAAACGCCGCGCTCTGGCGGAGGAACTGCAGCCGGGCAACCGGTTCAGCGATCCGATCCGCCCTCCAACTGATGACCGCCGCGGAAAGACGCCGCGGAGGCTGCCAACGGGATTCGTCGAGTTTTGTCATCGGCGCCGCACTACACGCACGCTTGTCGTTTACATCCGAATTTTGCCAACGAATTCTAATGGTAAGCAACACAAATCAGGCTGACAACCCTAGTCAACTAATTGCTCGACCGAACCGCGCCCGGCGATCGCCGCAGATCAGGACTTTTTGATCTTCCGGGCCCGCCAAAACGAAGCCAAGCCCAGTCCAAACATCGGCACAATGAACAAAACCTCCAGGATGATCCGGGCAAACTGGTCGGGTTCCCCCGTAAAATCTGTGGCCTCCCGGTACAGGCGCGGCGTAGCGATCACGCCAATGCAAACAAACAAAAAGCCGATGATCTCATTCCACAAGATACGAAGGGGCCGCAGCACCCCCGGCAGCACGTGAGCGACAAACTTTCGACCGATGGCAAACATGGAACCTCCCCATTATAAGGCTGTAGAAATCCGGACGGCGCGCCGATACCTAGAGAGAGTGCTATTCTGGGGGTGCCCAGAAGTGTTATGTGAGAGGGCCAATTCTTTGGACGACCGACTGAAAGAGCTCATGCAGGACTTGGGAAACGCGATCAACGAATCCCTGTCTGACTCGGATCGCATCGCAGAAGCGATCGGGGAAATCAAAAAGTCAGGATACGATGTCTTTCTTGTCCTGGAAGCGACGATTGGCTTCAATAAGCGCGACGACTTGGCGATGGATCTCGACGACGCCCAGACCGGTATCGAGCAGGAAGAGTCCGCGCCCCAGCGAATCCTCGGCCCGTTGGGCAAAGTCCGCTGGACCTCGCAGGATCAGAAATTCCTGAAGGCTCTCAAGATCTCCACTGACGAACACAGCGATTAGTCACCGGTCGAGTAGTTCGTGGTAGGCCGTCCAGGTCTGGTCCACCGCTCGATCCCAAGTGAACTGCGCGGCGTGCGCCAAGCCCCGCTGCACCATGGTCTCGCGCAATCCAGGCTGCTCGATCAGCGTCCGCAGAGTAAACCGCAACTCCTCGACGTCCTCCGGATCGACGTGGAAGGCGGCATCGCCCGTCACCTCCGGCAGCGCCGAGCGATTCGAAGTTACCACTGGTACCCCCCATGCCATAGCCTCAATCGCGGGGATGCCAAAGCCCTCGTCGAGGGAGGGAAATGCAAAGATTGCCGCCCGGCCGTAGAGTGTCTCGAGCGCTTGGGCCGAAACGTATCCCAGCACCTCAATGTCGGCCCGCCGCGGACTCGCCGCAATCTGATCGAGAATCTCTTCGGACCCAAACCCCGTCGCCGCCCCGGCCAGCAACAGGCGCCAACCGGCTGGTAAGCCTTCAAAGGCCCGGATCAACCGGCCGGTGTTCTTCCGCTTCTGTATCGCGCCCACCGAAAGAATCCATGGCTGCCGCTTAGGCAGCTCGAACAACCGCTTCTGCCCGGGATGGAACACCCCGTGATGCACTACCCGGATCCGCGACCGCTCAATCCCCAATAGCCCGCTCACCTGCGACGCCGTAAACGAACTCACCGCCAGAATCAGGTCCGAACGGTTGGCGGCCTCCCTGGCCTGCGCCGTAAAGCGCGTCCGGAACTCCGGCGTTGAATAGTCGCTCGTCATCACGAACAAGTCGTGAAAGGTGGTCACCACGCGGTGGCGGCCCGCCACTCGCGGCACCCGTTGATTCAACCCGTGGAAGATGTGCGCCGCCGGCACCCAATTCTCGAGCAGCGGGCGCCGGGCCGCCCCGCGCGGCAGGAACGCTTCGAGCGAACGCAGCAATCGGTGGGGCCGGTAACAGAAATAGTAGCGGCCTCCCGGATGCCGGCGAGGCAACCCCCACAGGATTTCTCGCGAGTAAACCGCCACCCCGGTCGGCTGGGAACTGACGCTGTAGGTGGCATCGAGAGCAATCCGCACGTGTCCCCACCAGCGTAGCACCCGCCCTCCGCAATCCGTCTAGCCGCGGAACCCGGTGACGCTATCCCAGCGCCGGAGCGAGCTCGCGGCCGCGGTTGGCCGCCAAGTCAGCCTCTGCCCGCTCTAACATCACATCGAGGTTCGTCGCGAGCGAAGGAACCAGCGTCGCCTGCCCGGTCAGATAGGTCAGCGCCGGGCGCTTGCTCGGGTACAGAACCAGCGAATTCAGGTACCGCTCGATGCGGTGATCGATACTCTCCAACTCGGCCGGGTCGTCAAAACACAGTGCGCCAAACGTATCCCCCTGCAGCCGCGCAATCACATCCGACTCCCGGAAGACCGCCCGCAGCAAATCGCCCGTCTCAATCAGCGCCAGATCGTGCGCCTGGTTGCCATAGGCGTTTTCGAGCATGGAAAAACCCGTCAGCTCAATGAGAAACAGCGTGGCCGGCCGCTCCCAGCGCGCGGCCAGCTGCAGCGATTGCTCACCCAGCAAAACGAAGCCATCGCGGGAGATCAGACTGGTGAACTCATCGAGTAACGGCAGCTCGGCCCGCGCTACCATCGCCTGCTGCCTCTCCATGGCGGACCGCAGCGTTCGCGCCAGTGGTAGACAGTCCAGGTCCTCTTTGAGCAGGTAGGAAAAGGCTCCCTCGCGTACCGCCGCCAACGCCGTATACTCTTCGCGGGCGTTGCAGAGCACCACAATGGGCGCTGTCCGGCTCAGCGGCTGCACGCGGAGAAACGTATGCAGCGCCTGGCTGTCAGTCAGGTCGAGATTCAACAGGATGATGTCAAAGCTCTCCTGTTGCAGGGCGGCTACCGCCTCGCCCAGCGTCTCGGCGTGATAGAGCTCCATGTGCCAGGGCAGCAGCTTCCGGTACTGCTGCTCCTCCAACTCATCGAGGGCCTCCTGAACCAGACCGGCGTCCCATGGGTCGGATTCGACAAGGAGAACCCGACTGCGGATACGGGCGGGGGTAGGCGAATTCATCACTGAAAAAGTGGGCCCACCCGCGGGAAAGTCTCAGTCGCCCAGCTGGTATTCCTTGAGCTTCCGGTAGAGCGTCGTACGGCCAATTCCCAGCAGGTGCGCCGCCATCAAGCGATCGCCTTTGGTGTAGTCGAGTGCGCTAAAAATGGCCCGCCGCTCCATCTCCACTAACGGGAGCACGGGCGAGGAGACAAACGCAGGCTGTGCTCCGGCCATCGAGTGGACCACGGGGCCGTGGCCTGCCCCGGCCGTCGCCGCCATCGCCAAACCAGGCTCGGCGGCCCGCCGCGCGTAGTGGAAGTTCTGGATCGGAGAGGGCAGATCCCGCGCCTGCAGGATCGGCCCGGTATGAATCGCCACCATATGCTGAATCGAGTTCTCCAGCTCCCGCACGTTGCCCGGCCAATCGTAGGCCAGAGCCGTCTCAAGCGCCTCCTGCGTAAAGCTGTGGTTCGACCCGTACTTCTTCAGAAAATGCTGCAACAGCGCCGGAATATCCTCGCGCCGCTCCCGCAGCGGCGGCAGCCGCAGCGTCACCACATTCAAACGATAGTAGAGATCCTGCCGAAACGTGCCCTTTTCCACCTCTTTTGCCAGGTCACGATTAGTGGCGGCAATAATGCGGAAGTCCGACCGGCGCGTTACCGTCGAGCCCAGCGGACGGAACTCCTTCTCCTGCAGCACCCGCAACAGCTTGGCCTGCAAATCCAGCGGCATCTCGCCGATCTCGTCAAAGAATGCCGTACCGCCATCGGCAGCCTCAATCAAGCCCACCTTGTCCCGGTCTGCACCCGTAAACGCGCCCCGCCGGTGGCCAAACAGTTCGCTCTCCATTAACGGACCCACAAAGGCCGAGCAGTCGATGGTGACAAAGTTCCCCGATGGATTGGCGGCATGGATCGACCG
Organism: Acidobacteriota bacterium; assembly: GCA_026393985.1. Classification (GTDB taxonomy): domain Bacteria; phylum Acidobacteriota; class Terriglobia; order Bryobacterales; family Bryobacteraceae. Next base: position 106,339 of record JAPKZB010000088.1, read on the forward strand.
TGCCACCACCTCTTTCCCCGTTCCGGTTTCTCCAAGAATCAGGGCTGGCCAGCGGCCGCTGGCCAGCTTATCCACCATCCGCTGCACATGCCGTAGGCGCGGGGATTGACCCACCAGAACCGGCGGAGTGGAGAAGGAAGAAAGGGAAGGGTTTGGATTCATGGGATGGTCTCAACTGCCCGGAAGAGTCCGCTCAGCAGAATAAGTGGCAGCCGTCTTGAATTACTCTAACTTTTTGTTGCCGAGAAGAACAATACACCCCTCAGGGTTCTATGGGGTGGTCACTACCCTCAAATGCGGGCGTGCCCTACTCCACGTCCCAGCCGACCACGAAGGAATTCGGATACTCCGAACGCACTGCGAGCAGGGTCTTTTGCGCCTGCTTCACGTTGTCCGCCCTGCCCACCAGCAGACGCCACGACTCGGGCGTGCCACCCTTCGCCAGCGCCGGGCGGTAGCGGATAAACACATCCTTGTATCGCTCCCGCAGCTTCCTTTCGAGCCACTCGGCATTCTTCTTCGTGCGCGCCGTGGTCACCTGCACCGTGAACTGCCGGCCCCTTTCGTAATCGCGCGGCGGAGCAACCACCGTCAGCTTCACTTTCGCCACGCCAAGCCGCACCAGATCGATTTCGTCCGCCGCCGCACGGGACAGATCAATCACACGCCCCTTCACAAACGGACCGCGGTCGGTGATGCGCACCGCCGTGGTCCGGCGGTTGACCTGGTTCCGCACCGCAACCCAGGTTTCAAAAGGCAGCGACGGATGAGCGGCCGTCATCGCGTGCATGTTGTACACCTCGCCATTGGCCGTCCGCCGGCCATGATACGGCTCGCCGTACCAACTCGCCGCACCCTCTTCGGAAGCTCCCAGCCGGGCAACGGGGTTCCTTATTTTCATCTGCCTGCCGCCACCGCAACCGAGGGCCATCATTGCTCCCGCCCCGAGCAGCACATACGCCAAACCCCTATTTTTATTGGCTCCCAAGAACGTTGATGCCGCAGATCGCATAATGACATTCTGCCTCACTTTCGTTTTTTATGCGAAAACACTCAGCTTTTTGCCACTCGTGGAGTTCCTCGGCATACTTTTTCTCTTGACATTACGCGGGAACAACTTTATATATGGTCACAACTGCGTTCTCTCTGGAGAGCGCCAGAAAGATGTTAGGGAGAATCACTCAATGAAGAACGCAACCACCCCACCGAAGCCAGCTCCAGCTAAGAAAGCCGCTCCGGCCAAGAAGGCTGCTGCGCCGGCCAAGAAGGCTGCTGCTCCGGCTAAGAAGGCTGCTGCGCCGGCGAAGAAAGCTGCCGCGCCGGCCAAGAAGGCTGCTGCGCCGGCCAAGAAGGCTGCCGCTCCGGCCAAGAAGGCTGCCGCTCCGGCTAAGAAGGCTGCTGCGCCGGCTAAGAAGGCAGCTGCGCCGGCCAAGAAGGCTGCTGCGCCGGCCAAGAAGGCTGCTGCGCCGGCCAAGAAGGCTGCTGCGCCGGCCAAGAAAGCCGCTGCGAAGAAAGCGTAGTTTTTCGCTTCCTCCATTCCTTCGCATGACCCCAACGGCCCCGGTCTCCGCCGGGGCCATAATCATTTCTGGGCCCTGTTTACGGGCCCTTCGCGCTTGGTGAACCACAGCGCACGAAACGACTCCCCCAGGTCAAACAGCAGCGTCTTCAACTGCAACCGCCGTCCCGCATCCTGCTCCAGCTTCAGAAACCGGAACTCATCCGCCTCCCCGATCCCCAGCAGAAACGAACCCAGCGACTCACTCCGTTCAAGCGCAAACCCACACTCGGCGGCCAAGCGCTCAAGGGTCGTAAAGGGCACATGCGCCGTAATGTCCTGCTCTCCCGGATCAAGCAGGACATCGTCAATCGCGCAGTGCCGCCGGTAGCTCATCACAGACCCTTGCGGAAACCGGATCTGCTCGCGATGCGTGTAGCCATAATCAAGCACCAGCAGATGGCCGGCCGCGGTGTGCGCCGCAATCTGCCGCAGCGCGCGCTCCATGCCCACGGGCACCTCCATGACGTTCACGTCCGCCGCCGCTTCTCCCCTCGGCATCACCGCCCCGGCGCTCCACACAAAGCGCCCACCGCTGATCCCCACCCGCCGCTCACGCCATCCCGCCGCCCCCCGTTCGACGAGATCCACGGGCAGGGCATCGAAGAACTCGTGCGCCAACACCAGCCCGCGAAAACCTTCCGGCCACGCACCATAACCGATGTCAATCGGCGTGTACTCCAAGCCCGCAAACGTCTCGGCTAATGCGGCCCGCCCCGCGCCCAACTGTACGATGCGGTCAATCCCCTGCTGTTCGCACCAGCGCCGCAGCAGCAGGCCGAACACCGGCTGCAGTTGCTCGGCCGTAAAGTAGTCGCCCCCGCGTCCAAAGTGGTCCCGCCGGTAGTAGCCGCCCATCGGGTCGTACAGCGCCACCTCCATGAAGCGGGAGAATGGAATGGGTCCCAGGCGGGCAATCTCGGCCCGCAGCGAATCGGCAATCGACATCTGCTCCCTCAGCTTCGCACGCCCCGCTCGCTCTTTTGCGCCGGAAAGCATAGAATAACGGGCCATGCTCCCTGCCTACATCACGCAAACCAAACCGAACCCGGCTTCCCACCGGGCTCCGTGGTTCACCAACACCGCGCCCACCTACGCCGGCGTCTTTCTCTGGATCGTCTTCTACCAGACCATGGCGCAGGGCACCATCGACCGCGCCAGCCTCGGCGTCTGCATCGCCGCTCTCGCCGCCGCCGGCCTCATCTGCTACGCGCTCTTCTACTATGTGCCCGGCATGCTCGGCATGAAGACCGGCTTCCCGCTCTACGTCATCGGCAGTTCCACCTTCGGCACCCTCGGCGGCTACCCCATGCCGGGCCTCTTCATGGGCCTGCTGCAGGTGGGCTGGTTCGCCGTGGGCACGTTCACCTCCACCCGCTTCATCCTCATGGGTCTTGGCCTTGACCCCACCGCCGGCACCCCCACCTTCTGGCTCGTCGCCGCCCTCTGGGCCTACATCATGGCCACCATCGGCATCCTCGGCATCCAGTACGTCGCCCGCGCCTCGCTGTTCCTCAACGCCATTCCGCTGCTGATGATCCTGGTCGTCTTTTTCCGCGTGCAGGGCGGCATCAGCCAGCATCAGCCCACGCTCTCCGATAACTGGGGCGCCATCGCCACCATCCTCCAAACCGTCATCGGCTTCTTCGCCACCGCCGGCGCGGCGGGCGTCGACTTCGGCATGAACTCGCGCGATGAAAGAGACGTCCGTCTCGGCGGCCTCGTCGGCATCGCCGGCGCCATCCTCATCGCCGGCGGCCTGCCCCTGCTCTCGGTGGCCGGCGCCCGCGTGCTGAACCCGGCCATCAGCAGCTACAGCTACGACGCCGTCATCGGCTCGATGGGCGGCGCCATGGCCACCTCCATGTTCTTCCTCTTCGCTCTCGCCTCCATCGTCCCGGCCTGCTTCTGCGCCTTCATCGCCGGCAACAGCTTTGCGACGATGCTGCCGGGCGTCTCCCGCTCGCTGTCGACGCTCGTTGGCGTCACCATCGCGCTCGTGCTCGCGGGCACCGGGGTAGCCGCCGACCTGCCCGGCGTCTTCGGCCTCGTGGGCGCCTCCTTCGGCCCCATCTGCGGCGCCATGGTGGCCGACTACTGGCTTAGCGGCTTCCGCTGGGCCGGTCCGCGCGAAGGCATCAACTGGGCCGGTTACGGCGCCTGGGCGCTAGGCTTCATCGTGGGCATCTCCCCGGCGCTGAACCTCAACCTCGGCGTCGAGCCGCTGGCGCTGTCCAGCTTCGTCGTCGGCTTCGCCGTCTACACCGTCCTCGCCAAGGCCGGCCTGCAGCCGAGGCTGGTGAGCGAGCCGGTAGCCATCGCCGCCGGCCAGAGCTAAGGCCCCTACTTCTTGGGCTTCCGTTTGGGCGCCGGTCGATGCTTGATCACGATCGGCGTCCCCACGTAGCCAAAGTGCTTCCGGAACAGGTTCACCAGCTGCCGCTCGGCCGAAAAGTGCAGCTCCTTGCGATCGGTGAACACGACGAAGGTCGGTGGCCGCAGCGAGGCCTGCGTCACGTACTTGATCTTGGTATCCGGCTTCAGCTCCACCATGGCGCAGAAGCGGTTCAGCTCGCCCGTTGTCACCCGGTGGTTCGACCACTTGTAGGCCTCTTCAATCATGCCGTACAGCCGGTCCACGCCGTGCTTGGTCTTGGCCGACAGAAAGGCGATCTGCGCGAACTCAAGAAACTTCAACTGGTCCCGCAACTCCTGCTCAAAGACCACTTTCTTCTTGTTCGGCGCAATGTCCCATTTGTTGACGACGATGATGATCGCCCGCCCCGACTCGTGCGCATATCCGGCAATGTGGGCATCGAGGTTCACAATGCCTTCGCTGGCGTCAATGACGATCAGCACCACGTTCGCCATCCGGATGTTCCGCTGCGCCATCACCACGCTGAGCTTCTCGGCGTCCTCGGTCGTCTTGCCCTTCCGGCGAATGCCGGCTGTATCGACAAACACGAAATCGGTGCCGCCGTGCTCCACCGTCTCGTCCACGGCGTCCCGCGTCGTCCCCGCAATCGGGCTCACAATGCTCCGCTCGGCGCCCACCAACGAATTGATCAGCGTTGACTTGCCCACGTTCGGCCGGCCGATGATCGCCACTTTGATCTTCTTCCGCTCCGGCGGCGCCTCCTCACCCGGCTCCGGCTTCACCTGCACCGGAAAATCCTCCGTCACATAGTCGAGCAGCTCATGAATGCCCACCTTATGCTCGGAGGAGATGGCGAACAGCGGCTCAATGCCGAGTTCGTAAAACCCCATCGTCAGCTTGTGGCTCTTCTCGGTGTCGATCTTGTTGACCGCCAGCACCACCGGCTTGCCGAGTTTCTTGAGCATCTTGGCCAGATCGCGGTCGGCCGCCGTAATCTCCGTCCGGCCATCGATCAGAAACACGATCGAAGATGCCGATTCGAGCGCGTACCGCGCCTGCTTCAAAATCTCGGACGGGATCAGTTCGCGATCGTCCGGGATAATCCCGCCCGTATCGATAATCTCGAACTTCCGTCCCCGGTGCGTGGCCAGGCCGCTGATGCGGTCCCGCGTGATGCCGGGCTCATCGTGAACGATCGAACGCCGTGTACCGGTCACTGCGTTAAAAAATGTCGATTTGCCAACGTTCGGCCGGCCGACGATGACGATGGTCGGAAGACCTGCCGATTTCACCATACGTTCATTATCGCAGTCGCCACGCTCTGCGATATCGCAAATGCTGTGCGATGCTGCAATTGATGAGAAGACGTGATCTGCTCCCCCTGACGCTCGGCTTCCCGGCGATTCTCGAAGCCCGTCCGCTCGCCGAACAGGGCGCCATGGTGGGCGATGTGCGCGCCAACTCCGCCCTCGTCTGGAGCCGCGCCGACCGTCCCTCGAAAATGCGCGTCTCCTGGTCCACTTCCGCCCGCGGCGAACGCACCGTGGTGCCCGGACCCTACTGCCTCGACCTCAGCGACTTCACCGGCCACCTGCCGCTCGACGGCCTGCCCCCCGGCCAGAAGATCCTCTACGAGATCGTCTTTGAAGACCTCCGCACCGGCGCCCTCAGTGAGCCCCTCTCCGGGTCGTTCTCAACGCCCGGCCGCGGCAACGTCCGCTTCTGCTGGGGCGGCGACACCGTCGGCCAGGGCTGGGGCATCAACCCCGCCTTCGGCGGCCTGAAGATCTACGAAACCATGCGCCGCCTGCAGCCGGACTTCTTCCTCCACTCCGGCGACACCATCTACGCCGACGGCCCTGTCCCCGCCGAAATCAAGCTCAAGGACGGCACCGTCTGGCGCAACCAGACCACCGAAGCCAAAAGCAAAGTGGCCGAAACGCTCGCCGAGTTCCGCGGCGCCTATCTCTACAACCTGCTCGATGCCAACCTCCGCCGCTTCCACAGCGAAGTCCCCCAAATTTGGCAGTGGGACGACCACGAGGTCATGAACAACTGGTCGGAGTCGAAAGACATCCGCGACAACCCGCTCTACAAGGAAAAAAGCGTCCCCCTACTCACCGCCCGCGGCGAGCGCGCCTTCCGCGAGTACGCCCCCATCGGGCCCGGCTCCAAGGTCTACCGCCACATCCCTTATGGCCCCCTCGTCGACGTCTTCGTCCTCGACATGCGCAGCTACCGCGGCCCCAACACTTTCAACCGCGAGCCCGCCGAAACCCCCTTCCTCGGCCGCCCGCAGGTGGACTGGCTGCTGGCCGGCCTGCGCTCCTCCCGCGCCGTCTGGAAGATCATCGCCGCCGACATGCCCATCGGCCTGCTCGTCCCCGACGGCGTCGATGAACAAAAACGCACCCGCTTTGAAGCCACCGCCAACGGCCCCGGCCCCGCCCTCGGCCGCGAGGTCGAAATGGCCCGCCTGCTCACCGGCATCCAGCAAGCCGGCATCCGTAACACCGTCTGGCTCACCGCCGACGTCCACTACACTGCCGCCCACCACTACCATCCCGACCGCGCCCAATACAAGAAATTCCACCCCTTCTGGGAGTTCATCGCCGGCCCCCTCCACGCCGGCACCTTCGGCCCCGGCCAGACCGACCCGACCTTCGGCATCGAAGTCGTCTACGCCAAAGCCCCGCCCAAAGGCGAGGCCAACCTGCCGCCCAGCGCCGGTCTCCAGTTCTTCGGCGACGTCGAAGTCGCTCAAAAAACAGGCACTTTGACCGTCACGCTCCGCGATCTAAACGGAACTGCTTTGTTTTCAAAGGAGTTACAGCCGGAGCGGATGAGAAATCGCGCGTAACGTGCGAGAATGGAAGGGTTGTCTCAAGAACTTACCCGCAATATCGCCATCATCGCGCACGTCGACCATGGCAAGACCACGCTCGTGGACGCCATGTTCAAGCAGAGCGGAATTTATCGCGCTAACGAAGCCACCGAAGATCGCGCGATGGACTCCAACGAACTCGAGCGCGAGCGCGGCATCACCATTCTCGCCAAAACCACCGGCGTTCGGTACAAAGAGTACAAGGTCAACATCTGCGACACCCCGGGCCACAGCGACTTCGGCGGCGAAGTCGAACGCGCCCTCAAGATTGTCGATGGCGTGGTCCTGCTCGTCGACGCCTCGGAAGGCCCGCTGCCCCAGACCCGCTATGTGCTCATGAAGGCGCTCGAAGCCGGCCTGCAGCCCATTGTCGTCATCAACAAGATCGACCGTCCCGACGCGCGCATTCAGGAGGTGCTCAACGAGGTCTACGACCTGTTCATCGACCTCGACGCCTCCGAAGATCAGCTCGATTTCCCCATCGTCTACACCAACGGCAAACTCGGCGTCGCCACGCTCGATCTCGCCGTGGCGCCCGCCGATCTCCAGCCGCTGTTTGAAACCATCATCAGCCGCATCCCCGCGCCCAAGGGCGACCCCGAAAGCACGCTGCAGTTGATGGTCGCCAACCTCGACTACAGCGACTACCTCGGCCGCCTCGCCATCGGCCGCGTCTTCAGCGGCACCCTGCGCACCGGCGACGAAGTCTCCATCTGCAAGCTCGACGGCTCGATTCAAAAGACCCGCATCACGAAGATGTACACGTTTGAAGGGCTCAAGCGCGTCGATGAAACCGTGGCCACGCCCGGCTCCATTCTCGCCATCGCCGGTGTGGAAGGCATCACGATCGGTGAAACCGTCTCGAGCGCCGAAACCCCCCAGCCCCTGCCCCGCATCCAGATCGACGAACCGACCATCGCCATGATGTTCATGATCAACACCTCGCCCTTCGTCGGCAAGGAAGGTCAGTTCGTCACCTCGCGCAACCTCCGCGACCGCTTCGACAAAGAGCTGCTCACCAACGTCTCCATCCGCATTGAAGAGGCGGGCGGTCCCGATACCTTCCGCGTGATGGGCCGCGGCGAACTCCAACTCGCCATCCTCATCGAAATGATGCGCCGCGAAGGCTTCGAACTGATGGTCGGCAAGCCCGAAATCATCACGAAGAAGATCGACGGCGTCCTGCACGAACCGCTCGAACTGCTCGTCATCGACTGCCCGGAACAGTTTGTCGGCGTCGTTATGGAAAAGATGGGCATGCGCAAGGGCAAGATGACGAAGATGATCAACCACGGCTCCGGCCGTGTGCGTCTCGAATTCGAAGTCCCCTCGCGCGGCCTCATCGGCATCCGCAGCGAAATGCTGACGGAGACCCGCGGCACCGCCATCATGAACTCGCTCTTCCACGGCTACATCGAATGGCAGGGTGAGATCGCCATGCGCCCCACCGGCTCGCTCATCTCGGACCGCTCGGGCAAGGCCACCGGCTACTCCATCAACAACATCCAGGAGCGCGGCGTCATCTTCATTGAACCGGCCACCGAGGTCTACGAGGGCATGATTATCGGCGAAAACTCCCGTAATCACGACCTCGACGTCAACATCGTCAAGGAGAAGAAGCTCACCAACATGCGCGCCTCTTCGGCCGACGATGCCATCCGCCTCGTGCCGCCGAAGATCCTCAACCTCGAACAGGCCATCGAATTCGTCAAGGAAGACGAATATGTTGAGGTGACCCCCAAGTCCATCCGTCTTCGCAAGAAGATTCTCAAAGCCAACCAGCGCTAGCTTACGCGCAGAGGGCGGCCAACTGGTCAAGATCCACGTTGCCGCCCGAAATCACCACCCCGACGGATTTCGCCTCCGCGGGCAGCTTCCCGAACAGCGCGGCGGCCACGCCCACCGCGCCGCTCGGCTCGACGACAATCTTCAGCCGTTCGAGCAGAAACCGCACGGCCGCCTTGATCTCGTCTTCCGAGATCAGCGCCACCGCCTCGACGTGCTCCTGCACAATCGGAAACGTCAGCTTGCCCGGGCAGAGCGTCCGCAGCCCGTCGGCGATGGTCGGCGGCGGGGGAATCGCCACGGGCTTACCCTGCTGCAGCGACATCCAGAAATCGTTGGCCAGCTCCGGCTCGGCGCCGAAGACGCGAATCCCCGGCCGCATGGCCTTGGCCGCCACGGCGCACCCGCCCAGCAGCCCGCCGCCGCCCAGGCAGGCGACCAGCGCGTCCAGCTCCGGCGCCTCTTCGAGCAGTTCAATCGCGGCCGTACCCTGCCCGGCAATCGTCAGCGGGTGATCAAACGGCGGAATCACCGTCGCGCCGGACTCCTCGGCCAGCTTCCGGCAGATCGCTTCCCGGTCCTCGGTCATCCGGTCGTACTGCACTATCGTCGCCCCCGCGGCCGCCGTCGCTGCCATCTTCGCCTTCGGTGCATCGGTCGGCATCACCACCGTCGCCCTCGCCCCGGCCCGCTGCGCGGCCAGCGCCACTGCCTGCGCGTGGTTGCCGGACGAGTAGGCCAGCACGCCCCGCCGCAACTCCTCCGGACTCAACGAAAAAACGAAGTTACAAGCGCCCCGGAACTTGAAGGCGCCCCCCACCTGAAAGCTCTCGGCCTTCAGATAGACCTGTTTGCCGGTCTCCCGGTTGAGCGTCTTCGAAGTCAGGACCGGCGTCCGGTGAGCCCACGGGGCAATGCGCCCCGCCGCCCGCTCTACATCCCCAAAATTGATCGCTAGCATCGCTTTCCCGTGTCGCGTTTTCTAGTGCCTTGTCTCGAGATACTGTCCGGTTGTGGCGTCGACGAAAATGCTGTGCGAACTCGTTCCGATCGATTCGCCAAACACCACCCGCCAAGCCAGCGAGGTCGAGTTCTGCTTCATTTCGAGCAGGAAAAACACCGGGCTGTGGGGATTCTTCTTGAGATAATCAGCGCTCTTTTCGACTGCGGTTTTGTAGGCAGCCGTCGAATCGATCTTCAGCGCCGCCAGCGGGAACGGACGCATCCGCGGGTTCAGCCCCTCTTCGGGGCCGCTGAAGACCCCCTGCCGCAGGTTGCCCGGCGCATCGACGGCCGAATAGGTGTACGTCTTGGTCTTCTGTTTCGAGGGCGAGGCAAACGTCACCTGCCAGGCGCCGCTCTTGCCCGGCTCGCCCTTCACCTCGGCCAGCGGAATGCTGCTCATCTTCACCCCCATGCCGTCCTTGGCCCAGGCGCGGGAGGCAACGTACATCTGGTGAAACGCTTTCTGCCCGCTGATGGCCTCGGGCGGTGGAGGTGGCTCCTTCACCACGATCTTTTTGGGCGCATCGGCGCAACCTGACAGCATCGCCAGCGCCAGAATGATGATTCCAGTGATTTTTCGCATCGCTAATCACCCTCAAGGATACCAACAGCCTCCAAACGGTTACTTTGGCGGGACACTTCGCCAGCGCTCGTCTTTTTTCCCGCTGCCGGCGTCTCTACAATCAGAAGTGCTAAGGAGCGTCGTTCCGATTGATCTTCCGAGAGGCTGAAGACCGCGATCTGATCCGCCAGGCGCAGCAGGGCAACGTGGATGCCTACAACCTGCTCGTCTCGCGGTGGGAGAAGCGCGTCTATAATTACCTCCTCCGGTTGGTCCGCCACCGGGAAGACGCGCTCGATCTTGCCCAGGAAGTTCTCCTCAAGGCTTACCAGAACCTGCGGAAACTGGAAGATATCGAACGATTCCCCTCCTGGCTTTTCCGGATCGCCCACAACGAAGCCTTTTCTCTCCTGCGCCGGAAGCGGCCGGAGAATGACGATATTGACCCGGCAGCCTCCGAAATCGCGGCTGCCTTCCCCCCGGGTCCCAGCATGTTGCCGATGGAAACCGCCCTCGCCGTCGACGCCGCGCTCCGGCGCCTAACCCCCGATCAACGGGAAGCGGTCGTTCTTAAGGTCTACCAGGGATTCAAATTCGAAGAGATGGCCGAAATCCTCGCTTGTCCGGTCTCCACCGTCAAGTCCCGCCTGTACACGGCGCTCGACCTGCTCAAAGAGACCCTGGCGCCCATCTCTCACCGGAGTGCTATATGAGTTGTTCGCCCTTTGATCTTCGCGATTCCGTCTTCGGGGAGCTCGACGCCGCCCAAATCCGCGCCGTCCAAGCCCACGTCCGCTCCTGTTCCAACTGCGCCGCCGAACTCGCCCGGCTCCGCCTGACGGAAACCGCCCTGTTCTCCCTGCGCGAGGAAGAGCTCCCCCGCCGCATCGCCTTCGTCTCGGACAAAATCATGCCGCCCCGCATCTGGGAGGCCCGCTGGTGGAGCGCCTGGTGGAACTCGGCTCCCCGCCTCGGCTTCGCCGCCGCCGCCATGCTCTCGACCGCCATCCTGCTCCACGGCTTCCTCTCCCGCCCGCTGGCTCCCGCGCCCGCTCCCGCCGCTGCCGCTCTAATCGACCAGGCTCAGCTCGACGCCCGGGTCACCGCGGCGGTGGCTCAGGCGGTGGCCGCGGTCGAAACCGCCCAGGAGATCCGTCTGGCCAAAACCGTCCGTCAAGTCGAAAAGCGCTACGCCGCCCTGCGGGAAGAGGACCTGATGAACCTCGAAGCCAGCTATAACCTCGCCAATCAAAAAATGAAAGCCCGCTACGCTTCCGCCATGCGCCAGGCCGCCGGCGCCTTTACCGACGGGGGTGTGCAATGAGGTCGTTCCTCTGCGCTCTCGCTCTGTGCGCGCTGCTGCCGGCCGCCAACGTCACCCGCCCAGCCATCACCGCCGTCGAAGACTCGGTCAACCGCCGCTTGAAGTCGCTCGTGCCGGGCGAACCGTACCTGCTGCTCGGGGAGACCCACGGCGTTTATCTCGACAACTACGGCGCCGTCTTCACCGCCAGCGTCAATCTGGTGGAGGGCCCCAACGTCACCCCGTTCCGCCCCGCCATCTCCCCCCGCGACCGCGCCGAACTCCGCCAGCGCAAGCTCGACCGCCTGCCCAAGCTGCGGGAGATCATGCGGGAGTCGCTCGTCGCCTCGGCCGCCATGCTCGATACCGTCCCGGCCAACGAACAGATGGTGCTCTCGGTGGCCCTGCCCCGCTACCATTGGGAGGACACCTCCGGCCTGCCGGCCCAGATCGTCATGCAGGCCACCCGCGGCGCCCTCGTCAATCTCCAGGTGCAGCCGCCCGCCGACCCCGCCGTCTTCCTGAAAACCTTCCGCTCGAGAGAGTATTAATGCGCCTCGGCGAAATCCTGCTGGCCAAAAACCAGATCTCCACCGAAGACCTTGAAAAGGCCCTCGAACTCCAGCGCGAGCGCGGCGAAAAGATCGGCAAGATCCTCGTCGACCTCGGCTTCATCGCCCAGCGCGACGTGCTCGCCGCCCTCAGCGAACAGCTGCAGCTGCCGCTCGTCGCCATCGAAGGCGCGCCCTTCAACTCTCCGGAGCTGCAGGGTCTATCGCCCCGCTTTCTCCGCCAGTCCCGCTGTCTGCCCATCGGCATGAACGAAGCCGGCCTCACCCTGGCCATGGCCGACCCGCTCGATTTTGAAACCATCGCCGCCGTCCGCGGCTTCACCGGCATTCGCGTCCTGCCCGTGCTCGCCGCCGAAGCCGAACTGCTCGACGCCATCGACAAGCACTACGGCGAATCCGCCGCCCGGCAGGAGCCCGGCGACGAGTTCGGCAACGAAGAAGGCAAGGCCGACCTCGAACAGCTCCGCGACATGGCCAGCGAAGCGCCGGTCATCCGCACCGTGAACGCCATCATCGCCTCGGCCGTCGAAAAACGCGCGAGCGACATCCACATCGAGCCTTACGAAAAAACCTTCCGCGTCCGCTTCCGCATCGACGGCGTCCTCTACGAGCAGGAGACCCCGCCCAAAGAGATGAAGTTCGCCCTCATCAGCCGCCTCAAGCTGATGGCCCGGCTCAACATCGCCGAACGCCGGCTGCCGCAGGACGGTCGCATCAAGGTCAAAACCCTCGGCCGCGAAGTCGACCTCCGCGTCTCCACCCTGCCCACCCTCTACGGCGAATCGGTCGTCATGCGCCTGCTTGACCGCTCGGCCGGCGACAACTTCTACGACCTTCGCAAGCTCGGCTTCTCGCAGCAGATGCTCGACCGCATGGAGTTCTACACGGGCCTGCCCCACGGCATCATGTTCGTCACCGGACCCACCGGCTCCGGCAAATCCACCACCCTCTACTCCGCCCTCAAACGCATCAACGGCAGCGAACGCAAGATCATCACGATCGAAGACCCCGTCGAGTACCAGATGGACGGCATCAACCAGATCCACGTCAACAATCAGATCGGCCTCACCTTCGCCAGCGGCCTCCGCCACATCATGCGCCAGGACCCGGACGTCATCATGGTCGGCGAGGTCCGCGACCGCGAAACGGCCGATGTCGCCATCCGCTCGGCCCTCACCGGCCACTTCGTCTTCTCGACGCTGCACACCAACGACGCGCCGAGTGCCGTCACGCGCCTCGTCGATATGGGCGTCGAGAACTACCTTATCTCCTCCTCCGTCGTCAGCGTCCTCGCCCAGCGCCTCGTTCGCCGCATCTGCCCGCAGTGCCGCACGCTGCACGGGACGGCCATGCGCCCGGAGGGCTATGAGGTAGAGTGTTACCGCGGCCGCGGCTGCGACGCCTGCAACGGTTCCGGCTACGCGGGCCGCGTCGGCATCTTCGAATTGATGGAGATGAACGACGATATCCGCAAACACATCATGGCCAACGAAGACTCGATCGCCATCACCGCCACGGCCCGCCGCCACGGCATGCGCACCCTGCGCGAAGATGGCTGGGACAAAGTCGAGCACGGCGTCACCACCCCGGACGAACTGCTCCGCGTCACCCAGGACTTCTAATGCCGGCCTCGTTCTATTTCAAAGCGGTCACCCCGGATGGCAAGGTCCGCACCGGCACCATCACCGGCGATAACGACAAAACCATCGCCCGGGAGCTCCGCAAGCAGGGGCTGATGCCGGTCTACATCGGCCTCGAACAAAAAAAGAGCTTCGAGATCGCCCTGCCCGATTTCGGCGGCAGCCGCAAGAAAGACGTCCTGTTCTTCACCCAGGAGATGTCGACGCTCCTCAACTCCGGCGTGCCCGTCGACCGCGCCCTCGCCATCGCCACCGAACTCACCGACAAACCGGCCTTCCGCATGGTCGTCCTCGATGTCATGCGCGTGCTCAAGGGCGGCCGCACCTTCGCGGACTCGCTCGGCACCCACCCGAAGCACTTCGGAGACCTCTATGTGAACATGGTCCGCGCCGGCGAGGCCTCCGGTTCGCTCGGCGTCGTCTTTGACCGGCTGAGCGAGTTTGAACGCACCCGCGACGAGCTCCGCAGCTACATCATCAGCTCGATGGTTTATCCCGGGCTGCTCACGGCCGTCGGCATCGGGTCGATCTTTATCCTGATGAACTTCGTCGTGCCGCGCTTTGCCAGCGTCTTCCAGGAAGGACGCATGGAGATGCCGCTGCCCACCAGGCTCATGCTCGAAGCCAGCCGCCTCACCCAGACCTACGGCTGGATGGTGGGCCTCGGGCTCGCCGTTGGCTTCGTTTCGCTATCGGCGTATATCCGTACCCGCGAGGGCCGGCTGTGGTGGGACGGTTTTCGCCTGCGCGTGCCCCTGCTTGGCGACGCGCTGCGCAAGGCCGAAACCGCCCGCTTCGCCCGCGCCATGGGCACGCTGATCGCCAACTCGGTGCCGCTCGTGCAGTCGCTCAACATCGCCGGCGCCATTCTGAACAACAAGAAAATCGCCGCCGCCATTGAGCCCATCGCCCTTGGCGTCAAGCGCGGCGAAGGCCTGTCGGCGCCGGTCAAGCGCGCCGCGGTCTTCCCTTCGCTCGCCGCCCATCTGTTGAGCGTGGGCGAAGAAACTGGCAGACTCGATCAGATGTTCCTGCGCATTGCGGATGTCTTTGAAGAAGAGACCAAGTCCGCCATCAAGCGCTTCACAAGCTTATTTGAACCGATGATCATCCTGGTGATGGGCATTCTGATCGGCGCGCTCGTGCTGAGCATGCTGCTGGCCATCACCAGCATCAACGATGTCGCGGTGTAGGAGAGAAACGTATGCAGAGAAAGAAACGAACGCAAGCCGGGGTCACCCTGATCGAAATGCTGGTCGTCGTCACGATCATCGCCCTGTTCGTCGCCGTGGTTGGCCCCAAGATGCTCAAGCGCGCCGACGGCGCCCGGGTCACCGCCGCCCGGCAGCAGATTCAGGCCTTCAGCACCGCCCTCGGCGCCTACAAGCTCGATACCGGCGTCTATCCCTCCACCGAACAGGGCCTGGCCGCGCTCAAGGTGCGCCCGGAGAATGTGACCAGCTGGCAGGGCCCGTACATGCAGGACGTACCCACCGACCCCTGGCAGCGCCCCTACGTCTACAAGTTCCCCGGCGAGCACGGCGACGAACCCGACATCATTTCGCTCGGCGCCGACGGCCAACCGGGCGGCGCCGACATCAACGAAGACGTCGTGAGCTGGAAATCAAAATGAGCCGCCGGGGCGAGCGCGGCCTGACGCTGCTCGAAATGATGATCGTTGCCGGACTGATCGCCCTCATGGTGGGCGTCAGCTTTCCGGCCATCAACTCGGGCATCGATTCCCTGCGCCTCCGCTCGGCCACCGACGCCATTGTGAGCCACCTCACCTCCGCCCTCAACCGGACCGAACGCCGGCAGATGGCCACCGAAGTCGCCATCCTCCGGCAGGAGAACCTCCTTCGCTTCGCCTCGGCCGATTATGGCTACCGCAAGGAGCTGGCCATGCCGGACGGGGTGACCATTACCGCCGTGCGGCCCGAAATCCCCGGCGTCGACCCGGCCGCTCCGCGCGTGTTTCTCCTGCATCCCGGCGGCGTGATCCCCCGCATTGAAGTCGAGGTCACCAACCGCCGCGGCGTCAAGCGGCGGGTGAGCGTCGATCCCATCACCGGCACCGCGCAAATCGACCGGGGGCAGCCGTGAGAAAGTCGAGCGCTGGCTTCACGCTGCTCGAAGTGCTGGTGGCCAGCGTCATCATGGCCGTCGCCATCGCCGGCCTGCTCTCAAACCTCACCACCTCCCTGCGCAACGCCGCGCGCCTCACCGAATACGACCGCGCCGCCCTGCTCGCCCGCCACAAGATGGACGAACTGCTCGTCACCCCGGCGCTCCCCGGCCAGATGGTCATCGAAGGCAGCTTCGACCCGGCGCAGTCCGGCACGGTGGAGGCGGGCTGGAAGGCCCGGGCGACGATCTTTGAAGGTCCGCCGAATGCGGGGCCGGGCGTCGAGATTCTCGAACGGATCGAGCTGCAGGTCTGGTGGAAACAGGGCGCGAAACTGCGGACGTTTCCGCTGGAAGGCTACCGTAAACGGATCCTGTTGCCCGGCGAGGCGGTCCTGCCGGCCGGAGGCGCGCCGCTGCCATGAGGAAACGAAGCCAACGCGGCGTCACCCTGCTCGAACTGCTCATCGCCATTACGCTGATGAGCCTGTTGAGCGGCGGCATTCTCTATGGCTTGCGCGTGGGCCTGACGGCGCTCGAAAAGACCAACAACCGGTTCCTGGCCAATCGCCGCGTGCTCGGCGTGGACCGCGCGCTGCAGCAGCAGTTGGCCGGCCTGATGCCCGTGGGCGCTGCCTGCCTCGGGCCGGACGGTGCGCCGGGCGGCAAGACCCGCTACTTTCAGGGCGAGCCGCAGTCGATGCGCTTTGTCACCAACTACTCGCTCAACGAAGCCGCGCGCGGCCTCCCGCGCCTCGTCGAGTACAGCGTCATCCCCGGCGAGAACAACCAGGGCGTCCGGCTGATTGTGAACGAAACCGTCTACACCGGCCCCACCAGCCTGCTGGGCCAGTGCGTCGGCTTCCGCATGGACCCGGCGCGCGGCCTGCCCATCCCCATCTTCCGGCCCGTGCAGGCCGGGCCCGGCAGCTTCGTGCTCGCCGACCGCCTCGCCGCGGTGCGGTTTGTCTTTCTTGAAAAGATGCCCGCCCCGCTGCCGCCGCAGTGGATGCCGGCCTGGTCGGCGCCCGCCTGGCCGCTGGCCATCCGCATCGAGATCACCCCGGCCGACGCCAATCCCGGCAGCCTCGACGTCTCCAACGTCACCGTTCCGGTTCGCGTCACCGCCGAACCCTTCAAGCAATATGCCGACTAGCACCCAACGCGGCGGCGCGCTGCTCACGGTTCTGTGGCTCTCGGCGGCTCTCACGGCGATCGCCTTTTCGATCTCCACCACCGTCCGCGGCGAGACCGAACGCACCTCGACCACCGTCGACCAAACCCGCGCCTACTATCTCGCCACCGGCGCCGTCGACCGCGCCATTCTCTGGATGCAGTGGGGCCGCAACATGTCCCCGAACGCCGACGGCACCGCCCGCTTCTGGACCTACACACTCACCCGCCTGCCCATGCGCTTTCCCACCGGCTACGCCGAGGTGGAAATCATTCCCGAGACCTCGAAGCTCAACATCAATACGGCCAACCCCCTCGAGTTCCAGCGTCTGTTCCTGAGCATGGGGCTCAACCCCGCGCTCGTTGAACAGCTAACCGCCGCCATCCTCGACTGGCGGCAGGCCGCGCCGGGGCCCACCGCCTTCGATCAATATTACGCCGCGCAGATTCCGTCTTTTCGCGCCCGCCACGCGTCCTTTGAACAGATCGAGGAGTTGCTGCTGGTTCGCGGGGTGACGCCTGATCTGTTCTACGGAACCTGGGTCCGCAACCCGGCCGGGCAACTGGTCCGGACGCCCGGCCTCAAGGACTGCCTCACGCTGTATGGCTCCAACAGCCAATTCGACATCAACATGACCTCCCCGCCCGTCCTTCTCTCGCTCGGTATCCCGCCCGATGTGGTTGCGCAGATTGTCGCCCGCCGCACCGTCCGCCCCTTTTTGCGGCAGGAGGAACTGGGTCCGATCGTCCAGGCCGCCGGACCCGGCGCCGGCCGCCTGCGGCTGGGCGGCGGCTCGATTTTCACGCTGCGGGCCACGGCGACGCTGCCGGGCAATGAGGTTCGGCGCTCGGTGGCGGCGGTGATCAAATTCAACTGGGATGAGAAAGACGAGATGACGCCGTATCATATCCTCCGCTGGTACGACAACGCGGGGACCAACTAGATGGGCAGCGGATTTCCGGTGGCGATGCGCCGCCTGCTGGCCTTCGGCACGGGCGTGGGGATTGAGGTGGGTCCGCGCGACCTGACCGTTTCCGTCGTGCGGGCCCGCCCCTCGAGCGCGGTGACGCTCGGGAGTGCGGTGATCGCCGGCTTCCGGGAGCGCCCGGCCGTCGAGTGGGGCCGGGAGTACGCCGAGTTCGTGAAAAAGTTCTCGGCGGGCCACGTAGCCGCCGTGGTGCTGGTGCCACGCGGCGAGGTCATTGTCCGCACCCTGCAGTTTCCGGCCGTCGGCGACGAGGAGCTGGAAGCAGCCATCGGGTTTCAACTCGATACCCTGCACCCCTACGCCGAAGACGACGCCGTGGCCGCGTTTGCCCGCCTCGCAGGCACGCAGGTGCTGATCGGCATCCTGCGGCGGCAGCGCTTTTCCGCCTACCAGACCCTGTTCACCGAGGCTGGCGTTAAAGTGGTCAGCTTTACCTTCTCGGCCGCGGCCATCTATTCGGCCATCCGGATGACGGCCGATGCGCCCAAGGACTTTCTCGCGGTGCAGGAGACGGTCGATGGCCTCGAAGTCTACGGCGAGAGTGCGGCTCGGCCGGTGTTTTCCTCCGTGTTTGACCTGCCGCGGCCGCGGGCGCTGGCTCTGGCCGGGGCGGAGTTGCGGCTGCCGCCCGAGACGCCACCCCTTGACTTGGGCGCGGCCATGGCGCAGGCCGCGGCGCTCACGAGCGCGGCGCCGGCCCTGGCCTTGGGAGCAAACTTCCTGCCCGAAGGCGAGCGCCGGTCGAGTTCGAAGTGGCGGTATGTGCCCACGGCCGCGCTGGCCGTGATCCTGGTGGCCCTGCTGGCCGCCATTCTGCTGCATGAGCCGTACGACACGGGGCGCTACGTGGCGGCGATGCAGAGCGAGATTTTGCGAAACGAACCCATTGCGGCCCGCGTGCCGCGGCTCGATCAGGCGACGGGCAAGGCCAGGGAACGGGTGAAGCAGCTCGATGACTTCCGCCGCCGCACGCGGCAGGACCTCGACCTGCTGCTGGACCTGACGACCACGCTGCCGCCGCCGTCCTATCTCTCCGGGCTCGATATCCTGCGCGACAGCGTGAACCTGACCGGCGAGACCGATCAGGCGGCGCCGCTGCTTCGCGTCCTCGATAACTCTTCGCGTCTTGCCAACAGCGAGTTCACCATGCCCATCGGCCGGGTAGCCACCGGCGAAGTATTCCGGATCCGGAGCCAGCGCGAGGGGGTGCGGCCGTGACGATCACCGACCGCGACCGCAAGGCGCTGCAGTTACTGGCCGGGGCCCTGGTGCTGCTCGGCGTGGCTTATTTCTGGCCCGATGGGTCGGCGGCCGAAAGCGGACCGCTGGCGGCGGACTCGCCGGCGTTGGTCGAACAGCGGCTCGAACGGGTCCGGCGGTTGATGCTGCAGGTGCCCGATAAAGAGGCCGCGCAGAAGGCCGCGCAGGGGGACCTGGCGGCGCGCGAAAAGGGTCTGCTGCAGGCCGATACGGCGCCGCAGGCGCAGGCGCAGCTGTTTCAGATTCTCCGCCGCGTGGGCCGGTCGCTGCCGCAGCCGGTCGAGATCCGGGCCAACGAGATCGGCCAGGCGAAGTCGTTCGGCGACGACTATGGCGAGGTGAGCGTTTCGGTGAGCTTCGAGTGCGGGATTGAACAACTGGTGAACTTTCTGGCCGAACTCGGGGCGCAGCCCGAGCTGCTGGCGACCAGCGACCTGCGCCTGGGCGCGGCGCGGGAAAAGGACAAGATTTTACCGGTGCGGCTCACCGTCGCGGGCTTGGTGCCGCGCAAGCTGATTCCGGAAAAGAAGGGGCTACAGTTTTGAGAGGCCGACTGTTCCTGATCAATCTCCTGCTGCTGGCCGCGATCGGCGGCGCAGCCATGGAGCTGAAGAAGCTGCTCGATCAGACGCGGAAACGCGAAGAGGTGGTCCGCGCGCAGTCGCCGAAGCTGCCGGGGGCCAAGCCCGTGGCGGCCGCGCCGGCGGTTGAAAAGACGACCCCGGCAAACTATTTGGAGATCGCCACGCGTCTTCTGCTGAGTAGAGATCGCAATCCGGGAGTGGAGCCTCCGCCCCCGCCGGCGCCCCCGCAGTTACCCGCCTTTCCGGTTGCTTATGGGGTGCTGCTGATTGGCGATCCCCCCACGGTCATGTTGAGCGAAGCCAAAGGAAAACCGCAGAAGGGCTATCGGCCGGGCGACCGGGTGGGCGAGTTCAAGATTGTGGCGGTGACGGGCGACAGCGTGACGTTTGAATGGCAGGGCAAGAACATCACGAAAGCACTTGGTGAACTGGCCGACCAGGATGCCTCCAAGCTCCTGGCCGCGGCGCCGGCCCCGGCGCAGAGCGTGGCCCCGCAGCCCGCTCCGGCGGCGACACCGGCGGTGACCTCGCTGGGCGGCGGCAGCAGCAGCGACAAGCAGGGACCGGGCCAGGCCGCCACCGCTTCGATCAAGCAGTGTCAGCCCGGCGATACCACGCCGGACGGCACCATCGTCGACGGCTATCGCAAGATCAACACGGCCACCCCCTTCGGCTTCCAATGCCGCTGGGAGAAGGTGCAGTAGTGAATTTCAAGGAAGTCAGCAGGAACTTATGAAGCGATTACTCCTCTCTGTTTGCGTCGTGGCGGCGATGGCCGTCGCGCAGTCCAAGCCTGAGCCAACGGCGGGCCAGAAGCCGGCGGGCAAGCCGCCGGCCGGGGTGCCGGCCAACGCCACGATGGTGGACGAGATCACCTGGCGCGCCGTCGACGCCCAGGGCAAGCCATGGATGTACAAAGTGACCCCCTTCGGCATGATGAAGTCGGCTGAGTTGACGGTAACCGAACAGCAGAAGCGGGATGGTGTGAGCGATCCGCTGGACGGCATGAGTGTGAAAGAAGAGGGTGGGTTGCTGAAGTTCTCCCGGACCGGCCCGTTTGGCGTATCCAACTGGACCAAGAAGAAGACCGATCTGGACGCTGAGGAGAAAGCGGTTTGGGAGCGGTCGCAGGCGGCACGGAAATCGACGGCCGGGACCAAGGAGTAGGTGGTGATGCTGATGCGGATCTTCCCTGCCGCCCTGCTGGGCGCAACCGTGCTGCTGGCCCAGATTCCTCCCGTGAAGCCGCCTCCGGGCTTTGGTCCGAATGTGGTCTCGCCGCCGCCCGTGCAGTCCGCACCACCACTGGCGCAAACCGCCACTCCGGAGCGGACGACACCCGTACAGATGTCAGCTTCGCTCGGCGGCCTGAACCTGCAGAACGCGGCGCTGACCGAAGTCATCGATATTCTGGCGCGCCAGCTGAAAATCAACTACATCCTGGACCCGCGCGTGAAGGGTGGAGTGGTGCTCAATACCTACGGCGAGACCAAGCAGTTGAGCCCCCGCGACCTTCTCGACATGATCCTGCGTATCAACGGCTTCGCGATGGTGCAGGTGGGCGAGGTCTACCGGATTGTCCCGATGAGCGACGCGGCACGGCTGCCGATCAAGGCCAATGTGAACGTCAAGGATCTGCCGGATAACGAGTCCGTGCAGCTCAATCTGATCTTCCTCAAGTACGCCAACGTGGAGGAGCTGACTAAGCTGCTCGAACCCTTCACGGGCGAGAACTCGAAGATGTGGTCGTATCCGCCCGCCAACCTGCTGCTCTTGATGGATGGCTCGCGCAGCATGCGGCGGACGATGGAGCTCATTTCGCTGTTTGACAACGACACGTTCGCCTCGCAGCGCGTGAAGTTGTTCGAGGTGGAAAACGGGCGGCCCTCGGAGTTGTCGAAAGAACTGGAGACGATCTTCAAGTCGATTTCGCTGAACGAAAAGTCGAGTCCTATTAAGTTTCTGCCGGTGGACCGGATTAATACGATCATCGTCGTAGCGGCAAATCCGTCGGCGTTTACTGAGGTGGAGACGTGGATCAAGAAGCTTGATGTGCCGGTGCAGATCACCGCGGGGTCGATTGATAACTATGTCTACCGGGTGAAGTATGGCCGGGCGGACATGATGTCGATGGCGATCATGATGCTCTACAGTGCCGATGGGGGCATGGGGATGATGGGAATGATGAGCATGATGAGCATGATGAGCATGATGGGCGGCGGTATGGGCGGGATGGGCATGGGCGGGATGGGCATGGGTGGCATGGGCATGGGTGGCATGGGCATGGGCGGCATGGGCATGGGCGGCATGGGCATGGGTGGCATGGGCATGGGCGGGATGGGAATGGGCGGTTTTGGCATGGGGATGGGCATGGGCTACCCGATGGTCACCCAAGGTCTGCCGGCCAACGCCCAGCAGGCCGCCACGATGGGAACCGGGGGGACGACCCCGATGGATCGCACAGGTACCTACCTGGGTGCCGGTGCAGCGGGGACGCAGGCCGTCAAGGGCCCCCGCGTGGTGCCCAACCCGATGGACAACACGATCATCATTCAAGGCACGCCGGCCGAATACGAGGGGATTCTCAAGATCCTGAAGCAGCTGGATATTCCTCCGCGGCAGGTGCTCATCGAAGCCAAGATCTACGAAGTCAGCCTGACCGGCGCTTTTGCTAACGGGATTGCAGCGTTCCTGCAGAAGAAAGAGGCGTCGGCGGGTACGGGCAGGCAGGCTGGGTCGCGGGATTTTGTGGGATCGCTGGCGAGTGGCGCACTGAATCTGTCGGCCGGGGCGCTCGTGGGACAGAGTCGGGAGCTGCTTGCCTTTCTCTCGTCGGCCGAGAATGAGGCCCGGACGCGGGTCATCTCGGCGCCGAGCATGATTGCCACGGATTCGATTGCGGCGTCGATCAACGTCGGCACTGAGGTGCCCACCCTGACGGCCCAGGCGGCGACCGGGGTGCAGAGCGGCGGCAGTTCGCTGTTTGCCAACAACATCTCGAACCGCAACAGTGGGGTCACGATGAACATTACCGCCCGCGTCAACCCGAGTGGCATTGTGACCATGCTTATCAATCAAGAGGTCAGCGCGCCGATTGCCCCGGCGGCGGGCTCCATCAACTCGCCTTCCTTCTCGAAACGCACACTCAACACGCAGGTGACCGTGGAGGATGGGGACACGATCGCCATTGGCGGCATCATCAACGAAACCAACACGCAGTCCTCGGCGGGCATTCCGGTGCTGCACCGGATTCCGATCTTGGGGTGGGGTTTTGGCAGCAAGTCGTTCAGTAGAGAACGGACCGAGCTGATCGTCTTCATGACGCCGCGAGTGATTTACGACACCAAAGAGATCACCGAGGCCAGCGAAGAGTTGAAGAGCCGGATGCGCCGTTTGCGGAAGATCATGAAGGAATAATTCCGGCCACGAAACTTGGAGGCCTTCTGCGGGTTAGAATCGAATCGGCCCGTTCTGACCCGCCGTTCTCATCCGCATGACACTGCACCGTTTCGTCCGTTCCGCTGTCCTGGTAGGGGGTCTGCTGGCTGCTGCCCCTGCCTTCTGCCAATCCACGCCCGTTGACGTCGGGAGCGGATCGATTGATCCGGTCGTCCGGGAACAATTCGTTAACGCGTTCTTCCGGAACGGGTTTGCGGGCCTGGTGACGACGCCGCCGGTAGCCGATGTCCGGCGTTACGGCACGACGGGTTTAATTCAGGAGTTCAATCCGCTGGTGGGCGCCGGCGGACGGCTGGCGCTGGTGAAGGCGAATACGAGCACCACCCTGATTAACGACCAGACCGGGGTCTATCAGGTGCTGGCGCTGCTCTATGCCCATTACACGTCGGTGAACGTGGCCACGGCCGGTTACCCGACGATGGACACCGCCTCCTGCCCTGGCGCCGCGGCCGGCACCTGCTTCTGGCAGCTGTTCGATAAGTCCTATGCGCTGTTTGCCTACTCGGCGCCGCTCGCCAATGGCACGCAGAACTTTACCGTTCGCGATCCTTACTACACGCGCTGGCAAGGCGCGGGCGGCATTGCCGTCCTCGGGCCGGCCACTTCGGCCGAGACGGCTGCCACCAGTTCGGCGGGCAGCGCCTACACAGCTCAAACGTTCCAGAACGGCCTCATCTTCAGCATCACCTCCGGCAACCTGCGCGGCCGGGAGGTCGTCGTACTGCCGCCGGTGACGGCAACGTACCTGGCCAACGGCGGTCCCGGCGGGTTTCTGGGGCTGCCCGCGGGAGCCCCGGTGCAGTTGGGAGTGGGCCGCTTCCGGCAGACGTTCGAGGGCGGCGCCATCGACTACGACACCTCCGGCGGAGCGACGGTGCGGCTGCCGGTCTACTCGGTGGGGCTGACCCCGAGCCCGGCCACGGTGACGCTGCAACTGAACCAGACGCTGCAGGTGACTGCCGCGCCACAGGCGCTGAATGGCGCCGCTCTTACGGACCGGCCCGTGGTCTGGACAACAACCAACGGCCGAGTGGTGTCTGTGCAGGCGACCGGGGCGACCGCTACGCTGCGGGCGGTGGGCGGCGGGGTAGCCTCGGTGACGGCGACGTCGGAAGGGCGGACGAGTTCGCCCATTCAGATCTTTGTGCAGACCACCTGCTGCCAGGTGGGGGAAGGGGCGCCGAACGCCACCGCGGCGCAGGCGTTTCAGGACGCGGTGACGCGGAACCGCTTGGTACTGCAACTGCCCGGGCGCTATCCGGTGCGCCGGGCGGGCAACGGCTTCGTTCAGGAAGTGGCGACAGCCAACGGTGGTCGCGCGGTGCTGGCGCTGCCGGACCGCGTGGCGCAGGCGTTTGTTCTGTCCGGTCTGCTGCTGGCGCGCTACGAGGACCTGGGCGGTCCGGCGGGGATTCTGGGTTATCCGCTCTCGGACGCTACCAGCGGAGGACGCCAGAGTTTTGAGAACGGGGTCTTGGCCGGTTCGCCCGTGCGCCTGGTGACCGGCGCGTTGCTGACGCGCTGGCAGGCGCTGGGGCTCGAAACCGGGGTCGCTGGCCCGCCGGTGAGCGATGTGGCGGCATTTTTTACCTTCGCGGCGACGAACGGAACGCAGCAGGCGTTCCGGTCCGGGGCGCTCCACAGTGTTCCGTTGGCGGGACGGGTCCACTTCACAACGGGGGCGATCCACGCCAAGTATCTGCAAATGGGCGGGCCCGGTGGGCGGCTGGGCGCTCCCACCAATGATGAGTACGCCTTGGGCGGCGGGCGGCGGCAGGATTTTGAGGGCGGCTACCTGCAGGTGGCCGCGGGAGCGGCGGAGGCCACGGCGGTGGAGTCGGCGCGGCAACCGTTGGTCAGCGCGACACCGGGTGTGGTCATCGCGGGGAGCCGCGTGCGGCTGGCACTGGGTGGATTTGGCGAGAACCGGCGTATCCGCGTGCGCGTGACCGGCGAGCCGGACTTTTTTGTGCAGCCGGCCAACGGGGCGCACGCCTGGGAGATGCTCATTCGCCCGACGGCGAGCCCGCGCACGATTACGGTGGCGGCGGACGATACCGAGCAGAGGCTTTCGGCGCAGACTACCTTTAGCATCCGGCCGCTGGCGGATCTGCGTCCGCGGCTGGTGAAGCTGCGGGGAGATAGCCAGACGGGCGCGCCGGGCTCCTTGCTGGGGGTACCTTTGCGGGTGCAACTGGTGGACGAGTCGAACAATCCGCTCGCGGGCGTGGCGGTGGCGTTCCGGCCCTCGCCGGGGGCTGCGTTGACGCGGGCCTCGTCGGTTACCGACAGCAATGGCGAGGCGGAGGCCGTAGTCCGGCTGCCGGCCCGGGAGGGGATTGCGCTGATTACGGCCGAGGCGCTGCAGCAGGTGGTGACCTTCCAGGCGCGGATGACCGGGGCGGGGTTGAGCTCGTTTCCGCGGGTTACCGACAGCGGCGATCCTTATATCGCTTCGGCGGCTGCTATCGTGCGTTACCTGCAGGAGCGCGGCGACCTCCCTTTGACGGGCACGCCAGCGACCCCTGCGGCGCTGGCGGCGCACTTGAAGGCGTTCTGCGCGTTTGACAGCGCCGGGGCACAGCTTTGTGACGGACTGCTCGACAACGGGATCGCCAACCTGTGGCGGCTGCCGGCTTATGTTTCCGGCAACCTGGAAGCGATCGCGCTGGCGCCCACCGAAACGGCGTTGCGCGATGCGGTGGCGGCGGGGCCGGTGCTGGTGAGCCTGGCTCTCGAGAACGCTATGGCACATGCGGTGGTGGCGACGGGCATCGGGGCAAACGGAGAGGTGCTGATCATGGACCCCAGCCCCACGTTTGGCCGCCCTTCGCTGGGCGAGTACCTAATGGGGTTCAGCGCGGGGAACATCACATATAAAGGACGCATCGCGGGGTTGCTGCGCCTCGAGCCGCGAGCACCGGCGAGTCCCGGCTTTTTGGTGGTCGCGGGCAGCGCCACGCCGGAGGTGGCGGGGCCTGCGGGTGTTTGCGGGGCGACCTTCGCGGTGGTTCGCGCCGAGGCGGCGACGCAGTTCCGGGTTTGCGACGGGATCGAACCGGTGTATCAGTTGGATTTCACGGCGCCGGGGCGCTTCACGGCAACGGTGACGGACTTGGCGGCGATTGGGGCGCGGTATTTGCTGAACGGGGAGCAGGCTGCTTCGTACCGGGTGGCTCGTCCGGCGCTGCTGTGGGAAGTGAGCCCGTTGACGGCTTCGTTTGGAGCGATGCAGGTGCTCAATGGAGCAAGTTTTGCGCCGGATCTGGCGCCGGGGGCGCTGGTGAGCGTCTTTGGGGTAGGTCTCGGGCGGCGGGGAGCGGCCACGACGGCCGAAATTGCCGGCCGGCCGGTGACGGTACTCTTCAGCAGTCCGTTTCAAGTCAACCTGGCGTTACCGCTGGACCTTCCGGCGGGGAGCTACACGCTCACCCTGCGGTCGTCCTTTGGGGTGGCCGAAGGTACGATTGAGCTGCGGGACGTGGCGCCGGCGATCTTCCGGCTGGGCGAGGGGCAGATGACGGTGGTGAACGCCAATGGCCAATTGAACAGCGCGGCGCAGCCCGCGGCGCGGGGCTCGGCGGTGGTTTTGTACGGCACCGGGTTTGGCGCCGTGGTTCCGCAGGGAAATCTGACGCGGACGCAACGGCCGGTGTCGGCCCGGATCAATGGCCTCGAGGTACCGATTGGGTACAGTGGACTCGCCCCTGGATACATTGGACTCTACCAGGTGAACGTGACGTTGCCGCTCGACATGCCACCGGGGCTGTTCCAGACGATGGAACTGCGGCAGGGCGGGGTGGCTGCGAATCCGCTAAGCATCTCCATTCAATAGGCTTATCTCCTTTCTCCCGCTTGGCGCGGCGGTCTCGGTGGTGTAGCCAGCCGGGGGAAAGGAGATTGGCCCTTGAACTGCATCCCTGACACTGACTCCACGGCCCTCCCGGTTCAAGTTGCTGGAAAACAACCACTTGACTTGCCGAGGTGGAGATGTTAAAACGTAGAGGACTGCGTCTACTCAGGGTTAGGCGGTTTTGTGTCTAGCAGGACCGCGAGTACGAACGAATGACAAAAACATAAAGATTAGCTTGGCTCGAAAGGGACCGTCGATCAGTGGCAAATCGCGAACAGCAGGCCCGAACGGTGAGTTTCTCGAGACCAGGTCAAAGCGGTAAAAAGGTAGTCCCTCATCAATTCGAATTTTTTATTCCACAAGGAGAAGGAAATGGCAGATTTCCGCAAATGGTTCCCGGTATTGGCTGTTGCCTCGCTGATGTTCGGCGCGGCAGCCTCCGCCAATGCCCAACCGGCGTTTAGCTGTAGCACGAACGCTGGCGTTCCGCCGATCGTTCGCGCGGAAGGGCTGACGGAACTCGTTGGTGACTTGATCTTGAATTGCACCGGTGGTGTGCCGACCGCGGCTGGCGCGGCGGTTCCCCAGGTGAACTTCCAGATCTTTTTGAACACCAACGTGACCTCCCGTCTGCTCAGTGATCCCTGGAGCGAAGCGCTCCTCATGATCGACGAGCCGAATGGTGCGGCCAATAGCGCTGGTAACCTCCGGTATTGCACCACCCTCGGTGGTTGCACGATGACGGGTGTTGGCACGGCGGGTGGTGTGAACTACCTCGCTGGCGACTCCCGCAACACCAATCCTGCGAACGTGTTCCAGGGCCGTCAGGCTGGTGCGAACCAGATCGTGTGGCTCGGTGTGCCGATTGATCCTCCCGGCACCACCGCTACCCGCATCGTCCGCATCACCAACGTCCGTGCGAACGCCAACCAGCTTGGTGTGAGCTCGACCCTGATCCCGACCCAGATCGTGATGTTCGTTTCGGCGACCTCGACGACCTCGATCCCGATCAACAACCCCCAGCAGACCGTGGCTTTCATCCAGCCCGGTATGACCTTCAGCACCCGGACGTTGTCTAGCGCCAACTATCTGCAGTGCGTGTCGAACAACAGCAGCGCTGCCACCAGCAGCAGCTCGGCGATGACCAGCACGCGGCACATCCTCCGCTTCACGGAAGGTTTTGCTTCTGCATTCAAGAAGCGCGTGAACGGTTTGGAAGGCAATGCTGACACCAACGTTGCTCCGATTGATCAGAACACCCCGAACAACAACTTCTTCACGGAGTCGGGCTTCTACAACGCGAACGTCGTTTCGGCGGGTAACAACACCGGCGGTCTGACGACCAACATCGCTTCGGCCGGTCTTGCTTCGCAGGGTACCCGTCTGATGGCGCGGTTCACCAACGTTCCGGCTGGTGTTGTGCTCTACGCTTCGGTTTATGGCGTGACCTCCAGCTCGACCCCGGCTCTGACGGGCGCTGCCGTAGCTTCTAACTCGGCGCTTCGTCTGGTGTCCACGGATGCCAGCGGCAGCGGTTCGTTCTCGGCCGTCTCTGCGACCAACTCCTCGAGCGAGAGCTCGCTTGCGATCGCCTCCGCCCCGATCTCGCTCAGCAATGGTGCGGGTACCGCGGTTTGGGAAGTCGTGGTGGCGAATCCGTTCCAGGTCCAGGACTTCGAAGTTGCGGTTTCGGTGGCTTATGTCGCCAACACCAGCAACAACCTGCCTGGTCTCGGCACCGCCTCGGTGGCTGGCAGCTTCGCGCCGCTCAGCACCGTGACGACTGCTTCCACCTCTAACCTGCAGCCCCGTTTTGCGGATACGAGCTCTGCTCGGACCCTGTTCAACGTGAACGCTTGCAGCACGAACATCCTGTTCCCGTTCCTGACCAACCAGGTGGGCTTCGACTCGGGTATCGCGATTGCGAACACCTCGACCGATCCCTTCGGCACTGCTCCGCAGGCTGGTCCGTGTAAGCTGAACTACTACGGTGAGACCACCGGTGGTGGGGCGGCTCCCGCGGCGCAGACCTCGGCGGTGGTTCCGTCTGGTCGGACTTTGACGGCGACCCTGTCGAGCGGTGGTAACTACGGAATCGCGGCTACGCCGGGCTTCCAGGGTTACGTGATTGCCCAGTGTAACTTCCAGTATGGCCACGGCTTCGCTTACATCAGCGACGTCGGTGCCAACCGGATCGCTGAGGCCTATCTCGCCCTCGTGATGGACGCTGCGCTCTCGACCCGGACGCTTGTCTTCTCCGAGACCCTCGGCCACTAAACAACAAGCAACGCAACCGGCAATGGGGGGAGGCGCAAGCCTCTCCCCGTTGCCTTTTCAGCCGCCCGTGGCGCCGCGAAACAGAAGACCCCTGCTTGTAGTACTAGCCTTCCAGTGTTACAGTGTTGGTTGTCTTCCTTGGCTTCCCGTCTCCGCTCTCCTGTTGTTCGCGTCCACAATCCCCATCTTTCGAGGTAGCAATGTCGCTCTTCCGGCAAAGTCTTTTGGCGTCGGTTTGTCTGCTCGCGTCCGCTTGGACCGTTCTGGCCCAAACCAACCTGTTCCTTTTGCCCAACACATCGAGTTCGACAGGGACGATCACGGCCTTTCGGCTGGATCCGTTCACTTCCCTTAACTCCTTTACCGCGCAGCCAGGCGCTGCTTTCTTCTTTACCAACTCTGAGGGCACCAAGTACTACTCGGTCGCGCGGTCGGGCAGCGACACCCTGCTGGTGCTCGATGCGGCCAATCCGCTGAATGTGCTGAAACGGCAGAATTTGGCGCAGGCGGAGGCGGCTACGCTTACGCCCGACGGTCGGCGCTTGCTGATTGTGGCTAACGGCCTTTACATCTTCGATACGGCGAACGATAACCTTCTCAATACGTTGAGCAATGTCGGCAATCAGCCGATCGACGTCGCGGTGCTGCCGGATGCGTCGAGGGCTTTTGTGCTGAGCGCGGCGAGCAACTCGCTGACCGCGGTTGATTTGAACACGAACACCATTGTGGGTGCTCCGCTGGCGATCGCCGGCTCCCTGACCGGCGTCGCCGTGGGCTACAACGGTCTGGTGTATGTGACCACATCGAACCGCCTGTTTGAGATCGACGGGCGCAATATGACGGTCCGGACCGAAATCCCGTTAAACGCTCGGCCGGGGAAGATCGTGTTCACTCCGGACGGTTTATTCGGCCTAATGGTGAACCAGACGCCCGTAACCGGATCGTCGGTCATCCTCATTGACCTCCGCACGCGGACCGTGGCCGGTACGATTCCCAACTTCAACACGATCCTCGATACCTTGACGGTGGCGTCGAACAACCGCGTCTACGCGGTTTCCAATCAGACGCAAAGCATCTATGAAATCTCGCTGAGCCCGCTAAATATCAACCCACCCCAGTTTGGCAACATTGGAGCTCTGAGTAATGTCTCGGCCCTGGTGGGAACGAACGAAACGCCAAATCCGCGATTCCTGTTCGCGGTAACGCCGGGTTCGGCTGTGCGGCTCGATAACACTTCGCTCCCCCCTTCCGGGGCCGGTGCAGCCGCCATTCCGGCCAACGCCGGAGCTCTCGTGTTTTCTGCTCCCGCGCTCACCGGCGCCACACCGACGCAGATTGTTGGCTACAACGGGGTTCAGAGTACCGCGGTGGGTACGGCTTATCAGCCGCTGATTACCCGGGTGCTGAACTCGACGGGGATACCGATCAAGGGTGTGCCGGTGAGCTTCACCTCGGACAATGCGGCGGCTCAGATTCAGGGCACCACCGTGATCACCAACGACCAGGGCTACGCGTTGACTAACGTGATTGCGCCACCCACTGCGGGCACTTTCACGGTGATCGCGCGGGCGGGATCGGGCGGGCCGACGTTTTCGTTCACTCTGACGACCGGGTCGACGACCGGCGGCGGCGGTACCCCCGCCGGCCTGCTGCGCATTATCCGCGGCCAGG
Organism: Acidobacteriota bacterium; assembly: GCA_026393985.1. GTDB lineage: Bacteria > Acidobacteriota > Terriglobia > Bryobacterales > Bryobacteraceae. The sequence goes on from JAPKZB010000088.1 coordinate 137,415, forward strand.
GCCAACTGGTGGTGGAACAGTTCCAGATCACCGAACCAATGACCGTGGAACTGCTTGACGCGCAGGGCAAACCCGCCGTGAATCAAACCATTACTTTCGCTCTGCAGAGCGGTAGCGGCTCGTTCAATACTTCGACCGCGGACGGCACGGTGTTAACGGGTGCCACTTGCAGTGGGAATGTGTGTACGGTCCAGACCGATGCCAGCGGGCGCGCGGCGATTGGCTTCATTGCGACGGCTGTGAGTCCCGGTCAATCCTACTCGCAACAGACGATCACCGCTACCAACGGCACCAGCACCGTAAACTTTATCCTGACCAGTCTGATCGGCCAACTGCTGGGTGGCGGGTCGGCTTCGCCCCCGATCGTCGAGCGGATCAAGCCGGTTGAGCGGGATATCGTCGGTCAGGCGGGTACTACCGTTACCGATGCGATTCGGGTCCGGGTGATTGTTGTGTCCGGGCCGCAGTCCGGCCAGACGATCCCCAACGTTTCGCTGCGGGCGACTACCGGCATTACTCCCGGGGCCGGGCCGACGGCGAGCTGCGTGGGCGAAGGCGATGTCGCGATGACGGATTCAAGTGGCGTGGCCAGCTGTAATCTTGCCGTGAGCGGCCGCCTCGGCTTCGCGCCGTTGCAGGTCTTGATCGGCAGCTCGATCAATCTGGGCGGAACCTCCCTCAATCTCGATGTCCGGCCCGGACCACCCTCCACCGTTCGTCTCGTGCAGGGCAATAATCAGTCTGGCCTGCCGGGTGAACGGCTACGGCTTGCCTTCGTGGCCGAAATCTCTGACTCTTTCGGCAACGTCCTGCCAAACGTTGCAGGGCAATGGGAAGTGGCGGTGCCGAACTCGATTACCCTGGCCAATGTGGTGAACACCTCGGATAGTAATGGTCGCGTTTCGGCCATCGGGACGCTGGGTACGGTGCCGGGCGCCAACGTCGTCCGGTTCCGGTCCGGCAACGCGACGGGTACGTTTACCTTTACGGTGAACATAGCCATTACGGGCCTCCAGGCGGTCTCGGGCAATGGGCAGAGCACCATCACCGGCTCGCCGTTCCCGCAGCCGCTGATCGTGCAGGTCACCGATGACCGGGGTACCCCGGCGCCGGGCCAACCGGTGGTCTTCTCCGTGGTCGGGGGTACGGCAACGCTGAGTGCCGGAACCGTTACCAGCGGAGCGGATGGCCGGGCATCGGTGAACGTTACCGCGGGCTCCGTGGCCGGAACCATCACGATCCGCGCCACGCTCGGCAGCCTGACGCAGACGTTTACCTTGACCTCGCGCCTGCCGGGACCTGTCTTTAACGTCAACAACATCGTCAACACGGCAAGCAACCAGCCGGGCCTCGTGCCCTGCGGCATCGGTACGCTGTTCGGCACCGGTATCGCTCCTTCGCTGAACGGCGTCCTGCCGGCCAGTCTGTTGGGTATCGGCGGCCTGCCGCTGATCCTCAACGGCGTCGAACTTAACTTCGATGGCCAGGCGGCGCCAATCCTGGCGATCGCCAACCAGAACCGTCAGGAGTCAATCGTCTTCCAGACGCCATGCGGCTTGGCGGAAGGCCGCCGGGTTACCGCTACCGTGCGCGTCTCGGGTGGTTCCACCTCGGTGGGCAACGTTCTGGTATCGCGCGTCCAGCCGGGTATCTTTGAAACCGATCCCGGCAATGGCGCTCGTCGCTATGCCGCGTTGCAGCGGCCGGATGGCAGCTGGGTAACCCCGGAGAATCCGGCGCGTCGCGGGGAGGTTCTGCGGATGCTGGTCACCGGCCTTGGTGTGGTGTTCCCGCCGACGGATACCAACCGGGCGGGCGTTCCAGGCCAGGCGGTGGCTTCCCCGCTGATCGTGGGCGTCAACGACGGCGGCGTCCGGCTGGTATCGGCCGAGTACGCCGTGGGCATGATGGGCATCTATGTGGTGTCCTTCGAAGTACCGCTCGACACAGCGCCTGGGGCCCACCGGAGCCTGGCGATTGCCGCGTTCGACGCCTCCGCCGAACTGGTCTTCGGCAACAGCTCCACGATTGCGGCCATCCAATAGCCCGGAAGCAGTAACCAACCCCAAAAGCCCCGCCTCCCGGCGGGGCTTTTGCTTTCTCGCTTGATATCCTGAAAGCTGCATGCGCCGTACCCGCTGGATCCTCCTCGCCAGCATCCTCATCCTTATCGCCGCCGTCGCGGGTATCTATCGGGCGCAAAAGGACGCGCAGGGTAGGCTGGCGCCGGAACGGCCGGCGTCGCTGCCGGGCAACGTCAGCGTTTCGGCCCAGGACTGGCGCTGGAGCAAACACGACGGCGACCGGCCCATTGTCGAAGTCCGCGCCCGTAACTTCGAGCAGAAGAGCGATCCGCCGCGTGTGGACCTGCAAAACGTGGAGCTGAAGCTCTTCCACAAGGACGGCAAGGCGTTTGATCTGGTCAAGAGCGACCAGGCGGAGCTGCGTATGGAGGATAGTACGCTCTATTCGGCCGGCGAGGTGGAGATCACCATGGGACTCACCGAACAGCCGGATCCGCGCAACCGGCTCGTTCGCATCCACACCTCCGGGGTCACCTTCGAAACGCAGTCCGGCAAGGCAACCACCGATGCCGAAGCCTCCTTTGAATTCGAAAACAGCGCCGGCACCGCCCGGGGCGCCGCCTACGACCCGGGCAGCCGGGACCTGCATCTGCGCAGCGCCGTGAAGCTGAACTGGCGCGGCCAAGGGCCGGGGGCGAAGCCGATGACGGTGGAGGCCGGCGAGCTGAACTACCGGGAGAACGACGACAAAGTCTATCTGAAACCGTGGTCCCGGCTGCAGCGCGCGACGATGACCCTGAACGCCGGCGCTGCCACGGTGACGCTCGACCACGGCGAAATCCGCCTCGTCGAGGCCGCGCAGGCCAAAGGCGAGGACCGCACCCCGGGGCGTCAACTGCTTTATGCCGCCGCGCAGCTCTGGCTGAACTTTGGGGCTAAAGGCGTAATGGAGTCGATTGTGGGTAAGCAGGGGGCGCGCCTTGAAACGCTGACCGCCTCGGGGCGCACGGTGGTGAATTCGACCAACGTGGATCTGGCGTTCACGGCCCAAGGAGGCGATAGCATCCTCAAGAAAGCGACAGCGAGCGGCAGCGCGGTTGTCGAGTCGTATCCGGCGCCGCGGAAGGGCGTCGAGCCTCCCTCGGACCGGGTTCTCCGCAGCGATCTCGTCGAGGTCACCATGCGGCCGGGCGGGGAGGAGATCGATCACCTCGAAACACACAGCCCCGGGCAGATTGAGTTCCTGCCCAAGAGCCCGCGGCAGCGCTACCGGCGGCTCGATGGCGAACGATTCTCGATGGTCTACGGCGCCAATAACCAGCTCGAAAAGTTCCGGGCCACGCAGGTGAAGACGCTCACGCGCGCCTTGAAGAAAGGCGGCGCCGACCGGAAGACGAGCAGTCAGGACCTGCTGGCGCAGTTTGACCCGCAGACGGGCGAGGTGCAGACGCTCGAGCAGTGGACGGGCTTCCAGTTTGAAGAGGGCGACCGGCGGGCCCGCAGCGACCATGCGCGGCTGGAAGGTTCCTCCGAGCGCATCTACCTGCAAGGCGCGGCACGCCTGTGGGACCCTACCGGGTCCACCGATGCCCAGCGAATTGAGATCGATCAGCGTACGGGCGATATGACGGCGGAGGGGAAAGTCACCTCGACGCGGCTGCCCGACGAAAAGAAGCCGAAGAAGCCGCAGGGTTCGCTGCTCGATTCCTCCGATACCGTGCAGGCGCGTGCGCAGCGCATGCAGACCAAAGAAGACAACCAATGGATCCGGTACGATGGCGACGCACTGCTCTGGCAGGGTCCGAACCGCGTCGAAGCCGATTCGATTCTGATCCAGCGCAAGCTGCAGCGCCTGGACGCCACCGGCAATGTGGTGAGCCAGTTCCGCGAGAAGACGAAGAATCTGTTCACGGTGGTGCGCGCGCCGCAGATGACCTACTGGGATGCCGACAAAAAAGCGCACTACATGGGCCACGCCAAGTTGAACCGGGGCAACCTGCTGGTGACGTCGCGGGAGCTGTTTGCCTGGTTTTCGCAGAAGGAAAACGACAATTCGCTGGAGCGCGCCGAAGCCGTCGGTGATTCCGTAATCGTGCAAAGCGGTCCGGACGCGACCGGCAAGCCCCGCACCCGGCGCGGCACCTCGGAGCGGTCCGACTACGATGTCGCCGCCGGCCGTGTGATCCTGTCGGGCGGAGCGCCGCAGATGTTCGATTCGCTCAAGGGCACCACCCGCGGCGAGCGGCTGACGTGGTTTTCCAACGAAGACCGCCTCGTGGTCGATGGCTCTTTGAACCAACCCGCCGCAAGCCGTATCCTAAAGAAGCGGTAGCTTATGCGCTTACTGGAGACACGGGAGATTTCAAAGAGCTACCGGGGACGGAAGGTCGTCGATAACGTCTCGGTATCGGTGCAGCAGGGCGAAGTGGTGGGTCTGCTGGGTCCCAACGGGGCAGGGAAAACCACTAGCTTCTACATGATTGTCGGGCTGATCAGCCCGGATTCGGGGCAAGTACAGCTCGACCAGGACGACATCACCCATCTGCCGATGTACCAACGGGCGCGGCGCGGCGTGAGCTATCTGCCCCAGGAGCCTTCGGTGTTCCGCAAACTGACGGTGGAAGAGAATCTGATGGCGATCCTCGAAACGCTCTCGCTCGACGGGCGGCAGCGGAGGGAGCGGATGAACCGGTTGATCGAGCAGTTGGGTCTTGAGACCGTTCGCCTCAACAAGGGCTATATGCTGTCGGGCGGCGAACGGCGCCGGGTGGAGATCGCGCGGTCGCTGGTGATTGAACCCACCTTCCTGTTGCTCGACGAACCTTTTAGCGGGATCGACCCGATTCAGGTGCTCGAGATTCAGCGGATTATCTTCGATTTGAAAAAGAGCGGGATCGGTATTTTGATTACCGATCATAATGTCCGGGAGACGCTGGCGACGGTAGATCGGGCTTACATCATCAACGGCGGGAAGATCTTCCGGACCGGATCGCCGGAGGCGCTCGGTCGCGATCCAGAGGTGAAGCGGGTCTATCTCGGCGAGGGCTTCCAGTTCGAACTGGGTTTCCGTCCGTAAGCCGGGCCCCGGGGCGGCGACCTTCCCGTATGACCGGCCGAAGGCTTATGATAGAGGGTGCGGCGAGTGAAGAAGCCAAACTCTATCCCCCGTAAGCCAACCGTCGCCTCGGTCGTGCCTGCTCCGCGGGTGAAGCTGACGGCGCTTCCGGCTGAGGAAGTTACATCGGCCGGGGCACCGGGCGAGGTGGATTTACTTAAAGCGCGCCTCAAGGAGTTGACGCGCCGGGAGCGCTTACGGCAGCGCGAGATGACGGCCGCGCGGCGTAAGCTGCGCGAGTCGGCGCAGGATCTCGAGTTTGCGCTCGCCCTCGAACGTCGCCGGGCGAGCGAACTCGAGCAGGCTTACTATGACATGGTTCTGCGCCTCACCCGTGCTTCGACCTACAAAGACAACGAGACCGGCGGGCACATTCAACGAGTTAGTTTCTACGCGCGGATCCTTGCGCGGTCCCTCGGCTGGAGCGAGGTCGATCAGGAGCTGATCTTCCGCGCCGCGCCAATGCATGATGTGGGTAAGATCGCCATCCCCGATGCGCTCATCCGGAAGCGCGGTCGCCTGGGCACCGAGGACCGGCGGGTGATGGAGAGCCATACACTGATTGGCGCGCAACTGCTGGAGGGGTCAAACTCACGCCTGCTTGAAATGGCGCGCGACATTGCCGTAACGCATCACGAGCATTGGGACGGCACCGGTTATCCCCGCGGCCTCGAGGGCAATCAGATCCCCATTGCCGGCCGCATTGTCATGCTCGGCGACAACTACGATGCGCTGCGGAGTCGCCGCAGCTATAAGCAGGGGTTCACCCACGAAAAGGCCTGCCGCATCATTCTCGACGGCGACGGCCGGACGCGCCCCGAGCACTTCGACCCCCAACTGCTCAAGATCTTCCGTACCATCCACGCGGAGTTCAATGACATCTTCGAACAGTTTCAGCAGACCGAGCCGCTGACCCTATAGAACCATCCGCTGTTCGCCCACGCGGCGGGTGATGCGTTCGCGGTCGAGCAGTTCAAGCAGGGGAATGGCGTACTTCCGCGAAACGCCGGTCCACTCTTTGAATTCCCCAACCCCGAAGCTCTGGCCCTTCCGGGCGGCCAGCAGCGCCCTGAGCGCATCGAGCGTCTCGACATGAAAGATCAGCTCCTCGCTCACTTTGACGAGGCGCCGCTCCTTGATCAGCATCTGCAGCAGCAGCCGGGCGCGGGAAGACTCCACGCCGCACTGCGCGAGCACCTCGGTCAGGCTGGGGGTGGCCAGGCCCCCGTTCCGGAACGCCTCCTCCATCTTCTCCCGCGCGGCCGTCTCCTCGCCCTGCAGCTGCACCCGGTGCGTACCCAGGCGCACCAGCTGCTGTTCGGCCACCAGCTTGTTCCCCATCCCGAGAAGGGCGTCGAACAACGGCGGCAGCCCGCCGGGCAGCACCTTGCCGCGGAGCTCTTCGCGGGGCATACCGGCCAGCAGCGGGTTGGCGCGGTGAAAAGCGGCGAGAGTCTTCTCGGCCAGCGCCAGCCGGCCCTGCGCCCAGCTCTGGGCGACGACATGCGTGCCGCAGACCAGGAGAGTTTTCGGCAGCTCCGGCGCTACCCCGAGTTTGCGGCGTAGCTCCGCCCGGTCAAGACCCGCCGTCGATTCGGTGACGAGAAGCTGCGCCGCCGCCGCCGGCGCCGCCCCGCTCAGGGCGCGCAGCCGGTCCGGATGGGTCCGCCGCGGTGGGTTGATTTCGCAGACCGTGGCGCCCCCAATCGTCACCACCGGGGAAAACTGGCGGAGAATACAGCGGTCTCCGGGCAGCAGAAGCAGGCCCTCCCGGAGCCGGAGCCGGACCCAGGCGCTTTCGCCCGGCTGTAGCGACGCGGCGTCGAGCAGCCGCATCTCGGCGATGGTCTCCGCCGTGCCGGCGTGCAGGTGGACCAGCGTGCGAAGCTTCAGCGCTCTCGCCGTGGGCAGCAGCTGCAGACGCGCATCGACCACCCGGACGGGCGAAAACCATCCCGGCTCGCTCAACACCATACCCCGTTCGATCTGGCTGTGCTCAATCCCCGCCAGGTTCACCGCCGTCCGCTGGCCCGCCACGGCCCGCGTCGCCGCTTTCCCATGCACCTGCAGCCCGCGGATCCGGAGCCGGTGCCCGGTCGGGTAAAGCTCCACCTCCTGCTCCACTGCGAGCCGTCCGGCCATCAGCGTCCCGGTAACCACCGTGCCGAAGCCCTTCATCGCGAAAGCGCGGTCGATGGGCAGCCGCGGCGCCGCTTCCGCGCTCCGCGGCCGCAGCGCCGGGGCCAGCCGCCGCAGCTCCCGGAGTAACTCCTCGATGCCTTCCCCCGTCTTCGCACTCACCGCCACCACCGGGGCGCCCGCGAGGAAGGACCCGGCGACAAACTCCTCCACCTCCATCCGCACCAACTCCAACCATTCGGCGTCCACCAGATCCGCCTTGGTCAGCACGACAATCCCCTGCTCAATACCCAGCAGACGGCAGATATCGAAGTGCTCCCGCGTCTGCGGCTTAATCCCCTCGTCGGCGCCGATGACCAGCAAGACAATATCGATGCCGCACGCCCCGGCCAACATCGTCCGCACGAAACGCTCGTGCCCCGGGACGTCCACAAAGCCCGCGCGCAGGCCGTCGCCCAGGTCGAGGTGGGCGAAGCCCAGCTCAATCGAGATGCCCCGCCGCTTCTCCTCCTCGAGCCGGTCGGTGTCGATGCCCGTCAACCGCCGCACCAGCGACGTCTTGCCATGGTCGATATGCCCTGCTGTCCCGACGATAATTGATCTCATGCGCGCTATCCTTTTCATCGTCGCAGGTTGTGCTCTCGCTGTTGCGCAGGAGGGCGGACAGCCGCTGTTCAAGGGCGGCGTGGCGGACGTGCAGGTCAGCACCCAGGTTCTTCTGAAAGACCGCGCCGTCGACTCCCTTACCCGCGAAGACTTCGAGGTCTTCGATAACCAGCAGCTCCGGCCCCTCGTCGATTTCAGCCGGGAGCGCACGCCGCTGACCCTGCTGCTGCTGCTCGATCGGAGCGGCAGCATGAACAAATACCTTGAACAGTTGAACCGCGCCAGCGCCGCCGCCCTCGCGCAACTGCAGCCCGGCGATACGGTCGGTGTCATGGTCTTCAGCCGCGAAGCCCGCCCCACCCTGCCGTTCACCACCGACCGCGCCGCCGCCGTCCAGGGCCTCCGCGACGCCCTCCGCGAACGCGATCTCGGCAGCGGCACCCTCATCAACCCGGCCCTTCTCGCCGCCGCCGCGCACCTCCGCGCCCAGGCCCCAACCGGGGGCACCCGCGCCATCGTCATCGTGACGGACAACCTGGGCCTCAACTACCAGTCGCCCGACGCGGCCGCCGTCCGCGCGCTGCACGACGCCAACACCGGCCTCCACGCCATCGTCGTGGGCCAGGGCCGCCGGCCGGACGGTACGCGCAGCCGCTTCGCCAACCCTGATTTTTCGCCCGCCAACGTCTTTTACATCGCCGAGGAAACCGGCGGTGACGCCCTGCGGGCCGACCGTGTCGATGAAGTCTTCCCCCGCCTCATCGAACGGATCCGCAGCCGCTACCAGCTCGTTTACCGTGCACCGGAGGGCACCCCCGGCGAGTTCCGAGAGATTCGCGTGAGCCTCACCCCCGCGGCCCGCGTTCGCTTCCCCGGCGCCGAGGTCCGCTCCCGGCGCGGCTACTTCGTCCAGCAGCCCTAGCCCGGTGCCCGGCCTGCTCGGCGCCCTTCCCGCCCGCGCCCGCAAGCTGCCCCTGCTGGTTGGTTACGTCGCCGCCGCGGTCGTCGTTGGCCCACACATGGGCGCACCCACCGTGGGTCAGCTGCGCGAGATTGAGCTGCTTGCGGAAATCGGGTCGGCCCTGCCGCTGTTCTCGCTGGGCCTCGAGGTCCCGCTGCGCGACCCGCAGCCGGGGCCTTGCAGGTCGTCCTGACGATTCTGGCGGGCGCGGCCGCGGGATCTGGTCTGTTTGGGATGGGGGCCGGGGAATCGGTTTGGTTCGGCGCCATGGTGGCGCTGTCGAGCACCATGGTGGTCGTCAAGACGCTGGCCGCGGGCGGGGTTACCTCTACGCTCGCCAGCCGGGTGATGATCGGGATCCTCGTCGTGCAGGACCTGTCGGTGATCCCCATGCTCATCGTCCTGCCGCAGCTGCAGACGCCGGGCGCCATGCTGCCCAACCTGGCGCAGTCCATCGCGCTGGCAGCCGTTTCGCTCGCGCTGGTCGTGCTCCTCGGCACCCGCCTGCTGCCGCGGCTGCTCCGGCGGATTCTCGCCTGGGGCTCGCAGGAGCTGTTCCTGATGGCGGTAGTGGCCACGGGGGTCGGGGTCGGCTACGCGGCGCACGCGGTCGGGTTTTCGTTCGCGCTCGGTGCCTTTGTCGCCGGCATCATCCTGAGCAAATCCGAGTTCAGCCATCAGGCGCTCAGCGATCTGGCGCCGCTCCGGGACATCTTCGGCCTGATCTTCTTCGTCACCATCGGCATGCTGTTCGATCCCGCCTATGTCCTGCAACACCCCGGCAGCATTGCCCTCGCCGTCATTCTGATTCCGTAGGGCAAGGCCATCATCCTGGGGGGCGTCACCCGCCTGTTTGGCTACGTCAACATGGCCCCCTGGATTGTCGGCATGGGCCTGGCGCAGATCGGAGAGTTTTCGTTTGTGATCCCCCGCAGCGGCATCAGCTCCGGCTCAATCTCGAAGAGCACTTACGATCAGGCCCTGACCTGCACGGTGCTGACCATGGCGGTGTCCCCGCTGTTCGCCTCCGCGGCTATTCCGCTCGGCCGTTGGGCGCGCCGGCGCCGCAAGCCGGCCGCGCTCCCGGTTGCCGTCGTGCCGCCGCAGAGCTTCCTGGAAGACCATGTCATCGTAGCCGGCTACGGCCGCAGCGGGCGCGCGGCGGCGCGGGTGCTGCGCGCGGCCGGTGTTCCGGTCCTGATCGTGGAATTCAACTACCTGCTCTACCGGGACCTTGTGGCCGACGGGTTCCATGGCCTGTGGGGCGACATCACCACCGGCGAGATTCTGCACGCCGCCAACGCCGCCCGCGCGCGCGTCCTGCTGCTCACCATCCCGGATCACGGAACCATTTATCTGGCGCTCGAACGGGCGCACCGGCTGCACCCATCGCTGGCTGTGGTCGTGCGCGCGACGCGTGAGGAGCACCTCGTGGAACTTCGCCGGCACGGCGTGGACACCGCCGTCCTGCCTGAGTTTGAAGGCGGCGTCGAGATGGTGCGCCAGGCGCTGCTGCGCTATCCGCAGGACGGCGAGGCCATGCGGGCGGCGATCAAACTACTACGGGACGAATACTATGGTCCGGCCGCGCCGTCCGCATGAGGAATCCGGTAAACTGAAACAGCGTGCCGTCGAGCCCGTTCATTCCTCAGTCACCGTGTCCGGTCTGCGGTCAGAAAGAGGCGATCGTCGCCTCCCGGCGCGACCGCCGTGGCGAGCCTCTCCTCACGGTCTGCTGTCCCCACTGCGGCCTGTTCCGCAACGATCCCCTGCCTACCTCCGACGAGCTGCGCCGCTTCCATGCGGCCGAGTACCGGGAAAGCTATAAGGGCGTCCGGACGCCCAAGGCGCGGAATCTCTATCGGTCGGCCCGGCTGGCGCGGCACCGGCTGGAGCAGCTCGGCCGCCGCCTTCCGGCCCGCGCGCGGATTCTGGACGTTGGTTCCGGGTCGGGGGAATGGCTGGCCGCGCTTGCGGCGGCGGGCCATCAGGTCAGCGGCGTCGAACCGGATCCGCACTACGGCGAGTACGCCCGCCAGCAGTACGGCGTGTCCGTCGAAACGGCGGGGATTTTGGATCTGGAGCGGCCTGAAGGCTCACTCGATGTCATTACGCTGTTTCACGTTCTCGAGCACCTGCCGGACCCGTTGGCCGTGCTCGCGAAGTTTCGCGGTTGGCTGCGGCCCGGCGGGCTGCTGATTGTCGAGGTTCCCAATACCAACTGCGTCCACCAGAATCCCGCCGGCCGCTTTCACGCCGCCCACGTCATCGGATTCACGCGCGAAAGCCTGGATCATGCCCTGCGGGCGGGCGGTTGGGAGCGGATGGAGCTCTCTTTAGGAAGCCAGGAGCGCAACCTGTTGGCGATCGCCTGCAAGCCGGCGGCGCCTCCTTCCCCCGGCGCGGCACCCCCTCCCCCCGGGGCCGTTCCCCCTCCGCCTCTGCTGACCAGCCCGGCGACCCTCTGGCGCTACTATCTGCGCCCGGCCACCTATCTCCGCTTTCTCGCCCGCATGGCGCAATTCGCCGCCGAGTGGCTGGCGGTGCGGCGGGGCGTGACGCCCCGCTTGGTCCTGGGCCTCGCTCAGAATTCGAACCGCAAGACCAGCTGAATCTGCCTCGCGGTTCCACTCCCGATTGTCCTTCCCAGCGTGTTGAAGATCTGCCCGAAGTTCGGCGTGCCGGCCACAGTATTCGGCTGCGCGAAGTTCGGCCGGTTGAATAGGTTGAACACCTCCGTCCGGAACTGCAGTTTCCTACTCTCGGCGATCCGGAAATCCTTGAGCAGGGATAGATCGGTCTGGAAGAAGCCGGGACCGTGGATCGGATGCCGCCCCGAGTTGCCAAAACGGCCCTGCGGCGCCAACTGAAACGCCGCCGGATTCAGCCACAGGCTCGCGGTCGGATTCGGCAGATAGGGCGACACGCCGAGAACCCGGTCGGGCCGCTGGTTGGTCGCGTTATCACTGCCCACCGTATTTCTTGGCTGCGTGACATTGAGAGCGATGCCGGAGCGCAGCATCGCCAGGCCGCCCAGCTTCCAGCCGCCCAGCCAGCGGTTGTTCCGGGCCCAGGGCAGGTCCCAGAGCGCGTTGAGCGTGGCGATGTGCCGCACATCGGTCGAGGACAAACCCTGTTCGCAGGCAAAACAGCGGAAGTCCTGCGGTTCGGTGGCGCCGACCACGGCATCGGTCACATTCCCCAACGCTTTGGCGTAGGTATAGGCGAATCCCAGCAGCCATCCCTGCGCCATCTGGCGCCGCAGGTGAAGCTGCAGGCCGTGGTAGTCCGTTTGGCCGTTGGCAAAATCGACGTTCACCCGGGAAAAGGCGGGAAACGCCCGCCGTCCGGTCTCCGGATTCAGCCAGTTCAGATTGACGCTGCGCCGCAGGTTCAGGCCCCGGTTGCCCACGTACGCCGTCTCGAGCGACAGCGATCCGGGCAAAGCCGTCAGCAGAGTAAAGTTCCACTGCTGGGCATAAAGATCCGGCTTGTCCCAGTTGAGACCGTTGGCCACCGGCAGCGCCGCCGTGCCGCGGGCGAGGAAGGGATCGAGCGGCCAGGCCAGGTCCGGGATCGACTGCCGCACCAGCTGGGAGTTGCCGGTGAGGGTGTTCTGGGCGATGTTGTTGCCAAAGCCCGGGGCAAACTGCTGGAAGAAGAGGCCATAGCCGGTCCGGATCGCCAGCCGCGGCCGCAGCTGCCAGGCGACGCCCAGGCGGGGCGCGAAGTTGTTCCGGTCCGCGCGGTACCAGGGCCCGCCGGGCGCCGAGAGCCGGCCAGCGCGCGTGTCAAAGCTCTGCAGACGGTCCTGGTTGTCGTGGTTCGGGGTGGTTACGTCGTAGCGAACGCCATAGTCGATCGTGAGGCCGGGACGCACTTGCCAATTATCCTGCACAAACAGGCCGACGTGGGTCTGGCGAATCCCGTTGCCGAAGGTCCCCGCCGTGAGATTGGCGATTCCCAGGCGGTTGTTGATGAAATCCTGCAGAGAAAGGTAGGACAGGGAGATCACCGACGTGGTCCAGGAGTTGACCTGCGTCCGCCACAGCGTGGCGCCCGCCTTGATCGTATGGCTCCCGCGGACGTGCGAAAACGTGCCGCCGTACTGGAATACGTTGGCGTTGGAAAGATTCAGCCGGCGCGAACCGGGCACCACGGTCAGCCCGGCGACATTCACCTGCGGATACGGCGTCTCGCTGGACCCGTTGGTCATCGTCCGCTGCAAACCGGCCGTTAGTTCCAGCAGCGAAGCGGGCGAGACGATCCGCTGCCAGTTCAAAGCCACGTTCCGCGAGTGGGAGGGCACCAGTTGAAAGTCCGTCAAGCCGAGCGCGGAGGGAAGAATGGAGAACAGCGGGCCGTCCACCGTCGAGTTGTTCAGATTCACCCGGGCAAACAGACGGTCGCGCGACGAGGCGTTGTGGTCCAGACGGATGCTGCCCGTATCTTCGTTGATCTTCACGCTCTCCGAGCGCGTGTAGTTATCCACCAGCGGATTGGCCGTCGGCGAGGTGCCGACGGGGAAGTTCTCCAGCAGAAAGCGGAGATTCGGAGCGGTCGCCAGCGCCTGCTGCCGCATCAGCGCACTGGGGACGGTGCCGGTGCCCCGGGCGCCCAGGCGCTGCCGGGAGCCCTCGTAGTTGGTGAAAAAGAATGTCCGGTCCCGCCAGATCCGGCCCCCCAGATTGCCGCCAAAGTTGTTGTACCGGAACGGGTCCTTGAGCTGATTGACGGTATTGAAGTAGTTGCGGGCATCAAGCGCCGAGTTGCGGAAGTACTCAAACAGGGCGCCGTGGTAGGCGTTGGTCCCGGCGCGGCTGGCCACGGTGATCACGGTGCCCGCCGCCCGGCCATACTCGGCGCGATAGTTCGAGGTCTGGATGCGGAATTCGCTGAGGGAGTCGAGCGAGCCGGTCAACAGGCGGCCGCCTCGCTCAAAGCCGTTCGTCACCACCGGTTGATCGCCGCGCGAGGCGTCGATGCCGTCGATCGTGAAGTTGTTGTGGCTGGGATGCATTCCGTTGAAGGCCAGATCCGATAGCGACGCCGTGCGTCCAACCGCCCCCGGGGTCAACAGGGCAAAACGGGCGAAGTCGCGGCCATTGATGGGAAGCTCCACCAGCGGTCGGTTGGCCACCAGCGCCCCGGCCGCCTGTTGGGGATCGATGGTTGCCATCGTGGCCTGCACTTCCACCCGCTCGGTGACGCCCGCCACCTCCAGCTGCAGGTCGACCGCCAGCACGGCGCCGACCGTCAGGGTCAAACCAGTCACCGTGCGGGCCGCAAAGCCCGGCGCCTCGGCCGTCACCTGATAGCGGCCAATCGGCAGATCCGGGGCGGAGTAGCGTCCCAGACCATCGGCCCTAACCTCCCGCCGGAAGCCGCGCTCACTATCCTGCACGGTCACCCGCGCCCCGGGAATAGCCGCCTGCTTGGCATCTTGTACCTGGCCCGCCACCCGTCCGTTGCTTTGTCCAAAGGCGGCTGCCGCCGCGAGGAAGAAAAGAAGATTCCGCATGGCCGCTCCTATTGAATGCACCGGAAACCGGCATAATCAGTCTGCAGGTTCTCGCTCACCTTGAGCCGCGCCGAAGCGCGGACCTGCGAGCCGAAAAAGGTCCAGGATCCCCCGCGCAGCACCCGCTTCTCCCCATCGGCCGGACCGGTGGGATCGGTGGCCGCGCCCGGCGCGAAGCTGTCGTGCCAGTCGGCCGTCCACTCCCAGACGTTCCCCAGCAGGTCGTACAACCCGAAGGCGTTCGGCGCCTTCGTGGCCGCGGCGTGGGGCTGATTCCCGTTCTTGCCCAGAATTACGTTGAACTGGCCGCGTTGCTCCTGCGCAATCCGTTCGGTGTCAATCCGTTCGCGTCCGGCATTATCGCCGTACCAGGCCACCGCCTCCAACTCGCCGTAGCGGGGTTGCGTCGTACCCGCTCTGGCCGCGTACTCCCACTGCGCCTCGGTCGGCAGCCGTCCGCCGGACCAGCGGCAGTAGGCCTGCGCGTCGGCCCGCGAGACGCGGGTCATGGGCAGCGCCGCGTTCGCCCACCCGGCGTTGAACGCGGGGGCCTCCGCCGGCATCGCCCGCTCGGTTGCGGCCACGAACCTCCGGTAGGCTCCCACGGTCACCTCGGTCGTATTCATCCAGAAGCCGCGGGAGAGCGTCACCGTGTGTGCCGGACGCTCATCGGGCGTACACTGCGAATCCCCTTCCGAGCAGCCCATGCGAAAACTCCCGGCCGGAATCCACGCCAGCCGCAGGCCATCCTTGGCGTTCTCGCGAACCTGCCCAGGCTGGCCCGCCGGGGCCGGCGGCAGCGGAGGCTCCTCGGCGGCCGGCGCCGGCGCCGACCGCGAAACTGCCGGCGGGGCCGGATCCTTCTGGCCCAGGTTCGCTACCTTCGTCAATGTCGTGCCCGTCCGCACCAGCAGCGCGCCATCCATCGGAGTCACCGCATAGACGGTCGAATCCACCGCCAGGGCCGATTCTCCCAGCTTCTCCATCGTGTCCGCGTCCCGAAAGACATGGGTCACTCCCTCGCCGGTAAAGAAGTAGACGCGGTCTCCCGCCGCAATCGCCGATGCCCAGGTCGTCGTGCCGAGACGCGTGGACCACAAGTCCTTGCCCGTCGCCAACTCCACGGCAAACAAGGCACCCACGGAGTTAACGAAATAAGCTCTCTTGGCCGTCAGCAGCGGGGAAGAGAAGGCGTTGGTGGCCGCCTTGGCCGTCCACAACGGCCTCTTCGGATCACTGAGCCGCAGCGCCCAGGTGCCTCCCTTGTTCTGCGACGGCACCACCGCGACTTCACCCTGCACCGTGACCGACGGCACCGCGCTATCCCGCGAAAAGGTTCGCAAATCCTCCCACACCAGCGCGCCATTGGCCGGATCATACGCCGCCACCCCGCCGGACCGCTGAACCAACAGCAGAGGCTGCCCGGGCCGGTCCACCAGCACCGGCGTGTTCCAGCCGCCCTCTTTCGGAAACTCCACCCGCCACAACTTCTCGCCCGTCGCCTTGCTCATGGCAACCAGATAAGACGGGCCGAAATGGTTGACATGGAGAAACAACCGGTCGCCGCCCTGCCGCAGAGAGCTGCCAAAATCATGGCCGTTCTCAATCTTGCCGTAGAGCTGATTCAGGTTCTGGCGCCAACGCAGCTCCCCGTCGTGGGTCAGGGCCATCACATCGCCCGAATCGAAGGCGACATAAACCCCGCGGGCGTCCACCGCCGGCGAAGACGCCGCACGCGCCACCCGGTCCCCCGTCTCCTGCGGACGCGAGGACGCATGGCTCTGCCGCCAGATAACCTTCCCGCTCCCGGCGTCGAGCGCCAGCACGTGCAACGTCTCTTTCTTGGGTCCTTCAATGGCCGTCAGAAAAATACGGCCGTTCCACTCAACCGGAGTCGACTGGCCAAAGCCGGGTAAGCTCACCTTCCACGACACGTTGTGGCGGTCCGACCAGCTGAGCGGAAGATTGCGGGCCGCGGTGATCGAATCACCCCGGCCCCGGAATCCCGTCCACTCTCCGCCGAGAGTCCCCGCGGCGGCAAGAAACACGAAACTGCGCAAAAGCATGCCTACATGATAAATGATTATTTATTATCATGTAAAGCCCTTTTTCCCACTACGCTTAGTCGTAATATTCAAGACCAAGGTGCGTGATCAACTCCTCTCCCTTCAGCCATCGCAACGTATTCTTCAACTTCATCAGCTGGATGAAAACGTCATGCTCCGGGTAGAGCCCGGGAGCCGTCATCGGCGCCTTGAAGTAGAAGCTCAACCACTCTTGAATCCCTTTCATCCCCGACCGTTGCGCCAGGTCGAGGAATAACACGAGATCAAGCACCAGCGGCGCCGCCAGAATCGAGTCCCGGCACAGAAAGTCGATCTTGATCTGCATCGGATAGCCCAGCCAGCCGAAGATATCGATGTTGTCCCAACCCTCTTTCTCATCACCGCGCGGAGGATAGTAATTGATCTTGACCGCATGGTAAAGATCCTTGTACAACTCCGGGTACAGACCCGGCTGCAGGATCTGATCGAGCACGCTCAACTTGGTCTCCTCCTTGGTCTTGAACGAACCCGGATCGTCCAGCACCTCTCCGTCCCGATTGCCGAGGATATTCGTCGAAAACCAGCCCGAACAACCCAGCATGCGGGCCTTCAAACCCGGCGCCAGCAGCGTCTTCATGTAGGTCTGGCCCGTCTTGAAATCCTTGCCGCACACCGGAACGTTGTTCTCGCGCGCCAGGTGGAGCAGGGCAGGGATGTCGTGCGTCAGATTGGGCGCGCCGTTGGCGAATGGCACACCGCTCTTGAGCGCGGCATAGGCGTAGACCTGGCTGGGCGCAATCGCCGCGTCGTTCTTTTTGAGGCCCTTCTCAAAGGCTTCGATCGTCTGGTGCACCGCCGCCGGGCGATGGAACACCTCCGTCGAACCGCACCAGATCATCACCAGCCGGTCGCAGCCGTTGGCTTTCTTGAAAGCCGCCATGTCCTCAATCAGCGCCTCGGCCTTGTCCCGCAGCGAGCCCTCCGTCTTCACGTTCGGCCCGTCAATCCGCTTGACGTAGTTCTTGTCAAACACCGCCTTCATGGGCTTCACTTTGTTGAGGGCGGGCTTCAACTTGGTCAGCAGCTCCGGCTTCAACACCCCGGCGTGCACGGCCGCGTCGTAGGCCGAGTCCTCGAAGATGTCCCAGCCGCCGAAAACCAGCTGGTTCAACCCAGCCAGCGGCACAAAGTCCTGTATCTTGGGCGTCCGGTTGTCGGTGCGCTTGCCGAGCCGGATGGTGCCCAACTGGGTAAGCGAACCAACCGGCGCGCCCAGATTCTTCTTGACGGCCTCGACGCCGGCCATGAAGGTGGTGGCCACCGCTCCCATGCCAGGTGTCAGGATGCCGAGTTTGCCCTTTGCAGGGGCGATTTTAGGATTCATAACGATCCCTCAGCGTAGTGGGCCGCGGCAACGCCGGACAAGACAACTCGCCTCAAATCGAACCCTCTTGCCATCCTCGTGTATGTAATATCATCTTTTTAAAGTTATTCTGCATGCTTGAGCGGACCCTCGCCATCCCCCTTCACCGCGCGGCGCAGCAGGCCGCGCCCGTCCTCGTGCAAGGTCCGCGCGGCGCCGGCAAGACCACCCTCCTCCGCCGCGAGTTCCCCGCCCACACCTATCTCCCCCTCGACGATCCCTCCCTCCGTACCCGCGCCCGCCAGGATCCGGCCGGCTTCCTCGCCCGCCTCCGCGGCCCCGCCCTGATCGACGATCTCCATCGTGCCCCGGAACTCGTCGCCCACTTCACCGGCCAACCCGGCGCCTACCGCCTGATCCTCGCCAGCTCCCACCGCCTGCATCTGCCCGTCACTACCCTCGAACTCCACCCCCCCACCCCGGCCGAACTCGAACGCCGCCCCGCCCTGTCCCTGGCCATGCTCGGCCGCTTCGTGCCCGCCGCCCCACCCGCCCCCGCCCCCCATCCGCCCTGGCCCAATCCCCGCTCCTTTCTCGATCACGACCTCGCCGCCCTCCTACGGGTCCACGACCGTGACCAGTTCGAACGCTTCGCCCGCGCCGCTGGCAGCCGGTCTGCCCAAATCCTCGACCAGCAGGCTCTTGCCCGCGAATGCGGCGTCGCGCATCGCACCGCCGTGCGGTGGCTCGCCGTCCTCGATCACTGTTTCGAAACGCTGCGCCTACCGCCGGCGCCGCTCCCCTTTGGCCGCCGCCTCCATCGTGCGCCCAAGCTGCACTTCCACGCGAGCAACGCTTTTGAAAGCCGCGTCGTCACCACCCTCTACCGTAACGCCTGCCACGCCGGCCTGCCGCCGCAATTCTTTTATTGGAAGGATTCCAACGGCCTCGAAATCCCTCTGGTCGTGGTTGAGGAGGGCGTTCCTCCCCTGCCGGTCCTTCCCATCGCCGAGCCCCATCCGATGGCCGAGGCCCGCCTCCGCCGCTGGATGCAGCTCGCCCGCGCCGGCCAAGGGGCGCTCATCACCACCCGCCCGGGACCGTCCCGTCGCGGCGGCGTCCTCCGCTACGCCCTGAGCCAGTTATAGCCGCCCTCAGCGCTGCAGCTCGCGGACATACTGCACCAGCAGCTTCACCTGCTCGGCCGTCACGCCCTTCTGCTCATAGGCATGCGCCGCGCTCTTCCGCTTCCCCCCGGCCGCAATCTCTTGCGTCAACTCCGCATCCGTCTTCTTCCGGACCTCCTCGGTGAGCAGACTCGTCCTCTTAATGGCCGCCCGCCCCTCTCCCTTCGCCCCGTGGCAGCTGGCGCACTTGGCGCGGTACAGCGCCGCCCCCGTCTCGCCCGCCAGCAGCCCGGGCAGCAACCCGGCCAGCATCAATCCCTGCGCTAATCGCATCTCCCCTCCTAGGCTCCTCGCGTGATCAGGGCGAAGAGCAGACATAGAAACATAATCACGGCGCTCATTACCGCCACCGTCCGGTTGATCAGTAATCGCCGCACAGCTACACCATAACAAACCGTTCCGTGTGGATCCGGTCCACCGGAACCCCCAACTGCAGCAACATCGGCTCGACGGCATCCATCATCGCCTCCGGTCCGCAGACAAAATACTGGAAGCGCCGATACTGCGGCGGCAGATGGCGGCGCAACGCGTCCACCGTCAGGTACCCCCGCTCCCCGGTCCACCCTGCCGGCGGCTCCTCCAAAACCGGAACCACCCGCAGGTTCATCCTCCCCGCCAACTCGGCCAGCTGACCCTCAAACGCCATCCGGCTCCTCTGCGATGCCGCATAGAACAGAATCACCGGTCGAACATCCCCCCGCCGCGCCATCGTCGCGCAAATCGAAACCAGCGGACAGATTCCGGAGCCGCCCCCGATCAATACATAGCCCGGCCCCTGCTCCCGGTCCGCCGTAAAGACCCCATGCGGCCCATCCACCCACACCCTCCGCCCCGGCGCCAAACGCGGCACCACCTCGCCCGACCAGTCCCCTAACGCCTTGATCGTAAACGCCACCTCCTGCCCCGCCTCATCCCCCGCCGCCGACGACATCGAAATCGGGTGCCGGTCCCCGTGAAACGGGGTCCCGCCCGTGTTCAACCACGCAAACTGGCCGGGCTCAAACAAAAACCCGGCGTGCCCAACGGGCCGCAGCACCAAGGTATGCGTGTCCCGGTTCTCGGCCCGGTTCTCCACAATCTCCCAGGGCCGCCGCCATAGCCGCCACGGCCGGACGACTTTGAACCAGAACCGCAGCGCCGCCGCCCCTCCGCCATAAACCGTCAGTACCGCCAGCATCGGACGCTCCGCCGAAAAGCCGCTGAAAAGTACAATATGTGCCAACCCACCCGCAATGGCCACATCCGCCAACAAGCCATGGGTAAACTGCCACCACTGATAAGCCAGGCCGAGCCGCCGCCGCCCCAGCGACAACCCGGCCAGCAGCGCCAGCGCCAGCAGCGCCCCCGTTCCCCACCGCATCGCCCACGGCGTTTCGTCGAAAAACGGATTGAGCCACGCCAGCGGATAGGTCCCCTGCATCACCAGCACCGCATGCAAAACCAGCAGCCCGCTGCCCACCAGCCCCATCTGCCGGTGAAACTGCAGCAGCGCGTCCTGCCCGAAGACACTCGCCACGGCTTGAATCTCAGAAACCAGCGCCAGTTCGAGAATCAGAATCGTCAGCCCCGCGAAACCGCAAGCCACCCCAAACTGCACCCCAAACGGCCGGCCGCCCATTGCCCCCGGCCAGATCGCGCCAACGCACAGCGGCAAGGCCACCAGCCAGAGATACAGGCCCAGCCACAGCGCGCCGCTCGCCAGCCGGTTCACGCGCGGCCCTCGGCTTCAGCAATCACCGCCGCCGTCCGAATCGCCGTATCCGGGTTCAGCGAAATGGAGTGGATCCCGATCGATACCAGCCACGCCGCGAAGTCCGGATAGTCCGAAGGAGCCTGCCCGCAAATCCCGATCGGTTTGCCGGCCCGCCGCGCCGCCTCCACCGCCTGCTGAATCATCGCCTTCACGGCGCCGTTCCGTTCATCGAACAGGTGGGCCACCGTGCCCGAGTCGCGATCAATCCCCAGCACCAGTTGCGTCAGGTCGTTCGAACCGATCGAGTAGCCGTCAAACAGGCGGAGAAACTCGTCTGCGAGCACCACGTTGGCGGGAATCTCGCACATCGCATACACCTCCAGGCCGTCCTCTCCCTGCCGCAGCCCATGGTTGGCCATCACGCCGAGCACCTTTTCGGCCTCCCGCACCGTGCGGCAAAACGGTATCATCACCTTCAGGTTCGTTAAGCCCATCTCCTGCCGCACCCGCCGCAGCGCCGCGCACTCAAGAGCAAACCCCTCGGCGTAGCGCGGATCGTAGTAGCGCGAGGCGCCCCGGAAGCCCAGCATCGGGTTCTCCTCGGCCGGTTCGAACTCCTGTCCCCCCAGCAGCTGCGCGTATTCATTGGTCTTAAAATCGCTCGTTCTGACAATCACCGGCTTCGGATAAAACGCCGCGGCAATCCGGCCCACCCCTTCACTCAGCCGGCTGATAAAGTACTCGCGCGGGTCCTCTCCCCCCAGTAGGCTCTCAATCTTCGCCGCTGCCGCCGCGTCCCGCAGCGCCGGATATCGCACCAGCGCCATCGGGTGAACCCCAATCGAATTGGTGATCACAAACTCAATCCGCGCCAGGCCTACCCCCGCATTCGGAATCGCCGACAGCCGGAACGCCTGCGCCGGATCGGCCACGTTCAGCATCACGTGCGTCCGCGTCGCCGGCCCCGGTGAGGCATCCACCTCTCTCTTCTCAAACGGCGCCAAGCCGGCGTACACATAACCCGCCGAACCCTCGGCGCAACAAACCGTCACCTCCTGGCCGTCACGCAAAACGGCGCTCGCGTTCCCCGCCCCCACAATACACGGCAGGCCCAGCTCCCGCGAAACAATCGCCGCGTGCGCGGTTCGACCGCCCTGATCCGTCACAATCGCCGCCAGCCGCTTCATCACCGGCTCCCAATCCGGGTCGGTCATCTTCGTCACCAACACATCGCCTGGCCGCACCGCCCCCAACTGTGCGGCGGTCTGCACCACCCGCACCTTGCCGCTACCGATCCCGTCGCCCACCGCCTGCCCCGTCGCCAGCACCTCGCCGGGCTTGCCTGTCAACCGGTATACCGCCGTCGTCACCGCCCGGGATTTGCTGGCGTGCACCGTCTCGGGCCGCGCTTGCAGAATGAACAACTCCCCGGTAATCCCGTCTTTGGCCCATTCAATGTCCATCGGCTGCGCCCGGCCCAGCAATCGCGAGTAGTGCGCTTCAATGACACACCCCCAGCGGGCCAGGTCCAAAACATCGTTGTCCTCCAGGCAAAACCGCCTCCGGTCGGCCTCCGGGGTCGCCTCGCTCCGCGTCGCCCGCGCCCCACCCGAATAAACCAGCTTCACCTCTTTGCTGCCCCGCTGCCGGCTCACAATCGGCCGCTTACCCTCCGCCAGGGTGGGCTTAAACACCACCCACTCATCCGGCGTCACCACGCCCTGCACCACATACTCACCCAGACCATACGAACCGGTCACATACACGACATCGCGAAAACCCGACTCGGTATCGAGCGTGAAAATCACCCCCGCGCTCCCGATATCGCTCCGCACCATCGGCTGCACCCCCACCGAAAGCGCCACCGCCAAGTGATCATAACCCCGCTTGGCCCGGTAGCTGATCGCGCGATCCGTAAACAGAGAGGCATAACAGGCGTGGACGGCCTGCAGCAGACCCTCCCGGCCCCGCACGTTCAGAAAGGTCTCTTGCTGCCCGGCAAAGGAAGCCTCCGGCAGATCCTCCGCCGTCGCGGAAGACCGCACCGCCAACTCCGGCTCCCGACCCACCCGCTCGCACAAACGCTCCCAGGCCCGGGTTACCGCCGTCCGGATCTCGCCCGGCAGCGGAGTCGACAGAATCGCCTCGCGAGCTGCTTCCCCACAGCGATGCAGCCTGGAGACGTCCTCTATATCGAGATCCTCGAGCAGGGTCGCCAGCCGCTCGCGCAACCCAAACTCCCCCAACAGTAGCCGGTACGCCGCCGCCGTCGTGGCGAAGCCGTCCAATACATGCACCCCCTCCCCGCGCAAGGCGTTAAACATCTGCCCCAACGAAGCATTCTTGCCGCCAACCTGTGCCACATCACCCAGGCCAATTTCGGAAAAATCCAAAGTCCAGGCGGGCACCGTCAGCCCCCCCCTCAACTCCCCTTCCTTTTGTTCAACCTTCATACAAATACCCTGCCTTTCCACCCAACTCTATTCCAAACAACCCTTTCTCTGGGCCCGGCAAACCCTCGGTCCGCCAAGCCGTCCAGCGGCTCCCCCGACGCAAACCGCCTCCGCCCCCCGGTTCAGCACCGGACCCCTCCATCCCGGCCAAGATCGCCCACAAACCCATCAGAAACAGAACCGTTCCGTCCGTCATCAATAAATAAAACCTCGCTCGCCACCACAGCAATCCGATCACCAAGGAAAACCGCCCTTTTTCCTGCCAAATCCCCCTGTGTTGAGCCCGTGTTTGGGCCATCTCACCCATCCCTCCCCCCACCGTCCCCCGGTTACCCCCAAATCGCTTCCGAAAAAAATTCACTCGAACGAAAAAAAACATTTGCCAAAACGAACCCAAGTTGGTAGTCTGGAGGAGTTGCAGTAACGAAATGCACCGCACAGAGCGGCTTCGACAGCAACAAGGCAAGCGAAAGCGAGCCAGTCAGCAGAGGACACGCCTGATTTGTTCTACCACGGGCGTAGAGACCTCGACAAGTTTTCCGAGTTTTGGTAACCGGGAACTGGTAAAGCGCGGAAGCGTTTTTCTAGCTCAGGAAGCCGAAAAGCCTTTCGAGGCCGGCGATGAGCGACTTTTCTTAACTCTTTGGGAGTTGGGATCGGTTGCGGGGTCGCTCAGATCTTTGACAATCTGGTTGGATGTTCAAGTAGCAAATACGGACAATCTGGTTGGATGTTCAAGTAGCAAATACGTCAAGTACTTGAGTTCAGTTGAGTAGGTCGTTTCCCGATAGCTTTAGTTAGGGTTATCGAGGTAAACAAATTCCAAACGGTTCAAACGAGAGTTTGATCCCGGCTCAGAATCAACGCTGGCGGCGCGCTTAACACATGCAAGTCGCACGAGAAAGGGGGCAACCCTGAGTAAAGTGGCGCACGGGTGAGTAACACGTGGGTATCTACCTTCTTGTGGGGAATAACTTGGGGAAACCCGAGCTAATACCGCATAAGCTCGAGAGAGGAAAGCCGAAAGGCGCAGGAAGAGGAGCCCGCGGCTGATTAGCTAGTTGGTGAGGTAATGGCTCACCAAGGCAAAGATCGGTAGCCGGCCTGAGAGGGCACACGGCCACACTGGCACTGAAACACGGGCCAGACTCCTACGGGAGGCAGCAGTGGGGAATCTTGCACAATGGAGGAAACTCTGATGCAGCGACGCCGCGTGAACGATGAAGCCCTTCGGGGTGTAAAGTTCTTTCGCCAGGAACGATAATGACGGTACCTGGAGAAGAAGCTGCGGCTAACTACGTGCCAGCAGCCGCGGTAATACGTAGGCAGCAAGCGTTGTTCGGAATTATTGGGCGTAAAGAGTATGTAGGTGGTGTCGTAAGTTTGGTGTGAAATCTCCTGGCTTAACTGGGAGGGTGCGCCGAAGACTGCGATGCTTGAGTATGGGAGAGGGAATCGGAATTCCTGGTGTAGCGGTGAAATGCGTAGATATCAGGAGGAACACCTGTGGTGTAGACGGGTTCCTGGACCATTACTGACACTGAGATACGAAAGCGTGGGTAGCAAACAGGATTAGATACCCTGGTAGTCCACGCCCTAAACGATGCACACTTGGTGTGAGCCATTCAGTTGGTTTG
>JAPKZB010000073.1 GCA_026393985.1 Acidobacteriota bacterium
GTACTTCGCGGTGGATTGTCCGGTTTGTGAGCGGGAGGAGAAGGAGTGGGTGAGGGAGCTGCCGGAGTTGCCGGGGAAGGTGGGGGATGAGGGGGCGCGGATCGCGTTGGGTCGGAAGTTTGGGTGGGATGTTTTGCCGTCAAATAACTATGTGCTGGCGGGGCAGGTGGCGCGGGGGAAGGGTCGGGGGCACGGGGTCGGCTACTGCCAGCGGGGCGGCGCTGGCCTAGCGGAGGAGTTTGATCAGTTGTTGCGGCGGTATTTGCCGAATACGGTGGTGGGGGTGGGGCGGTGAGGAGGGGTTTTGCGCTGGCTGAGGGCGGGTTAGGATTGTAGACATGTCGTTAGACGAAATGCCCGACGAAATCGACTTCGGCAAAGCAACGCGCGGCCTTCATCATATCCCTGCTACGGCATCCGTGTTCTTGCCCGCTTCGATCGAGCGAAGCGTGTGGGAGTATTTTTCGGACAAGGCCGCGCAAAAGGGTGTTAGCCTTTCGCACCTGCTCTCTGACGTTCTGAAGCGCGACATCGAGATCAGCGAGGCGCTGAAATAGCGCGGTGTTAGAGAAGGGTTTTGCGGAGCCAGTCGAGGGACTGGATGACAGCTAGGCTGCGGACGCGGTGGCGGTCTCCGAAGAGTTTTAGCTTGCGGACTTGGACGCCGGTCGGGGTCGCCAGGCCGCAATAGACGAGACCGGCTTGGTCGCCTTCTGCGTAGCCCGTTAAGCTGAGGGCGTAGGTCGCTCTCGTGCGTTCGCGGGCTCCTTGGGCCATGGCTATAGCTACGGGCTCGGAGACGGCGGTGTGTTCGGCGAGGACGGCGGGGTCGACGCCGAGGAGTTGGGTCTTCATGGCGTTTGTATACGTCTGGAAGCCTCCGACGTAATAGGCGCTGCTGCCGGAGGTTTCGGTGACGCGGGCGCCGAGAAGGCCCGCTGTGAGGCTCTCCGCAGTGGCTAGGGTCGCGCCATGCTTCAGGAGCAGGCGGCCGACGGACTCTTCTAACGTCGCTCCGTCGTCCGAGTAGATGCGATCGCCGAGGAGAGCGACGATGGGGTCGGCGACGGCGGCAAGAAGGGCTTCGGCTTCGGGCTCGGCGTCGGTGCGGGCGCGGAAGTGGATGTGCACGTCGCCGGGGGCGGCGAGGATGGTGGTGACGGGGTTCGTGTATTGGGTGTAAATAGGGGCGATGAGGGCGTCAAGATCGCTCTCGCCGACGCCGGCGACGCGGTACCAGCGGGTTCGGATGACGGACGGCGGGACGAGTGAACGCAGGCGGGGGAGGATTTGATCCTGCACCATGGGCTTGAGTTCGCGGGGCGGGCCGGGGAGGAGGGCGACGAACTTGCCCGGGGCCGGCGCGAGCCAGAGGCCGGGGGCGGTGCCATTGGGGTTGGGCAGGACCTCGGCGCCGGCGATGACGTTGGCTTGGCGGCGGTTGTTGTCGCGGGGGGGGCGGCCGAATTTGGAGAAACGATCGATGATGGCGTCCCAGATTGCGTCGTCGAAATGCTGGGTAAGGCCGAGGGCGGCAGCGCAGGCGTCGCGGGTTACGTCGTCCTCAGTGGGGCCGAGGCCGCCGGTGAGGATGACGAGATCGGAACGGGAGAGGGAGGTCCGAATCTGCTCGGTGAGGCTGGAGCGGTCGTCGCCGATGATGGACTTGGCGACGACTTCGATGCCGAGGTCGTTGAGATGCTGGGTGAGATAGAGCGAGTTCGTATCGACCTTACCGGGGGTAAGGAGCTCGCTGCCTACGGCTATGATTTCGGCGTTCATGGTTTCTAGGAAAGAATCTGCGGAGGGATACCGACTTCGAGGCGGTAGATGGAGTTGGTGGTGGAGACGATCATGGCTCCTGTGGGGGTGAAGGCGAGGCCGACGATGCCGGGTCCGCTGACGAAGAGGCTGGCTTCGCGATCGGGGGTGATACGGACGACGCCGCGGCGGCCGGCGTGAGAGGCGGCGACGTAGAGGTTGCCGAGGATGTCAAAGGCGAGGCCTTGGGGTCGGCCGAGGCCGCGGAAGTACACTTCGACTTCGCCTTCACGGGAGACGCGGTGGACGCAGTCGTAACTGGAGGTGGTGGGGCCGGTGACGTAGAGGTAGCCTTCGGGGCCGAAGGCGAGGTGGTAGGCGGAGATGGAGGGTTCGATCGTCGCGAAGACGTATATTTGGCGGTCGCGGGAGATTTTGAAAATGGTGCCGGAGCGGTCACCGACGTAGAGGTTTTCATCCTCATCGAAGGCGAGTCCGGTGGCGACGCCCATGCCTTCGACGTAGATGGACATTTCGCCGCGGGGGGAGGCTTCGTAGACGGTGCCGTCGTTGCGGGAGGAGATGTAGAGAATGCCGTCGCTATCGAAGGCGAGGGCGGTGGCGTTCATGATGTCGCTGAGGAAGGGCTTGGCGCCTTCGGCGGAATCGATGCGGTAGACGCTGACGGGGGAGCGCTGGCCGCGGGTGCCGGAGAAGGTGGTAAAAATTTGGCCGAAGCTATCGACGGCGGGGCTGGAGACGGGATGGAGGCCTTCGGCGAGGGAGATGCCGATGTCGCAGAACCAGGCGGGGCTGGTGCGGGCGCCGCTAGAGATGGTGAGTTCGCCGGAGGCGTGTTCCGGCACGCGGGCGATGACGAGAGAATCGGAGCCGACGACGATGGGGGCGGATTGTTCGCCGAGCATGACGCGGGGGCGGGAGTCTTTGGCGAAGCCTTTGCCGCGGATGCGGAGTTCGCCGCCGGGGATGGCGGCTTCGGGGGAGACCTGGGAGATCATCGGGGACGGGGCAACGATTTTGCGGGGGGGCATGGTGGTAAGCGAAGGACTCCTAATAAAGATTGTTCCATCCTGCCACCCGCATCACAACCGCACCGTAAATTCCGGCGAGGACATCGTCGAAGACGATGCCGTAACCGGCGGGCAGTTTTTCGACGCGGCGGATGGGCCAGGGCTTGGTGATATCGAACAGACGGAAGAGCACGAAGGCGAGGAGCCAGGCTTGCCAAGTACGGGTGTGGACAGCGGCGGCGAGGGTGATCCACTGGCCGAGCACTTCATCGATGACGACGTCCTGGGGGTCTTTTTTCCCTGTGATTTGGGAATGGACGGTGGAGGCCCAGATACCGGGGATGAGGAAGATGGCGGTGAGAATCCAGGGCGAGACGGGGACGAGGTAGGCAACGAGGAGGCCGCCGAGCGCGCCGGCGGTGCCGGGCGCTTTGGGGACGCGGCCGCAGCCGAAGAAAGTCGCCAGCGCACTAGCGATTTGATTCTTCATCGGGTATATCGAGATCGGCGAGTTCGTGGAGGCTGAGTGGCGTGGAGATCACGTATTTTTCTTCGGCCCAGTTGGCGAGGTCGATCATCTTGCAGCGTTCGCTGCAGAAGGGCATGAAGGGCTCGCCGAAGGAGACAGGCTTCTTGCAAATGGGACACTTCATATTCTTTATCGATGGGGGAGAACGTTGGGAGTCGAGTGCGGCGCCAGGATTGGGAAGTGATGATGGGCCGAGAGGACGGGGGCTCCGAAGTCGATGAGGTTGCCGACGAGGTCGTAGTCGTGGGCTTCGGTGACGCGGAGGCGGCGGATTTGGCCGGGGGCGAGGACGCCGTCGCCGGGGTCGGAGATATAGCAGACGCCGTCGATTTCGGGGGCTTGCGTGGAGAGGCGGGCTTGCCAGAGGAGGTCCGATTCCGAGGACGGGCCTTCGACGAGGACGCTCATTTCCTTGCCGATGAGGCCTTGGTTCGCCTTCTTGCTGATCTTGCGTTGGATGGCCATGAGGCGGCGCTTGCGGTTGTAGATGGTCTTGGCGTCGACCTTTTGATCGAGGTGATAGCTGGCGCTGGTTTCGACGTCGGAGTAGGAGAAGACGCCGAGACGGTCGAACTGGGCGGTTTGGACGAACTGGCAGAGCTCTTCGAAATCGGCGTCGGTTTCGCCGGGGAAGCCGACGATCATGGAGGTTCGGACGGCGACACCGGGAATCGTCGAGCGCATGTTTTCGAGGAGCTTGAGGAACGAGTCTCCGTGTTGGCCGCGCTTCATGCGTTTGAGGACGTTGCGGGAGGCGTGTTGGAGGGGGATGTCGATGTACTTAACGAGCGACTGGTGAGCGGCGATGGTTTCGAGGAGGATGGGTGTGACGCGGTTGGGATAGGCGTAGAGAAAACGAACCCATTTTTCATGAGGTGTTTCGATTTCGGCGAGGCGGGCGAGGAGGGTGGCGAGGCCGTTTTTGAGGCCGAGATCTTCGCCGTAGCTGGTGACGTCCTGGCCGATGAGGTTGATTTCGCGGACGCCGTCATCGAACAGGCGGCGGGCTTCGAGGATGACGCCTTCAAAGCGGCGGCTGCGGAACTGGCCGCGGAACTGGGGGATGATGCAGAAGGTGCAGGGGTGGTCGCAGCCTTCGGCGATTTTGATATAGGCGTGGTGCTTGGGGGTGGTGCGGACGCGGGGGGAGCCTTCGTGATAGAGGAAGGGGGAGACGGGGTGGGCGGCCGGTTCGAGGCCTTCGCAGAGGGCGGCGATGTTGGCGAGTTCGTTGGTGCCGATGACGGCGTCGACTTCGGGCATGTTGGCGACGATGTCGGCGCGATGGCGTTCGACGAGGCAGCCGGCGACGATGAGGCGCTGGGCGCGGCCGGTTTCCTTGTACTGGGCCATTTCGAGGATGGTGTCGATGGACTCTTTTTTAGCCGGGTCGATGAAGGAGCAGGTGTTGACGACGATGACGTCGGCCTCGTCGGGGTGAGGGGTCAGTTCGTGCCCTTTCGAGACGAGATCTCCCATCATGACTTCTGAGTCGACGAGGTTTTTGGGGCAGCCGAGACTAACGAAACCAATTTTCAAGGTGACTTTCAGTTTACCATTGGGGCCGTTTGGCTTTTGCGCCGGGGGCTGCGGCTATCCTACCTCTTCGTTGGCGCGGCGGAGGAGTCCGCGCATCGACGCGATACAGTAGGCGACGCCGGCGCGGCGCATGCCTTGGTCGCCGGCGAACTCGGGGACGTGATCGGGGACGATGATGCCGTTGAAGCGGACCTGCCGGAGGGCCTTCATCACCTGGTACATATCGACGTAGCCGTCATCGGGGAAGGTTTCAACGAAGCGGGGCAGGGGACTCGAGACGTTGCGGAAATGGACGTCGAGGATCTTGCCCCGGCGGCCGTAGTCGGCGATCATGGCGAAGATATCCTTGCCCATGCGATTGCCGCCCTCCATCCACGTGCCAACGCAGAAGGTGAGGCCCCAGGCCGGGGAGTTGCCGGCGATGCGTTCGGCGCGGGCGTAGCCGTCGGCGTGGACGAAGATTTTGGCGACGCCGTTCATTTTCGCCAGTGGCGGGTCGTCGGGGTGGAGGGCGAGCTTGACGCCGGCCTTTTCGGCAACCGGGAGCACGGCCTTCATGAAGTAGGTGTAGGTGGCCCAGATCTCTTCGGCGGGGTACTCGCGGTCGAAGGCGGGTTTTTCGATTTTGGCGCGGAAGTCGGGTTCCGAAAACTCGCGGGCGCGGTAGCCGCGGGGGGAGTTGACGAGGGCGGTGGTGTAGGTGTTGGCGGGGTGCCAGTCGTAGTCGGCGACGGGGATGCGGAGGCGGCCGCAGTTGGTGAGAAAGCGGCAGTATTTTTCGATGAACTCGTCGCGGCGTCCGCGGCCAAGCTGGACGTCGAGTTCGCGGTAGTTATAGTCGACGGCGGAGTAGATTTCCATGTGGAAGCGGCGGAGGCGCTCCTGGGTGGCTTTCATGAAGTCGAAGGAGGCGTCGGCGCCAAACTCGATGCGGGCCCAGCGGATGCCGAGCTGCTGGAGGAAGAGCAGGTCGTCGTCGGAGAGGCTGCGGATCGGCATGCGATGCGACAGCTTGGTGTTGGCCGGGTCGTACTCGTCAATCTTCCGGCCGGGGCCGCGCTGGTTTGGCAGTTGCGCGTGGAGAGCGGCGGCGGAGGCGGTGAGGGCGAACAGGCGACGGGTAAGCATCGCGGGGATTGTATCACCCGTCGTGGCGGGGTCAGCGGCGGATGGTGATGGTGATCGGGTCGCTTTGTTCCGCGCGGCTGAGGCTGCGGACCTGGAGCACGGCGGGACCGGGCTGCAGGGTTTCCGGGATCTGGGCGGAGATCTGGCCGTCGGCGGTTTGAATCAGCGGCAGCGGCAGTTCGTTGATGACGATGCAGGAGCCGCCGAGGACGGTGGGAGCAGGGATGGTATCGGCGACGGCGGGGGTTGCGAGGCGGGAGCCATTGACGGTGATGAAGGAGCCGGGGCGGAAGTTCTGCGTGCCGTCGGTGGAGTTGACGACGCCGCGGGTACCGGTGGTGATGACCGGGCGCGGCGCGGTGCCGGTGGTGTAGACCGGAATGACGCTCAAGCCGCTGACGCCGATGCTGTAGGCGTTGCCCTGGCTATCGACGACCAACTGGCGCGGGGGGACGTTCACGCGGGCGGCGCCGAAGACGCTGAAGGTGGGGTTTTCGGGGGCGATCGCGATGACGGTTTCTGCACCGGTTTCGATGTTGACGAGTTCGATGGTGGGGCGGGCGTCGTCGCGGGTGACGCTGGTGAGGTTCTGGCGCACGGGGGTGGTCATGCGGAGGAAGCGTTTTTCGTCGAGGGGATAGACGCTGGCGACGTTGCGCTGGCCGTTGGAGACGATGGTCTGGGTGGGCGGCTGGCCGGGGGCGGGTGGCGGGCCGAACTGAGTTACACCCGGGCGTTCGCTGCCACCGACGACAGCGAGCGAGGGGCTGAGGATGAGGCCGTTGGCGAGGAAGTACGCGCCGTTGCCGGAGCCGGCAAGGGGGCCGAAGTAGCTGACGGGGGCCTGGTCGTAGAGCTGGCGGCTGGCGGTGTAGGTGTCGGCGAGGGCGTCGTAGAGATAAGCGTTCGAGTTGCCCGCCATGGTGAGGATGGATTCCCCGTTGGCGGTGGCGACCATGGAGATGGGGCCGGGTACGGTGACCGGGGTCACGTTGTTGGCCGGGCGGGGGGCGGCCTGGTTACCAATGACGCGCCAGAAGCTTCCATTCGACATCATGAACTGCAGGCCGGAGACGCCGTAGGCGAGGGCGAGCGGGCGCACAGCGTTCTGAGCGCCGACGCGGGGAATGGGCGGGAATTCAATTTTGTTCAACTGCTTGCGGTTTTCGAGGTCGATGACCGTAATCGATTCGCCGCCCGAATCGCCAACGTAGAGGGTGCTACCGTCGGGAGTCATGGCCATGGAGTGGGGCAGTTGCCCTACTTCGATGGGATCGAGCAGTTTTTGGCGGCGGGTATCGAAGACTTCGACGCGATTGAAGCCGGAGTTGGAGATGTAGAGGCGTCCGCGGGGTTCATCGAGGATCATGTCCCAGAGGCCTTCGCCATTGTTGAGTGCGACGGGGATGGGGTAAATGACGCCGCGTTGATCGCGGACGCGGTAATTCATGTACACCCGGATCGTGTTGGGGAAGTTGATGGCGTCGTTCGAGGCGACATTCACGTTGAGGGCCGTTCCGCCCCCGCCCGCCGCGGCGGTGAACAGATTGGTGCCGGGCTGGCGGACGACGCCGCTGCGTCCGGGGTCCATGGTCATGGTGATCGTGGACGGCGCGAGGCCGCTTGAGACCTGCATGATCAGGGCGGTGGTGGTGTTGGGAATGCTATAGCTCAATCGGCCTTTTCCGAGATTGGTCATTCGCACGGTGGCGCGGGCCGCGCCTTTGTTGCACTCGTCGTTAGCGAGAAAGACCTGCGTCGTTTCGGGGTTGAGAATCGGGTAGTCGTAGATGGTCGAGACGGGCAGGTAGAGCAGCCCGGATTCGCTCAGCGCCCAGATGTCGTCTCCGCTTGTGGTCGAAACCATCTGGCCGAGGATGGACTCGCGGAGCTTGAGGCCGAGCCGGACGCCCAGGTTGGTCGCATTGGTGATGTAGAGGACGTTCGAGACCGGCCGGGCTGTTGTGGCCGCCGTATTGAAGGCGCTGTAGATGGTGTCGCCGGCGCGGTTGAAGGCGCTGCCACCGAGGTTGCGCTGGATGTTGAAGCCGGGGTTGAAGCCGGCGCCGACGAAGAAGGGGAGATTGGCGGTGCTCATCTGGCCGATGACGGCCAGTGTTGCGGTGTCATAGAGGGTGGATCCGGCCATGAAGCGGCTGCCATCGGGGGCCATGGAGAGGATAGTGGACTGGCCGGTCACGGTGCGGCTCTTGACGACCGTGCCGGAGGCGACCTCGTAGACGAAGAGGGTGGTTTGGGCCGCATTGGTCGTCTGGTTGATGGCGACCATGCCGATGAGGAAGCTGCCGCCGGGGGTCGGGAGGAGCCGGCCGGGGAAGGCGGTGGCCGGGCGGCCGGCGAAGACGGCGGGCAGAGGATTGGGGGTGGTGATGGCGGGGGGGAAGGGAACCGAGTAGATTTGCTGGCCCGACTGCTGGGTGCGGTCGAAGAGAAGGAGGGTGTTAAGGGCGTTGTTCGTGCCGGTGCCCTGGGTGGTGATGAGGGCGCGGCCATCGACGCCGACGGCGACGCCTTCGGGCCGGGCCGGGAGGGAGACGGTGTTGATGACGCTTTGGGTGCCGAGGTCAATGACGGAGAGGGAGGCGCTTTGGGTGTTGGTGACGTACAGGAAATTGTTGTCGGGCGAGATGGCAGCGGTGAGCGGGAACTGGCCGACGCTAATGCGGCTGGTAATGCGCTTGTCCGCGGTCGAGAAGACGTCGATGCGGTTCGCCGAGGAGTTGACGAGATAGAGCTTGCCGCGGATTTCGTCAAGGATGACATCGGAGGGGGTGCCGCCGAGGCTGTAGACGGTGCCGAAGGTGGCTCCGGTGTTCTGCGCAAGGAGCGCGGCAGAGGCCAGAAGGAGGAGGACCGAACAGCGGGCGAGGACCGATTGCAGGAGCATAAGCAAGTTCGCTAGTCTAACCCATTAGCATCGCAAAAGTTTCCGTGTTTGGCGCAACATCTTGCCGCCAGCCGGGTTCAAGAGGGACATCGCATCGTGACCGTCAAATTGTCAGTGAGAAATGTGACCCGGGGGACGCTGGTAGCCTCTGAGGCGGATATCGCTGATACGAGCGTGAAACGGCGTGCCGGGTTGCTATCCCGGACGGGCCTCGAGCCCGGCGAGGGGTTATGGATTGTCCCCTGTGAGGGCGTCCATACGTTTGCGATGAAGTTTCCGATTGACGTGGTGTATTTGAACAAGACCCGGAAGGTGCTGAAGATTCGCGACCGGATGAAGAAGAGCCGCATCTCGTTCTGCCTGACGGCGCATTCGGTGCTCGAGTTGCCGGCGGGCCAAGCGGCCGAGACCGGCACGGTGGTTGGCGACCAACTGGAGTTCGAAAAGCGGCAGGTGACGCCATGAGAGCGGTTTTTTTCCTCGTGACGGCCTTGGGCGCGATGAGTTGCGCCCGGCAGCAGCAAGCCGTCCGCGCGTCCCGGCCAGCGTTGCCAGCGATGATGCGGCAGCAGGTGTTGAATGCGGTGAATGCCGGCGATGGCAACATTCGTGTGCGGCGTCTTCGCGAGCGGGTGGCCGCCGAGCCATCGAACGTTACCGTGCGTCTGGAACTGGCGGCCGAGTATGGCGCCATGGGCTATCCGGATCTCGAATTGGAGCACTGCCGGATTGCCGTCGAACGCTTCCCGGCATCGGCGGCCGCCGTGGACCGTCTGGCGAGAACTCTCCGGCGGGCTGTCGTGCCCGAACAGGCCGCGACGGTTCTGACCGGGATCGTGGCCCAGCAGGCCAAACCTACTGCGGAAACGTTAGCCTGGGCCGGCATTCTGCTGGACGAAGCGGAACGGTACAGAGAAGGCGAGGCGATGCACCGGCGCGCGATCTCGCTTGAGGCGCGCCGCGATTACTTGCACAACAATCTTGGCTATAACCTGCTTTTGCAGGAGCGGTATCCTGAGGCCGCGGCGGCATTCCGCCAGGCTCTGGCGCTGAACAGCACCTCGATGATTGCGCGGAACAACCTGGGCCGGACCTTGATCCAGATGAGCCCGGCCGATGCCATCGCGCAATTTCAGCGGGCGGGTGACCCGGCGGTGGCGCAGAACAATGTAGCCGCGGCGCTGTATGAAAAAGGCGATGTGGCCGGGGCACGGAAGGCGCTCGAGGCCGCCCTCGAATACCGCCGCGATCTGCCGCAAATTCTTGAAAACCTGCGGCTGGTGGCCGCCGACGATGGCAAGCCGATCGTGATGCCGCCGCCGCGCCCCGGCTTGTGGCAGAGCGTGAGCCACGCATTGAAAGTAGCGTTCGGCACCCCGGACGTGCGACAACAGACAGGGACGGCGGAAGCTGCCCGCTAAGTGGAGTTACAGGAGTTCCCATGATCAAACAGATTTTGCTTCGGCTTTGGAAAGAGGAAGACGGCCAGGACCTCGTCGAGTACGCGCTGATTGTGGCCGCGGTGGGCTTGGCGCTGATCACCACGGTGAACCAGCTTTCCACCGCCGTCGTCAGCCTTTACTCGTCGATTACCCAGGGCTTGACCTCGATCGGCGCCACCGGTCAGTAAATCGCGATCTTCATGGAGCCGCGCCCGCCGTCTGCGATGGTCCGCTGGCTCCTGCCGGATTTGAGTCTACTGCTGGCGGCGGTCACGCTGTTCTACGCGTTGGTGCTTTATCAAGCGCCAACGCAACTGTTCCGCGACTCCGACGCCGGCTGGCATATTCGGAACGGAGAGCGAATTTTGTCCTCCGGTGCGGTACCGCGGGTGGATCCGTGGTCTTTTGCCAAGCCGGCCCAGCCTTGGTTTGCCTGGGAGTGGGGGGCGGATGTTGCCATGGGATGGGCGCACCAGCGGGCGGGGTTGCGAGGCGTTGTGCTGCTGTACCTGTCGCTGATCGCGCTGACGTCCTGGCTTTGGCTTCGGCTGCAGTGGCTGTACGGGGGGACCTTCGGGCTGGCGGCTCTGTTCGCGGCCCCGTTCCTCACCACGGTGCAGCTGCACTGGCTAGCGAGGCCGCACGTGTTCGGCTGGGTCTGCCTGCTGTTGGCGCTCTGGTTGGTGGAACGCCGCCGATATGGCTGGCTGCTGCCTCTGGCGGTTGCGTGGGCGAATCTGCATGGCAGCTTTCTGCTGCTACCGCTGCTGCTGGCGGCCTATGGATTTAACGAACGACGCGCCTGGTTCTGGGCCGCGGGGACGGCCGTGGCGACGTTGGTGAATCCCTATGGCTGGCGGGTGCACGCTCACATCGGCCACTATCTACTCGACCATGAGCTGCTCGACCGGATTGCCGAGTTTCAGAGCTTTAACTTTCACGCCGCGGGCGCCGCACAGGTGATCCTGGCGCTGCTGCTGGTGATGGCCGGGGCGGTGTGCGCCCTGCAGGCGGGCCGCTGGCCACATGCGGTTTGGATGTTGGGTCTGGTGGTGTTGGCGCTGCGCGCGGCGCGCGGGTTGCCGGTGCTGGCGCTGGCGGGCCTGCCGATGGCGAACGCCGCGCTTTCGGCGGCGCTGGCCGAGCGGTGGCCGGCGCAGTTTGCTTACATGGCCCGTCTGCGCGTCTGGGACCGGCAGGTGCATGGCGCCGCGTTGGGGATCGCTTGGGCGGCCGTTGCGGGCTTGGCCGTGTTGGGGTCTCCGGCGCAGTTTCCGGCCGAACAGTTTCCGGTGGCGGCGCTGGCCCATGTGCCGCCCTCGGCCCGCCTGCTGGCGCCGGACGCCTATGGCGGCTACCTGATCTATCAGGGCCGGATGGTGTACTTCGACGGCCGCAGCGACTACTACGGGGCCGAGTTTCTGAAAGAGTACGTCCGGCTGGTGGAGGTGCGGCCGGGGTATCGCGAAATTCTTGCCAAATACCGGTTCACGCACGCGCTGCTGCCGGTTCGCTACTCTCTCACCGAGGCGCTCACGGCGCAGGGTTGGCGCGAACGGTACCGGGATGAAGTTTCTGTCGTGCTCGAACGGAACTTCTAGAGGTATGCTGTGTTATTACTCACTCGATGAAGGATAGGGAATGGACCGGCAGAAGCTTCTGATGATCTTCGGCGGCGCCGCGCTCGCGGCGGCCCTACTGACTTGGTTTCTCTACTCCGCCACTGTGGCCCCGAAGGCTGAAAAACTCGTGCAGGTGATTGCCGCCAATGGCAGCTTGCCCGCGGGGACGCGCCTGCAGGCGGGCCATCTGAAGAAAATCACGGTGGCGGCCAAGGACGTTCCGCCCGGAGTTCTGCCGGATGAGAAGGCGGGCGTCGACCGCACCCTGCTCTACCCGCTAAGCCTGAACGAACCCGTGCTGACCAGCCGCCTGTCGAGCGTCTCCGGCGCCGATGGAGTGGCTTCCATGATTGAGCCCGGCAAGCGGGCCGTCAGTGTTTCGGTCAACGACGCTTCGAGCGCCAGCGGCCTGATTCAAGCTCGTTCCCACGTCGATGTTCTGTTTACCAAGCCCGGTTCGATGCTGGAGGCGGTGACGACAACAGTAATTGAGAATGTCGTGGTGCTCTCGGTGGGCCGCACGGTGGAACCGGCCAGCGCCGCCCCCGCCGCCGCCGGGGCTGCCGCCAACGCCACCCCCGCTCCAGCCACAACGGGGCAAAACCGCGCGGTAACGCTGCTGGTGACCCCGGAACAGGCCCGCGTACTCGAACTGGCCAAAAATCAGGGTCGCGTCTCCCTCGCTCTGCGGAACCCCAAGGACGAAGCGAAATCGGAGGCTACCGAGCCTCCCTCGGTCACGGCCGAAGCCATCGACCCCGGCGGCGCCTACCGCTCGCAGCGCCTGAAGATGCAGGCGCAGAATCGCCTCCGCGGCGGGGTGCCGAATCTGCGGGACGACCAGGCCTGGGCTAAGCTGATCGGCGAGGACCCCGATCCGAACAAACCCGCCGCCGCACCGCGGCCGCCGGCGAAGAAAGAACCCCCCAAGCCGAAATTTGTCATCGACGTTTTTCGCGGCGAAAAGCACGTGCAAGAGTCCTTTCAGGAATAGCCCGACAACCCATGCGATTGAAGCCCCTCTTACTTCTTTTCCCGTTGCTGTGTTGGTGTTCGATGGCATGGGGACAGGCCGGACCCGCCAAGGAGATTACCCTCACGGTCGGCCGTGGTGAATTGCTCCAATTGGAGGGCGAGGTGAAGACCGTCGCCGCCTCCGAACCGAAGATTGCCGATGTGGTTGTCGTCTCCCCGCGCGAAGTCATGGTGAACGCCAAGGGGATTGGCAAGGCGACGGTGATCATCTGGGAAGATCGCGCGCTTCCCAAGCGTTATGAGGTCAACGTCATCGGCGACCAGCAGCAGTATGATCTCGTGCGCCGCGCCGTGCAGCAGGCCGTGGGGGACAACGCCATCAGTGTGCAGGGCAACCTGGAGACGATGGTGCTCTCCGGCGCTGTGAAGACCACGGAAGAGGCCAAACGCGCCGAAGCCATCGCGTCTACTTACAGCAAGAAGGTCGTCAATCTGCTGACGGTGCCGCCCCCGGCTGACCCGCGCCAGATCCTGCTCGAAGTGAAGTTTGCCACCGTCGACCGGAGCGCCCTGCAGGAGATCGGCTTCAACTTCTTCTCGCGCAACTCCAAGACCCTGGGCCTCGGCAGCACCCAGCAGTTTGCCACGCCCCGCTTCAGCCAGCTGCAGTTTCAAGACCAGGAGTTCGCCAACTCGACGCTGAACTTTTCGGACCTGTTGAACCTGTTCGTCTTCCGGCCCGACCTCAATATCGGCGCGACGATCCGCGCCATGCAGGCGCGGAATCTGCTGCAGGTGCTGGCCGAGCCGAATCTCATTGCGCTGGAAGGCAAAGAAGCCAGCTTCCTGGCCGGTGGTGAGTTCCCGTTCCCGACGCTGACGGCCACCTCCACCGGCGGCGCCACGGCGCCCGTCGTCACCGTGCAGTTCAAGAAGTTCGGCGTGCAGTTGGACTTTACCCCGACAGTGACCGCCTCGGGCGGCATCCATCTGAAAGTTCGCCCGCAGGTCAGTTCGCTCGATTACGCGAACGCGGTGACGCTGCAAGGGTTCCTGATTCCGGCGGTCGCCACGCGCGTGGCCGAGACCGAAGCGATCCTCAAGGACGGAGAGAGCTTTGCCGTCGCGGGTCTGATTGACAGCCGCGTGATTCAGAGCTTGAGCCGCGTGAAGTGGCTGGGCGATGTGCCGATTCTGGGCCAACTCTTCCGGAGCCGGTCAGTCCGCAAGACCAACGACGAGTTGCTTGTCGTGGTGACGCCGCGGTTTGTCCGGCCGGTTCCCGCCGGCGAGAAGGTCGCCCTGCCCGATACCGTCGAACAGTTTCTGCCGGCCACCAAGGACGACAAAGACGCCGGCCTGAAGAAGCCGAAAGACAAGAAGAAAAAGAAGTCCAGCCCGGAGTTCATCGGCCCCAGTGGACATCAGGAACCCAAGAAGTAATCGGCCACTGACTTTGCGGCAAGGGCGCCGCCGGGGTAGTGTGTCCATGCAGGTGCTGGTGCTGATGGTGCCGGTCTTTCTCGGCTTCATGGGCTTCGCTATCGACCTCGGCCGGCTGTACATGGCGCGCAACGAACTGAAGACGGCGGCCAATGCCATGGCGCTGGCCGCGGCGCAGCGATTGAACGGTACCGAGTCGGCGATTGAAGCCGCCACGCTCTACGCTCGCATCCCCATCGACGCCACCAACGGACCCGCCAATAAATACGATTTTGGCGGCGCGACGATCGGCCAGACCAACGGCACGCTCAACAGCGCCGAACCGGCGTTGACTTTCTACGATGCCTCCTCAGCCGCCATCGGCGCCGAAGGCGCTACGGGCGGGGAAGCCGGCGGCGCCACCGCCAAGCACGTCCGCGTGCTGGTTCGCGGCGAGGCCCCCACCATCTTCTGGCGCTTTCTCGCCATCGGCCTCGATGGCCGCGTCAACATGGCCGCGCAATCCGTGGCCGGACACAGCTCGCCGGTCTGCCAGGCCTGCGGCGTCGAACCCATTGCCGTGCAGGCTGTCTCGGTTGAGGATACGGTCGACTTCGGCTTCGTACCCGGCACCCGCTATACGCTCGGCTATCTGTGCACCGGAGGCCCTACCCCGGGCACCTTGGCTAACACCGTGTCGCGGATCCCCTATGTGATGCTCAATCGCTACAACGAGAGCGCCACCTTCCTCGCCGACGAACTGACCCAACTCTACCGCATCGGCGCTCAGGGCCTGCCCCCGTCCTCGGATCCCGCCGTCTACTGCCTCCGCGTGAATCAGGAAGAGCCCGTCTGGGTGAACGCCGCGCCGCTGGCCTGCAACGCCAACCGCGTCGCCAACCAGGTTTCCACCTTTCTATGCGGGCTTGCCGCCCGCTTCGACAACGGCACCGTGCCGGCCGCCTGCAGCACCGTCGCCGAATCCGATGCCGTGCTGGCCGCCAACCCGGCCGACTCCGACCTCGCCGACCTCGATGACTACACGGCCTACACCGGCAACAACCGGCGCATCATCACCGTCCCGATTGTGGAAACCGCCGCCGAGTCCACCATGGTGGTGCTCGGCTTCCGGCAGTTCCTCATCGAACCCGCCGCTAACGACACGACTCTGAATGCCGCCGATCAGAACGGCCGCTTCGCCGCCCTTTATCTCGGCAGCCGCATCCCGGTCAAACAGGGCCGCATCGATGGCTGCACCCAGGCCGCCGGACCCGGCAAGGTAGTACTGCACCAATGACGCGCCGCCCGGCCCAGCGGGGCAACTCGTTACTCGAAGCGGTGCTCTTCCTGCCGATCCTCATGCTCCTGCTCTGGGGCCTCATCGAGTTCGGCCGCATCACCTACACCTTCTACACGCTCCACAAGATGCTCCAGACCGTGGCCCGTTACACCGCCCAGCAACCCGGCCTGAACTTCTGCGACGAAGCCGATGTCCAACTCGCCCAGGCCAAAACCCTCGCCCTGCGCGGCGCGGGCGAAAGCGCCGGGGCCGAGATCATCACCAACCTCACCGCCGACCAGATCCGCATCCGGCTCGAACGCGTCGATCCCGATACCTCACAGCTCGGCGAATGCGAGTGTTCCGCCAACGGCTGCGACATCGCGCAGGGCGGCCGCAACCCCGATTTCATTGTCGTCTCCTTTACCGACGGCTTTCCCATGCGGCCGAACATCCCGTTCTTCAACGCCGCCGAATCCTTTGCCCTGCGTCCGCTCGTGCGGATGCCGGTGGGAGGCAACTGATGCGCCGCCAACGGGGCCAGGCTTCGCTCGAGTACGTCATCGTCTCGGCCGGCGTGCTGATTCCGCTGTCGTTCATGATCGTCTTCACGGCGCAACTGCTGTGGACCTGGCACTCGGTGGTGGAATGGACGCGCCTCGGCGCGCGCTTCGCCGTCACGCACTGTTATCAAAACGCCGGCGAAAATGTCCGCACCTACATGCGCGCCAACGTCCCACCGAACCTCGACCAACTCGAGTTTCAGTCCGGCGGCGCCACCATTCAAATCGACTACTTTCAACGCGACCCGGCCACCGGCTCGCTCACCGAATTCAACTGCTCCGGCGGCGACTGCTCCACCGAGTGCGTGCCGGATGCCGTCACCGTGGGCGTTACCGGCTATCAGTTCCGCGCCTTCATGGCCTTTCTCGGCTTGCCGCCGGTAAGCCTGCCCAACTTTCAAACCTCTCTGCCGGTGGAAAGCGCCGGCTGCGATGCCGAATCCGGCACCTGCACCCCGTAAGGAGAACTTCGAGACCGCATGTCGTTTACCCTGATGATCGCCTCCCCTGATGACCAGCTCCGGGAACTGGTCCGCGACGCCGTGGCTGCCACCCCGAGCGCCCGCGTTCTCACCGAGTTCGTCGATGTCTCGGCCAATCTCTACATCCGCGTTCTTCAGGAACTCGACCGCTTCCCCGAAGCTGCTCTCCTGCTCGATATCTCGAGTGACCCGGTGAACGGCTTGAAGGCGCTCGAAAAACTGCGCCTCGCCGCGCCGGAGCTCTACATCCTCGCCACCGACTACAGCGAAGATGGCGAGAGCATCCTGATGACGATCCGCGCCGGCGCCACCGACTATCTTACGCTGCCGCTCAAGCGCAGCGAGCTTCGCGACGCCCTACTCCGCCTCGACCGTGCGCCCCGCCGCGCCGTCAGCGGCGGCAGCCAACTCGGCAAAATCTACACGTTCCTTGGCGCCAAGGGCGGGGTGGGCACCACGTCGCTCGCCGTGAACTTCGCCACCATCCAGGCGCAGCGCAAAAAACAGACTGTCCTGCTCGATCTCGATTGGGCTGCCAACGACGTCGCCATGATGCTTGGCTCAACGCCGCAGTACACCCTGGCCGAAGTCGGCGAGAACCTCGACCGTATGGATCAGACCCTCTTTGAGGGCTTCGTCTCGCGCGACCCCGCCGGCTTCTTCTATGTCGGCCCGCCCGACAGCCTTGAAGCCAATCGCGGGGCGTTTACCGATTCCATGCTCCGCGAGTTCGCCACGTTTCTCGTCGAAAAGTACGAGTGCATCGTGATCGACGCGGGGCGCAATATCAACGACGATCTCGCCCTCGCCGCTCTGCAGGTGTCCACTTCGGTCTTCCTCGTCTCGACGCAGGAGTTTCCCGCGGTGCGCAACGCCCAGCGCTACCTCGGCTATCTCATGCGCCTCGGCTTCACGCAGGATCAGATCAGGGTCCTCATCAACAAGTATCAGAAGAAGCCCGCCGCGCAGTACGCCACCCTCGACCAGGTCAAGCAGACCCTGAACCAGCCCGTCTTCTACGGCATTCCCGACTCGCCCGCCATGCTCGCCAGCATCAACAAGGCCCGCCCGCTCGTCACCGACCGCCAAGCCTTCGCCGACATGGACAAAACCCTCCGCGCCTTCGCCGACAAGGCCACGGGCGTCAAGCGGGAGCAGGCAGCGTAATCCCCCATGGCCACCCGCACCCCCCTTCGCCCTGCCGCCACCGCCACCACCGGCAACGCCCGGTGGCACGGCATCCGGTCGAAGGTCCACGCCAAGCTGCTGCAGCTGCTGACGCCGGACCAGCTCCGCGCGCTCAACAAAGACGGCGTGCGCGAACAGCTCGGCATTCACATCGAGCGCATCGTCCGCGAAGAGAACATCCCCCTCACCCAGGCCGAACGCGACCGGCTTATCGAGGAGGTGCTCGACGAGGTCTTCGGCCTCGGCCCGCTCGAAATCCTCTTCAAAGACCCCACCATCAGCGACATCATGGTCAACGGGCCGGACTCCATCTACGTCGAACGCAACGGCAAGGTGATGGAGACCGAGATCCGGTTCAAAGACCAGGCCCACCTGCGGATGATCATCGACCGCATCGTCTCGAACATCGGCCGCCGCATTGACGACTCTTCTCCCATCGTCGACGCCCGCCTCCCCGACGGCAGTCGTATGTGCGCCGTCATCCCGCCGCTCTCGCTCATCGGCCCGGTGATGTCCATACGCCGCTTCGGCAAACGGCAGTTGACGATTGAAGACCTGCTGAAGCTTGAAGCCTTCACCCCGGGCATGTACCAGTTCCTGGCGGGCGCCGTGCGTGCCCGGCTCAACGTGGTGGTCTCCGGCGGCTCCGGCTCCGGCAAGACCACCATGCTCAATACGCTCTCGCGCTTCATCCCGGAAGACGAGCGCATCGTAACCATTGAAGACACGGCCGAACTCACCCTGCAGCAGGAGCACGTCGTGCGCCTGGAAACCCGCCCAATGAACATCGAAGGCGCCGGAGCCATCACGCAACGCGACCTCGTCATCAACGCGCTCCGCATGCGTCCGGAACGCATCGTCATCGGCGAGTGCCGAGGCCCGGAAGCAATGGATATGATGCAGGCCATGAACACGGGCCACGATGGTTCGATGACCACCACGCACGCCAACACGGGCCGCGATGCGTTTTCGCGTCTTGAGACCATGGTGATGATGGCCAGCTCCTCGATTCCTGACCGCGTCATCCGCCAGATGCTCGCCAGCGCCGTCCAACTCGTCGTCCACTGCGCCCGCCTCACCGACGGCACCCGCAAGATCGTCTCCATCGCCGAAGTCGTGGGCATCGAAGGCGACCTTGTGAAGATGGAGGACATCTTCCTCTTCGAGCGGCAGGGTGTTTCGCCGGGCGGCCGCGTGCTGGGCCGCTTCCAAGGCACCGGCTACCGGCCGAACGTCGCGCAGCGCATTCGGGCCTACGGCACCAAACTCAACGATGGGATCTTTGACGAAATCCAGGAGGTGGTCGACTAGATGGGCTTCTTCCTTGTCGCCTTTCTCATCTTCAGCGCCGCCTTTCTCGCCGCCGGCTACTATGTCTTCAGCGTTCCGCAGCAGCAGGCGGCCGATGTCCTTGGCGGCCGCCTCCGCCAGCTCCGCGCCCGCAACGGTGCCCGCGCCAGTGGCCGCGCCAGCCTCGTCCGCCGCGAAGAGACCGGCTCGTTTGCCTTTCTGGCCGACCTGCTCAGTTGGGGCGGCCTCGTCGGCCGGTTGCAGAAGTCGATCCGCCAGGCCGACCTCAAATACCAGGCCACCGATGTCATCGGCCTCTGCCTGATCCTATTTGTCGTCTTCGGCCTGCTGCTCAGTCTGTTCGTTCCTTCGCTCCTGATTCGCCTGCTGTTTGCCGGCCTGTTCGCCTTCGCTCCGGTGGCCTACATCCTCCGTCAGCGCGCCGCCCGCCTCGGCAAGTTTGAACACCAGCTGCCGGACGCCATCGACCTGTTCAACCGGTCGATGAAGGCCGGCCACAACATTCAGTCGGGTC
The DNA here is from genome assembly GCA_026393985.1 of Acidobacteriota bacterium. Lineage (GTDB taxonomy): Bacteria > Acidobacteriota > Terriglobia > Bryobacterales > Bryobacteraceae. The sequence continues at coordinate 19,695 of JAPKZB010000073.1, forward strand.
TTGAAACCATCTCGACGGAAGCCTCCGACCCGGTCAAGCAGGAGTTCAAGAAACTGATGGAGGAGATGTCGCTCGGCTCCACGCTCGATGCTGCCCTGCACAATCTCGGCGAACGGGTCCCGCTGATCGATCTCAAGTTCTTCATCACCGGCCTGATTCTCCAGCGCCAGACCGGCGCCAACATGGTCTCGGTTCTTGAAAACCTCTCCATGCTCGTCCGCGAGCGCCTCGCGCTGCAGGAGAAAATGAAAGCCGCCACGGCGCAGCAAAGGTGGTCGGCGGCCCTGCTGTGCGGCATGCCCATCTTCTTCGCGCTCGCCCTCTGGGTCATGAAACCGGAGTACATCGATGTGCTGGTGAATGATCCGGTCGGCAGCAAGTTCTTCGCTTACGGCGTCATCTCCGAGGTGGTCGGCATTCTCGTGATCCGCAAGCTATCGAGCCCCAAGATATGATCCCCGCGCTGTTCTTCGTTTTCAGTTTCGCCGTGGTGGCCGCTCTGCTCTGGAGCGGTTTCCAACTGCTGCAACCCCCGGACAACCCGCTCGATGACCGGCTCGACGAACTCGTCTCCATCAACCGCGGCGGCACTGCGGCGCAGCGGCGCAGGCAGTTCGGCACCGGCTTCTGGGAGCGCTTTCTCTACATCATCAACCTGGTGCCCGGCGTGGACGGCATTCTCGAAGAGAGTGAAATGCTTCTGCGGCAGGCCGGCCTCCGCCGCCGGGAGGCCCTGGCCTACTACGCGATGTTCAACCTGCTCTTCCTCATCGCCCTGCTGCTCGGCTCCTGGTTCGTGCAGCCGGATGACAAGCCGGTCTTCAGCCGGATGCTTGGCCTCGCCCCCGCTTTCCTCCTCGGCTGGCTGCTGCCCAAGCAGGTGCTCTACCGGCTCATGAAGCGCTACCGGAACAAGCTCCAGGAGTCGCTGCCCGATACCGTCGACCTGCTCGGCATCGTGCTCGGCACCGGCCTGGCGCTCGACCAGGCGCTCACCCGCGTCTGCGAAGAGATGCAGTTCATCTACCCGGAGCTTTCGGCCGAGTTCTTCACCGTCGTCATGCAGGTCAAGGCCGGCCAGGACCGCAGCAAGGCCTTCCAGCAGCTGGTCCGGCGCACCGGCATTGAAGACATCAAGTCGCTGGCCGCGATGATCATTCAAAGCGAACGATTCGGCACGAGTCTTTCGCAGGCGCTGAAGGTCTACGCCGATGCCCTGCGCTCCCGCCGCCGTCTGCGCGGCGAAGCGATGGTGGGCAAGGCCGGCATCAAGATGGTGCTCGCCACCGTGGTCTTCATTCTGCCGGTGGTCTTCATCATCACGCTGGTTCCCGCCATGCTCACGATGCTCAACAACCTCAAGGGCGGCATCGGCGCCAGCGCCGGACGGTAGCCGCGACGTTTATCCCAGCAGCCGCCGGTGCTCTTTGAGCAGGCAGCGGTCCTGCACCACGGTCATCCCCGCGGGACTCTCCCCGCAGGTAATGCCCTCCTGCAGCCAGGCATAGCCAAGCCCCAGCGCCTTCATCTCGCCGAGCAGCTCCGGCACGGCGTCCGAGGCCCGGAACACGTCCACCAGGTCAATCGGCTCCGGCACTTCGGCGAGCGAACGGTAAGCCTTTTCGCCCAGCACGGCAGTGGCGAGCGGATGCACGGGAATAATGCGATAGCCCTGCCGCTGCAGGTAAACGGCCACCCCGTAGGCGGGCCGGTCCGGACGATCCGACAGACCCACCACGGCGATCGTCTTCACGCGCGCGAGCAAGGCGCGCATCTGTTCATCGCTCACCGGTTGCTACCAGCTTTTCGAGCTTCAAAATCCGCCGGAACTTGTCCACTTCCTTCGGATTCAACGACCGCCATTCCCCGTGCTTCAACTCGCCAAGTTCAAGGAAGCCGATCTTCACCCGTTTCAACTTCTCCACCAACCGGCCGAAGTAGCGGAACATCATGCGGATCTGGTTCTGCCGCCCTTCAATCAGCTGGACTTCGTACCACGGGTTCTCCTGGTTCTTGAGCATCCGCAGCCCGGCCGGCGCCGTTCGCTTGCCGTTGAGCGGCACGCCGCGCCGGAAGTGCTCCTCCTGCTCAAGCGTCAGGTTGCCGGTGGTCTTGACGACGTAGGTCTTCACCAACTGGCTATGGGCGCTCATCACGCGGTTGGCGAACTCGCCATCGTTGGTCAACAGCAGCAGCCCTTCGGAGGCATAGTCCAGCCGGCCAACCGGATAGACCCGCTCCTTCAACCCTTTCATTAACTGGTTCACGGTGGGCCGGCCTTCGGGGTCGTGCATGGTGGTCACGTAGCCGGCCGGCTTGTTCAGCGCCAGATACAGGAAACCCTTCGGCTTCTTGATCAACTTCCCGTCCACTTTAATGTGATCGGTCTCAAGGTCGGCCTTGGTGCCGAGTTCGGTGACGATGTTCCCGTTCACGCTCACCCGGCCTTCCAAAATCAGCTGTTCGGCCTTCCGGCGGCTGGTGATGCCCGCTCCGGAGAGAATCTTCTGCAGACGCTCCTGCATCAGACGGTTCCTTGCACGGCGGCGTTCTCGGGCGCGGCTTCCGGCGCGGACGTGGCTTCCGCCGGAACGGCCGGGGCCTCAGCCGGCGCGGCGGCTTCCCGCTGCTCCAGCGCTTCGACCGTGGCTTCGGCCTCCTCCTCGCTGAAAGCCAGCCGCCGCAGCTCTTCGAACTCCTTGAGCGAGGGCAGCTCCTTGAGCGAGCTCAAACCGAACTGCACGAGAAACTCTTTATTTGTTTTATAGAGAATCGGCTTGCCGATGACGTTCTTCCGCCCGGCCACCTGTACCAGCTTCCGGTCGAGCAGCGTCTTCAGCACGCCGCCGCCCTGCACGCCGCGGATCTCCATGATCTCGGGCGCGGTAATCGGCTGCTTGTAGGCGATCACGGCCAGCGTTTCAAGCGCCGCCAGCGATAGCTTCAGCGGAGGCTTCAGATTCTTTACAAACAGTCGCACCTGATCGTGCAGCTCGGCCTTGGTGGCCATCTTGAAGCCGCCGGCAATCTCCCTGATCTGCAGGCCGCGCTCAGGTTTGGCAAACTCCTCCACCAGTTCGGCCAGCAGCGCATCGATCCGGGCCGGCGGCTGCCGCAGCGCCAGGGCGATCTGCTTGGCCTCAAGCGGCTCTTCGGTGACATAGATCACCGCTTCGAGAATCGCCTTCAACTCCGTATCAGAGTATTCGACGGCGGGCTCTTCTGGTCCTCCCGGGGTTGGCTCCGCCACCGCCTGCACCTCAATCTCTCCCACCGGCTCTACGAGAGCCTCCACCGCTTCCACTTCCGCGGCGGCCGTCTCGGCCTGTTCCCGCGGTTCCAATTCGTCTGCCATAGCTTCCTACTTAACTGTATTCTTCTTCCAACCGGGCGATTGCCTCGCCCTCGGGGAACGCTTCGTCGAAGCGCTCCGTCTTGGCCAACCCGATATCACCGAACGCCTCGGTCTGTACCAGTTTGACGGCCTGATTCTTCACCATCTCGAGAATGGCCAGAAACATGGCAATCATGGCGTTCCGGCTCCGCTGCCTTTCGAACAACTCGGTGGCCGATACGCTGGCGCCCTTGCGCAGATCCCGCATGATGCTCTTGAGGTAATGGATCATGTCGGGAACCGTCACATCTTCCTTGGTGATCTCGAAATGCGGCCGGTTCTTGGCCCGCTCAATCACCTTCTGCAGCGTCTGCACGAGATCGAACAGGGTCACCGAAAGCCCCTGCTCCTCCTCGGCCAGAAAATCCTTCAGCGCCGGGTTCGACCAGGCCGCCTCTTCCACCAGCCGCTTCTGCTGCAGCATCTCGGCGGCGTTCTTGAACCGCTCGTGCTCAATCAGCCGGTCGACCAGCTCCTGGCGCGGGTCCTCCTGCGGGTCCATCTTCTCGAGTTCCGGATCCCGCGGCAGCAGCGTCTTCGACTTGATGTGGATCAAGGTCGCCGCCATATAGATGAACTCGGAGCTCAGCTCAATATCGAGCGCGTTCGCCTTGTCGATATACTCCAGATACTGCGATGTGATCTTCGCAATCGGGATATCGTAGATGTTCACCTGATGCTTGCGAATCAGATCGAGCAGAAGGTCCAGCGGACCTTCGTACTGCTCAATATGGATTTGCAACGGGGATGACATTTCTGTTTAGGGTACCACCGTCACCGGCTTCTTCGTCCATTCGGTCACCCAGTCCAGGAACGTGCGATACCACAGAACCGTGTTCTGCGGCTTGCCAATCCAGTGGCCTTCGTCCGGAAAGGTCAGCAGTTTCGAGGGTACTTTTTTCATCTGCAGCGCCGTGAACAGCTGCAAGCCCTGGCCAAGCGGTACCCGGTAGTCGAGGTCCCCGTGGATGACCAGCGTCGGCGTCCGGAACTCGTTGGTAAAGTGGCTCGGCGACCATTTCGCATAGGCCTCCGGATTGTCCCAGGGCATGCCGCGGAACTCCCAGTTCACAAACCACAACTCTTCGGTTTCGCCCGCCATGCTGCGCAGGTCGAAGACACCGGCGTGGGAAACCAGGGCCTTGAACTTCTGGGTATGCCCCAGCATCCAGTTCACCATGTAGCCGCCGTAGCTGCCCCCCGCGGCGGCGAACCGTTCGGCGTCCGCCCAGGGCTGCCCGGCGACGTGGTCGACGGTGGCCATGATGTCGTCGTAGACCTTGCCGCCCCAGTCGTTGTTGATGTCATCTGTGAACTTTTGTCCGTAACCAGTTGATCCGCTTGGATTTGGCATGACGACTACGAATCCGGCCGCAGCGAAAATCTGCGGATTCCAGCGATAGCTCCACGCCTCGTTCCACGCCCCCTGCGGCCCACCGTGGATCAGAAACAGCACCGGGTACTTCTGCTGCAGGCTGAAGCCGGCCGGCTTCAACACGAAGCTCGATACCTTGGCCCCCTCGGCGCCCGTCACCGTGATCTCTTCAAAGTTCGGCAGGTCGTACTCGGCCACGATCTCCTCGTTCATCCGGGTCAGCGCCGTAATTTTCCCATCGCCCGAATTTACCCGGAAGATCTCAGTCGGGCGCGACCCGCTTTGCTGCGTGAACATAATCGTCTTGGCGTCCGGGGTGAACTGCACATCGTCGTAGGTCGCATTGCCCGACACGATCGACCGCGCGCTGCCCGTGCCGCTCAGCACGAACATTTGAATGCTCTGCCGGCCCCGGTCTTCGACGGTGAAGAACAGGCGCGTCGAGTCCGGCGTCCAGGTCAGGCTCTGTACGTTCAGGTTGATGCTTTCGGTTAGATCGCGCACCTTGCCCTCGGTTCGTTTCATCAGAATCAGGCGCCAGCGGTCGGATTCGTAGCCGGCCGTCTTCTGGGCTCGCCAGGCGATCCACTGCCCGTCCGGCGAGTAGGCCGGTGAGACATCCGCACCCGGGGTGGTCGTAATCCGGGTGGCCTCGCCGCCTTCGGGCGAGACCGTGTAGAGGTTGCTGTTGGTGGATAGCGCCTGGTCGGGGTCGGTGTTGACGACGTAGCAGATCTCTTTGGAATCGGGGGAGATCGCGTAGCCGTCCGGCCCGCCGAGCGAAAAGGTCGGCACCTCGTGCGGGCCCGGCGTCAGGTCGCGCGCCTCGCCGCCCTCTACCTGCACCACCAGCAGATGGCTCCGGCGCTTGGCCCGCCACTGGTTCCAATGGCGATACAGCAGCGAGGTGTAGATCCGTGCCTTCGTCTTGACGGCCTTTTCTTCGGCCAGTTTCTGTTCGTTACAGGCTTCGGTCTTGCATTCGGGAAAGACTTCGCTCAGAAACAGCAGCCGCGTCCCGTCGGGAAAGAACGAAACGCCGCTGGCCTCGGTGGCGATCTTGGTCACCTGCCGCTGCTCGGTCCCGTCGGCGTTCATCATCCAGATCTGCGACGATCCGGCGCGGTCGGAAATGTAGGCCACGCGCTTCGAGTCCGGCGACCAGCGCGGCCGCTCGTTGCTGCCCGTCGAGGTCAGCGCCACGGGGCTCCCCCCAGCGAGCGGCACGGCGTAGATCTGGCTGGTTTTCTTGTTGCCCTCCACGTCCACCGTCTGCACGACGAACAGCACCGTCTTGCCATCGGGCGACAGTTGGGGGTCCGACAAGCGCTTCATCCGCAACAATCCGGGCACATCGAACGGCTTGGCCGCCGTGAGGCTCACGGCAAGGGCGACCCAGAGACAAACAATCCGCAGCATACCCTTATTGTAGAGGAGCCCCACGCGATAAGATCGAAGAAACCTTTATGATCCGCTCGTTCCAAGGCGTCCGCCCGGCTATCGCCCCTTCGGCTTACATCGACCCCGCCGCCGTTGTCATCGGCGACGTCACTATCGGCGAAAATGTCAGCATCTGGCCCCACGCCACCCTGCGCGGCGATGTCAACAGGATCTTCATCGGCGACGATTCCAATGTTCAGGACAACGCCGTTGTCCACGTCGAGCACAAGCTGTTTGCATGCCACGTCGGCCGCCGCGTCACCGTCGGCCACTCGGTCGTCCTCCACGGCTGCGTCATCGAGGACGACTCGCTGATCGGTATCGGCGCCATTGTGCTGAACGGCGCCCGCATCGGCCAGGGTTCGGTGGTCGCCGCCGGCTCGCTGGTTCCCGAAGGCATGCAGATTCCCCCCGGTTCGCTCGTCATGGGCGTGCCCGCCAAAATCCGTCGTGAGGTCTCGGCCGAAGAGCAGGAACGCTTCCGCCGGAACGCGGACCACTACGTCAACCTAGGACAAACATACAAGAATGATCAAAGCAGTTAAGGGCACCCGGGACATCCTGCCGCCCCAATCCGGCGTCTGGAACCGCGTCGAAGCCACGGCCCGCGAAGTGTTCCGCACCTTCCACTATCACGAAATCCGCACCCCGATCTTTGAGGAAACGGCGCTGTTTGCCCGCGGCGTCGGCGAAGAGACCGACATCGTATCGAAGGAGATGTACACCTTTGACGATCGCGACGGCACCAAGCTGACCCTCCGGCCGGAGAACACCGCCTCGGTCATCCGCGCCTACCTCGAACACCGCCTCGACCAGATCCCCGGCCCCAAGCGCCTCTATTACCTTGGACCCATGTTCCGCCGCGAGCGCCCGCAGAAGGGCCGCTACCGCCAGTTCTTTCAGATTGGCGCCGAGGCCATTGGCCTCGAATCTCCCGTGCTCGACGCCGAAATCATCGAACTGGTCTCCACTCTCCTGGGTGCCTGCGGTGTACCCGACGCCCGCCTACTGATCAACTCCGTCGGTGATCCCGAATCCCGCGGCCGCTACGTCGCCAAGCTCAAGGAGGTGCTCACCGCTCACCTGGCCGACCTCTCGGCCGACTCCCAGCGCCGCGCCGTCACCAACCCTCTCCGTGTCCTCGACTCCAAGGACCCGCAGGATCAGCCCATCGTCGCCCAGCTCCCCAGCATTCACGATTATCTCAACGATGCCTGTCGCGACCACTTCGCCGCCGTCTGCCGCTATCTCACCGATCGCGGCATCGCCTACGAAGTCAATCCGCGCCTGGTCCGGGGTCTCGACTACTACACCCACACGACCTTTGAATTCCTCCACGGCGCCCTCGGTGCGCAGAACGCCATCTGTGGCGGGGGTCGTTACAACGGCCTCGCCGAGTCGCTCGGCGCGAAGGTCCCGGCCCCTGGCATCGGCTTCTCCATCGGCCAGGATCGTTTACTCATGGCCGTCGAGGAGGCCAAGCCCGCCGGCTTCGATCCCAAGCCCTTGGATCTATTCATCGCTCCGATGACCGAAGACGCCTTCCAACTCGGCGCCCGCCAGGCCAGGCAACTCCGCCAAGCCGGCTTCAGCGTCGAAGTCGCCCCGGCTGGCAAGTTCAAGAAGCTGCTCGAACTCGCGAGCAAATCCGGCGCCCGTTTTGCGCTCCTCATCGGCGACGATGAAATTGCCGCCGGGCGCTTTGGCCTCAAGAACCTCGCTACCGGGGAACAGCAGGCGGTCGCGGACTTCGACCTCGCGGCCCATCTGCTCGGATGAGCGAACAGACGAGCCTCGTCGAGTGGCGGCGCGGCGACGGGGAAGCGTTCCTCGATCGCCGCGACTCGCGCCGCGATCGAGCCGCCTTCGACCTGAAAACTCTTCGTCCCCTCCCTCGCCCGTTGCCATATGCTCTGGTTCCGCGCCTCTGCCGCCGGGGCCGGCTTCTGCGTCGGTAGCGACCGGGACTCGACCGCCGCTGTCACGCTCGGCCCGGCACGGTCTGGCACACCCCGTCTGCCTGCTCGCCAACTCGGTGGGCTCACTACTCCGCATCGAACCCGTTTTCTGAGCCCCAGGCCCGTGCAGCGCCGGAACCAATCTGCCAAACTAGAGAGATTGTAATTTCGGGGCTCCTGGCTTCGTTTCCTTCACTTTCCATGCCTGAACACGTACCTTTGGACTTCCTCGGAGACCTGCGCCGCACCCACTCCTGCGGCCAACTGCGCGCCTCCGATGCCGGCACCCGCTCGCTTCTCATGGGCTGGGTGCACCGCCGCCGCGACCTTGGCGGTGTCATCTTCATCCACCTGCGGGACCGCGACGGCGTCACCCAGGTCGTCTTCCACTCCGACGAAAAGTTCGCCGCCGTCCACGCCAAAGCCGAGATGCTGCGCAGCGAGTACGTCATTGCCGTCGAAGGACGGGTCGTCCTCCGCGATAAGGAGACGATCAACCCCGACATCCCGACCGGCGAAGTCGAACTCGTCGTTGATCAGATCTGGATCCTCAACGAAAGCAAGACCCCGCCCTTCCCCATGGAAGAGAGCGTCGATGTCAGCGAGGATGCCCGGCTCAAATATCGCTACGTCGACCTCCGCCGCCCCCGCATGCAGCGCAACATCATGCTGCGCTCCAAGCTCAGCTTCGCCGTCCGCGAAGAGCTCTACCGCCAGGGGTTCCTTGAAATCGAAACCCCGTTTCTCACCAAGTCCACGCCTGAAGGCGCCCGCGACTTCCTTGTCCCCTCGCGCACCAGCCCTGGCGAATTCTACGCCCTGCCGCAGTCGCCGCAGATCTTCAAGCAACTGCTCATGATCAGCGGCTTTGAAAAGTACTTCCAGATCGTCCGCTGCTTCCGCGACGAAGACCTCCGCGCCGACCGCCAGCCCGAGTTCACGCAGATCGACCTCGAGATGAGCTTCCCGCAGCAGGAGACTATCTTCTCCACCATCGAGCCGCTGCTCGAACGCGTCTGCGCCGTCGCCGGCTTTTCCGGCGTCAAAGCGCCCTTCCCGCGCCTGACCTACGCGCAGGCCATGCGCAGCTACGGCATCGATAAGCCCGACCTCCGCCTGCCCCCGTTCTACTGCGTCGAGGATCTCTTCCCGGTGGACGAGAACTTCGCTACGCCCGGTCTGCCGATTGCCGCCATTGTCATTCCCAATGTCGGCCCCATCGCCCGCCGCGAGCGCGACGAGATCAAGGCCTTTGGCGTCGAGCGGGGCCTCCGCGTCTTTGACGACGTCAAGCGCCTCGAACGGGACTTCCCCGAAGTGATGGTGAAGGTGCGTGAGCGCGCCGGCGCCGGCGAGAACGATCTGCTCATCCTGGCCGGCTGGGTCGGGGAAGGGAAGGGGCCGATCCCCGAATACACCGTCCTGCAGGGCGCCGGCCAACTGCGCCTCTACTGCGGCCAGAAGTTCAACGACCGCCACAAGCTGCTCGACCCGACCGACTTCCGCTTCCTCTGGGTTCTCGACTTCCCCATGTTTGAATGGGACGAAGAGGACCAGCGGTGGGTGGCCGCGCATCACCCGTTCACCTCGGTGCACGACGAGGATATTGACAAGCTCACGGCTGACCCGGCCCGCTGCCGCGCCAAGTCCTACGACATCGTGCTGAACGGTACCGAACTCGGCTCGGGTTCGATCCGTATCCACCGGCGCGATGTGCAGTCGGCCGTCTTCAGCTCGCTTGGACTGTCGATGGAGGAGGCGCAGACCAAATTCGGCTTCTTGCTCGAAGCGCTCGAACACGGCGCCCCGCCGCACGGCGGTATTGCGCTCGGTCTCGACCGCCTGGTCATGATCCTGGCCGGCGAAAAGTCGCTGCGTGATGTGATTCCGTTCCCCAAGACCGCCAAGGGAACCGACCTGATGTGCGAAGCCCCGAGCGAGGTTCCCGACAAGAGCCTGCGGGACCTTCATATCCGGCTCGCGACCAAGAAGTAGCAACGCAAGAAGTAGCAAAACAGGAAGCAGCAAAACAGGAGGGGCGCTGGCCGAAGCCAGCGCCCCTCCTGCGTTTGGAAAAGGCGGCTTACGCCTTCGGGCTTTTGTCGACGATCTTGAACTTCTGTTCGTCGAAATACAGGACCTTGCCCTGGCGGTAGCTCTGCACGGCCATCGTGATCAGCACCTGCGCGTGCGCGGCGGTCTCGACGTCGAGCGTCGGCTTGTTCCGGCTCACCATGCAGTCCAGGAAGTTGCCCACGTGGGTGTCCATCGTGTTCAGGTCCTGCACGGGGATCTTGACGTCCTCGATGCCGAACTTGTACTTGTCGCCGCCAATCGGCTTGCGGGCATCGCCGCGCCCGGTCAGCTCCGGCTTCAGCGTGATGAAGGGCGAGAAGCCTTCAAACCGCCCGTGCTCGACCATGATGATCGTGCCTTCGTGGCCGCGGATCAGGCCCGGAATGTGCTGCGAATTAGCCATCGACGAGCTGAGCACCAGCGAGTGGCCCTCATCGTAGTCGGCCAGCAGGTTGAACGTGTCCGGCACCTCGCGGTCTTTGAACTCATAGATGCCACCGCTAGCCATCACGCGGTGTGGATACTGCGGCTTGGTCCAACAGATGTTCATCGGCGCCACGACGTGGAAGAACAGGTCGGTGGCAATGCCGCCCGAGTAGTCCCAATACTTCCGGAAGCGGAAGAAGCGGTCAGCGTCGAAGGGGCGCTTGGTGGCGCTGCCGAGCCACATCTTCCAGTCGATATAGTTGTCACCCTTGCCGTCCGGCCCGGCTTCTTTGTCGATGGGCCAGTTCCATTCGCCCTCCACCGAGTTGCGGTGGTAGGATCCCTGGCTCAGCAGCATCTTGCCGATGGCGCCATCGGCTATGTACTTTTTGGCTTGGTGCCACTGGTTGCCGGAGGTGGTCTGCGAGCCGACCTGTAGCACCCGCTTGGTCTCCTTGACCGTGTCCATCAACTGCTTGACCTCTTCGACCGTGTGGCACATCGGCTTTTCGACGTAAACGTCTTTGCCGTTGTCCATCGCGGCTAGAGCCACCTTCGCGTGCCAGTGGTCCGGGGTCGCCACGATCACGGCGTCGATCTCCGGATTGTTCACCACTTCGCGCCAGTCCAGAGTGCCTTTGCACTTGAAGCGCGCGGCCGCCTCGGTAACCCGCTTCTGGTAGACGTCGCAAACCTGGCTGATCTGGCACTTGCCGGTCTGCTCACCCAGTTTGGCGAAGACATTGGCGACGTAGCGGCCCCGGCCTCCCACGCCCACCACGCCAACATTGATCTTGTCGTTGGCACCAATCACCCGGCCCGCCTTCGCGGCGGCCGGCTTAGCGCCCAGAGCCGAACCGGCGGCCGACAGAGCCGAGCCAGCCGTGCCGGCTTGCATCAGAAAATCACGACGTTCCATTCAGGGGACTCCTTTGGTCAGCGTCCCAACCCGGACGCCGAACATCCGTAATGAATGCGGGCCTTGACCCACCTCTTGAGTCTACACCCGCCGGTCCGCCGGACCAAGAGTTTATGGCGCCGTGCGCATACGACCCACCGAACGGACAGCCCCCGGTTGAAAGATCCGAAACCAGATGAAGCTCGTCAGAATGCTACCGCCGGAGATGACTAGGTTGCCGAGGTCCTTCAGCTCATTCGGGAAAAAGCGCAGAGCGTGGCCGATGGCGTCAATCGTGCACTGTAAGCCCATTCCCGCACTGACGAGCAGAAGCGTTTGGTCCCGGTTGCGATTGGAGAGCAGAACCGACCACAACAACAGGTTCAGACCCGTGGAGACCAACGCTACATCCCGGCTGACAAATGTCATCCAACGGTTCGGCCGCCCAGCGGCAAACACCTCGTAGTGCCACGCGGCCGACCCGGCCAGCACCGCGAGAAACCCGAACGAAAGCCAGCCCACCATCCGGCTCGCACCCTGCCGCAACTCGCCGACCCGGCGCAGCAACGCCAGCACCAGCGACACCCCACACAATTGCATCGACAGCGACAAAACCCAGTATGCTGACCGACTCACCCCCGTCCAGGTGGCGCCGGAGACGAGAAACGCGATACTCATGGGGGCGGACAGGGCAAATGTCAGACAAATATAAAGAAAAAGAACCGGATGTCGCCTCCAGAGTCCTCCGAGCATCGAGTGGATCGCCCCGATCAGCAGGAGCGTGCTGAGCACCGTCGAGAGGTAGTAAAAAGAGGTCACCGCAAAGCTTCTCGGCAAATGTTGCGCCTGCCAAGATGTTTTGCGGTGAATTAGGCTAAAAAATATCAGTTAACGGACCAGCGATTCGTCGCCGTCCTATTCCGGATTATCAAAGTCCCACGGAGGAGGAATCGGGCCGCCATGCGAGCTCGCTCCGTCAAAGTCCCACGGAGGAGGAATCGGGCCGCCAGCAAGCAGTTGGGGCTCCATTGTCCCAGCCGCAGGGGTAATACCGACGCTCGAGCCGAACGCCAGTGACACACAGAGTACAGTTCCCAGGATTAAGTTGAATATCTTCATTGATCTCCGTCCACCCGATGCCTTTGACACCGAATTGGAAGAGGTAGCTCCCCGACGTTGTGTCGTAGGTATCTACCTGCTTAAACCCATGTTAAGGGGGAGATATCGTTTGTATTCCTAGGAATGGCCCCTCCGCGGGCTAAGGTCATTCCGGTCACTCGGGAGGGCGTCCCTGAGTCGAGTCGGGGAAATCCGGACCGCGCTCAGTCAGCCCGTCGTTAGTCGCCGCTCTCTCGCCGTACCGAAGGCTCGTAGGTATCCTCATAGATGCTGCGGATGGGGCGCAGACGGCGTCCGGGCCACTCAAGGCGCATGTCTTCCGACACCTCGTCAAGCATCTTCAGCGTGCAAACCTTCGATTCCATGGCAAACGCGGTAAGCAACAGATTGTCGCAGATGCCATTGATCAGCCGGGGAATCCCCCGCGACCGCAGATGAATCTCTTCGATCAACGCAACGGGAAAGACCGTCTGGTCGGCTAAACCCACCTTCGACATCCGGCTGTCGATGTACTCGATCGTCTCGTCGAGCGAAAACGGCTTCAAGTTGTAGCGCAGGACAATCCGCTGCTTTAGTTGCCGGAGATTGGGGGCGTCCAGTTTCCGGTCAAACTCGGGTTGGCCCGCCAGCACGATCTGCAGCAGCTTGCCTTTCCGGTTCTCGAGGTTGCCAAGAAGACGAATCTCTTCAAGTACCTCCCAGTCCAGATTATGCGCTTCGTCAACGATCAGCACCGTGGTGCGCCCTTCGTTGGCATGCTGAATCAACATGTTATTCAGCGCAAACAGCACTTCGCTCTTCGACGTTCTCTGGCATTGGAGGTCGAGGTCGTAGGCAATCATCTCAAAGAACTGCTGGGGATTGATGCGCGAGTTGAACAGGAAGGCAAATTCGATATAGTTGCCTTCGAGATATTCCCGCAGGCACTCCAGCATCGTGGTCTTGCCCGTGCCCACTTCGCCTGTCAAGACAATAAAGCCCTTCCGGCTCTGCACCCCATAGATCAGATTGGCCAACGCCTCTTCGTGTTGCTCGCTGCGATAAAGAAACGCAGGATCGGGAGATAGATTAAAGGGGTTGTCCGTTATCCCAAAAAAGGCGTTGTACATAAAGACCACTGCGAACCATACTATGCTACCATGCGGTTTCCGTACACCCGCTTTTTGCTCTATTCGAGGGTACTACGCCCTGAAAAAAGTTAGGACTGTAGCGCGCCCGAAAGCGGGTAGTACTCTAGCCGCACCCAGCCCGGTACCGTCCCCGGTTCGCCGCCCAGATAGAGAATCCGCTGGGATTTTGGAAAGGCGAATGCTGTGGCCAGGGCCCGGCGGTAGGCCGGAATCGCCTCCAGCATCGGCCGTGCCGCCGACAACCGCGGCCCCAACGCCACCGACTTCGACAGAAAGCCGCCGCCCCACCCCACATTCAGCAGACAGCCGCCCCCCGCCTCCACGCCCGCCAGGGTCTGCTGCAGCCGCCCCAGACGGTGCGTTGCCGCAAAATCCCGCTGCCGAGCCAGCATGATGCCCGATTGCGCCGTCACCGCCGCAAACTGCTCGGCCCACTCGCCGCTCACCGTGCCGCGCCCGCGGAAGACCGTTCCCGGGACCGCGCATTCGACAAAAGTCGGCACCGGCTTCCAGCGCAATTCGGCACCGCCCGGCTTGGCCGGCGTGGCAACCCGCGAATAGTAGACCTGGTAGCGGTCTCCCGCCTCGGGCGTACCATCGCCCAGCCGCCAGCCGCGCAACAGCTTCGCCGCAATCTGGTGACGAAACGAAGCCAACTGCTCCGGGGTCAGCTGCGCGCCGAGCAGCGCCGTCTTCAAGGCGCCCTTCACCGCCGTAGCCGGCAGCAGCTTGCCGCTCGGACCAGTGCAAAAGGTCGGAATGAAAATATCTTCATCTTTGGCCTGCTCCCAGAGCGCTACCAGCCCCGGGTCCTCGAGCGGAATCCGGCGCACAGCGTAGGACTGCGCGTAGCCGCCCCAACTCTTGAATTCGAGCCGCCGGGCGCGGCCGAGCTCGGCCAGGTAGCCCTCCATTCGGGGCGTGCCGGCCAAGCGCCGGAAGATCAGGCTCTGATCGAGCACGTTCACCTGGTCCTTCCAGACCATGTAGTCGATTGGCGCGAGGCGCTTTCCGTCGCCCACCAGCGTCGGGGTAAGCACCGTCAGGCGCCACTCAATGCCCACACTCATAGCGCCACCGCCACGGCCAGGCCATTCCGGTAGACCGGGTGCGCCCAACCCTCCGGCGCCACATCCTGCAGCGTCCCCGCCGGGGCCTGCGGAGCGAATAGAACCGCGCCCTCCCGCACCAGCCGCTGCGGCTGTTTGGCCACCGTGGTTCCTTCCACCCATCCCGACCGGACCGTCAACTGGTAGGCGCCCTGTTCCCAGTAGACCTCCTCTCCGTCGGCCGGGGCGAACAGGCTCAACAGCCACCAGCCCTTCGAGCCATCGCCGGCGCCCCGCCGCAGCAGAGCCTCCGCGCTATCGGCACTTTCGATCCGCACCCCGGCGCTGCCGCCCCAGCCGAGCGAACGGTTGCCACCAAGGCCGGCATCGGCCAGCCAGCGCAAAGCGGCTTCGACGCGCGGCCGCCAGGCCTCGTCCTGACATACCGCCAGTCCCCAGACGCCCGCGCCTTCGGCGAACTGCACTCCGGTTTTGGGTCCCGCGCCCTTTTCAACGCGCACCGGCCGGAACGGACCGCCAGCGCCCGCGCGGTCGGCTGCCAGCAGACAGCCGGAGGCGGGGTCGAGCACCCAGCGGGATTCCACCAGACCACTCTCGCTGAGCAGATCGCGGATTGCCGCCAAGGGAAGAAAACGAACCAGTTTTGGGCGCAGCCGCTGCAGACCGTGGGGCGGGGGCCAGGCCGCCGCCGGCGGGGGGGCAAACAGCGTGCCCTGCTGCCAGGGAAAAAGCGAACTGAGCCGGACGGCGCTGCCGGCCGCCAGCCACTCCTCGAGCCAGCCGAAGCGATCCATGGCCGCGCACACGGCACCGTAGAAGGTGTCGCTCCCGAGCAGGGACGGCCCCGCCCCGGCCGCGCTCCACGCCCCGCGGGCTTGGAACCGAAACAGGATCGCCTGCGCCATGCCGTTATTCCGCCAGCGCCGCCGCGAAGCCTTCGCCGCGCACCAGAGCCTGTAGCGCCCCCAGATCGCCGCCCGCGAGCAGTTCTACTTCGCCGTTCTCGCCCAGATAGAAACCCTTGCCGCGCCAGGTCAACCGGCAGGCCGAAAAACGAACCCGGCCGCTGCCGCGCGATCCGCCGCCGCCCAAGGCGTCGTCTTCGAGCAGGCGCAAGCCCTGCACGAGCAGCCCGGTGAGGGCGTGATCGTCCTCGGCGAGTTGGTCCAGCACGAAGCGGACGTGGAAGCGCGCCCCGGCCGGGACGCGTTCCAGCGTCCGGGGATTAGCCTGGGCCGTAATCCGGTCGATGGCGTTCTCGCTTTTGACCTCGGTGAGTTCATCGTCGAGAAACTCGCGCATGGGCGCTGTGATCGAGTCCAGGTCGAGGGGAGCGTCGTAGATGGTCAGGCGCGCCGGGGTGGCCGAACGGCCGTCGAGGGCGTCGCCGCGCACCCGCTCCATGCGGCTGGGGCTGCGGCCGAACAGTAGACAGAGGGCGTCGTCGGGGCGGTCGCTCTGGTGGATCCGCACCTCCTGGCCGCGCCGCCGGGACAGGTAGACTAGCTCCTCAGGCGAGGTCAGGCCGTGGGCGTGCTCGAGCAGGCTGCGCAAACGACCGCGCAGCGAGGAGCCGGGGACGATGGGCCGGCCGAAGGCGTCCTTGACCACCGGATTATCGGCACCGCCAATTTCGAGCGATCCTTTGCCCGCGCCAATGTGCAGGCCGGTCTCGCAGTGCAGCACCGCTTCGAGAATGAGTTTGCCGCGCAGACGCAGCGTGGGTTTTGCTTCGCTCATGGCTGGTTACTCGTTGTAGGCAATGATGGCTTCAAACAGGTCGCGGAACCGCTCGTAGGTGGCAAGTTCATTCTTGCGGGTTACCTGGAGCAGCAGTTTTTCGAGCGGGTCCAGGCTGCGCAGCGAGTGGCGGGCGATGGTGTAGGCCAGCCGGGCGCGGAACATGACGAACTGGTGCTGCCGTTCGGTTTCAGGAGCGCGGCAGGCGCGCCGCACGGCGCTGTACAGGCGGCGCAACTGGCTGCGCGTGCCCGAGTCCATGTCGTGCAACCGGGTGACGAGCACATGCGCCTGGTTGTCGAGATAGAGACTGTCGGCGCAGAGCTTGGCGAGGTCGATTTCAACGTTGGCTTCCTGACGGGGACGGTCGCGGTCCCGGTCGTCGCGGCGCGGGGGGCGGCCACCGTCCCGTGGGGGCCGGTCTTCGCGGCGTGGCTGTCTCTGTTCGGCCATATTCGCTCCTTACAAGATTCTTTACGAGGATGTTGCTTCGAGGCGTGCCCAGGCGAGCGCGACATAGCCGGTGGGGCGCAGTTGGCGCCGGCCGGCGGCTTCGGCGGTCAGTTGGCTCAGCAGGGTATCCCATTGTTTGTCAAAGGCGTCGCTTTCGCCGACGTCCACCGCGCGCCGCAGCCGGCGGTGCAGCCGCCAGGGCTTGTCGAGGGTGCGGCCCCGGCGGCGCGCGCGCGCCGAAGCCAGGTCGCCGCCCGCCGCCGGGTCTACGTAGAAGCCTTCGAGTTCGTCGAGAAACTCGGGCGAGGCGTGAAAGCGGCTCAGCAGCTTGCGCATCTGGCCTTTGATTTCGATAGCTTCCTTCAACTGTGCCCAGTCGAGGGTCCGCCCGAACAGCGAGATGGCGTTTTTGCCGGAGGCCTTGACGGTTTCAAGGGCTTCGAGGGAGCGGCCGTAGACGCTGGCCAGGCTCTCGCCGCGGCCGGCGTGCACGATGGCCATCGAAACGCTCCGCGAAGCGCCCTCGCGCTGTTCATCGAGCTGCCGCAGCATCAGGCCGGCCACGCGGCGCATCTCGCGCGCCAGATCGAGCAGGGCATCCCAGGGGGCGGCCACCGCGAAATCGTCGCCACCGCTATAGAGCACTGTGACGCGGGAGGCGAACTCCTCGGTGGCGGCGACGCGGGCCAGTTCGCCGGCGACGAAGTTCTTAAAGGTCATCGACAGCTGCAGGTACTCTTCGGCGGTGGTGGCCGCCCGCAGCCGGGGGCCGACGTTATCGAGATCGGCCGTCAAAACGCCCCAGCGCCGCACCGGCGGCAAGGCCCGGCTGACGGCGATCGGCAGCGGCCACTGGTGCGCGCCGGCATCGGCCAGGAAGGCGGTGGGATCTTCGCTCGACCAGCCAACGTTGGCCGCCGACCGTAGCGCCGTGACGAGTGCATCGTAAGGAAACGGCGTGGTGCCGCCCACGAGCACGCCAAGCGGCAACCGAGGCGTCTCACGCCGCTGGCGCAGGCCGGCTGCAAGACGCTTGCGGATGTCCGGCCACGTGCCCAGATTCTCCGTGCTGCTCCAGACCAGCGCCACGCGGCCATCGGTCACCGTCGCTACCCGCGCGGCCAGGGTGGCAAGAAACGCATCGGCGGCCGGCATGGCCGCCTCCGGCAGGACCAACAGAAACCGCCCACCCGTCACCGCGCCCAACAGCAGCGGGGAGAGCCCGAGTTCGGCCAGGAGGGCCCGCGGGGCCATCTCCCCGAGCAAGGCAAACCAGTGGCAGCGGCTCAGAAAAGCTTCACTCCCCAGGCTTTCTTCCGTCAGCAGGGCGTTAATTCCGAAAAATTTGGCTTGGAGGAAAACTTGGAGCGACATCGGCTTGGCGGCGCTGCAAAAACTTCACTGTAGCATGGAGAAGGGAATGAATTATCGATTCGTGGTTACCGGGGACAGCCGGAGTTCGGTGAAGCAGTACCTGTTTGGTCAACTGCCTCTGTTCTCCCGCTACGCTCTGCGGCGGGCCACGGCCGACGGAGCGTGCCGCGTCGACGGCGAGATCGTCCCGGCCAGCTACCGTCTCCGCCCCGGTCAGGTGGTCGAATTCACGCTGGCGCCCGAGCCGCAGCGGACGATTCTGGCCGAGGAGCAGCCGGTCGACATCCTCTTTGAAGACGAAGCGATTGTCGTGCTGAACAAGCCCGTCGGCATGCTCGTCCACCCCACGGCGCGGGAGCGCCACGGGACGGTGGCCAACGCGCTGCTCGGCCATTGGCGGGGCGAGAACCGGCGCCCTACCTTTCCGCACCGGTTGGACCGGGAGACCTCCGGGGTGCTGGTGGTGGCCAAAAGCACGGCCGCGGCCTGCGCCCTGGCGCTGCAGTTTGAAAACCGGCAGGTGCAGAAGCGATACGTGGCGCTGGTGGCGGGTGAGGTGGGGGCGCCGCGCGAGATCGACGCGCCGATCGGCCGGCGGGGCGGGGAGATGCCGCCGTGGCGGATCTGTCCGGAGGGGCGGGCGGCTTTGTCGCGGCTCACGCCCGTGCGGGCGATGGGGGGGGCGACGCTGGTGGACTTGGAGCCGGTCACGGGGCGGACCAACCAGCTACGGATCCACTGTGCTTCGATTGGCCATCCGATTGTGGGGGACCGGCTGTACGGCGGGCCTCCGGCGGAGCGGCTGTTTTTGCACGCGCGGCGGATCGGGTTCCGGCATCCGGTGACGGGTGAGGCGATGACGGTGGAGAGCCCGCCGATTGACTTTAAATTGAAATAAAAAGATTTGCACTCTGGGTGTAAATCCCAACATCTCCTGTAGCGAGTGGGGAACCCCTCACTGAGGAGATTTGAAAATGAAAAAGATTGCTTTGTACGCGGCTCTGCTGGGCCTTCCCTTGGTTGTGACGGCGGGTCGGGCTTCGGCCGCCGACATTGTGGACACGGCCGTGGCGGCCGGTTCGTTCAAGACCCTGGTGGCGGCCGTGAAGGCCGCCGGACTGGTGGAGACCTTGAAGGGCGTGGGTCCTTTCACGGTATTTGCTCCCACGGACGAGGCGTTTGCCAAGCTGCCCGCCGGAACGCTCGATTCGCTGCTGAAGCCGGAGAATAAAGCCAAGCTGGCCGCGATTCTGACCTACCACGTGGTGGCGGGTAAGGTGATGGCGGCGGACGTGGTGAAGATCAAGTCGGCCAAGTCTGTACAGGGCGGCCCGATTGCCGTGAAGGCCAAAGGCGGGAAGGTCACGCTGAACGGGCTTTCGCAGGTAGTGAAGACGGACATTGGCACGGATAACGGCGTGATTCACGTGATCGATACCGTGATCCTGCCCAAGCTGTAACCACGGTTGACCTCGAGCCTAAAAAAACAAAACGGAGCCCTCGCGGGGCTCCGTTTTGTTTTGCAGGAGAGGGCGCCGGGAGCCGTGCGGGCGGCTCCCGGACGCTGGTGTCGCTTACTTCTTCTTGAGCCGCGAACAGACCGCCGCCGTGGCTTCGTTATGCGCGGCGGGTTTGGGATCGGCGACGATTTCGATGATCTTCCCCTCCTTGTCAATCACGAAGGTGGTGCGGCTGGCGATGCCACGCTCCTCCATCAGCACGCCGTAGGCCTTGGCCGTGGCGCGATTCGGGAAGTCGCTCAGCAGGGGAAACGCCAGGCCAAGATCATCCGAGAACCGTTTGAGGGATGGGGCGGCGTCCACGCTGATACCGAACAGCTGGGTTTCCGACTCATTTATCGTTTGGATTCCAGCCTGGAATCCTTTCATTTCCGCCGTTCAACCACCGGTAAACGCCAGCGGGAAGAAGGCAAGGACAACGTTTTGTTTGCCTTTGAAATCCGCGAGCGAGAACGATTTGCCGGGAACGGAGGAGGGCAGTTTCTCAAAGCCGGGTGCCATGTCGCCGACTTTGAGGTGGGTCTTTCCGCCCTGGGCAAGAAGCGCAGTGGCGGCGACCAGACTCAATAGTAGAGTTTTCATAGTGGACCTCTCCGCCTTATAGTCTAGTGGAGGAGAGCGCCGGTTGGGAACTACCAGGGGAGCGGGAGATTGAGGATTTCGTTGCCGCCGGCTTTGGCGCGGACGGTTTGCCGCAGCGTCTTTCCCTCGCCGAGAAAGACGACCCATTCGTAGGTGCGGGCGACTTTCGATTCGATTTCGAGGCGGAGGAACTCGGCGGAGGGGCCGGCGTGGACCTGCGAGATATCCTCGTGGTCCGACTCCCAGAGGAAGAATTCGGCGCCGAGTTTGGGGGTGTAGTGGAGGCGGACGGTGTCGCCTTCGGCGAGGGGAAGGATGGCTCCGTTGCGCAGAAAGAAGATGGGCGTGGCGGCGTCGCCGGTGACTTCGATGGTCTGGCGGCCCTGGTGGGTGATGCCGGTGCGGAGGTCGGTCCAGTTGCCGCGGGGCAGGTAGACGGTGCGTTTGGGTCCATTGCAGAGGGGCGCCACGAGCAACTCGTCGCCGAGCAGGTACTCGTCGGCGCGTTCGCGGGCCGCGGCCTCGGTGGGGTACTGCAGGGGCAGGGGATGGATGATGGGATAGCCGCGGTCGCGGACCTCCTGCAGGTAGGTGACGAGGAAGATGCGGAGGCGTTCGCGCCAGGCGGGGTTGGCGAGGGGCTGGTCCCGGTAGACCATGGGGAGGCCGGCGGCGAAGGCTTCTGAGGCGGCGGGGTAGTGGTCGAGGTTGACGGCGGGGACGGTGGTGCCGGAAAGGGAAGCATGGACGAGGGAGTGGACGAGGGCGCAGGCATCGGGCTGTTTGTCGATGCGGCGGGCGTAGCGCGGGACGTTGCGGGTGGCGAGGAGTTCGACGTCGGTGGGCGAGTAGTCGATGGCGGCCCCGGTTTTGAAGCGCTCGTCGTAGATCTCTTTGGGGGTGGGGCCGTAGTGGAAGAGGTATTCGAGGCGATCGGCGCCGGCGATGGTGGTGCGGGCGAGGGTCTTGTTGGTGGCGGCGAGGTCGAAGCGGTAACGGCCGTAGCTTTTGTGGTCGAGGGCGTAGCCGGCGGTGGAGAGGAGGAAGGGCGATTGCGTCGCGATTTCGCGGCCGCGGGAGGCGAGGCGGGCATCGGGCCGGGGGCCGAGGCCGAAGAACTCTTCGTCGGCGGGGGCGTGGCGGCTGAGCAGGATGTCGCCGTTGACGCGGCGCGCCGGGGCGGCTTCGGCCAGCAGTACCTTGCCGCTGGAGACGGCGAGGACGGTGAGCTGGCCGGTCTGGCTGATGCGGACGATCAGGTGTTCGGACTTGAGCTCCTGGTTCTGGGCCGGACCGGGGGAGGCGCCCCAGGTGCGGATGAACTTGAAGGTCGACGGGGTGAGGAAGTCAAAGTCGATTTTGCCGTCGGCGAGCGGGAGGGTGAGGAAGAGGGCGAGCCACATTTAGATCAGGAGCATTTGTTCTTGCTTTTCGCCGGTGACGCGGGCGGCGGTATCGCCGATGAAGAGATTGACTTCCGAGCGAATGCCGAACTCGGGCAGGTAGATGCCGGGTTCGACCGAGAAGCAGGTCCAGGGGATGACGCGGCGTTCGTCGTGGGTTTCGAGGTTGTCCATGTTGGCGCCGGAGCCGTGGACCTCTTCGCCGATGGAGTGGCCGGTGCGATGGACGAAGTATTCGGCCAGGCCGTGTTCGCGGATGTGGCCGCGGCAGGCGTCGTCGACTTCGTAGCCGTAGAGGGGCTGGCCGTTGGCGATAGTGGTCTGCACTTTGGCGATGGCGGCGTCGCGGGCGCCGGCGACGATGGAGAAGATGTTTTGGACGTTTGAGGGGATTTCGTGGTCGGTATAGCCGGTCCAGGTGATGTCGTAGTAGACCGAGCCGGGGCGGGCGAGTTTGGCCCACATGTCGATGAGGACGACGTCGCCTTGCTCGATGGGGGCGCTGTTTTCGGGGTGGGGTTCGTAGTGGGGGTTCGAGCAGTTGGCGTTGACGGCGACGATGGGGCCGTGGTCGGTGTAGAGGCCGGCGCGTTCAAAGGCCTGGCGGATGAAGGCGGCGATGGTCCATTCGTTGACGAGTTCACGGCCGCGGAGGCGGTCGCCGATCTCTTCAAAGGCGCGGCGGCGGATCTCATCGACGAGCTGGCCGGCGGCGAGATGGGAGTCGAGTTTGTCCTGCGTCCAGCGGGCTTCGAAGTACTGGACGAGATTGGCCGAGGAGGCGACTTCGACGCCGCGGGCGCGGACGAGTTCGACGGTGCCGGCGTCGACCATGGCGACGTAGGGGATGGCGCAGTCGGGCGAATACTGCATGGCGACGCGGCGGCAGCCGGCGAGGAGGGTGGCGAGGCCGTCGACCTGGGTGGCCCAGCTGGAATAGACATGGGTGACGCCGGGCAGGGCGCCGAGCATGTTGCGCTCGATGCGGTGTTCGAGCTTGCGCGGCTCGCCGTGGGCGGGGATGAGGTAGTACCAGCGGCGGCTGGGCGTGCGGGGCGGGTCGAAATTCAGGATGCGGTAGGCGAGGGGGTCTCGGAGGTGGTGGTCGAAGAAGAGCCAGCCGTCGAGGTTTTCTTCGCGGAGCGCGGCCTGAATGGCGGAGAGATTGGTCATTTGATGCCTCCCATCATGGTACGAAGCGGTTTGATAAAAAGAGCGAGCAGGAGGCCGGCGGCGATGGCGAAGGCGCCGACGTAGCCGAAGAGCGTGTCGAGGGGCATGCTTTCATAGAAGCCGGCGAGGCGGCCGCCGATATAGTTGCCGACGCTGGTGGCCAGGAACCAGACGCCCATGATGACGCCGACCACTTTGGCCGGGGCGAGTTTCGTCATGGCGCTGAGGCCGACGGGGCTGAGGCAGAGTTCGCCGATAGTATGGAGCAGATAGGTTCCGGTGAGCCAGAGCGGGGAGACCTTGGCGCCGGAGGCGGCGAGGGCGGCGGCCGGCATCAGGGCCACGAAGCCGGCGCCGCCGAAGACGAGGCCAAGGACGAACTTGGCCGGGACCGAGGGTTCTTTGGGGCCGAGCTTGATCCATAGCCAGCCGAACAGCGGGGCGAGGGCGATGAGGAAGATGGAATTAAGGGCCTGGAACCAGGTGGACGGGAAGGGAAGGCCGAGGAGCTGGTTGTCGGTTTTTTCGTCGGCGAAGAGGTTGAGCGTGGAGCCGGCCTGTTCAAACGAAGACCAGAAGATGGCGGCGACCAGGAACAGGACGAAGATGACGAGGATGCGCCTACGTTCGGCCGGGGTCCAGGGGCCGAAGTAGACGCCGGCGAAGACGACGCCGATGACCGCCATGAGCAGGACGCCGAGGGCGTCGGCGAGTTGGGTGACCGTGGCGGCGATGACGCCGGAGCCGATCAGCAGCGGGACGCCGAGCAGCACGGCGAGGCCGACCCAGAGATAACGCTTCTGCGTGGCGGCTTCGGCGGGGGAGGAGAACGGGGCGGCGTGAAGCCCGGCTTGGCCGAGGTGCTTGCTGCCGAGGAGGAACTGGATGAGGCCGAGCGTCATGCCGGCGCCGACGACGAGGAAGGCGAGGCGCCATTCGATCATCTGGCCCACATAGCCGCAGACGAGGGGAGCGAAGAAGGCCCCGATGTTGATGCCCATGTAATAGATGGAAAAGCCGGCGTCGCGGCGGTTGTCGCCGGGTTCGTAGAGGGAGCCGACCAGCGTGGAGACGTTGGGCTTGAGCAGCCCGGTGCCGAGGCTGACGAGGGTGAGGCCGAGATAGAACATTTCGACCGAGGGCGCGGCGAGGCAGAAGTTGCCGATGGCGATGCCGGCGCCGCCGTAGAGGACGGCCTTGCGCTGGCCGAGGAAGCGGTCGGCGAGCCAGCCGCCGGGGATGCTCATCAGATAGACGAGCGAGACGACCATGCCGTAGACGGCGGCGCCTTTGCCTTTGTCGAACTGCAGGCCGGTAGGGGAGATCATGTACAGCAGCAGGAGCGCGCGCATGCCGTAGTAGCTGAAGCGTTCCCACATTTCGGTGAAGAAGAGGGTGGCCAAGCCCCGGGGGTGGCCGAAGAATCGGGTGTCTAAGTTCGCCGTCGCCATTCAATCTCCGTTCGCAACTGCACCATGCCCGCCGTATCCTTGGGGTCGATGACGGCAAAGGTCAACACATCGTCAATCCAGTCCTGGCTGGTCCCATCCCAGTGCTGCGTGGCAACCGTCAGTGTATATTCCTGGCGGCTCAGCAGGCAATCGAAGCGGAAATCGAGTTCGATGACTTCGCCGGCTTGGACGGGGCCGAGAGGGCGCTGTTCGACGCGGGTGTTGGTGCCGTAGACGTCGAGACCCATGCGGTTGCGGATGAGCATGCCGAAGATGGGGTTGTCGCAGTCGACCAGAAAGCGGGCGGTGATGCGGATGGTGGCGGGTTGGTGGGAGTGGAGGGCGGTGGCGGGTTGGCCGAGGTGGTTGAGCAGGACGACCGATTCGATTTTGCTGTGTTCATCGCCGTGGCGGTAGCTGCCAAGGGGGGTGGCGGCGTCGCGGAGCTGGAGTTCGTGGACGAGGCCGACGTAGCGGTTGACGACGTCGTTGGGGGTGCCGACGGCGACGACTTCGCCGTGGAGCAGGAGCGCGGCGCGGGTGGCGAGGCGCTTGACCATGCCGAGGTCGTGCGAGACGAACAGGATGGTGATGCCACGTTCTTTGAGCTCTTCGAGTTTGTGGATGCAGCGGTTGGCGAAGATGGCGTCGCCGACGGCGAGGGCTTCGTCGACGATGAGGATTTCCGGGTCGACGTGGATGGCGGTGGCGAAGGCGAGGCGGACGTACATGCCGCTGGAATACTCTTTGACGGGCCGGTCCATGAAGTCGCCGATTTCGGCGAAGGCGGCGATGGCGGGGAAGGCGGCTTCGATGGCGGGGCGGGAGAGGCCGAGGATTTCGCCGTTGAGGAGGACGTTTTCGCGGCCGGTGAATTCGGGGTTGAAGCCGGCGCCGAGTTCGAGCAGGGCAGCGATGCGGCCGGCGGCGACGACGCGGCCGCGGGTGGGTTGCATGATGCCGGCGACGATCTGCAGCAGGGTGCTTTTGCCTGAGCCATTGGGCCCGACGAGGGCGAAGACTTCTCCGGCTTCGACGGTGAGGTTGATGTCGCGGAGGGCCCAGAACTCTTTGGGGCGAATTTCGTCGAGGAAGGGCAGGGCGGCTAGCAGGCGGTCGGCGGGCCGGGCGAACAGGGGGTAGATTTTAGAAACGTGTTGGATGGAGACCAACCGGAAACCTCTTTACTCCAGTATCGGGGCAGAGTTACGGTTTGTCGATGATGCGGTCGTAGCGGAGTTCGCCTCCTTTGAGGACCTTGACGCCGCCCCAGCCGCGGTCGAGGCGCGGGGGGCCGACCTGCTTTTCCATGCGGCTGAATACTTCACGCATCCTGGCGACGAGGTCCGGGTGCGCGGCGGCGACGTCGTGCTGTTCAGCGGGGTCGGTGGCGAGGTGGAAGAGCATGTTTTCGCGGGCGGGGTCGCCGGTGGTGACGCCGGGGTGCATGGTGGGCCGGGCCTGTTCGTAGGGGGCGAGGAGGGTGACGCCGTCGGGGCCGCGCGGGTCGACGTAGCGGTCGGGGTCGGGGATGCCGCCGGCGAGGCCGGGGCCGGGCTTGCGGACGTGGAGTTTCCAGGGGCCCATGCGGAGGGCGGAGAGGTTGGCGCCGCTCATGACGAAGAGGGCTTCGTGCGGGGAGGGGGCGCGGGGTGTGGTCATGAGGCCGAAGATGTTTTTGCCGTCGATGGTCCGGCCGGCGGGCAGCGGAGCGCCGGCTAGGGCGGCGAGGGTGGGGAGGAGGTCGATGACGCTGGCCATTTCGCTGGTGCGCAGGCCGGCGGGGATGCGGCCGGGCCAGCGGGCGAGGAGCGGGACGCGGACGCCGCCTTCAAAAGGCGAGCCTTTCATGCCGCGCAGGCCGCCGGTGCTGCCGCCGAAGGTGGCGCCGTTATCGGAGGTGAACAGGACGAGCGTGTTGTCGTCGAGGCCGAGCGCCTTGAGCTTGGCGAGGATCTGGCCGACGGACCAGTCGAGTTCGGCGATGACGGCGGCGTAAAGGTTGGCGGGGTCGCCCTTGGTGTAGAAATCCTGCGAGGCGGCCAGGGGCTTGTGGGGCATGGCGTGGGGCAGGTAGAGGAAGAAGGGCCGGGCTTTGTTGCGGTCGAGGAAGGCGAGGGCGCGCTCGGTGTACTTGCGCGTGAGTTCAGACTGGGCGATGGGGTATTCGACCACGGTTTCGTTTTCGACGAGCTGGACGGGGCGCATGTCGTTCGAGTAGGGGATGCCGTAGTATTCGTCGAAGCCCTGTGAGCGCGGCAGGGTGGTGGCCTGGTG
Organism: Acidobacteriota bacterium; assembly: GCA_026393985.1. Lineage (GTDB taxonomy): Bacteria > Acidobacteriota > Terriglobia > Bryobacterales > Bryobacteraceae. Next base: position 46,554 of record JAPKZB010000073.1, read on the forward strand.
GCCCAGATGCCATTTGCCGAGGATCGAGGTAGCGTAGCCGAGGGGCTTCAACACTTCGGCGATCGTTACTTCCTCGGGCGGCAGGGCGAGTTCGTTGATGCCCGAGTCGGGGGCGGGGTTGCCGGTGATGGTGGTGCGGAAGGGGTAGCGCCCGGTGAGCAGCGCCGACCGGGAGGGGGCGCAGAAGGGCATGGGGACGTAGAAGTCGGTGAACAGGGCGCCTTCGTCGGCCATGCGATCGAGGTGGGGGGTGGCGTTGCGGGCCGAGCCGTAGCAGGCGAGGTCGCCGTAGCCGAGGTCGTCGGCGAAGATGACGATGAAGTTCGGCTTGGGGGGCTGGGGCCGCGCGGGACGTTGGGCCCAGGCCGCGGCGCCGCCGAGGAGCAGGAGCATGTCCCGACGGGTGGTCATTGGAAGCCGATTCTATATCAGGCGGGGGCGGAAAGGGGTTGAGTTCAGCGATATGCTCGTAGAGATGGGTAACGGGGGGAAGGTGAAAACGGCGGTGATTCCGCGGCGGACGGCGGAGGCACTGCTGCGCGCGGTGGACTGGTTGACGGAGCAGGAGGTGGATTTCCAGGTGACAGGGGACACGGCGGCGCGGTTTTACGGGGCGAAGCTGAAGGTGCGGGAGATTGAGTTGACGGTGACGGCGAGTACGCTCGAACGGCTGGGCGGGGAGGTGGAGTGGCAGCGGGACGAACGGTGGGAGCGGTTGACGCTTGAGCGGGACGGGGTGCGGCTGGTGGCGAGCGCGGCGCGGTGTTGGGAGGCGCGGCGGGGGCGGTGGACCGCGGTGCGGGCCGACCTGCGGCACAACACGTGGATTGATTTTCAGGGCCGCCACATTCCGTTTGAAACGCGCGGCCCTTTGATGCGGCGCTATGAGCGCCTGGGCGAGGATGAACCGGTGCGGCAGATGCTGGCCGGCAGCCACTGCAGTTAGTCTCCGCAGTTAGTCGGTGGGCTTGGCGAAGGTGAGGCGGATACCGGTGGTGAACAGCAGGTCGTTGGTTTTGGCGCCGGGGACCGGGTTACTCAGGTAGCGGTTGCTAAAGCCGACGTTCCAGGCCATCCACTTGTTGATGTTGGTGGAGAGGGCGGTGTCGAAGTTCAGGCGGTAGTTGCCGGTGTTGGAGACGTTGGGATAGAAGACGAGGCGTTCGGTGAGCACCATGTTCGAGGCGAGTTTGCGATTGAGTTCGTTGCCGAGGATGAGTTCGGTGGAGGTGCGGCGGAGGCCGGTGGAGAAGAATTCCTTGTTGAGGTTGGCGCCGGAGAACAGGTCGAAGACGGTGGTCTTGTTTTTGACGACGCGGTAGCCGCCGCCGCCGCCGAGGACGAAGCGCAGGTCGAGGCGCTGGAACTCGTCGAATTCGAGATCGGAGAGGGCGAAGACGAAGGATTTTTTGCTGAGGTTGAGGTCGTAGCGGCCGCCGCCGCGGATGGCGTTGGCGGTTTGCTGGGTTTTGCCCTGGAGGCGGGCGTTGGTGTTGATGCTGGTGAAGAAGAGCGAGATTTTGTCGCGGGAGGTGGAGCGGGTCAGGTTGGCGCCGAGGTTGAGGGTGTTGGTTTCGGCGTTGCCACGGGTGGCGGCGTAGCCGGCGTCGAAGAAGCCGGTCCAGAGGTCGAGCAGGCCGGGGTTGGTGAGCCGGTCGAGGGCGGCGAGGTAGCGGGCCTGCTCCTGCTCGGAGCGGATGGTGGCGATTTTTTCCTTGGTGGTTTCGACGGTGCCGGCGGCGGCGGTGGTGACGGTGTAGCGGTCGTCCTCGGCCTTGAGGGAGCCGACGAGGGTTTGGCCGTCTTTGAGGACGAGGCTCAACGGGGCGCCGGAGTCGATGCTGGTGATGGCGGCGAAGGGGATCTTCACTTCGCCGGCTAATTCAGACTTCAGCGTCAGCGAGTCGCCCTCGACGCGAATGACGGTGCCGGTGAGGCGGTCGCCGTTCTTCATGGTGATGGCGTCGCCGAATAGGGCGGTGGCGGTGAGCAGAACGGTGCAGGCGAGCAGCGCGAGGCGGGGCGGCGAGGAGAAACGGAGACAAAGCATAGGGTTTAACGGTTAAAACTCAGTATCCCAGACCGGGGCGGGAGTCGTGACATAATCTCTCGTATGAGCTCAGAAACCAGGCGCAATTTTGTAAAAGCCGCGGCCGCTTTCACGATCGTCAGCCCGCAGGCGGTGCGGGGATCGCAGGCAAATTCGGCGATGACTCTCGGCCTGATTGGCTGCGGGAACCGGGGCATGTACGTCAGCGGCATTTTCGCCAAGAACGAGAACGCGCGCGTGGCCGGCTTCAACGATATCTACGAAGACCGCTTTCAGGCGGCGGCGCAGAAGTACTCGGGCGCGAAGCGGTACAACACCTATGACGAGATGCTAGCCGATAAGGGGATTGATGCGGTGTTGATCGCCACCCCGGCCTTCCTGCACCCGGAGCATTTTGAGCGCGCCGTGAAGGCGAAAAAGCACATTTTTTGTGAGAAGCCGGCGGGCGTGGACGCGCCCGGGGTGTTGCGGTTCTTGAAGGCGGCGCGGAGCGCGGATTCGACCAAGCGGATTTCGATGGACTACCAGCAGCGCTACGGCACGGAGTACCGCAAGGGGTACGCGCTCGTGAAATCGGGCGAGTTGGGGCGCATCAGTCAGGTGCGCGCGGCGTGGATGGGCGGCGGGCCGCCGATCAAGAAGGGTCACGATCCGAAAGAAGAGCGGATCCGGAACTGGTTCTTCTACCGGGAGCTTTCGGGCGATATGTTGATTGAGCAGGACTGCCACAACATCGACGTTGTGAACTGGTTTATGGGCACGCATCCGGTGCGGGTTTCGGGCGTGGGTTCGCGGATGCAGCGGACGCAGATCGGAGACATCTACGACAATGTCTCGTTGAGCTATCAGTACGAAGACGGCACCATTTTCAGCTTCACGGCGAATCAGTTTGGCAACCCGGGGTGGACGGACGTTTCCGAGACCTTTGTGTGCGAGAAAGGCGTGGTGAACGTGTCGCGCAAAGGGGTGAAGATCTACCGGCCGGGTAAGCCGGTGGAGGAGACCGAAACCAAGTACGACATTACGCAGGACGGGGTGAACCAGTTTGTGGCCGGGGTACGAGCCGGGCAGGTGGAGAACGCCGGGTTGTGGGGCGGGGAGAGTACGCTGTCGGCGGTGATGGGATTGATGGCCTGCACTTCGGGTCAGCCGATGACTTGGGAGAAGGTGAATCAGGTCTAGCCCCGGCGCGGGCGAAGCTGATTCTACAATGGGAGTTTGCAAAACCGGCTTCTCTCTCTCGACGCGTTCCGCGGATTGATCATGGCGTTCATGGTGCTGGTGAATACCCCCGGCACCGGAGCGCATGTCTATCCGCCGCTGCGGCACGCCGAATGGCACGGGTGGACGCCGACCGATGTCGTCTTCCCTTCGTTTGTTTGGATTGTGGGCGTGGCGATTACGCTGGCGCGGCGGCCGACGATGGGGAAGACGCTGCGGCGGGGGGCGGTGCTGTTTGGGTTGGGGTTGCTCGTGTATCTGTATCCGCACTTCGATTTTTCGACGGCGCGGATTCTGGGCGTGCTGCAGCGGATTGCGATCTGTTATGTCGCGACGGTGGCGATCTACCTTGGGACGGGGGTGCGCGGGCAGATCCTATGGACCGTGGGGCTGTTGGCGGGCTACTGGGTTTTGATGGTGGTGGGCGGGGACGGGCGGTTTGACGTCGAAGGGAACTTTGCCCACACGGTGGACCGGATGGTGCTGGGTGTGCACAACTACGCCAACACGAAGACGTGGGATCCGGAGGGGATCGTCAGCACGATTCCGGCGATTGCGACGTGTCTGCTGGGGGTGCTGGCCGGGCAGGTGCTGGCGCGGAAGGAGGAGTTGGCGCGGCGGTGTACGTGGCTGTTCCTGACGGGGAATCTGCTGCTGGCGGCGGCGCTGGTGCTGGATCACTGGTTGCCGGTGAACAAGCAGCTGTGGACGAGTTCGTTTACCTTGCTGATGGCGGGGCTCGACTTTGTGATGCTGGCGATGATGGTTTGGCTGGTGGATGAGTACAAGGTGCAGCGGCCATTTGCGCCGTTTGTGATTCTGGGGCGGAACGCGATTGCGGTGTATATGGCTTCCGAGCTGATTGATATTTCCCTGCATGCGCTGGGATGGCGCGTGCCGCTGTATGAGAGCTTGTTTGCGCCGCTGGCATCGCCGATGAATGCTTCGCTGCTGTATGCGGTGGCGTATGTGGCCGTGAACTTTGCGATTGCTTGGGGACTGCACCGGCGCGGCTGGTATCTGAGGGCATAACGATGGGAAGCTGCGGCGCGACATTGGCGGGGGGACGGTCGGCGGCGATTGGCCGGGGCGAGAGTTTGGTCGAGTTTTGCTTTGACCATTTCGAGATGCGTTCGGAGCGGAACCGGGATGCGGTGTTTGTGCTGCACGCGGTGGGGGTAGACGAGGAGGGGCGGACGGCGGCGTTTGCGCTGGTGCACGTGGACGGAGTGGCGCAGTACTTTACGGCACGGTGGGGGCGGAGCGGGGTGGGCTCGCACCACTTCGGGCCGATTCCGGTGCCGGTGGAGGAGGACGAGCGGCCGGGGATTATGGTGTACGGTTCGCGGGCGTGCACGTTTACCTGGCGGAGCCATCAGTGGGAGATCACGGGGGCGCAGAGTACGCCGCAGTTTGAGTTTCCGGCGCTCGAGGGCGAGACGCTGGTGGAGCCGTGGAACCTGCGGAACGCGTGGGCGCTGCGGGACGGGCGGCCGGTGTGCGATGTGGATGAGCTGGCCGATGGCGAGCACGGGGAGCTGACCAGGGATCCGGAATCGGCCGAGTCGTACCGGGTGCGGTTTGGGGGGCGGATCTGGCGGCGGTGGCGGCACCGGCACACGGGCAAGCAGTCGGTGGAGCTGTTGGCGTTTGACATTGCCGCGGCCGACATTGAGGCGTCGCTCGAGGAGGTCTGGAGCGAGATTGGGGGGCAGGAGGAGGCAAAGCGGGAGCTGGTGCGGGCGATTCAGTGGCCGGTGCTGTACCCGGAGCTGTTCATGCTGTTCAAGCGGCGGCGGTCGCGCGGGGTGCTGCTGTACGGGCCGCCGGGATGCGGCAAGACGCTGCTGGGGAAGGCCGTGGTGAAGCTGCTGGCGGCGCTGTACCGGCGGAAGGCCGACGACGGGGGCTTTCAGTACGTGAAGGGCCATCAGCTGCTCGATCAGTATGTCGGCAACTCGGAGAAGGGCGTGAAGACGCTATTTGACCGGGCGCGGCGCTGGAAGGAGGACAAGGGCTATCCGGCCGTACTGTTTTTTGACGAAGCTGACGCGCTGTTCAAACGGCGGCCGCAGGGCGATGCGAGTTTTACGCTGGTGCCGGCGCTGCTGGCCGAGATGGATGGCATGGACGAGAGCGGCGCGTTTCTGATTCTGGCGACGAACCGGCCCGACGCGCTGGACCTGGCCGTGACGCGCCCGGGGCGCGTGGACCGGAAGATCCGCATTACGCGGCCGGACGAGAGCGGCTGCGAGCGGATCTTCGCGATTCATCTGGACGGGGTGTTTCTGGCCGAGGGGTTGACGCGGGAGGCGCTGAGCGCGGCGGCGGCGCGGGAGCTGTTTTCGGCCGCGCATCGGTTGTACGACGTCGAGTGGGAGGACGGTACGGTCGAGGGATTTTTGCTGAAGGATCTGGCGAGCGGGGCGCTCGTGCAGAACATCGTGGACCGGGCGACGGCGAACAAGATGGAGCACTGCATCGAGAAAGGGGTGCGGGAGGGGCTGGACGTTGCCGATATCGCGCGGGCGATTGACGAGGTGCAGGCCGAGCAGCTGCTGTCGAACCATCCGGAAGAGGTGGCGGAGTTTGCCGAGAGCCGGCGGCGGCGCATTGCCGATGTGCGGAAAGCGGGGCTGTAGGGAGCAAGCGATGGCGAAGATCTTGATGGTGGCAAGCGAGGTGGCGCCGTTTGTGAAGACGGGGGGCCTGGCGGATGTGATGGGTTCGCTGCCGGCGGCGCTGGCGCGGGCGGGCGAGACGGTGACGGTGGTGATGCCGCGGTACCGGGGCGTGAACGGGGCGGATTTTCGACGGGTGCGCGAGGATCTGCCCGTTTGGTTGAATGGCTTCCGGCACCGGGTGAACATTGACGGCTGTGAACGCGACGGTGTGGCGTATCGTTTCGTGGACGCGCCGTGGTTTTATGACCGCGAGGGGGTGTACTCGGGGGGCGGCAAGGATTGGGGGGACAACCATATCCGCTACGCGATTCTGTGCCTGGCGGCGCTGGAGATTGCCCGGGAGATTGAGACGCCGGACGTTTTTCACGTTCATGACTGGCAGGGGGCGCTTCTGCCGGTGTATCAGAAGTCGTGGTTTGGCGGCGATGCGCGGCTGCAGCGGGTGAAGACGCTGCTGACGATTCACAACCTGGGTTACCAGGGGCGTTTCGGCGCGGCGGCGATGGGGGAGTTGGGCCTGGGGCCGGAGCTGTTTCATCCCGGGGCGCTTGAATACTTCGGCGATGTGAACCTGCTGAAGGGGGGCTTGGTAGAGAGCGACTGGTTGACGACGGTGAGCCCGCGCTATGCGCAGGAGATTCAGACGACCGAGTACGGCTTTGGCCTGGAGGGGCTGCTGCGCGAGCGCTCCGCGAGCCTGACCGGCATTTTGAACGGCGTCGACTACCGGGAGTGGGACCCGGCGACGGACCCGTACCTGCCGGCCAATTATTCGGCTGGGGACCTGCGGGGGAAGCGGGAGTGCAAGCGGCACCTGGTAGAGTATTTCGGCCTGCCCCCGGAGGCGATGGAGCGGCCGCTGCTCGGGATTGTGTCGCGCTTTGCCGAACAGAAGGGCTTTGATCTGATCGAACAGATTGCCGGGGCGCTGGCCGATGAGCCGATGTCGCTGGTCGTGCTGGGTTCGGGCAACCCGCACTGGGAGCAGATGTTCCGGAACCTGACGAACTGGCGGCCGGCCAAGTTTGCCAACTGGATTGGGTTTTCAAACGAAATGGCGCACAAGATCGAGGCCGGCGCGGACATTTTTTTGATGCCGAGCCGGTATGAACCGTGCGGCCTGAACCAGATCTACAGCTTGAAGTACGGCACGCCGCCGGTGGTGCGCGCCACGGGGGGACTCGATGATACGATCGATGGGGAAACCGGATTTAAGTTTTGGGAGTATCACCCCGAGGCGCTTTTGAAGGGCGTGCGGTGCGCCATTGAGCGCTGGTATGACCGGGACAGCTGGCAGGAGCGGATGCGGCGCGGCATGGCGAAGGATTATTCGTGGGACCGGTCGGCCGGCGAATATCAGCGGCTCTACCGGCAACTGCTTGCAAGCTGAATCTTTTTCCGGGCCGGGACATCCATACTTCTGGAGAATAGCAATGGCAGGACAAAACACACTTACCTTCACCGACGGCGCCTGGGATACCGAGGTGTTGCAATCGGAGCAGCCCGTGCTCGTGGATTTCTGGGCCGAATGGTGCGGCCCGTGCCGCATGCTGGCGCCGACGATTGACGCCTTGGCGGTCGACTACGACGGGCGCGTGAAGGTGGGCAAGCTGAACGTGGACCAGAACGGGGGCGCGACGATGCGCTACGGCATCCGGGGCATTCCGGCGCTGATTCTGTTCAAAGGCGGCGAGGTGGTGGCGCAGAAAGTGGGCGCCGTTTCCAAGACCGAAATCGCCGCGATGCTGGACGCGGCGCTGTAACGAGTTTCGCAGGCTAATCCCGCAAGCCCAAAACGGTTCCGGAGGAGTGATCCTACGGAACCGTTTTCTTATGGCGCCAGCGGGGAGGTGAGCGTGGCCAAGGCGGCGACGATCCAGGGTTCGCGTTCGGCCTCGACCTTGTCGCCTTCTTCGACGCCGAGACTGAGGTTGATGATCTCCTGGCGGAGGCGGTGTTCGATCCAGTCCGAGCTGGCGAACCACTCGGCGATGCCGGGCTGGATGTTGTTTTGGCTGAGCCAGGAGCGGAAGCGGTCGAGCAGCGGCTTGGGCAGCTGCCAGCCGGGGGCGATGGCCGGCCGTTCGGCGCGGAGGTATTCGGTGCCGAAGGCGGCGTAGGCTCCGGAGGCGTCGAGAACCATTTCGAGGCGTTTGTAGGGCGGCGGGGTGACGGATTGATCCGGGTCGATGCCGCCGCCGCCGCGGACGATGCGACCGGCGTCGGTCTTGTACTCCTGGCGCGGGGTGGCGGTGACGTGCTCGAGCTGCATGTCGACGAGCGGCTTTTGAATGCTGCGGCCGCTGGGGGTGTAGTAGAGGGCCATGGTGAGGGCGAGGCCCGTTGATTGGGAGATGGGCAGGACGTTCTGGACGAGTCCTTTGCCGAAGGTGGGTTCGCCGAGGATGGTGGCGCGGTCGTGGTCCTGGAGGGCGCCGGCAACGATCTCGGAGGCGCTGGCGCTTTTGGCGTTGACGAGGACAGCGAGGCGGAAGCGGTAGGGTTTGGCCGTAGCAGGCACCTTCTCTTCGCCGTTCATGCGGCGGCCGCGGGCGCTGAGGATGGTCTGGCCGGGGTTGAGGAAGAGCGAGGCGGTATCGATGGCGCTGGCGACGACGCCGCCGGGGTTGTTGCGGAGGTCGAGGACGAGGCCGGCGAGGCCGTGGCCGCCGAGCTTTTCGATGCCGGCCTGGATATCCTTGGCGGTCTTGTCGTCGAAGCTCGAGACGCGCAGATAGCCGTAGCCGGGCTTGAGGAGAAACGCCCGTTCGACCGAACTGGACTGCATCTCTTCGGGGATGAGGGTGAACTGGATGGGTCGGGCGTTGCCCGGCTTGCGGACGTAGACGGTGGCGGGAGCCTGGCGGGCCTGGCTGAGCACCTGGGTGAGCTGTTCGGTGGTGAGGGGGCCGAGGGCGATGTTGTTGATCGCCAGGATCTCATCGCCGGCCGAGATGCCGGCCTTGGCGAGCGGGGCGCCGGGGAGGGCCTGCAGGACCTGGACGCGGCCGGGGAGGATGCTGACGACGCTGCCGAAGCCTTTCGATTCGCTGCGCTGCATGCGCTTGAGCTGGTCGAACTGGCCGGGATCGAGAAAGACGGAATGGGGATCGAGGCGGCGGAGCAGGCCGGGGATGATGCCTTCGTAGAAGAGGCGGGTGGAGTCGACCGGGTCGGCGTGGTTTTCGCGGGCGATGGCGTAGACGTCGAGGATCTTCCTGACGGAGGCTTCGAGGGCGTCCGGTTCCTGGGCCGGCAGGAGGCTGGTGAAGAGGAGGGCCAGGAGGAGGCAGCGGGACATCATCGGGTGAACCGGGTAGCTTTCTTGCGCTCGTGGCGGGCGAGCGCAAGTTGGATGAGCTCTTCGACGAGGGCGTTGAGCGGCACGCCGCTATGCTCCCACATTTTCGGGTACATGCTGATGGAGGTAAAGCCGGGGATGGTGTTGATCTCGTTGAGGTAGAGACGGCCGGTGGAGGCCTCCATGAGAAAGTCGACGCGGCTCATGCCTTCACAGTTGCAGGCGCGATAGGCGGCGACGGCGAGGCGCTGCACTTCAGCGGTGGTGACGGGGTCGAGATCGGCGGGGAGTTCGGTTTTGGCCGCGTCGAGCAGGTACTTGTCTTCGTAGTCGTAGAACTCGCGGGAGGGGAGGATTTCGCAGGGGACCGAGGCGCGGGCGCTTTCGTAGTTGCCGAGGACGGCGCATTCGAGTTCGCGGCCGACGATGGTGCGTTCGACGAGAATTTTCCAGTCGTAATGGGCGGCGAAGTCGAGCGCGGCGACGAGTTCGGCGTGGTCGTGCGCCTTCGAGATGCCGACGGAGCTGCCGAGATTGGCCGGCTTGACGAAGACCGGGTAGGCGAAGACGGCTTCGACGGCGTAGGGATCGAGGGCGCCGCGGTATTGGGTGACATACTCGGTGACGGGCAGGCCACGTTCGGCGCAGACGCGTTTGAGCAGCTCCTTATCCATGGCCACGGCCGAGGCCATGACGCCTGGACCGACGTAGGGCAGGTCGGCGAGTTCGAGCAGGCCCTGCACGGTGCCGTCTTCACCGAAGGTGCCGTGGAGGACCGGGAAGACGACATCGATGTCGGGGTTGGCGCCGGGTGCGGGCAGGATGGGCGCGGGGCTCCATTGGCCTTCGCGCGAGATGAGGTAGGGGACGACCTCGTGGCCGTTGGCGACGAGTGCCGCCGAGACGGACTTGGCTGAGCGCAGCGAGATCTCGTGTTCGCCGCTGCGGCCGCCCTCAAGAACTGCAACCCGCATTTTCACAGAATTTTCTTTCCTAAAGCCGAGGTGAGTACTTCGACGGCGAGATCGGCCGTCCGGTTGGCGACATCGAGAACGGGGTTCACTTCCACCACTTCGAGGCTGACAAGTTTGCCGGAGTCGGCCAGGATCTCCATGGCGAGGTGCATTTCGCGATAGCTGAGCCCGCCGCGGACGGGGGTGCCGACGCCGGGGGCTTCGACGGGGTCGATGGAGTCCATGTCGAAGCTGAGGTGGATGCCGGCGGTGCCGGCGCTGGCGAGGGCGATGGCTTCCTGCATGATGGCGGGCATGCCGCGTTCGTCGATGTCGCGCATGGTGAAGGCGCGGACGCCGGTGGCCTTGACGTGGCGGACTTCGAGCGGGTCGACGTCGCGGAGGCCGATGAGGGCGACATTGCGCGGATCGACTTTCGGCGAGAAGCCGCACAGATTGACCAGTTCGGCGGGGCCGTCGCCGGTGAGGCACGCTAGCGGCATGCCGTGGACGTTACCGCTGGGCGTAGTGGCCGGGGTGTTCATGTCGGCGTGGGCGTCCATCCAGATGACCCCAATGGCTTCGTTTCGTCGTGCGAAGTGCTGCGCGACGCCGCTGACGGAGCCGGCCGCGATGGAGTGGTCGCCGCCGAGGATGAGGGGGAGCTTATGCTCGTCGAGCGCGGCGGTGACGAGGCCGGCGATGCGGGAGCAGACCGCGGTGATTTCGGGAAGATGATGGGAGTCGGCCGGGCCGGCCGGGATGGCTTCGGCCTGTTCGACGGGGACGTTGCCGCAGTCCTCGATGGTGTAGCCGAGGGCGGCCAGCCGGCGGCCGAGGCCGGCGACGCGAATGGCGGACGGCCCCATGTCGACGCCGCGGCGGCCGGCGCCGAGATCGACCGGCGCGCCGATGATTGCAATGGTGGATTTGGCGTGCAACTAGGGCCTCGTGCGGTAGAGCATGCGCGGATAGGCGATGGTTTCGCGGATGTGTTCGAGACCGCACATCCAGGCCACGCACCGTTCGATGCCCATGCCGAAGCCGGCGTGGGGCACGCTGCCGTAGCGGCGGAGATCGAGGTACCACTCGAAGGCCTCTTTGGGCAGGTGGTGCTCTTCAATACGCTGGAGCAGGAGGTTGTAGTCGTGGATGCGCTGGCCACCGCCGATGATTTCTCCGTAGCCTTCCGGGGCGATCATGTCGACGCCGAGGGCGAGTTCGGGGCGTTCGGCATCGGGCTGGAAATAGAACGCCTTCACCTGCGCCGGGTATTTTTCCACGAGCACGGGCCGGGCGAACTCTTCGGCGAGCAGGGTTTCGTCGGTGCCGCCGAAGTCGCTGCCCCATTCGATGGCGCTGCCTTTGCGGCGGAGGATTTCTACAGCTTCGTCGTAGCTGATACGGGGGAAGGGGCCGGTGATGGCTGCCAGCTTCGAGACGTCGCGTTCGAGCACGGCGAGTTCAGCCCGGCGATTGGCGAGCACCCGCTGGGTGATGAAGCAGATGAGGCCTTCGGCGAGCGTTTTCACGTCGTCGAGCGTGGCGTAGGCCATCTCGGGTTCGACCATCCAGAACTCGGTGAGGTGGCGCCGGGTCTTGGACTTTTCGGCGCGGAAGGTAGGGCCGAAACAGTAGACTTTGCCGAAGGCCATGGCGTTGGCTTCGTTGTAGAGCTGCCCGGACTGGGTGAGATAGACCTTCTCGTCTTCAAAGTAGTCGACCTCGAACAGGGTCGTGGTGCCTTCGCAGGCGGCGGGGGTGAAGATGGGGCAGTCGACGAGGGTGAAGCCGTTGTCGTCAAAGTAGTCGCGGGTGGCCTTGATGACCTCGTGGCGCACCTTGCCGATGGCGAACTGACGGCGCGAGCGCAGCCACAGGTGGCGATGGTCCATCAGGAAGTCGATGCCGTGTTCTTTGGGCGTGATAGGGTAGGGTGTCTCTTCGGGAACGCGCTGGAGGATTTCGCACGACTCGACATCGAGTTCGTAACCACCGGCGGCCCGGTGTTCGGCGCGCACTTTGCCGGTGATCTTCACCGAGGACTCCTGCGTCAGGCTCTTGAGGGTTTCGAAGGTCTCCTCGGGCAGGTTGGCTTTTAAGGCAACGCATTGGATCATGCCGGAGCCGTCGCGCAGGATGGGAAAGCAGATCTTGCCGCTTTTCCGCAGGTTATAGAGCCAGCCGGCGAGGGTTACAGTTTGACCGTCGTGCCGGGCGATGTCCGCGATCCGGACGTGGGCGGTGGACATTTACACTTTCTCCAGGTTTTCAAAGATACGTTGGATGGCTTCGAGCGGCTGCGGGAAGTCGGGGCTGGCTTTGAGTTCGAGCAGCAGGGGATATTGATGCTCGCGGGAGCGGAGCAGGGTCATGGTTTCCGTCCAGTCGATGGTGCCGGCTGCGGTGAGGGTAGGGAACAGGTGATGATCGTCCTTGCCGTTGTTGTCGTGAACGTGGGTGGAGCGGATGCGGTCCTTCATCATTTCGAAGGTCGGGGCTACCCCGTCCATGAGATTGGCGTGGCCGACATCGAGACAGTAGCCGAGGTTGAGGTGGGTAATCCCGAGAAAGTAGTTCAGCTTTTCGGCCGAACTCAGGCCGTTCGGAATGTTTTCAAGCAGGACTTCGACGCCGCGGTGACGCGCAAACAGGCTGATCTCCTCGAGCGAACTGAAGGCGGCTTCGAGCTTGCCTTCGTCGAAGTCGTCGATCGGGGCGCCGAGGTGCTGGACGAGATAGCGGCACGGGATCTGGTCAGCGATTTCGAGGGTGCGCTTGACTTCGTCGACGGCGGCGATGCGGCGGGGCTTGCTGCGGTCGGCGATGTTGATGATGGAGGTGGGTCCGGTGCGTCCCCAGACCTCATCGTTGAACATGGGCGAATGGAGCGAGTGCAGCTTGAGCGGGGCGTCGGAGAACCAGTGGGCGAGTTCGTTGATCTGGGCCCTGTTGTGCCAGTCGAGATGCCGCTTGGCGCAGAAGATTTCGACGGCCGGAATGCCGGCTTCATAGATCCGGTCAAGCCAGACGTTGGTCAACCGCTGGTTGACGAGAAAGTGGGTGGAGACGGCGTGGTTCATTTGGGGGTTCCGTGCTAGTAGCCGGCGGCCTTGCCTTCCACGCGCGGGTCGGCTGCGCCGGCGAGCCAGCCGGAGGCTTCCACTTGAACGGCGGATATCTCACAGATGCTGGCCGCGGATTCGAGGTGATGGCCCTTTTGCTCGAGCAGGCGGCGCGTGTCGGGCGAGAAGCCGGGTTCGAGAAAGAGCTTGTCCGGGCGCCATTGGTGGTGGTAGCGGGGAAAGTTGACGGCGTCCTGAATGGGCATCTGGAAGTCGATGACGTTTTGGAGGACCTGCAGCACACTCGTCAGGATGCGGGTGCCGCCGGGGGTACCGACCACGAGGGCCAGTTTGCCGTCCTTGAGCACGATGGTGGGGGTCATTGAACTCAGCGGGCGCTTGCCGGGTTGAATGGCGTTGGCCTCGCCGCCGATGGCGCCGTAGAGGTTTGGCGCGCCGGGCTTGACGGAGAAGTCATCCATTTCGTTGTTGAGCAGGATGCCGAGGCCCGGGGCGGTGGCGCCGGATCCATAGCCGCCGTTGAGGGTGTAGGTGACGGCGACCGCATTGCCGGCGGCGTCGACGATGGAGTAGTGGGTGGTTTCGGCCGATTCGTAGGGGGCGAGATTGCCGGGTTTAATTTGATCGGAGCTGGTGGCGGCGTTCGGGTCGATTGACTCGCGGAGCTTGGTGAGGTAGCGGGGATCGAGAAGTTTTTTGGTGGGCACCGGGAAGAAGTCCGGGTCGCCCATATACTCGGAGCGGTCGGCGTAGAAGCGCCGCATGGCTTCGGCCGTGTAGTGGATGGCCTGGGCGGCGCCGGCGCCGGAGGCGGCGTAGGCGGTGGGTTCGAGCACGCCGAGCATCTGAAGGATGCCGATGCCGCCGGAGCTGGGGGGCGGGGCGGTGATGATCTGATAGCCGCGGTAGGCTCCGGTGAGCGGCACGCGTTCGGCGGCCTGGTAGTTTTCGAGATCGTTCAGGGTGAACAGTCCGCCCATATTGCTGACGCCGCCGACGAGTTGGCGGGCGGTTTCGCCCTCGTAGAAGTCCTGGGGGCCGATCTTTTGCAGGCGTTCGAGCACGGCGCCGAGTTCGGGCTGCACGAGGCGCTCGCCTGGTTCATAAAACCTGCCGTCACGTTGGAAGATGCGCCGGGAGTCGGCGAACTGGGCGAGGAGCTTCGAGTTCTTGAGCGAGTTGGCCAGACCGTAGCTGACGGGGAAGCCCTGCTTGGCCAGTTTGACGGCAGGGGCGACCAGATCGGCCCACTTGGCTTTGCCGTACTGGCGATGGGCGAGTTCGAAGCCGCGGACGGTGCCGGGGATGCCGGCGGCGCGCCAGCCGACGAGCGAGTCGCGGGTGGGGCGGCCGTCCTTGTCGAGATACATGTCGCGGGTGGCCTTCTCTGGGGCGCGTTCGCGGAAGTCGATGAAGTTGGTGCGGCCGTCGGCCATGCGGACAAGCAGGAAGCCGCCGCCGCCGAGGTTGCCGGCCGAGGGGTGGGTGACGGCGAGGGCGAGGCCGACGGCGATGGCCGCGTCGACGGCGTTGCCGCCGGCGACCAGGACGGCGAGGCCCGCATCGGTGGCATTGGCCTCGCGGGAGACGACCATCGCCTTGCGGGCGCGTACGGGAACAGCAGCGTGAAGAGAGGCGAGGAGGATAGCTAGCGAGAGCGATAGGGCGAGAAGGGGCCGCATACTTACTATGGTATCGCTCCCGCCCGGGGTGTCGCTTTAGCGAACCGTTCCCGCGCGCCGGCGCCACTCAAACAGCGCGATGCCGGTGGCGACGCTGACGTTGAGCGACCCGATTTTACCGTACATAGGGATATTGACGAGCACGTCGCAGTTCTTGGCTACCAGGTCGTGCAGGCCCGCGCCTTCGGCGCCGACGACCAGAACGGTGGGGCGGTGAAAGAGCACCTCGTCATAGGTCTCAGTGCCGCGTTCGGTGAGACCGTAGATCCAGAAGCCCTGCTGCTTGAGTTTTTCGAGGGTCTGGGCGACGTTGCCGATGCGGACGACGGGGAGATGGGCCAGGGCGCCGGCGGCGGCTTTGGCGGCGACTTCGGTAACGGGGGCGGCGCGGCGGTCCGGTAACAGGACGGCATCGGCGCCGGCGGCGTGGGCGGACCGAACTATGGCGCCGAGGTTGTGAGGATCTTCGATGCCGTCGAGCAGGACCAGGAGTTGGGCCTTTTCGGGGATTTCGGCAAACTGTGCGTAGCGCTGGCCGGTGGTGAAGGCGACGACGCCCTGGTGCGTGGCCGCTTTGCTGGCGCGGTCGAGCGCCTCGCGGGGTTCGTAGCGCAGGGGGACTTTGGCCTTTTTGGCCAGGTCGATGATGAGTTGGATCTTGGGTCCGCCCGCGCCTTTGGCAATGAGGATGCGTTCGATGGGTTGGCCGGCGCGCAGGGCTTCGGTGACGGGGTGAATTCCGGCAAGCAGTTGCATGAAAACTTCATGGTAACCCGTGGCTGTCCCGGGGTAGCAGTCCTCGGGAGCGGGACGGGGCAGTAGCGCGGACGCCGCCGCCGGGTGCATACTATCCACTAAGGTGCCTGCGCGCAAGCAGATCGAATCGACTTCCGGGGGCGAGAGCCTGCTCGAAACGCCGGAAATTCCCAATAAACTGTACTTCCGCATCGGCGACGTCAGTAAGTTGGCGGGGGTGAAGCCCTATGTTTTGCGCTATTGGGAGTCGGAATTTGCGCAGTTGCGGCCCAAAAAGAGCGGGACCAATCAACGGCTTTATCCGCGGAAAGAAGTAGAGCTGATTCTAGAAATCAAACGGCTTCTTTATGATAAGCGGTTCACGATTGAAGGGGCGCGGAAGGCGCTTGAGATGCGCGGCAAGCCGGCGGCGGCGCCCAAGCCAGTGCCGAAGGCTCCCAAGGAGCAGGCGGCTTTGTTTGTTCTCGAAGAGGGAATTCCGCGGGAGAATTGGAGCGCGGTGCGGTCCGAATTGAAAGCGATTCTTCAGCTACTGAAATAGTTTCAAGAATGCCGGCGTTGGGGCGAAAAGTGGCATGAGGCCCAACTCCAATGATTGCCCTGACCCGCATCAACGGTTCCCCGTTGGTGCTCAACTCTGATTTAATCGAGCAGATTGAATCGAAACCGGACACGATCATTCGTTTGTCGAATGGGCAACGGGTAGTTGTGCGGGAGACGCCGGCCGAGGTGGTGGATTTAGTGGTCGCCTTCCGCCAGCGGTTGCATCCGGTGGTTGCACCGGGGACGGTCGTCGGTGGCGAATAGGGTAGCGAGCAAGCCGAAGCGCCGGCCGGATTATGCCACGCTCGGAGGCTTGCTGGTCGCGTTGTCGGCGATTGTGGGCGGGCTGATTCTTGAGGGCGGTTCGCTGCATGATATCTCGCAGCTGACGGCGTTGTTGATTGTCCTGGGCGGTACGGTCGGCGCCGTGATGGTGCACTATCCGCTGCGGACCTTGAAGAGCGGATTGCTGCGCTTGCGCGATGTTTTGTTTGAGGCGCCGACTGCGAAGCCGGAGCTGGTTGAGGTGATCTATTCGCTGGCGCACCGCGCGCGGCGGACGGGCATGGTTTCGCTTGAGGACGAGTTGGACAAGATTTATGACCCCTTTCTGCGGAAGGCCTTGAACATGGCTATCGACGGGGTGGAAGGGGCGGAGATCCGCCGGGTGATGGAGCTGGAGATCGCGGTCCACGAGACGCGCGTTGAGCAGGAGGCCAAGATCTGGGAGAGCGCCGGGAGTTACTCGCCCACGGTGGGGATCATTGGCGCCGTCATGGGGTTGATTCAGGTGATGAAGAACCTGGCTGACATTGACCGGGTGGGCCACGGCATTGCCGTTTCGTTTGTGGCGACCGTCTATGGCGTGGCGCTGGCGAACCTGTTGTTTCTGCCCGCCGGCAACAAGATAAAGATGCGGGCACGCCTCGAAAGCGAGGTCCGCGAAATGATGCTCGAAGGCGTGCTGGCCATCGTGGACGGGCTGAATCCGAAACTGATCAAGGACAAACTGGAAATGTATCTGGATAGTGGCTGGCCGAACCGGCGGGGGAACGGATGAGAAACGGGCGGCGACGCGCCGCTGAGGTGGAAAACCATGAGCGGTGGCTCGTGTCCTACGCGGACTTCATTACGCTGCTATTTGCTTTCTTTGTGGTGATGTTTGCCAGTTCGCAGGCTGACAAAGGCCGGCAGCAGATGATCTCCGAGTCGGTGAAGCGAGCCCTCGAAAAGGATGTGGTAGTCGCCAAGCTTTCTGGTATTCTCGGCGGCAGCATCGATAACAAGGGCGTGGGCAACGCCCAATGGCGCGGACCCGGCGGCAGCCAGCCGGACCTGCGGCCCACGCTCGAAAAGCTGCTCAACGAACTCAAGCAGGAGATTAAGAACGGTTCGGTTCAATTGGAAATGACCCACCGGGGACTGGTGGTGAGTCTGCGGCAGGCGGCTTTTTTCCCCTCCGGTGACGATGGAGTTTATGAGACCGCGCTGCCGGCGCTGGCTAAAGTGGCGGAGAGCCTGCGCCGTCTGCACAATCCGATTCGTCTTGAGGGACACACGGATTCAGTGCCCATTCAGACCACGCGCTTTCGGAGTAACTGGGATCTGTCGGCGGCCCGCGCGATTTCCGTCATGGCGCTTCTAGAGGAGCGGTATCAAGTGGAGCGCGGGCGGATGGCGGTGATGGGCTATGGCGACACCGTGCCGATCGCGGACAACGAGACCGAGGAAGGGAGAAGGAAGAACCGGCGGGTGGATGTTGTGGTCTTGAATGAGGCCACCGCGAAGCTGGAACCGCAGTAGCAAGGACGGCGCAAGTGGATGATGCGCGCTTGGGCGGACACACAAGAAGGCAGGGCCGGTGACGGGCGCTGCCTTTGAATGGAATCGTTTGGCGAGTTCTAATGGCCTGCTGCCGGCTTAGCGTGGCTATCGGCAGCGGCGGGAGCGGGCGTTTCTGGGCCATGCCCGGGTTTGGCGTGTTCGCTGGCGCCTTTTCCGTGCGTGTCACCATCGGCGCCATGGCCATCACCCTTTTTCGGCTCTTCTTTGCCTGACTCTTTCGGACGGCTCAAGTATTGAATGATGATGGAGATCCGCCGATTCGAGGGATCCTCCGGCTTGTCGGCCAACCGGAGCGACTGGTCCGCGAAGCCCCGTATCTGGGCCACCTGGTCGGAGCGCACACCGTAAAGCTGCATGACGCGACGGGCGGTATTGGCGCGGTCGGCCGAGAGTTCCCAGTTGGAGTAGTCGCTTGAAAAGGGCCTTGAATCGGTATGCCCTTCAATCACAATCCGGTTCGGGAGTTTGCCAATCTCCTGGGCCAGAGTGCCGAGAATCTCGGTCGCCCGCACTGTCGGGGCCGGGCTGCCCGAATCGAAAAACATCCCGAGATCGGTCTCGAGAAGTTCGACGCGGAGACCGTCGCCTTTGATGATCATCCTCACCTGTTCCTTGATTTTCTGGAACTGCGGCGTCGACTGCATGGCCGCTTGCAGCTTATCCTTGAGCTTCGCCATGTCGTTAGCGGCCAAGTTGACTGTCTCGCCGCCGAAGCCAGACTCGGTGGTGCCAACCTGTTTGCCGTTGCCGGTCGGATCAGAGAAGTATCCGCCGACGGCTTTTTGCACCTGCTCGGAGGCGCTCAACAACCAGAGCACCATAAAGAACGCCATCATCGCCGTGACGAAGTCGGCATAGGCCACCTTCCAGGCGCCCCCGTGGTGGCCCCCCCCCTTCACAATTTTTTTAATGACGTAAATGGGCTGTTCCTGGGACATGGTTATGCGGCGCCTCCCTTGACGGCCTGCTCCATTTCTTTGAACGAGGGACGGTAGTGGGCCGGAATCGACCGGCGGGCAAATTCGGCGGCCAGACTTGGCGCCGAACCCTTGATGAAGCTGACCAAACCGATGCGCAGAAAGTTGTAGTACTCTTTTTCGGCGAGCGTGAGCTTCGCCATGTTGGCCGCCAGCGGCCCGAAGAACCCATAGCACATCAAAATACCCAGGAATGTCCCGACGAGCGCAGCCGCCACATGGTGGCCCACCTCTTCCACCGGGCCCCCCAACGAGTTCATCGTAATCACGATGCCCAACACCGCAGCTACAATGCCCAGGCCGGGCAGTGCATCCGACATCGTGTTCAGCGCGTGTACGGGTTCTTCGGCCTCGTGGTGATGCACTTCCATGTCGAGTTCCATCATCTGATCGATCTCAAAATGCCCCACGCCGCCGCTGATCGCCATGCGCAGCGTGTCGCAGATGAAGTTGAGAGCGTGATGATTACTGAGAAGGGTCTTGTAGTTGGCAAACAGCGGGCTCTTGTCCGGCTCTTCGACGTCGGCTTCCAGCTTCACCAATCCGTTCTTACGGGCATAGGTGAACACGTCGTTCAGCATCTTCAACTGTTCCAGGTAAAAGGCTTTTGAATACGGGCTGCCCTTTAGCGTGCCAATCATTCCCTTGACCACTCCGATGACCACCGAGAGTGGATTGGCGATCAGTAGCGTACCGATCGCCGCTCCCAGAATGATGAGTAACTCGAAGGGCTGAAACAGAATCAACATCTTTCCATGGGAGAGCAGGTAGCCTCCAACCACGGATCCAAGAACTACCAGAGCACCGATAATGACGAACATTGTAAAGGTGTTATCGGTCAGAAATCGGCCGATTTTAGCCGTTCAACCGGGTGAGCAGCACCTGGGCGGCGCGCTGGCTGGCTTCCTTCTTCGAAATCCCCTCGGCCGAGGCCTGCAGAGCCTTGCCGACGCGTACCTCGATCGTAAAGGTCTTCGCATGCTCCGGGCCGCGTTCGGCCACGGTGACGTAAGCCGGTGGGGGATACTTCAACGCCTGGGCTTTCTCCTGCAGGAGCGATTTGTGGTCGATGACCCCGGGCGGCCCTCCCGCCTCGAGGTCGCCGGCCTCCCGCAGCACATGGGCTTCCACGAAGACGCGGGCCGCCGCCATGCCCGCGTCCAAATAGATCGCAGCCAGGATCGCTTCGACGGCATTGACGAGCAAAGCCCGCTTGCCGCGGCCGCCGCTCATCTCCTCTCCCCGGCCCAGGCGGAGATACTCCCCGAGGTGTAGCGATTCCGCGATCGCTAACAGGTGTACCGAAGAGACCAACCAAGCCTTCAGCTTGGAGAGCTTACCCTCCGGGTAGTGGGGGAACCGGGTGATCAGCGCATCGCTCACCAGGAACCCCAGAATGGAATCGCCGAGAAACTCCAACTGCTCATTGTCCCGGGAGGGATCAACCTTGGAGTTCTCGGCGATACGGGACTTATGCGTGAGGGCGCGGACCAGAAGCTCCGGGCGCTGAAACTGGTGGCCGATCTGGTCGGCAAGAGGTTCCCACGCCGCGCCCATCCGGTCTACTTGCCTGCCTTGGCCTTGGTCGCGCGTTCCTTCTCGGCAACGGCCACCTGCTTGATGGCGGGATTAACGTCCGGCACGGCCATGGCGCGATCGGCCGCCGCGATGGCGTTGTCGGGCTGGTTGGCCAGGTTGTAGGCGCTCGCCAGGCGAACGAGGGTCGCCGGGTCCGGCTGCGGGGTCGTCTCGGCGGCGGTCTTGAAGGCGGCGATGGCATCCGGATACTTCTTCCGCGCCATGGCCACCAGGCCCAGGGCCTGATGCGCTTCGGCCGTGTAGTCTTTCTTGATCATCTCCCACTGGTCATCGGGAATCCCCGGGTTGGGCTTAGTGGCGGTCTTGACCGCTTCCATGGCGGCGTTGGCCATCTTGACGGCGCGGCCGAGCTTCTCTTCTTTATCGAGGTCGAATTCGCGGGTCTTCTGCGCCAGGCCGGAGGCGATCATGTTCATGCACATGAAGTTGGTCTTGTCGACTTCGAGGGTCTTCTCCGCCCATACGATCGCGTTCTCCACATCCCCTTTCTGCTGGTAGGAGGAGGCGCTCACGTACAGCGCGCACGGCTTGAACTCCGTATCGGCGAACTTGGTGATCAGCGCCTGCGCGGCCTTGATGCGCCCATCGGCATCCGGCGCGTTCTGCATGGCCATGATGGCATCGACTTCTTTCTGGGACTTCGGCTTGGGCTGAGCCAGCGCGACAGCGGCCAAAAGGCCCACGCTGCAGGCGAGGCGGACAAAACGGGACATAATCATTCCTTCTCCTTCGGGGTATTAGCTAACTTGTTGAGCGCTTGCTGGGCGGCTTGGCGGGCCGCGGCGGTGGCGCCGGGAACGGCCAGGGCGGCTGCGAACTGCGCCGTGGCCTGCTGAGGATCCTGCGCCCGCTCGGCCAGGTTGCCCAGGTAGACGTGGGTCCAAGCTTTGGTCTGCGGGTCGGGGGAGAGCTCCAGCACTTTCGTGAACATCTTTTCGGCCAACTCGAGATTGGCTTGGCGCGCGGCAACACGGCCCAAACCATAATAAGCTTTTGCGTGGAGCGGTTGGTCGGCCGTCTCCTGCAGGGCGCGGAGGAACAGGTCGCGGGAGGGTTCGAGTTTGGCGGCGCGGTAGAGGGTTTCGGCCTCTTCAAGCGTCTTGAAAACCCCGGTCAACTCGACCTTCTCCTCTTTGCCGACCACGGTGACGGTCTTCACGGGGCGGTCTTTCAGGAAGTCGACCGAAGCCAGGCGCTTATCCTCTTTCTTGAGGTCGATGGCATCGATCATCTCCGGATAGTACAGCCGCATGGAGGCCTCCTGCGCTTCATATTTGGCGAGCGCCTCGCTGAAATAGGGCGTCAGGATGAAGCCTTCGCGGAGCGCCTGATCGGCACTCTTGCGCCGGTCGATCCGGGCTTCGATGGCCCGGATGAGGCTGGCCGTCGTGAGCAGCGAGAAATCGGCTTTGTAGTGCTCTTCAAGCGCCGGGGCGGCCTGCGCCAGATCGATGAGCGGCTTCTTTTTTTCGAGCTTGGCGGCGAACTTGAAGCTGAGCGGGTCGAGCAGATACTGCAGGTAGGCATAGCGAATGTAGTCCGTCTGCAGCTCGGGCGAAGGCGTGAGAATCAGGTAGTAGTCGTCGCGGTAGGCGCGTGTCTGAATCTGGTTCGGGGGACCGAGCAGTTCGACGATGATCGAGAAGCGGCGGCCGGCGTAGCCGCTGGTGGGGTTGCGCAGGTAGCCGTTAACCTGGCCCAGGGTCTGCACGACGGCGGGCTGATAGCTGGCGAGCACGCGCTCGATGGCCGGCTGGGCCTGTTTGTAGAGCTCCTCCACCTGCGCTTCGGCATAGAAGCGGCTGATCAGCCTTTCAAAACCGGCCAGCGGAACCACATCGGGCGGCATCTCGTGCGAGGCGAATTTGTAATTGAACTTCGGCGGGCCGTCCACGGAGAGGGCAAACGAGAGGAACCGGTTCAGATCGAGGCGCTTCGGCCCCAGCTTGCGGTTTTCAAGCCATTCGCGCAGTTCGCCGGCCGTGGTGAGATTACGGCTGGCCAGGTTCCGCACGGCGGCGGCGCGCAGGGGATGGTTATTGGGCGAATCAATTTCGGCGTCGTAGCCGGCGGCATGCAGGGCGCACAGGACGGTGAACAGCGACACGTTGGCATCCAGTTGGCCCGATTCGGCGGCGCGGGCCACGCAAAGGCTCCCCAGCAGGGCGAAGGTGCAAAGGTGTCGAAGCAAAGCAGATCCCTTCTGTAGTTTATCGCGGCCGGTAGAGCACAAGTTCGAGGCCTCCCAACACACTGCGACCGGGCATGCTCACTCCGATCAGCTCCTGATACCGGGTAGACGTGAGATTGGTCAATTGCAGGTACGGGCGTACGCGGCCTTTCTGCCAGGCCAGAAACGTATCCCAGACGGCGTACGGCGACCGGCCGAACCGTTCAAGGGCGCCCAGCCGCGTCCGGGCCATCAGCCCGTTGCTCCATGCCGCCTGCCAGGTGGCCACGCCCGCGTGGCGGGGATAGTTGAACACATACTTCGATTGCATCCCCATCAACACGGTCTGCGCCCCGTTCAATCCCGTGTAGGACAGCTCAATCCGGTGCCGCCGCACCGCCACCACCGCCACCTGCGCCTCGACCCCCGTAAAGTTCAACGCCTGGAAATTCGTCGCGCGCCAGATGTCAGCCGCGGAGCGCCGGACGAAGTCGATCCCGTCCCGTTCCCGCCGCTGAAAGATCGTGACCGCCGCCTTGGCCTCCCGCGGCAAGGACACATCGAGGCCCCCCTCGTAGGTCCAGGCCCGTTCCGGCCGCAGCAGCGGGTTACCGATGTTGGCCGGGTCGCGGTAGTAGAGGTCGGTGTAGGTGGGCAAGCGGAACGCCCGGCTGGCGGAGGCCCGCAGCTTCGCCCACGAGTTCAGCCAGAAGCCGGCGCCCGCCGAGGGGTTCCACTGGTGCTGGAAGTTGCGATAGATCTCGTCGCGCAGGCCCAGGGTGAGCGAAAAGCGCCGCAAGGCGCGGATGTCATAAGCGGCAGTGCAGCCGGGCGTTCCGCGGCAGGTTCTCGACGCGGCGCAGACTGGCCTGCCAGGTTTCGACGGCATGCCGGTTGGTGAACACCTGCGGACGGTCGCGGTAGAGGACAAACAGATCAGTGTTCCGGCGGTAGGCAAACAGGAGGTTGGTCTTTTGCCCGATGCCCTGCCGCAGGCCGGCAAACCAGGCTTTGGTGCGCTCCCAGGAGTTGAAGTTGCCGTAGAACTGTTCGGCGCCGTAGGGCCGGTCGTTCAACGCAAGCGTCAGTTCGGTCCGCCGGAACTGCGTCTGCGAGGCGAGAGACAGGTTGCGATAGTCGCGGTTGGCCATGAAGCCGCGGGAAAAGTCGCGCGCCATGGTCCAGTGCTGCGCGAGGCCCTTGCCGACGTAGGCAACCGAGGCATGCTGCTGCTGGGTTCCCCAGTTGCCAAAGCCGCTGCGGAAACGCACCTCGCTCAACGCCGGCGGCCGGGAGATGACGTTGACCACCCCGGCCGTGGCGTCCGAGCCGTAGAGCGTGGAGCCGGAGCCCTTGAGGATTTCCACCTGGGCCATCGACTCGAGGGGAATCGGCAGGTCCATGCTCAGATTCGCCGTGTGCGCGCTGTTCAGCCGCAAGCCGTTCCACAAAATGAGCGATTGGCCAAAGCTGCCGCCGCGAATCGACAGGCCGCTGTTGACGGCCCCGGGTGCGCGTTCGCGCAGGTCGACCGACGCGTCGAGATTCATCAGATCGCTGATCGATCCGGCCAGCGGCGCCAACTCGCGCGCCGGAATCGCCTTCACATTCCGGTCGGCCTCTTCAAGTGGGATAGCCTCGTAGGCGCCCGTTACCACGATCGTCTTTTTCGACGGCTCCTGCGCCAGCACGGCACAACAGCTCAACGCTGCAACCCAAAAACGCATTGGTTCTCTCGTCAGAAGGGCTCCGCGCGGCTAGCGCCGCAGCCGGTCTCCGACTAACTCCTGCAGCAGCGGCGTCGCCGGATACGGATGGTGCTTGTACTGCCGGAAGCCTTCGGCGTAACGCACGGCCACCGATTGCCCCCGCGCCCGCGTCCACTCCTCCATCGAGTGTAGATAGTCGTCCATGCCATGCTGCCGCTGCAGCCACTCGCGCTGGCTGGCGTGCGCGGCCAGCATCTCGCGCTTGCGGGTAAACTCCGGCCCGATGTCGACGGCGAAGTCGGCTTGCACGGGGCGGCCATCGCGGTCACGTCCCTCGATCGAGTCCATGAAGTACAGGTGCGGAATGCCGGGCAGCGGGGCGGCCTCGCCGCAGCGGTAGTTGGGACAGGAGACGGCGAAGCAGGCATCGCGTACGAGTGTGCTGGTGGCTTCGTGATCGCAGTGGTAGTCGGTGGGGGAGGAGGTGAGGATGAGGGTCGGCTGCTGCCGCCGGAGCAGCTCGGTGACGCGGCGGCGGCTGGGGTCGTCGTTGAAGATGGAGAGATCACGAAACTCGGCGCATTCGTAGGCGGCGCTGATGAGTGCGGCGGCCGCAGCGGCCTCCCGGCGGCGGATGGCGGCGATCTCCTCCGGGCCTTGTTCCATTGATCCGCAGTCGCCTGGGGTCATCGAGACGATGGTCACCCGGTGGCCGGCTTCCGCCAGCAGAGCCAGGGTGCCGCCGGCGAGAATTTCGGCGTCGTCCGGATGCGCGTGAATGGAGAGAATGTGATGGGTCATGGCTGTGGAGTTTCGAGCGAATCAAGCATGGCCCTGGTCTTGTTCCGGCTGTGCTGCGTGGCGGCTTCGATGGCCGAGATCAGCATACTGCGGAGGCCGTGCCGTTCGAGTTCATGAATCGCGGCGATCGTCACGCCCCCGGGGGTAATCACCTGGTCCCGCAAGATCGCCGGATGGAGGCCGGAGTCGCGCACGTGCTTCGCTGCGCCGAGCACGGTCTGCTCGGCCAGCCGGGTGGAGATGTCGCGCGAGAGGCCCATTTTGAGGCCCGCCGCGATCATCGCCTCGATGAAGATGTAGACGTAGGCGGGGCCGGAGCCGGAGAGCGCCGTCACGGCGTCCATCTGCTCGTCGTCGACCCAGGCCACTACGCCCACCGCCCGGAAAATGCTTTCGACCATCTCGCGTTGCGCCCGCGTCGCCACGGCGTTGTGACTCAGGCCGATGGCGCCCTCTTCGAGGATCACGGGAATGTTCGGCATGGCGCGAAAGACGGCCATCGGTACGCCGGCTTCGGCTTCGAGCACGGCGAGCGGCAACATGGCGGCCAGTGAAATCAGGATCTGGTCCGGCCGCAGCACGTCGCGAATCTCGCGGATCACCTTGGAAACGTTGACGGGTTTTACGGCCAGGATCACGATATCGGCCGCGGCGGCCGCCTCGCGGTTGCCGCCGGCCGTAGCCAGGATGCCGAATCGCTTGGCGAGGGCAGCGGCCGAAGCCCCGGTCCGCGTCGTCGCCACGCATTGGGAGGCCTCCACCACTTCGGCTTTCAGCATGCCGCCGAGGAGCGCGGC
The DNA here is from genome assembly GCA_026393985.1 of Acidobacteriota bacterium. Lineage (GTDB taxonomy): Bacteria > Acidobacteriota > Terriglobia > Bryobacterales > Bryobacteraceae. The sequence continues at coordinate 72,728 of JAPKZB010000073.1, forward strand.
GCCCATGTTGCCGGCGCCAAGGACGGCTACGCGAGGTGGAGAGGCCATCCCTATAGATTCGTCAATAGCCCTTCTGCTTGTCTACTACATTCAGCATCGGACGGCCGTCGACAAACCGCTTCACATTCTCTTTGATGGTCCCGATCATCCGCGCCCGGTCCTTGTCGCTGCGTCCGGCAATGTGCGGCGTGATGATGGCGTTCGGAAACTTCCACAGCGCGTGGCCCTGCGGCAGCGGCTCCGGATCGGTCACGTCCACGCCCGCCCCGGCAATCCGCTTGCTGTCGAGCGCCTTCACGAGGCCCCCCATCTCATAGATGCCGCCCCGGCTGACGGCAATGAAGAAGCTGTCTTTCTTCATCAGGTCGAACTGCCGTGTTCCCATCATCTTGTGGCTCTTCTCAGTGTGCGGTGCGGAGATGAAGATCACATCGGCTTCCGGCACCACCTCGTCCAACTGATCCGGCTTCACCGTCCGCTTGATGAACGGGGAGAAGGGAAGGTCCTCCGGGTCGACGCAAATCACCGTCATCCCGAACGCCCAGCTCCGCAGAGCAATCTGCTGGCCGATTCCGCCGCAGCCGATGACGACGGCCGTCCGTCCGTTCAGTTCAATGCCCGGATAGGGCCGCGGCTGCCAGGTTTCGGTCGTGCGGTCGCCGACGAACTTATAGATGCCGCGCGAGAGCGCCAGCAGCATGGCCAGCGCGTGGTCGGCGATCTCTGGTCCCTGCACAATCTGGTTGTTGGTGAGAATGATGCTGGAGTCGCGCAGGTCTGCGCCACCCGACAGATGCAGCACCCGCTCGACGCCGGCGCTCATCGTCTGCACCCACTTCAACTTCTTGGCCGCCCGAATGTCCTGCGGCCGCACCTCGCCCACCACCGCATCAGCATCGGCAATCTCGCCAGCCAGGGTATCCCGCGTCACGTTCACCACCCGGACTTTATCCGAGACGGTCTGTAACTCCCGGGCGACTTCGGTGTCGCCCATCACCAGGATCTTCTTCGGTTGCGCCGGCAGCAACGCCGCGCAGGCGGCCAGCAGGAGGAGGGTTCGCTTCATGGCCGGAATTGTATCGCATGAACTAGTTAGAATAGAAGTGCTTTATGTCACTCCGCAGCTACACCATCACCCAGGGCCGCGATCGCGCGCCCGCGCGTTCCATGCTGAAGGCCATTGGCTTCACCGACGAAGACCTCCGCAAGCCGATCATCGGCATCGCCAACACCTGGATTGAAACCATGCCGTGCAACTACAATCTGCGCGCGCTGGCCGAAAAGGTCAAAGAGGGCGTCCGCGCCGCCGGTGGCACACCCATGGAGTTCAACACCATCGCCATCAGCGATGGCGTGACCATGGGCACTGAAGGCATGAAAGCGTCGCTCGTCAGCCGCGACCTGATCGCCGACTCGATCGAACTCACCGCGCGCGGCTATATGTTTGACGGCCTCGTTACCCTGGTGGCCTGCGATAAGACCATCCCCGGCGCGGCCATGGGCCTGCTCCGGTTGAACATCCCCAGCCTGATCCTCTACGGCGGGTCCATCATGCCCGGCAAACTGGGCGACAAGCTTCTCTCCATCCAGGACGTTTTTGAGGCCGTGGGCGCCAACGCCGCCGGCAAGATTACCGACGCCGAACTCCTCGCCATTGAAGACCACGCCTGCCCGGGCGCCGGCGCCTGCGGCGGCCAGTTCACGGCGAACACGATGGCCACCGTGATGGAGATCATCGGCCTGGCTCCGATGTTCACCGCCAGCATCCCGCAGGTCGACCCCCGCAAGGATGACGTGTCGCGCTACTGCGGCCGCGTCATCATGGATGCCGTGCGCAAGGACATCAAACCCCGCGACATCTGCACCCGCACCTCGTTTGAAAACGCGATCGCCTCGGTGGCCGCCAGCGGCGGCTCCACCAACGCCGTTCTGCACCTGCTCGCCATGGCCAAAGACGCCGGCGTCGCGCTCGACATCGACGACTTCCAAACCATCAGCCAGCGCACCCCGCTCTATCTCGACATCAAGCCGGCCGGCAAGTACTTCGCCGCCGACGTCGATACCGCCGGCGGCATTCCGCTCATCGCCAAGCGCCTCGTCGATGGTGGGTATGCCGATGGCAACTGCCTGACTGTCACCGGCAAGACCATCAACGAAGAGCTGCTCGCCGTGGTGGAAACGCCCGGCCAGCAGGTGATTCGGCCGCTCGATGCGCCCATCAAAAAGACCGGCGGCCTGTTGATCCTCAAAGGCTCCCTCGCGCCGGAAGGCTCCGTGCTCAAAGTCACCGGCATCGCCAAGAAGAGCCATCGCGGACCGGCCCGCTGCTTCAACCGGGAAGAGGACGCCATGACCGCCGTGCAGACCGGGCAGATTCAGCCCGGCGATGTCGTGGTGATTCGCTATGAAGGGCCCAAGGGCGGCCCCGGCATGCGTGAAATGCTCGGCGTCACCAGCGCCATCATGGGTGCGGGCCTCGGCGAAGACGTGGTCCTGCTCACCGATGGCCGCTTCAGCGGCGCCACCCGCGGCTTCATGATCGGCCACGTCGCTCCCGAAGCCGTCGACGCCGGTCCGATTGCCGTGGTTGAAGACGGCGACATGATCCACATCGATCTGGAAAAGTCGGTGATCGATCTCGAAGTGGCGCCGGAGACCATCGCCGCCCGCTTCGCCAACTGGACCAAACCGCCGTGGAAGTACACCAACGGCGTTTATGCTAAGTACATCGCCCTGGTCGGCTCCTCGGCCAAAGGCGCCGTTACCAGCCACTTCGACAAGTAGTTACCAACCGGGGCGGGGAGGTCGCGGCCACCTCTCCCGCCCCCTTAGGACCTCCGGTCCAGGATCGCCGTAGCAGCGCAGTTGCCCAGAATATTGACTCCCGTGCGGATCATGTCGATCACCGCGTCAATGCCAAGCAGCATCGCCAGTCCTTCGAGCGGCAGGCCGAACGCCGTGAACAAGCTCGAGAGAATCACAAAGTTCGCCCGCGGAATGCCGGCGACTCCCTTGCTCGTCAGCTTCAACGTAGCCAGAATCATCACCTGCTGGCCGGGACTCAACGCGATGCCCGCCGCCTGCGCTACAAACAGCGTCGCCATCGCCAGATGAATCGTGCTGCCGCACAGGTTGAAGCTCAACCCGAGCGGTAGCGCCAGGCTCACCACCTCGCGCCGCACCCCGAAACTCTCCATCGCCTCCATCGCCTTGGGCAGGGCGGCGGCGCTCGACGTGGTGCCCAGCGCCAGCAAAAACGGCTCCCGCACCGCCATGGCGAAGCGCCGTACAGAGACGCCCGCCCCCCACAGCCCCAGCGCGATCACCCCGGCAAAAAGCCCCTGCGCCGCCCAAGCCAGCAGGGCGAAGTAGCTCAAGCCTTGAATCACCGCAAAGCCGCCCGCCCCCACCGTGGCCGCCATCGAAGCCGCCACCCCCGCCGGCGCCAGCAGCATCACGTACCGGATAAATGCATACGCCACCGCCGCCACCGACTCGGCGAACCGGATGAACCGCTCCTGCCCCTGCGCCGCCACCCCCACCATCACACTGAACAAGACAATCTGCAGCACGTTGCCCTTGGCCATCGCCTCGAAGATGCTCGCCGGAAACAGATTCGCCACCACCTCGCCAAAGTTCGCCGCCGGCGCCGCCGCCACCGGCGCGGACCGCAGCGCCACCCCCACCCCGGGCTCGAACCACCACACCATGCCCCATCCAAGCAGCAGCCCAATCGAGGTAGCAATCTCAAAAAGCACCACCGCCCGCCCCCCCAACTGCCCAATTCCCGCCCCCCGGGCACAACCCGCCACCAGCGCGCCGAACAGCACGGGGGCGATGACGGCCTGAATCAGCTTCAAAAATATGCGGCCCACCGGCGCCAGGCTCTGGCCAAACTCCGGCCAAATCAACCCCACGCCGGCGCCTACCGCCATGCTCAACAACAAGTAGACGCTAAGCAAGCTTCCGGACCAGGCGCGCAGGAAGGCCGAACAGCGACCAGATGAGATCCAGGACGCCCGAAACCACCACGCCCACCAGGCGGAAGGGCAGCAGCACCAGCCAGATGACCGGATAGAGCACCAGCGCCAGCACCGCTAACGGCCAGCACAGGATCAGCAGAATACACCAGAGCAAAAACTTAAGCACCGGAAAATCCCCCTTCGAGAGGAAATACGCAGTGTAGCAGCCTCGGGTTCGGCTAAACTTGTACGCTATGCGGTGGACCATCGTTCTTTTCCTGGCCGCCCTGCTCCGCGCCGATGAGTGGTCCGCGGACAAGGCGCGGCGCGTCGAACAGGCAATCGAGGCCGAACGCCAGCGGCAGCAGGTCGTTGGCGTCAGCGTGGCGATTGCCGAAAAAGGCATCCTCCGCCTCGCCGCCGGCTTCGGCAAGGCCGACCTCGAACAAGACGTTCCCGCCCGGCCGGATACCGTCTACCGCCTGGCCTCCCTCTCTAAGCCGATTACGGCCGTGGCCGCCCTCCAACTCTACGAACGCGGCAAGCTCAATCTAAGCGCCCCGGTGCAGAACTATGTCCCAGCGTTTCCGCAGAAGCAGTGGGGCGTTTCCGTGCTCGACCTGCTCGGCCACCTCGCCGGGGTGCGCCACTACCTCGGTGACGAGTTGGCCTCGACGGTCCACTACACCAACCTGCTCGACCCCTTGCGCATCTTCGCGCAGGATCCGCTCGTCCACCAACCCCGCACCAAGTACCTCTACACCACCTACGGCTACAACCTGGCCGGCGCCGCCGTCGAAGCCGCTGCCGGCCTCCCCTTTCTCCAGTACCTGCGTGAGAACATCTTCAAGCCGGCGGGCATGGGCTCCATCCGCGCCGACGACCAGACCGAGATCATCCGCCATCGCTCCCGCGGCTACGCCAAAAGCAAAGACGGCCGCATCCTCCACACGGGCCTGGCCGATACCAGCAACAAGATCCCCGGCGGGGGCCTCGCCGCCACGGTCTTCGATCTCATCGCCTTTGCCAACGCCTACGAGACCGGCCTGCTCCTCAAGCGCCCCACCATGCGCATGATGACGCAGCGCCAACGCCTGCTCGACGGCCAACTGACCGGCTACGGACTGGGCTGGAATGTCATGCCGCTAGCCGGCCGCCCGGCCATCTCCCACAGCGGTTCCCAGCAGGGCGCCCGGACGCTGCTCGTCCTGTACCCGGAAACGAACCTGACGATTGTCGTCCTGGCAAACTCCGATCACGCCGTGGTCAACGATTTTGCGTCTGCCATCCTGAAGGCGCTCGACACACCCTCGTCGGCGTGATAGCTGCTGCGCACCAGCGGCCCGGCTTCGACGTGCCCATAGCCCATCTCGTAGCCCAGGCGCCGGTACTCGGCGAACTCCTCCACCGGAATGTAGCGCAGAATCGGCAGATGCTTCGGCGAAGGCCGCAGGTACTGCCCCAGCGTCAGAATATCCACGTGGTGCGCCCGCAGATCTTTCATCACCTGCACGACCTCTTCGGGCGTCTCGCCGAGCCCGAGCATGACGCCGGACTTGGTGGGCGTCTCCGGGCGCAGCGTCTTGGCATAAGCCAGCATGTCGAGCGATCGCTCGTAGCGGGCCCCCAGTCGCACCATGCGGTACAGCCGCGGTACCGTCTCCGTGTTGTGGTTGAGCACGTCCGGCGCGGCTTCCATCACGATCTCCATGGCTTCGCGCTTTCCCTGAAAATCGGGCACCAGCACCTCGACCCGGCACCCCGGCACCCGTTCGCGAATCGCCTCAATCGTCATTTTGAACAGCAGCGCGCCGCCGTCCTTCCGGTCATCGCGGTTCACGCTGGTCACCACGGCATACTGCAATCCCATCAGCGCCACCGCCTCGGCCACCCGGCGCGGTTCGTCCATATCCACCGCCAGCGGCGCACCCTTCTGCACGGCACAAAAACCGCAGCGCCGCGTGCACACGTTGCCCAGAATCATGAAGGTAGCCGTCCGCCGGTTCCAGCAGTCGCCAATGTTCGGACACGCCGCCGACTCGCAGACCGTGTGCAATTGCAGGTCGGCCACCAGCTGCTTCAACTCGCGGTAGTTCTCGCCCACCGGAGCCGGCGCGCGCAGCCACTTGGGCCGTTCAACCTTGGTTTCGATCGTAACCAGCACTTTCCCCTAGGATAACGCAGCCGCCGGACGGCGCCGGGCAATGGGAGAACCGGGCAATGTGGGAACATGGGAAGGATGAAAACCCTCGACTCCCCCTGGCGCTACCAGCCCGAAGAGGGGTTCTACGACGAGGTTCTCCAGCCCTCCGGCGCCATCCGGCCCCACTGGCGCGGTTTGACCGAATCCATCCTGACCCTCGGCGAAGGTGGCTTCCGCGAACGCTGGAAAGAGGGCCAGCGGCTCATCCACGACCACGGCATCACCTACAACGTCTACGGCGACCCCCAAAGCACCGATCGCCCCTGGCCCCTCGACCCCGTGCCCCTCGTCATGGATCCCGCCGAATGGCGGTCCATTGAAGCTGCCGTCGCCCAACGCGCCCGCCTGCTTAACAGCATCCTCGCCGACGCCTACGGCCCCCAGCGCCTCCTCAAAAACCGCCTGCTGCCCGCCGAACTGCTCTACCCCAACCCCGGCTTCCTTCGCCCTTGCCAGGGCATCGCCGTGCCGGGCGGCACCTTTCTGCATCTCTACTCCGCCGATATCGCCCGCGCCCCCAACGGCAACTGGTGGGTCCTCGCCGATCGCACCCAGGCCCCCTCCGGCGCCGGCTACGCCCTCGAAAATCGCCTGGTCTGCTCCCGCGTCCTCCCCGATGTCTTCAAAAACTCGAACGTCCGCCGCCTGGCGGGCTTCTTTCAAGCCTACCGCCAAACCCTCACCGCCCTCGCCGCCCACCAGCGCGACAACCCCCGCATTGTCCTGTTGACGCCCGGACCCTACAACGAAACCTACTTCGAACACGCCTTCCTGGCCCGCTACCTCGGCTTCACCCTCGTCGAAGGCGGAGACCTCACCGTCCGCGACAACCACGTCTATCTCAAAACCCTCGGCGGCCTGCTACCCGTCGATGTCATCGTCCGCCGCCAGGACGCCGGCTTCTGCGACCCGCTCGAACTCCGGCCCGAATCGATGCTCGGCATCCCCGGCCTCGTCCAGGCCGTCCGCTGCGGCAACGTCGCCATCGCCAATGCACTCGGTAGCGGGATGGTCGAGTCGGCCGCCCCCTCGGCCTTTTATCCCTCCCTGTGCCGCCAACTGCTCGGCGAAGAGTTGAAGATGCCCACCGTCGCCACCTGGTGGTGCGGGCAGGAAGGGCCGCTCTCCTACGTCGCCAGCCAGTTGCACAACCTCGTCGTCAAGCCCGTCTTCCCCCGCCCGGGCGACCAGCCCATCTTCGGCGCCCGGCTCACCGAGGTCGAACGGCGCCAGTTGGTTTCCAAAATGCGCGCCGAGCCCGGCAAGTGGGTAGCCCAGGAGCAGGTCGCCCTCTCCACCGTACCCGTCTGGGAGGACGGCCAACTCGCCCCCCGCCACGTCGTCGTTCGCGTCTACGCCGTCGCCCACGAAGGCGGCTACAAAGTCATGCCCGGCGGCCTCACCCGCGTCACCCCGTCGCTCGATAACCTCGTCGTCAGCGTCCAGCGCGGCGGCGGCAGTAAGGACACCTGGGTCCTCGGCGGCAAAGCCGAAGAGCAGCTCACCCTCTTGCCGCCCACCTCCCGGCGCCTCCCCGTCAGCCGCGCCACCTTCGATCTGCCCAGCCGCGTGGCCGACAACCTGTTCTGGCTCGGCCGCTACCTCGAACGCGTCGAAGCCATGGTTCGCGTCATCCGCTCCATGCTCCCCCGCCTCACCCAGGAAAGCGACGCCACCCAGGCCAGCGGCCTCCACGCCGGCGCCCGTCTTCTCCAGCACCAGGGCTACATCAAACCCACCAGCCCTCACCTCGAAGCCCCCCTGCTCGCCCTCCTCTACGATGGCGCCCGGCGGGGCAGCCTCGGCCACAGCATCCATCTCATCCACTCCGTCGTCTGGCCCATGCGCGACCGCATCTCCGCCGACGCCTGGCGCATCCTCACCCGCCTCGACCAGCAGTTCGCCGCCGAACCGCCCCCCGAACCCCTCCGCCTCTCCGCCGCCCTCGATCTCCTCAACCAGACCGTCATCACCCTGGCCGCCTTCTCCGGCCTCACCCTCGAAAGCATGACCCGCGGCGAAGGCTGGCGCTTCCTCGATATCGGCCGCCGCCTCGAACGATCGCTCCAGATGATCGAACTTCTCCAGCACGCCCTCGCCGCTGACCCCGTCGTCAACCGCGGCGAACTCGAAGCCGTCCTCGAAATCGCCGACAGCACCCTCACCTATCGCGCCCGCTACCAAACCTCCATGCAGACCGACCTCGTCCTCGACCTGCTCCTGATCGACGAAGCCAACCCCCGCGCACTCGTCTTTCAACTCGCCCGCCTCAGCGAACACCTCGAACAGTTGCCCGAAAGCCGCTCCCGCACCCGCCGCCCCGCCGAGGCCCGCCTCCTGCTCCGGCTCCTCACCAACGTCCAGCTCGCCGACGTCTCCGATCTCGCCGCGCCCGAATCGCTCCAGCCCTTCCTGCAAAGAGCCGCCGCCGATCTCCGTCAGCTCTCCGAGCTCCTCACGCGGACGTACTTCAATCACGCCGTCACCTCCCACCGCCTGTCCGCCCCCTAGCCTCTATGCTTCTGCGCGCCACCCACACAACCACCTACCGCTACAGCGAACCCGTTTCGATCTGTCACACCGAGGTCCACCTGGCCCCCCGCCCCTCCAGCCGCCAGCGCCTGCTCGAACACGAACTCGTCATCCGCCCCGAACCGGCCAACCTCGACGAGCGCCTCGACTACTTCGGCAACCCCGTCACTTTCTTCTGCCTCAGCGAGCCGCACGACACCCTCACCATCACCTCCCACAGCGTCGTTGCACTCGACGGCCAAGCCCCTCCCCTCACCGGCATCTCGCCCCCCTGGCAGGAGGTCTGCGATCAGCTCCGCCGCCGCGACAACCCCGATACCCTCGCCGCCTGCGAATTTACCTTCGAATCCCCCCTGATCCAACTCGGCCCCGAATTCGCCGCCTACGCGGCCAAAAGCTTCACCCCCGGCCGCCCCCTCCTCGAGGCCGCCTTTGATCTCTCCCACCGCATCTTCACCGGCTTCACCTACGACCAGCGCGCCACTACCGTAACCACCCCCGTGCGTGAAGTCCTCAAAACCAAACAGGGCGTTTGCCAGGACTTCGCGCACTTCTTCATCGCCTGCCTCCGCTCGCTCGGCCTCCCGGCCCGCTACGTCAGCGGCTATCTGCGCAGCGGCCCCAACTCCATCGGCGCCGAGGCCTCCCACGCCTGGGTGGCCGTCTTCTCTCCCGGCTACGGCTGGTTCGACTTCGATCCCACCAACGACGTCATGCCCGCCGCCGATCATGTCACCGTCGCCTGGGGCCGCGATTACTCCGATGTCACCCCCGTCAAAGGCGTCGCCCTCGGCGGCGGAGAGCAAACCATCAGCGTCGCTGTCGAGGTGGTCCCCGTCCCTCCACCCGCCCACGCGGAAACAGATTGACGGAAAATTGTGCGGTCGATTTGGCATTGCCAAAAATTTTGCTATACTCAAGCTGTTTGGCCGTTGCCGGAGCAATCCTATGCGCGCCTGATAAGTTCGCTGGCGTAGCTCAGCTGGTAGAGCATCTGATTTGTAATCAGAGGGTCGGGGGTTCGATCCCCTCCGCCAGCTCCAGTTTTGTGAGCCGGAACAATGTGGACAGGTGGCGGAGCGGTCAATCGCAGCAGACTGTAAATCTGCCGCCCATCGGGCTACGAAGGTTCAAATCCTTCCCTGTCCACCATCAATTTAAGCCGATGTAGCTCAGATGGTAGAGCGCGTCCTTGGTAAGGACGAGGTCACCAGTTCAATCCTGGTCATCGGCTCCATCCCTTCTCCCTCCCGGTAGGAAAAATTCCATGGCGAAAGAAAAATTTGATCGTAGTAAGCCGCACGTAAACATCGGTACAATCGGTCACATCGATCACGGCAAGACCACCTTGACTGCCGCGATCACCAAAGTGCTGAGCAAGCACAACCCGAAGAACTCCTTCCGCAGCTTCGACTCGATCGACAACGCGCCGGAAGAGAAGGCTCGTGGTATCACGATTAACGCGGCGCACGTCGAGTACGAGACGCCGAATCGGCACTACGCTCACGTGGACTGCCCCGGCCACGCCGACTACATCAAGAACATGATCACCGGCGCCGCGCAGATGGACGGCGCGATTCTGGTGGTGGCCGCCACCGACGGCCCGATGCCCCAGACCCGGGAGCACATTCTGCTCGCTCGTCAGGTTGGCGTGCCCTACATCGTGGTTGCCCTGAACAAGGTCGACATGGTGGAAGACGCCGAACTGCTCGAACTCGTCGAACTCGAAGTGCGCGAACTGCTGAAGAGCTACCAGTTCCCGGGCGACGATCTGCCGGTGTGCCGCGTCTCGGCTCTCGGCGGGTTGAATGGTGAACCGGAATGGGAATTGGCTATCGACAAGTTGATGGAAGCGGTCGACCAGTACGTGCCGATGCCCGAGCGGGTCATCGACAAGCCGATGCTGATGCCGATCGAGGACATTTTCTCGATCCAGGGCCGCGGCACCGTGGTGACGGGTCGTATCGAACAGGGTATCTGCAAGGTCGGTGAGGAAATGGAGATCGTTGGCTTCCGCGACACACGGAAGACGGTCATCACTGGCGTCGAAATGTTTAAGAAGTTGCTCGACGAAGGTCGGGCGGGCGACAACGTGGGTCTGCTGCTGCGCGGTATCGATAAGGATGACGTCGAGCGCGGACAGGTGATTGCCAAGCCGGGTTCGATCAAGCCGCACAAGAACTTCAAGGGTGAAGTTTACGTATTGAGCAAAGAGGAAGGTGGTCGTCACACGCCGTTCTTCAACGGTTACCGTCCGCAGTTCTACTTCCGGACGACGGACGTGACGGGTGTGGCGAAATTGCCGGAAGGCACCGAGATGGTGATGCCGGGCGACAACGTCCAGCTCACGATCGAGTTGATCACCCCGGTCGCCATGGATAAGGGCTTGCGGTTTGCGATCCGGGAAGGCGGCCGTACCGTCGGGGCCGGCACCGTGACCGAGATTATCGCTTAAGAATAGGCCCCCGAAGGGTGGCCCGGAAAGCCCCGGTTCGACGACCGGGGCCTTTGTCTGTATAATGAGAGATTTGGGAGTATTGCATCATGCGCGAAATCATCAAATTGCAGTGTACCGAGACCAAAGACATTAATTATTGGACGACGAAGAACAAGAAGAAGACGACCGAGCGCATCGAACTCATGAAGTACTCCCCCCGTCTTCGCCGTCACACTTTGCACCGCGAAGTGAAGTAGTCCACTTTAGGGGCATAGGCTAACGGTAAACCAGCGGTCTCCAAAACCGCCTTTGGGGGTTCGAATCCCTCTGCCCCTGCCACTCTCTCGATCACATGGCTGCCACACACGAGTTAACTATGGGTACCAAGAGCGTCACTCCCGAACAAAACAGCGTCGGGTCGGGCATCGCCGCCTGGCCGGCGATTGTCAAAACTTACATCGAAGATTTGAAGATGGAGATGCGTCGCGTCACTTGGCCCAACTGGGAGCAGGTGAAGGCCACTACCGCTGTAGTGATCGCCTCCGTGTTTGTATTCGCGGCCTATTTTGCTCTTGTCGATCTCCTGATCGGCCGCGGCATTACGCAATTATTCAAGGTCATGGGCAAATAGATGCCGGAAGACGACTTCGAACTGGAATCCCCCGCTCCGCCCGCCGTCGAAGCCGAAACCGCCGAAGCCTCTTCGGGGCCGTTGGATTTGGCCACGACCAAGAACTGGTACATCATTCACACCTATTCGGGTTTTGAGAACAAGGTTGCGGAGTCGTTGCGCGGCCGCGCGCAGGCCTTTGGTTTTAATGAGCGCTTGGGTCAAATCCTGATTCCCACCGAAGAGGTGTTCGAACTCCGAAACGGCAAGAAAGTTACCAGCAAACGTCTCCTCTATCCCGGTTATGTCCTGATCGAGATGGAGATGGACGACGAACTTTGGCACGCGGTGAAGGATACCCCGCGCGTCACCGGCTTTGTCGGTGGCGGCAACAACCCCGTTCCGCTCACGGCGGACGAGGTCAATTCCATCCTCTACCGGCAGTCCAACGTGGGAGACCGTCCCAAGCCCAAGCTCACTTTCGAGCGTAACGAAACGGTCCGTATCACCGAAGGTCCATTTACGAACTTCTCCGGAAAGGTGGACGAAATCAACGCAGACAAGAGTACCCTGCGTGTGATGGTTACCATCTTCGGGCGTTCAACCCCGGTGGAACTCGACTTCGAACAGGTCGAAAAAATCCAATAAACCTAGTAAGAGCATATAAATGGCAAAGAAAGTTACTGGGCAGGTAAAACTGCAGATCCCTGCCGGCAAGGCCACCCCCGCGCCTCCGGTCGGTACCGCCCTTGGTCCGCAAGGCGTCAACATCATGGAGTTTGTGAAGGCGTACAACGCCCGCACCTCCGCTCCCGAACAGGCGGGTCTCATCATCCCGGTCGTGATCACCATCTACTCCGACCGCTCCTTCACCTTCATCACCAAGACCCCCCCGGTTGCCGTGTTGATCAAGAAGGCGATCAAGCTCGAGCGCGGCTCGCCCACCCCGAACAAGGTCAAGGTCGGTAAGATCACCCGAGCCCAGATCGCCGAGATCGCCAAGATAAAAATGCCGGACCTTAACAGCTTCACCATCGAGTCCGCCATTGCCCAGGTCGAAGGTGCCTGTAAGAGCATGGGCGTAGACATCGTCTAACCCAAACTGATACCCTGAAGTAGTTGATTTCTCATGGGAGGTCGTCGCCTGCTCCGGCAGGATGGTACGGCCGCTAGGACCAAATACAATATGGCAAACAAGCAAGGCAAGAAGTACGTTGCCGCCGCCAAGCTCGTCGAGGCTCGCCTCTACTCGCTCGCGGAGGCTGTTCCGCTCGTCAAAAAGATCAAATTCTCCAAATTTGACGAGACTCTCGAAGTGCACATGCGTCTCGGTGTAGACCCGAAGCACGCGGATCAAATGGTCCGTGGTACTGTCGTTCTCCCGCACGGTCTCGGCAAGACCAAGCGCATCCTGGTCATCGCCTCCGGCGACAAGCTCCGGGAAGCGCAGGAAGCTGGCGCTGATTTCGTGGGCGGCGAAGAGCTGGTGAACAAAATCATGACCGAGCAGTGGCTCGATTACGACGCCGTAATCGCTACGCCCGATATGATGCGCTCGGTCGGTAAACTCGGTAAGGTCCTCGGCCCCCGCGGCCTGATGCCCAACCCGAAGACCGGTACCGTCACCACCGACGTGAGGCAGGCCATCGAAGAGACTAAGGCCGGTAAGGTGGAGTTCCGCGTCGATAAGACCGGCGTCATCCACGCACCCCTCGGCAAGGTAAGCTTCTCGGACGAAAAACTCGTCGACAACGCGTCCACCCTGATGCAGGCCGTCATCAAGGCTAAGCCCGCGGCAGCCAAGGGCAAATACGTTCGCAGCGTCACCCTGTGCTCGACCATGAGCCCCGGCGTACCACTCGACGTGACCGAAATGAACGCCGTGAAGGCGCAGGCGTAGGAGTAAGAGGCGATGAAGAAGAGAGCAGACAAAACCAAAGATCTGGCATTCCTGCGCGGCGAATTCGAACAGACCGCGAACATCTTCGTGACCGGTTATGAAAAAATGACCGTCGCCCAGGATTACAACCTCCGCAAGACCATTAAGGGAGTGGGCGGCAGCTACAAGGTCGTCAAGAACAACCTGGCCCGCAAGGCCAGCGAAGGCTTGAAGAGCGAAGGCTTGTTTGAAAAACTCGCTGGCATGAGCGCCGTCGCCTATACCAAAGGCGATGTGGTCGCCCTCGCAAAAGCGTTGACGGGCTACGCCAAGACCGTTCCGGCGTTCAGCTTCAAAGGCGGACTCGTCGAAGGCACCGTCGTCGACGTCAAGTCGATCGCCGACCTCGCCGCTCTTCCCGCCAAGGAAGAGATTTACGCCAAGCTGCTGTTCCTGATCCAGGCCCCCGCTCAGCGAGTGGTCACGGTTACCAACGCGGTTGGCCGCAACCTCGCCGTGGTCGTCGATCAGGGCGTCAAAGAGAACAAGTTCCAGGCTTAACTTATTTTCGGAGCCGTTCGCTTCTGTCGGCGATCAGACTCCTCCCGAAAGTACCTCTGTCGCGCCCACTCCTCTCCGGCCGTCGCGGCAATAATCGAAACTCAGCTCCGCCGTCTTCTACCGGTGTGGGCTCAAGCAATCAAACAAATTCCACTCAGGAGCATTACGAAAATGGCAGATATCAACGCGATTGCAGAACAGATTCAGGGCCTGACCCTTCTCGAGGCCTCCCAGCTGGTGAAGTTGCTCGAAGAAAAGCTCGGCGTTTCGGCCGCTGCTGCCGCCGTGGCCGCAGCCCCGGCCGGTGGCGCCGCCGCTGCTGCCCCTGTCGTTGAAGAGAAGACGGAATTCAACGTCATCCTCACCGCCGCCGGCGCCAACAAGATCAACGTCATCAAAGCCGTCCGGGAAGTAGTCTCCGGCCTCGGCCTCAAGGAAGCCAAAGACCTCGTCGACGGCGCTCCGAAGGCTGTCAAAGAGGGTGTCAGCAAGGAAGAGGCGGCCACCATCCAGAAGAAGCTCGTCGACGCCGGCGCCACCGTCGAAATCAAGTAGCTTTTTCGTAGTACGAATTACCCGACCCCCGGCTTCGGCCGGGGGTTTTCTTGTTCTATACTCAGATCCCGGTTCTTCATGACGCCCCGCCTCCCGCTCTGCCTCCTCCTGCTCCTTACCCTCGCTCCCGCGCAACCTCCCGCGCCTCCGCCCCCGGCCGTCCTCACCCCCGCCCAAAAACAGCAACTCACCGAGACCACCCAACAGCTCGCCGCGCTGCTCGCCCAACTCCGCGCCCAAAAGGTCGACCCGCCCTCCTCGCCGATGTCGCCATCTTCCACAAAGCCGGCGCCATGCTCGAAGAGCATCCCGAAGAGTTCTTCCTCCCGCCGACGTGCCCCGCTTCCTCAACGTCCTCGCCCAGGGCGTCGAACGCGGCCGCCAACTCCTCGCCGGACAAGCCCCCTGGACCACCCAAAAATCCCGCCGCCTCCATGGCTACGTCTCCGCTCTCGACGGCTCCATCCAACCCTACCTTCTCCGCCTCCCCGCCTCCTACGACCCCGCCAAACCCGCCCGCCTCTACGTCTGGCTCCACGGCCGGGACCGCGCCCTCACCGAAGCCGCCTTCCTCGACCGCGCCCTCAACCCCACCACCCCCGCCGCCAACATCCCCGCCGACGAAGGCCAAATCCAACTCGACGTCTACGGCCGCTGGAACGGCATCGCCTATCACTGGGCCGGTGAAGTCGATGTCTTTGAAGCCATCGCCGCCGTCCAATCCCGCTATAAAATCGACCCCGACCGCATCCTCCTCCGCGGCTTCTCCATGGGCGGCTGCGGCGCTTGGCACATCGCCCTCCACCACCCTGGGGCCTTCGCCGCCGCCGAAATTGGCGCCGGCACCTGGCCCCTCCGCTCCCAGCTCCCGGGCTTCCCGCCCTACCAGGCCGGCCCCCTCCGCATCTACGAAAACATCCTCGACTGGTCCCTTAACGCCTTCAATCTACCCATCGCCGGCCACGGCGGCGAAAACGAAACCGGCGTCAGCTCCATCCCCCCGCCCCCCGCCGGCACCAAAACCCGCGGCCAGCTCGAAAGCTCCCTCCGCGTCCGCGCCCAACTCGCCAAAGAAGGCTTCCCCGCCGAAGGCGACCCCTACGATCTCCGCGTCCCCGGCACCCCCGCCCGCTTCTTCATCTCCAAAAACACCGGCCACAGCACCAGCCCCGAGGTCCGCGCCCTGCTCGACGCCTTCCTCAAAGAGCACGGCGACCGCGGCCGCCGCTCGCCCGACCACATCCGCTTTGTCACCTTCACTACCCGCTACCACCGCTCCCACTGGGTCACCATTGACCAACTCCAAAAACACTACGAACGCGCCGAAGTCGATGTCCGGCGCCTCGACGCCGGGCAAACCTACACCCTCAACACCCGCAACATCACCCGCCTCACGCTCGCCGAAACCGCCGCCGCCCGCCACATTACCATCGACGGCCAGCAACTGAACCTCAAACCCGCCCCCCACCTCACCCTCGCCCGCACCGGCGACCGCTGGGGCCTCGCCCGCCCCGTCCAGGGCCTTGTCAAAACCCACGCCCTCCAAGGCCCCATTGACGACGCCTTCATGGACCCCTTCCTCCTCGTCCGCCCCACCGGCCAGCCCTGGAACGCCGAAGCCCACGCCCAGGCCCTCCGTCTCCTCGCCCGCTTTGACCGGCTCTACGCCAAAGGTCTCCGCGCCCATCCCCGCATCAAGAACGACAAAGACGTCACCTCCTCCGACATCGCCAAGTACAATCTCATCCTCTTCGGCGACCCCGGTAGCAACCGCTGGATCACCCGCCTCCAAGGCAAAACTCCCCTCCATTGGACCCGCGACCGCGTCAGCCTCGGCCCTCAAAGCTTCCCCGCCGCCGACCACCTGCCCGCGCTCGTCTACCCCAACCCCCTCGCCCCCCGCCGCTACGTCGTCCTCAACAGCGGTATGACCATAGAGGATCGCGAGTTCACCTACGAGTACGGTATGCCCCGCCTCGGCGATTTTGCCATCCTCAAAGTGAAGGCCGGCGCCGAGTGGCCCGATGTCGCCATCGCCGGCCTGTTCAACGAGCGCTGGCAGCTACCCTAAACGATCCCCACCCCCGCGCAACGCCGCCGCCGAAAACCCCGCTCCGCTCACCAACCCCTCCCCGCGCCGCGCCAAACCTCCCACCCCAACGGTATGGCCATCACCAGCCCCCCCGCCGCAAACCCATAATCCATCGCTCCCCACCCCCGCGCCGCGCACTGCGGAAACCGCCCCGCAAACCCCCGCGACATCATCGCCGCCGCCACCCGCTCACCCCGCTCCCAACTCCGCACAAACAGCACCGCCAGCCGCGATCCCCACGCCGTCGGTCCCGCCCCCCGCCCGCTCCGGCTCAGTCGCGCCCGGTCCATGCGCCCCCACTCCTGTTCGAGCAGTTGCGCGTAGCGGTAGGTAAACGAAGCCGTCACCACCAGCACTCCCGGCGCCCGCAATCGCTCCAACCCCGCTACCAGCTCCGGCACCGGCGTACTCGCCACCAGCATCCCCAGCAACAGAACCGACCCATACGCTTTACCCAACACCACCAGCGCAGGCCCGTAGTCTGGTGCCCGTTCAAACGCCAGAAACACCGCCATCATCGCCGCAAACGGCGTCACCAGCGCGCACCGCTGCAACGCCCAGCGCAGCGGCAGACCCCCGGTCGCCACCCACGCCCCCGCTAACGCCAGCTGCATCCCCACCACGGACAGCCCCTGCGCCGCCGCTACCGCCAGCGCCGCGCCCAACAGCCCAATAATTTTCGCCCGGCTTTCCACCCTCGTCCACCGGCAACCCTCCACCAGCGTAAGCGGCCCGTTCATAGCCGCTCCCGCACTCGCCACCACAGCCACATCCCCGTCAATCCCATCAGCAGCGCCGCCCCCGTCAGCGCCTTCTGCCACCCCGGTTGCGCCGCCGCCGACTCGCCCCCTCCCGCCCCGGTCCATTCCACGGTCGCCGTCGCCCGGTGACCCATCTCGTCGTCCGCCACCACCCGCCACGTCCCCCGCACATCCGGCTGAAACGCAAACCGCCCCCGCGCATCCGTCCGCCCCGTCTGAAACTCACTCTCCGCCTTGCCCGGTGAAAAGATCGAAACTTGGCAGAAGGCCGCCGGCTCGCTGCCACCATACACCGCCGTCACCAGCACCGCCTCCCCGGCCACGCGCGTTTCCAGGCTCAAATCGTGCCCAAGCAGCGCCCCCGCCCCCCAAAGCGCCAGCACCAGGGCCCCTCTCAACGGCTCTCCAACAGCGCTGGCTTGGCCTGCCGCACAAACGTCACCGCCGTCGCCGTCAGCACCCCTTCAATCGCCGCCACGGCCAGATAAATCGCCGCAATCGTCACAAAGCCTTTCCCGTAGCCCGCCGCCTCGAACTCCGCCACCATCAGCAGCGCCGGAAAATAGGTTCCCACAAAGCCCGCCAACCCGCCCCGCACCATCTCCGGCAGCCCCGGCGCCCGCCACAGCAGATGGGCCGCCAGCGCCCCCAATCCCATGTTCAACGCGTTCACCCCCAACGCGAGCAACCCGCCATGCTGAAACAGCAGCGACTGAAACAGCAGCGTCGTATAGATTACCGGAAACGCCCGGCCCCCCAACACAATCCCCGTAAAGCCAAACAGCCCCAGATGCACCGACGTCCCCAGCAGCGGAAAGTGCAGCATCGAGACCACAAACCCCGCCGCCGACAACATGCCCATCCGCGCCACCTCCCACGGCTCCACCCGCCGCCCCAATAGCCCCACCGCGCTCAACGCGAGCGCGTGGCCGGCCAGGCACCAGGCGGGAGGCAGAATTCCATCGGCAAGGTGCATCGCGTCACCAGTTCAGATAGAGCGCCGTCTGGTAGTTGTCCTTGTCATACCCGGCGCCCTGGGCCGCCGCCATCGTCTGTCCGGCCAGAATAACCATCGGGCCCTTCGCCCCGGCCGGCGCCACGTAGCTCACCTTGCCGTCCGCGCCCGTTTTGCCCACCGTGACCTCTTTCTTCCCCTCCCACGAAGCCGTCACGCTTCCCCCCGCGCACGGCTTGCCCCGCAGCACCAGCGTCACGGTCAGGCCCTTCTCCGTCCGCTCCGGAATCAACTCATACACCAGCCCCGCTGCCTTGGGCGCGAACTTCGCCCCGGCCGTCGCCGCATACGCCACCCCCGTCCGTACCGACCGGAACGCCTCGGTGGCCGTGGGATTCTTATCCCGGCCGCCTTCCACAATGCCCTTGGGTGTCCGGCTCCGGATCCCCCGATCATGCGTTAACACCAAACGGTGCTGACCGGCCTCCTTCGGCGTATACTCCGTCACCACCCACGGTCCCTTGGTCGCCAGCCGCAGCGGCGTCCGCGCCCCGGACGGCGCCAGCGCGTAGCTCTCCAAACCCGCCATCGGCGGCGCCGATTCGCTCGTGCCTAGCTCGTGCCCCACGCCCAGTTTCACCGGCGTGGCCACCCCAATCTGCAAGACCGGATTCACCGGCGCAATCCATCCAAAATGCGCCGCGGCCATCCCGGCCACCAGCAGGGATATTCCAATAGACTTCATCATGATCCCCGATCGTAGCACGTCTATCCCTTTCGTATGCGCCCCACGTCGGCCGTCGTAATCGCCAACTGCCCGTGCTCGATGCCCTTCACGGCAATCAACTGATCCGCCAACTGCCGCACCCGCTTCGATTTCCCCCGCAAGATCAGCACTTCCAGGCAGTTATGGTGGTCCAGATGCACGTGCAGCGTTGACACCACCACACCATGATAGTCATGCTGCAGCGCCGTAATCTTCTCCGTCGGGTTGCGCTGGTGATGATCGTAAACCAGCGTCAGGCTGCCCACCACCTCCTTGTCCGGCGCCTTCGTCCCCTCCTGCACCAGACGCTCGCGAATCAGGTCGCGAAACGCCTCCGACCGGTTCTGATACCCCTTGGCGGCGATATGCTGGTCGAACGCCTCCAGCAGATCCCCATCAATCGCTACCCCAATCCTTGCCAACTGACTCATGCGTACTATTCTGCCATCCCGCAACCGCCCGGCGGGGTGAGAGAATGGCGATACGATGATCGCTCGCCGCACCCTGCTCCTCGCCCCGTTGCCCCTGCTCGCGGCCCCCCCACGCCGCGCCGCCCCACTCTCCCCGCAGGCCAAAACCGAGGATTGGCCGTGCTTTCTCGGCCCGCGCCACAACGGCACGTCGCTTGAAACCAAGCTCAAGCCCCGCTTCCCAGCCGGCGGCCCGCCCCTGCTCTGGGAGCTGCCCAAAGGCACCGGCTACAGCTCCCCCGCCATCGTCGGCGACCGCCTCGTCTTCCTCCACCGCCAGGGCGCGAACGAAGTCGTCGAATGCCTCCACCCCGAAACCGGCGAACGCTACTGGCAGCACGCCTATCCCACCGCCTTTGAAGACCGCTACGGCTACAACAACGGCCCCCGTTCGAGCCCCGTCATCGTCGGCGCCCGCGTCTTCACCATCGGCGCCGAAGGCAAGCTCCACTGCCTCGAACTCGCCTCCGGCAAAGTCGTCTGGAAGCGCGACCTGCTCGCCGAATACAAAGTCCCGCAGGACTTCTTCGGCGTCGCCTCCACGCCCCTCGCCTGGCAGGACCGCCTCATCATTAACGTCGGCGCCCCCGGCGGGCCCACCGTCATCGCCCTCGAACAAACCACGGGCAAGCAGATCTGGGGCGCCGGCAAGGAGTGGGGCGCCAGCTACGCCTCGCCCATCCCCGCCACCATCCACGGCCAGCCCCGCGTGCTCGTCCTCGCCGGCGGCGAGAGCCGCCCGCCCACCGGCGGCCTGCTCTGCCTCGATCCCCGCAACGGCAAAGTCGACTTCACCTTCCCCTGGCGCAGCAAGAGCTACGAGTCCGTCAATGCCTCCTGCCCGGTCGCCATCGGCAACCAGATCTTCATCTCGGCCAGCTACAAAACCGGCGGCGCCCTGCTCGAAATCACCCCGGACTTCCAGCCCAAACTCCTGTGGACCACCCCCGAGTTCGGCCTCCACTTCAACACCCCCATCCACCAGGACGGCTATCTCTACGGCTTCGATGGACGCAACGAACCCGATGCCTCGCTCGCCTGCCTCGAACTCAAAACCGGTAAGATCGCCTGGCGCACCAATCCCGAATGGACGGATACGCTCAGCAATGGCGATCAAAGCCGCCAGCAGTTAATGAGTACTTACCGCGGTAATTTACTCCAGGTCGACGGCAAATATCTCGCCCTCGGCGAACTCGGCCACTTACTCTGGATGGAGCTTACCCCCAAGGGCTACAAAGAGCTTTCGCGCGCCTGGCTGTTCGCCGCCCGCGAAACCTGGTCGCTGCCCGTGCTCTCCCGCGGCCTGCTCTACGTCGTGCAGCACAGCCGCGACGTGCTCAAAAACACCCCGCCCCGCCTGCTCTGCTACGACCTGCGCGCCTAAGGATTCAGGGTCGTTTTCTTGATGAATTCGACCTCTTCGGCCTGATACGGCGTGCCGTCGTTGCGGAAGATCTCGTGGAACCACACCGCCGGCTGCCGGTCCGTGTAGGGCCGCTTCCAGGAGTCCCACGGCAGGTGCGTCTGCGTCTTGCCCTGCACGAAGCCCCAGTTGATCATCGCCACGCCCTCTTTCTTGCCAATCGGCAGCGCGCCTGCAAACGTGCTGCCGTTGCCGCGGGCCATGTACTCGGTGCACAGAATCGGCCGGTTGAAGCGGCGCAGCGAATCGATGCGCGCCTGCAGTTTGGCCGGCGCCTCGTAGTTATGGAAGGAGATCACGTCGGACTGCGACAGCTGGATCTTCTCCACCGCCGTCAACTTTTCATCCGAACTCCAGTCGCCCTTCCAAACCCCGCTCGTCAGCGGCTGCGTCGGCTTCTCGTCCCGCGCCCAGGCAAAGGCCAGCGGCAGCAGCCGTTCCACATGCTTCATCTTATCGAGCGGTTCGACTTTCTTGTAACTCGAATCGTTCCAGTTATCCGGCTCATTCCAGATATCCCAGCCGAGAATCCGGTTATCCCGCCGGAACGCGCCCACCACGCCCCGCACATAGGCCTCCAGCTTCGGCGTATCGGCGACCTTCGTCAGCGAAACCGCCCCCGGGCTCTGCACCCAGCCCGAGTTATGCACCCCCGGCTTCGGCGCCGGCTGCCGGCCCGACTGCGGAAACGGGTCCCAGCAGGAGTCAAACAGCACAAACATCGGCTTGATCTTGTGTTTCTCGGCGATCTCGAGCAGCGTATCAATCCGCCGCAGTAAGCCCTTCGGATCGTCCTGCCACAACAGATGGTGCAGGTAGATCCGCATGGTATTCATGCCGATCGCCTGCGCCATTGCAAACTCCTGCGCAATCTGCCCGGGGCGGAAGCTCTCGCCCTGCCACATCTCCAGCTGGTTGATGGCCGAGGCCGGAATGTAGTTTGCTCCTACGAGCCAAGGCCTTTTGGCATACCAATTCTTGGCCTTTTCCTCACTCCAGGGCTTTTTAGCCAGCAGGGAGGCGGCGGCCAACGCCAGCAGCACGGTTGTACGAAACAGAGAACCCATCAACCAGATTGTACGCAGTCCGCCCCACTTTCGTCACGCCCGCGCTCCGCGCCAGCCCCGCGCAAACTGCGCCCGCAGCGCCGCCGCCACCGGCGAATCGATCCGGTTGGTAAACTCCCCGGGGTCTGCCTCGTGATCGTAGATCTCCTCCCCGCCGCCCGCCCCCTCCCACACCGTGTAGCGATAGCGCGCCGTCCGCATGGAACGGCCCACAATCCGGTCTTCAAACCGCAGCTGCGTAAACGCCGCTTTCTTGAAGCTCCGGCGCGGCTGCCGCAGCAGACGCACCATGCTCTGGCCCTCGAGGTCGTCCGGCGGCCGCTGCCCGGCCAGTTCGGCGATGGTCGGGTAGAGGTCGACAAACTCGGTCAGCGCACGCGTCGCCTGCCCGTTGCCGGCCTGTCCCGGCGCGGCCAAAATGCACGGCACCCGCGCGTTGGTCTCAAACAGATTCATCTTCTGCCAGTGCGTATGCTCGCCCAGGCTGAAGCCATGGTCGCCCTGAAACGCGACAATCGTATCCTCGCGCAAGCCCAGCCGGTCGAGCGCGCCGAGCACCCGGCCCACCTGCTCATCCATGTATGAGGTCGAGGCGTAGTAAGCCCGGCGCGCCTCCCGCTGCTGCGCCTCCGGCATCTGCATGTGGTTCCACAACTGCGGCCGCACGCCCAGATGGGCCCGCGGAATGTCGGCGTGGTCGCCCGGCGGGTTCTGCGCGAGCTTTATCGTGCCGGCCGGATAGAGATCGAAAAACCGGCTCGGCGCCACCCACGGCAAGTGCGGCCGCAGCATCCCCACGCCGAGAAAGAACGGCTCGCCGCGGTGCTTTTCAAGCAGTGCAATCGCGGCATCGGCGGCGTTGGTATCCGCCTGCCCCGCGTCCGTCGCCGTTTGAATCGGCGCCATTCGCATCGCCAGCCGCTGCCCCGGGCTCTTGTCTTCAAGGCCTGGCGGAGAGAACGAGTGGTGCCACGAAGCCGCGTCCTGAAACCGGTTGGTCCCCACTTCGCCCGGCACATTCATGTGGAACATCTTGCCTACCCGTCCGGCAAAGTAGCCGTTGTTCTTGAACAGCTGCGGCAGCGTCACCACGTTGGGCCGGTGCACCCGGAAGTCGACGTTGTTGACGAGCACCTTTGTCGTATCCGGCCGCAAGCCCGTCAGCAGCGAAGCCCGGCTCGGCCCGCAGAGCGGAAACTGGCAGTACATCCGGTCGAACCGCACGCCCCGGGCGGCTAGCGCGTCCAGGTGCGGCGTTTTGACGAGCGGGTGGCCGTAGCAGCCGAGCGAGACGTTCAGATCGTCGGCCATCAGAAACAGAACATTCTTCGGCCGCCGGGCGCCGTGCGCGTTTTTGCGAAACGAAGCCAATCCGGCCCCCAGCAGGGTGCGGCGAGTGAGCATGGGGGCACGATATCATGAACCATGCTCCCGGCTACCCGGCGCCTGTACTGGATGGATGATCATGCCCTCGAAGCCACGGCCACGGTCCTGGCCGTGCGCGACGACGCCGTCGCCCTCGACCAGACCTGCTTCTATCCCGGCGGCGGCGGCCAGCCCTGCGACCACGGCACCCTGACCCTCCCGGGCGGCGCCGTCCTCCCCATCACCCGCCTCGACCCCGACCCCGGCCGCGTCTTCTGGCACCACGCCGCCCACCCCGAACTCGCCCCCGGCCTCCCCGTCACCCTCCGCGTGGACCCCGCCCGGCGCCTCGCCCTCACCCGCTATCACACCGTCCTCCACGTGCTCAACACCATCGCCCTCCGCGACCACGGCGCCTGGATCACCGGCGCCCAGATCGAAGCCGCCTACTCCCGCATCGACTTCCATTGGGAGGGCTTCTCCGCCACGCTCTGCCCCGGTCTTGAGGCCGCGGTCAACGCCGTCCTCGCGCGTAACCTGCCGCTCCACGCCCGCTACCTGCCCGAAGACGAGTTCCGCGCCCGCCCCGATCTGCTCCGAACGCTCGAAGTCTCTCCGCCCGTCATCGACGGTCAGGTCCGCGTGGTCGCCATCGAGTCGTTTGACGAACAGGCCTGCGGCGGGACGCATGTCCCGACGACGGCCCAGGTCGGCCGCTTCACCATCTACCGGACCGAAAACAAAGGCCGCCTCAACAAGCGGCTCTATGTGCGGCTCGATGATACTCTGGTAGGACCATGACGAAAAATGTGCTGGGCACCGCGCTCCAAACCTGCTGCACCGACCCGCTGACGGGCTTCTATCGCGACGGCAAATGCAACACCGGCCCCGAGGACCGCGGCAAGCACACCGTCTGCGCCATTGTCACCGAAGAGTTCCTCCGGCATCAGGTGGCCGTGGGCAACGACCTGGTGACTCCCCGGCCGGAGTGGGGCTTTCCCGGCCTCAAACCCGGCGATGGCTGGTGTGTCTGCGTCGAACGCTGGAAGCAGTCCTACGATGCCGGCATCATTTCGCCCGTGCGCCTCGAAGCGACCCACGAAAAGGCTCTTGAAGTGGTTACGCTCGAAATGCTGCTAAAAGGAACCCGCCTCAACTAAGGCCGCCCGGCCCTCCACCGCCCACGGCCGCCAGCGTTCGATGAACCGCCGGTTCGGCGCCCCAGCGAACACCGTAATCTGCCGCACCCCGCACGCCGCCGCCACGTGCTGGCCGGCGCTGTCGTAGCCAATGTACAAGCGGCTCGCGCGAATCGCCTCGGCAAACGGGGCGAACGAACCCTGCCACGTATACAGCGCCCCCCGGCAGCTCTGTTCGAGCGCTTCGACGCGCGCCGTCTCCTCGCCGCCGCCGCCCTTGTCGAGCAGCACCGAATGACCCTGGTCAAGCAAGCCCTGCACCAGCCGCTGCTCGAAGTCGCCGCTCAGCCGCTTGGCCGGATTTTCACCCACCCCCAGCGAAATGGTCACGTCCGTGGGCGGCACCCAGCCCGTGACCGCGGGCGCGATGAATGGCTTCGTTTCGCAATTCAGCCTCTCGCGCAGAAAAGCGCAGGCCAGCGCCGCGATCGGTTCACTCGACTCCGGTCGGTAGGCCCGGGAAGGGAAGAACAGGTACCGCTCCGGTGGCCCGAACGGCAGCAGACCCAACTGGGACAAGCGGCTGTCGGCATCAAACACCACCGTGCCCGGCCGGTCCAACTGCCCGGCCAAGGCGAGCCCCACCGCCACCCGCTCCCGCAGCAGCGCCGTCCGCCCGTAGCGCAGCGGCAGATGGCCGGCCCGCTCCTCAAATAGCTCGTAGTTCTTCAAATTGCCGGCAAACAGAATTTCGGCGTCCGGATACACCGCCGCCGCCGCAGCCAGAAACGGACTCACTACGGCCACATCGGCCCCGAGCGTCACCCGCGAAAGAACCACCACCCGCCGCGGCTTCTCCGTCGGCGTTCCCAACGCGCGGTGCCGCCGCAGCAGCGCCTCGGCCTTCAGTTCCGGCGCCACGCGTTCGAGCAGCCGGGCGAAGGTATCGAGATACGCCTCGGCCAGCCGCGGCTCAAACGAGTCTGACAGCGGCTCAATCAACTCGCCGAACAGGGCGCGCGTCCCAGCCTCGGCCTCCGCCTCGGCGGCCAGCGCGTCGAGCACTGCGTCCGGGACGCGCTCGCCCCGGACGCAGTGCTCCCAGGCCCTAAGCGGAGTACTTCCCAACCAACAGCTCCAGCTTCTTCGTGGTCGCCTCCGGCCACACGCTCCGGTCGGTGATGATGGCGTTCTTCAGCGCCGAATGGCACTTACAGCTCACCTCGGCCGGCATCGCCGCCACCGCCTCGGCCACGAGCTTGGCGGCGTTGTCGGCGTTCTGGTGCAGCACTTTGATGATGTCCTCCACCGTCACATGGTCGTGCTCTTCGTGCCAGCAGTCATAGTCAGTGACCATGGCAACGGTCGTGTAGCAGATCTCGGCCTCGCGGGCCAGCTTGGCCTCCTGCAGGTTGGTCATGCCGATGACGTCCATGCCCCACGAGCGGTAGACGTTGCTCTCGGCCTTGGTCGAGAACGCCGGACCCTCCATGCAAAGGTAGGTCCCACCGAGCTTGGCCGTGATGCCCGCCCGCTGCGCCGCCCCGTGCACCACCTGCGCCAGTTCCTCGCAAACCGGGTGGCCAAACGAGATGTGAGCCACAATCCCTTCGCCGAAAAAGGTAGAGATCCGGCCCCGCGTCCGGTCGAAGAACTGATCCGGGATCACGAACTCGGTCGGATGGTGCTCCTCTTTCATCGACCCCACCGCGCTCAACGAGATGATGTGATCGACGCCCAGCATCTTCATTCCGAAGATGTTGGCGCGGTAGTTCAACTCCGATGGCGTCAGCCGGTGCCCCCGCCCGTGCCGCGGCAGAAACGCCACGTCCCGGCCGCCGAGTTTGCCGACGATATAGGCATCCGACGGATCGCCGAAGGGCGTCTCCAGCCGGACCTCCTGCTTCTCTGTGAAGCCGGGCATGTTATAAAGCCCGCTTCCTCCGATGATTCCGATCTGTGCTCGCAAGAGTGCTCCCGATTTAAACGATTTCTTCTTTTACCGGATCCCACCGCAGCGTACGCCCCTGCCGGTAGCTTTCCACCGCCATCCGGCAGGCGATCGAGATGCGGTAGCCCAACTCCACCGGACAGGCCGGTTCGGCCAACCCGCGCACGGCGTCAAAGAAGTTCAGCATGTGCGCGTTGGGCGTGGTTTTGGTCAGGCCCATCATCTCTTTGGCCTGCGGCCGGTTCACTTTCTCGGGCAGGTAGCGGATCTGCTGGCCGCGCCGGATGGTCCCCTCGGTGCCGAGCACATCCTCGGCAAAGCCCCGCTGGCCGTTTCCGAAACCGGAGATCCAACTGAACAGGATCTCCTCGGGATGCTCCATGGTCACCGTCATCGTGTCCGGCACCTCGCGCCCGTCCTTCCACAGGTAGACGCCCCCGGTCATGGTCACTGCCGTAGGGATCTGCAGGTTCAGCACCTTGTACCAGATCGAGAGCTGGTGGCACATGTTCTCATAGACATTGCCGCCCGAATAGTCCCAATAAAACCGCCAGTTGACGTAGCGGTTGGCGTCGAAATCGCGCTTGGGCCCTTCGCCCTGAAACTGGTTCCACAGAATGTTCTCGGGTGTCATGTCCGGATAGACCGGCCGCGACCACTGCGGCTTGCCGTGCGGCGTGTTGCGGAACATGTCGGCGGCGATCATGGTGATCTTGCCGAGCGAGTTCTGCCCGAGCCAGGTTTTCGCGTCCTCCACCATGCCGGTGGAAACGTGTTGGTGGCCGATGGTGACGGCCAGCTTTTTATGCTTTTCGTGCGCGGCCCGCATCCGCTTGGCGTGGTCTACGGTAAACGCCATCGTCTTTTCCTGGTAGACGTGTTTGCCCGCCTCGAGCGCCGCCGTGAAGTGCTCGCAGTGCAGGTGCTGCGGCGTGGCGATCAGCACGGCATCGACGTTCTTGTCTTCGAGCAGATAGCGGTAGTCGAGATAGGTCTTGGCCGTGGGCGCCAGCTTCTTGCCCGCCTCTAAGCGCGCCGTATAGATATCGGCGAAAGCCGTCATCTCCACGTTGGGGGCCGCCATCGCCGCGTGGACAATCTCCATGCCGCGGGCGCCCGCGCCGATGATGCCCACCCGGATGCGATCGTTGGCGCCCAGCACCGAGACGCCGCTCGCCAGGCCCGTGGCTACTTTGCCGAGAAAATTACGTCGGGAATCCATAACAACCTCACGATTCTACCATCGCCGTCCGCAGTGTCCGCTTCATGACCGCTTCGTCCGGCGCCACACCGGTCCACATCGTAAATCCGATGACGCCCTGATAAACGAGCATCGTCAACCCGTCGAGCGTCTTGAGCCCCCGCGCCTGCGCCGCGGCCAGAAACTTCGTCACCGGCGGGTTGAACACCGCGTCGGCCACCAGACACCGCGCCTGGCCGAGGTCCACATCCGGCATCCAGTCCACGTTCGGGTACAGGCCGAGCGAGGTGGCGTTGACGAGCAGGTCCGTCTCCGGGCCCACCGTGTACTGGACCCGCCACGGCACGAAGCGGATGGGCCCGTGCGGCTTCAGATCCTCCACCATCGGTGCGGCGCGCTCCACGGACCGGTTGACGACGATCAGCTCCTCCACCCCGGCCAGCAGCAACTCGGTGGCAATCGCGCGCGCCGCGCCCCCCGCCCCGAGCAGCACCACGCGCTTGCCCCGCGGCTCCATGCCGGCGTCGTGCGTCAGGCCCCGCAGAAAGCCCTTGCCGTCGGTGTTTTCGCCGATGAACCGGTCGCCTTCCCGGCGCACGGTGTTGACGGCGCCGATGATGCGAGCCTCCTTCGACAGCTCGTCGAGCAGCGGCAGCACGGCCACTTTGTGGGGAATCGTGCAGTTGAAGCCGCGGAAGCCCATGGCGCGCGCCCCGCGCACCGCATCGACGAGGCTGCCCGGGGCGACCTCAATCGTCAGGTACCGCCAAGGCAGTCCCGCCGCGGCGAAGGCCGCTTCCTGCATCACGCCGGTGGGGTTCTCCGCCACCGGCTGGCCGAAACAGGCCACCAGTTCTGCTTTAAAGTTCATGAGCTTATTGGTTGGGCGGCGTCTCCTGCGTCGCCGTGGCGGGCAGCGGCTCCGGGGTGTCGAAGGTGATGGTGGTGTCGGCGCCGAACTTGCGGTACATCCGGAACTCCACTTCGTTTTTCACCAGGTGCTTGCCCTCGCGCATCCGCACTTCGGCCTTCAGCGGCAGCATGAAGCCGCGGCCGTTGATATCGGTCATGTCGTAGTCGAGCGTGGTGTGGGCCTCCTGCACGGGGAAGTCCGGCGGAATGTCGGCTTCAAGCGTAATCCGCGTCACCTGCAGCGTGTCCCGTTCCACAAAGACGAGGCCCCGGTAGCCGGGCGTGACCTGCTGGCGGTCCTGGTAGTTGATCGTCCAATGCGAATTGGGCTGCGCGACAAAATACTGAAACACGTGGTTCCGCTTGCCGCGCAGCGTGGCCCAGCGCAGCCAGTCAAACCGCGCGGCCGTATCCCGGTCAAACAGCTCCTTCATCATCGATCCGAACTCGCCCGAGGAGGTCGCCCCGCCCAGCCGCTGCATCGGCGTATCGACGCTGCGTCCGTTGACGCTGACGACTTTGTAATCCTCTTTCTGGTCGAAGTAACTCAGCCGGGCGTTGATCACATCCTGCTGGCCGTAGAAGCCGAGGCCGGAGGGGTCGGCGTAGCGGCGTGTCACCTGCATGCACAGAAAGTCGGGCAGCCCCTTTGAGTAGCCCAGGGCATAGGCCCGCGCTTCTTCGATCACCCGCTTCTGCTCCTCGGCCGATGGCGGGGGAATCACGGGCGCGGCCGCCTTGACTGGCGCGGGCGCCGCGGCCGGCAGCTCTTTGGTCGCCAGCATCAGATCCCGCAGCACCTCCACCGTCAACGGACCGGCCCCCATGGCGATGAACTCTTCAAACTGCCGCGGTTCGAGCCGGTTGGTAAGCTTGGTCTTCTTCAGATAACCGGCGACGGATTTGTCGGGATGGTGCAGTTCTATCGATGACTTGAGGAAGCCCCGGAGCTGCGCCACCGACATCCGCGTCTGGGCGGCCAGGGTGAGCGCGATCAGGAAGACAACAAGAACTCGCATGTTACTTCTGACGCTTCCGCCCCGCTTTCTGTTGCGGAATTACGGGCGGCAGCGCCGCCTCGATGGCTGCCTGCGCCAGCGGCGCCATCACCCGGTAGCCGGCCGGGTTCGGATGCAGCCCGTCGTCGGCCAGTTCGGCCTTCAAGAAGCCGCTGGGGTCCACCATGGCGTCGTAATAGTTGAGGTAGGTGAAGCCGCGCTGTTTGGCAAAGGTCGCCATCCAGGCGTTCAACTGCCGGATGACGGCCGGGGGGCGCGTCCCGGTCATGGCGAAGCGCGGGTTTTTGTCCTGGTGGTAGTCGCTCACGGGCAGGATGCTCGCCAGGATCACCTTAATCTTGTGGAACTCGCACAGGTCGGCGATCATGGTCAGGTTGTTCTTTATCGTTTCGACGGCCACGCCCCGGGCGATATCGTTGGTGCCGGCGAGAATCAGCATGGCCTGCGGCTTGTGGGCGATGATGTCGGCCTGCATCCGGCCGAGCATTTCGCCGGTGATCTGGCCGCTGATGCCGCGGTTGACGAAGTCCATGCCGGGGAAGTACTCGTTCAGCCGCCAGCCGTCGGTGATGGAGTCGCCGTGGAAGACCACGCGGCGCGCGGTTGGGGGCGGCACGGTCCGGTTGGCTTCGGCGTAGCGGCGCAGGTTGTCGCGGTCGCTGCCGCGCAGCTGCGCTTCGGTGGTTTCGAGCAGCGCGAGGAAATGGGCGTCGAGCCGGGCGACGGCGTCGCGCAGTTCGGCGGTTTGTTTGCGGGCCTCTTCGGGGTAGGGAAACGGCTTGCGGATGCTGTCGGCGACGGCGAGGTAGCCGCGCGTCTCGGCCAGCAGCCCCTGCGAAATGGTCAGCGTGAGCCGGTTGGCCATTCGCGCGTTGCGCTGCAACTGCTTCAGGTTTTCGAGCATCGGCGCCGAGGAGCGCGCCAGGCCGGGCGCCGTCAGCGAGGTCGCCTCCGTCAATTGAACAATCCGCTCGGTCAACGCCAGGCCATCCGGCCCGTTCAAGGTTCCATTCGTTTGCGCCCAAGCCACTGTGCTCAGGCACAACGCCAGCCATTTCGAGGTCATGGCTCTACTTTATCCAATTGAAACGTTACCGTTCCGATGTGGAATTTCATGCGGACCTGAATTTGAACGGGCAGGCGGCGCGCATCGTCGCTGAGCCAGATAAACAGGCGCGCGTTGCGCTTGTAGATGACGTCATTGAACAGAAACGCCTCGTAGCGCGTGGTGGCGAACTGGCCCGCCGGGGTGCGGATGTTTTCTTTGTCCTGCATCTGCACGCGGGCCAAGGCGAACTTCTTGCCATCGCTCAAGGGGATGCGCATCTCGCGCTCTCCCTCCGGCGGGCGCCGGCGCAGGACCATGAGAGCGCCCAGAATGTCGTGGACGCAGGCCGGGACGTCCAACTCCCGTTCGAGCACGACTTCGTTTTTGACGAGGTCCCGTTCGACGTACTTCGAACGCGTCCCGCTCCAGACCACTTTCGTGTCGCGGCGCTTTTTGCCCTCTTCGGCTTCGAGGCGGGAGGACTGCGCGCATAGCTGTTCGTTGAGCGTCACGGTGTAGTTGTCGTTGACCTTGAACAGCCGCGAGACGAGGCCGGCCGAGTGCAGGTGGAGTTGGAGAAAGCCGCCGGCGGGGGTGAGGTTGTTGGTGAGAACTACCGCCCCTGCGTTGACCATCCGCCACTCGACGCTATAGGTGAGCTTCTCGGCCGACGAAGGGGCCGGCGCCTGGTTTTGGGCCGCCAGCGGCAGAAGCGCGAGGACTAGGGCGAGCAGACACTTCATCGAACCCCTGAGTGTGGCAAACTCCCATGCTACGCTGCAAGCTTGGTGCTTCGAATTCTCCTGGCGCTGCTTTTGGCGGCAGCCGCCTATCTGTACTGGGATGCCTGGGTTCCCGGGGTCCCGTTGACGGCTTGGCAAATTGACCGCTTCCTCGATCCGGCCCAGCCGCGCCACCGGATCGAAGCCGCGCTGCGCGAACTCAACGCTCCTCACCCTGGCCTGGATCGCCTGCGCGAGCACCCCGCGGCTGCCGTGCGGGCCGAGGTGGCTCGTCTGGCGCCGTTGGCCGGGCAACTGGAAGACCGCTCGCCGTGGGTTCGATTCCGGGCAGCGCTGGCGCTTGAGCGCAACGAACCGACTGCCGTCCGCCCGGTGCTGCTGGCGGCGCTGCGGGCGGCGGCCGTCTTTGCGGCGGATTCCGGTGCCGTCGAATGGCGGCTGGCCGAGGGCGCCAGCCTGGGGATGGGCGAGGAGCTGGGCAGTATCGACGGGCGGCCGTTTGTCTGTCCGGTGCCGGGGCGGCTCGTGCGGCGCTATGTGGTGGTGGGCCAGCCGGTGCGGCCCGGCCAGCGTCTGGCCGATGTCGTGCTGGCGGACGAGTGGCAGGTGGCGGCGCTGGTGGCGTTGGGCCGGGTGGGGCTGCCGGTGGACGTGGATGAGATCCGGCAGTTCGGTGGGGAAAAGTTTCCTTCGGTGGTGCGGCAGGCCGCGGCCGGGGCCGTAGTGGCGATTCAGGCGCGGCCCCGGCGCCGGCCGTAACTCCCGAGAGTGTGGTAGCCTCGTGGCCATCATGATGAGACTTCGCATCCTGGTCGCTCTCCTGGCCACAACTCTCCTTTTCCTGGCTTATTCGCAGGTGCCGAATACTGAGGCGTTCCGGCAGCGGTCGCTGGCGGCCGAAAAGGCCGGCCTGGCCGAAGCCTTCCGCGGGGTCACCACCAATGGGACCGTGGAGCCGGGGCTGTTTGGGCTGCGGTCGACTGGCGTTTCGACCGAACCCGCCCGCCGCGGCGCGGCCGCCTTCCTCGCCGCCCTGACTCCGGAGCAGCGGGCGAAAACGCTCTTTCCGGTCGATGACGTCGAATGGCGCAAATGGATGAACCAGGATTTCTACGTCCGCCAGGGCGTGAGTTTTCTTGAGATGACCCCGGCGCAGCGCGAGGCGGCCTTCGGCATGCTGCGGGGCGCTCTCAGCGCCAAGGGACTCAAGCTTTCGCAAGACATCATGAAGCTCAACGAGACCCTCGGCGAGTTGAACGACAACAACTTTGTCCGCTACGGCGAGGGGCGCTACTGGCTGACGTTGATGGGCGAACCGTCGAAGGACAAGCCCTGGGGCTGGCAGCTTGACGGCCATCATCTGATCCTCAACTACTTCGTGCTGGGCGATCAGGTGGTGATGACGCCGACGTTTCTGGGCTCGGAGCCGGTGATCGCCACCTCCGGCAAGTACAAGGGCACGGCGATTCTGCAGGACGAACAGGCGCGCGGGCTGCGCATGGTGAACGCGCTGACCGCCGAGCAGAAGCAGAAAGCGATTCTCGAATCGGCCAAGACGAAGAACTACAACCTGGCTGAGGCTTTCAAGGACAACCTCGTGCTCGACTACGCCGGGCTGGCCGCCGCGGCCATGACGGCGGCGCAGAGAAAGGAGTTACTGGGCCTTGTGGAGGCCTATGTTTCGAACATGGACGCCGGCCACGCCAAAGTGAAGATGGACGAGGTAAAGAAGCACCTGGATCAGACCTACTTTGCCTGGATCGGCGGCACGGAGGAGCGGAGCGTTTATTACTACCGGGTGCATAGCCCGGTGATTCTCATCGAGTTCGACCATCAGCTGCCAGTGGGCCTCCGCCATCTGTCGAAGGCGCCCAATCTGCCCGACCACGAACATATCCATACCGTCATTCGCACCCCGAACGGCAACGACTACGGCAAGGATCTGCTGCGCCAGCACTACGCCAAACACCCGCACTAGGCTAGTCCTTGCGCGCGAAGTAGCCGGTCTTGTGCCGAACGGCCAGGCCGGGCTGCCGGGTGCGGATTTGAATCTTGCGGAAGGTGTCGTCGCCACTGCCGGCGGTGGAGGCGTAGGCCAGGTCGTAGGAGGACCGCAGGATCTCGCCAATCTGCGCGAAGGCGGCCTTCAGGTTGCGTTCCTCGGCGGCGTCGAACTCGAGACCTCCGGTCTCCCGGGCAATGCGCTCCATGACGCCGCGGCCGTACTTGTTCCGCGCGTTCCACACCCCTTTCTCTAACTCCGTGTAGCGCAGACAGAAGATCGTCGTACCGGTGCGCTGCGCCGCCTCGATGGCTTCGAGCACTCGATGGCTTCGAGCACTCGATGGCTTCGAGCACTCGATGGCTTCGAGCACTCGATGGCTTCGAGCACTCGAGAGCACTCGATGGCTTCGAGCACTCGATGGCTTCGAGCACTCGATGGCTTCGAGCACTCGATGGCTTCGAGCAGATGATGGGCGCTCGAGTTATCCTCCCCGTCGGAGAAGACGAGCAGAGCGCGGCGCCCGGTTTCGGCCTTGGCGAGCAGGTCTTCGGTGGCGTGGAAGATGGCATCGTAGAACGCGGTGCCGAGGTCGCTCTTCTCGGCCGGGCCAACGCGGGGAAAGTCCCGCCCCGTCTTGCTTTTCTGGTAGGCGCGCAGCCGCTCTTCAAGCTGATCGGACTGGTTGGTAAACGGCGAAACCAGACGCAGATTGTTGCCAAAGCAGAGCAGAAACGCCTGGTCCCGCGCTTGCAGCGTGACCTTCAAAAAGTCGCGCAGATGCTGGCGGTGCTCCTTGAGGAACTCTTCTTGGCTGCCGCTGGCGTCGGCTACCAGCCCCAGGGCTAACGGCGTATCGGCTGCCTGCGAAAAGTGGCTGATGGTCTGCCGGGTTCCGTCCTCGAAGACTTCGAAATCGTCTTTGGTTAAGCCTTTGACGAGACGCCCCTGGGCATCGCGCACCGAGAAGGGCAGGTTAACGAGATTGACTTCTACCCGGATCTGGCAGAAGACGAGTCGCAGAAGTTCGCGGCGGAGCATAAAAAAAGGGACGGAGCAAACGCCCCGTCCCTTCCAACTTACACGGTTACGAAGTGATTAAAACTCGTACCGCAGAGCCAACTGCACCACCCGGGGCGACATCGCGCTCTGGAACTGGCCGAAGGTAGCCGGCGAGGTCAGCGAGAGGCTCGGGTTGAAGAAGTTGACGTTGTTGAAGGCGTTAAAGGCCTCGACGCGGAACTGCAGCGAGTGACCTTCAAAGGGTAGGAAGAAGCGCTTCGCCATGTTGATGTCGAAGTTCGTCATGCCGCCGAGCCGGAGGATCGCCCGCGTGCCGGTCGTGCCAGGGTACTGGCCGACGTAGTTGCCGATCGCGCTCGTGTTTCGGAAGATGGAGGGTACGCCGCGCTGGTCGAATCCGACGCCGCTCTGGGGAGCCGAACCGCCCGGCTTGAGGATGGCGATCGAACTGGTCAGGTAGTTGGTCGGGTAGTAACCACCGTTGGTGATGGTGGTCGGCAGACCCGAGCGGTAACGCATCAGCATCGAGAACTCCCAGCCGCCGACGAGGTTGTTGACGAAGCCGTTCGCGCTGTTCAGGAACTTCTTCCCCTTACCGAACGGCAGCATGTAGAGGCCGTTGGCGTTGACCTGGTGGCGGGAGTCGAAGTCGGAGCTGCCGCGGAAGGCCCGCGGGTTGAAGCTGTCCTGCACGATGGCGCCGCCGTTGCCGGCGCCCGATTCAGGAGCCGAGGAGTAGTCGAGCGAGTGGGACAGGGTGTAGTTGAAGTCGAAGCTGAAGCCGTTCTGCAGCGCCCGGCGGACGGTGAGCGTTCCGCCGTGGAACGACGAGCGGCCCACGTTCATCCAGGTGCGGTTGCCCGCGTTCTGCATGGGGAAGAAGGTGTTGCAGCCGAGCGCCGAGATGCAGTTGGGGAACTGCGTGCTGCGCTCGCGGTCCATCTGGTTCAGCGCGTCGAGGTCGGAACCGTCGTTCTGATCGTAGAGCGCGTTGTAATAGTTGGCGGTGGCGTTGCCGGGTTGATAGAGGTTCACAAGTCCCGGGAACATGTTTTCAAAGAAGGGCACGGCGCCGACGAGCGAGGGGTTGGCCTTGACCTGCGCGGGTGTGACACCCTTCAAATACAAGTCATAGAGGATGCCGGAGGCCTGCGCCCAGGTCTGGCCGGAGCGCTGATCTTTGAACTGGGTCAGCGGCTGGAAGGTATCGACCTGCATGAGCTGCTTCTGCGACATGCGGCCGACGTAGCCGACTTCGACGGTCAGCTTACCGGGCAGTTGCCGGGCGAAGCTGGCGTTGAGGAGGTAGGCATAGGGCGTCCGGAGGTTGGAGGCGATGCCAACCTGGCTGTTGAAGCCGCCAACGATCACGCCCGGGGTGAACGGGAACTTCGCGTTGGGGGCGGCGGGCAGGGTGGGCAGGGCGCCGCCGGTGTAGCGCGACGCGGTCGTGAAGTCGGTGTTGGTGGGCTGCGTGACCTGGCTGGCCAGACCGGGGGAACCGGTGCGGTCGAACTCGGTGACGAGGTCGGAACCAAAGCGGTCGAACGCGACGCCGGCGCCGGCGCGGAAGACGCTGCCGGTGCCGAGGATCTTGCCGAGCAGGCCGTCTTTCTTGTCCGGGTTGTAGGCGACGGCCACGCGGGGCGCCCAGTTGTTCTTATCCGGGGCGTACCAGCCGGGTTTGCCGTTGGCCGGGCCGCTCAGATCGTAGGTGAGGATCGCACTCGGCAGCAGCCGGCCGGGGATGCCCAGGGCGGAGGCGCCGACGCGGTCGGCCCAGTACTGCTGCATCGGGATCGTGGTCGATACCTGCGTCCCGCCCGACTCCCACGGCACGCCGAAGTAGGCGTAGCGGAGGCCGGCGGTGATGGTCAGGTCCTTGCGCATGCGCCAGGTGTCCTGGATGTAGAACTCGTACTCGCGGTTGTTGAAGCCGCGGGCGGCCGGAGCGCCGAAGGGCAGGGCCACGCCATCGCGTTCGAACTGGTAGGTGGCGCTGTACTGGTTCACCAGACCATAGGCGGTGCCGAAGGCGCGGACGAGGTTGGCCGAGTCGTTCAGGTTCAGGTTGGCGATGCCGGTCTGGCTCCGCAGGTAGTCCGTGATGCGCGGGATGAGGTCGCCGCCGAGACCACGCAGCGTGTTCCGGCTGAAGGAGTAGCTGGGGAAGGAGTTGAGGAAGTTCGACCGGTCGTTCGTGATGAACCGGAAGTTGATGCCGCCCTGGATGGTGTGCTTCTGCTTGGTCCAGATGGTGTCGTTGATCAGGTTCACGGTCGGGGAGATGCGGATGAAGCCGCGGGCGCCGTTGGCGAAGTTCTGCTGGGTGGAGAGGCCGTCGAAGGCGATCGACGCGCCCACGGTGCCGGCCTGCTCAAAGGCGATGCGGGTGAGACCGAAGGTGAAGGTGTTGATGATCGACGGCTTGACCACCGTGGTCAACAGGGCCGAAAGCCCCTTCGAGTTGTTCAGCAGCCGGGCGGCGGGAAGCTGGCCGGGGAACTGGGCCACCTGCTGGTCGACGGCGTTGTCGGCCATGGTGCCGCGGAGGGCGAGTGTGTTGCGGGAGGCCTTGTCGAGGATGAAGTCCATCTTGCCGACGGTGGCATTGTCCTGCTGCCGGAAGGGGGCGTTGAAGCGAAGGCCGGAGAAGTTCAGCCCGCGGTCGGCGCCGAGGTTCGGGTCGTTGCCGGCCGGATAAAAGCCCATATACTGCTGCATGGTGGAGGAGAAGCCGAGGCCGCGGGGGTCGATGGCGCGGAGGTCAGCCGGGGTAAGGGTGTAGGTTTGGCCGTTGCTGCCGGCGACCTTGATGGAGCCGTTCTTGAGGTTCTCCGTGGGCACGGTGCGGGTGACGCCGCGGGCGCTGGCGTCGATGCGGCGCTCGTAGTTGCCGAAGAAAAAGACGCGATCCTTAATGACCCGGCCGCCTAGCGAGGCGCCGAACTGGTTGCGGACGAGAGCTTCGCGCTTAATGCCGGCGCGGTTCGAGAACCAGTTGTTGGCGGCGAGCGAAGTGTTGCGGTTGAACTCATAGGCCGAGCCGTGGAACTGGTTCGAACCGGACTTGGTGACGAGGGTGACCTGGCCGCCCGACGACCGGCCCTGGTTGGCATTGGTGCCGCCCACGGTGACGCGGAACTCGGCCACCGAGTCGAGCGGAACCGGCAGCGCCGCGTTGAAGCCCGCGTCGCGGGCGCCGCCGGCGTTCGAGCCGTTGCCCGGACCGGCGCTCGAAACGCCACTGGTCTGGTTGTCGTTGACGTCGACGCCGTCTAGCGTCACATTGTTCTGGTCGCGGCGCGCGCCCAGCACTTCACCGGTCTGCGTCACGCCCGCCTGCAGGCTGAGCAGTTCGACGACGTTCCGGGTGGCCAGGGGGAGTTGGCGCACCTGCGTTTCGTTGAAGGCGTTGCCGATGGTGGCATCGACCGTGTTGAGCGCCGGGGCGTCCCCGGTAACATTAATGGTTTCTGAGGTCTGCCCGACTTCAAGCCGGATATCGAGCGCGGCCGGGGTGCTGACCACCAGGCGGACGTCGTTGCTCTGATTGATCGAGAAGCCGGGCTTTTCGGCTTTCACCGTGTATACGCCCGGGGGCACCTGCAAGAACTGGTAGCCGCCCTGATTGTCGGAGAGGACCTTGCGGGTCGCTCCGGTGTCCTTGGACGTGAGAGAGACGGCGGTGGCGGGGATGGCGCCGCCTTGTGGGTCGGTTACTGTGCCCCGAAGCGATGTCAACGCCTGGGAATAAAGGTTAGCCGTCAGCAAACTGCTGACCGCGAAGCAAAAGAGCGTGGATGAAATACGGGATACTGGTCTCAAAGTTTTCCTCGAAAGGCGCCACCGGGCCGCACCAAAAGGCTTGGGGGCAAGCGCACATACTGTGGTGGATTGAGACTCTGGCGGGGAGTGGGAACGGAGACTCTGGCGGGAGAGTCATTCTGCCGGCTCAGCGTTGAGCGGGAAGAAGGTGTCCCGAAGGACAATCTCAGTTTCCGGAAATCGGGCAAGGGGTGTCAATCGAAAGAAATGGGGCCGGGCATAAAGAAACTCTATGAGACCGCCGCTCCGTGCCCGCCTTTACCTGGCTTGCTGAATCGTGGCATGCTAGGAGCAAAGGAGCTCCCGCATGAAGCTTGTTCACGGATTGATGATCGCCCTCATGCTGTCGATGGTTGCCTACGTCGTCAATCGCGATCGCAATCGTCCGGATTTCCAGACCTCTGCCGTCCCGGTCAACGCCGGTCTCGTGCAGGCCGCCTGGGCCGAGCAGACCGCCACAAAGATGGATTGGCGCATGCTCCGGGAACTGAACTACCGGACCGGTAAGGTGACCCCCGCCTTAAAGGCCCTGGAAGGTAAGACCGTCCGCATTCCAGGCTATATGGTGCCGCTTGAGGACGAGGCGGAGATTGTGAACGAGTTCCTGCTGGTTCCCTATGTGGGTGCCTGCATTCACACGCCGCCGCCCCCGCCCAACCAGATTGTTCAGGTAAAGATGAATAGCTCCAAGAAAGTCAAAATGAGCTTCTGGGACCCGATCTGGATCGAAGGCAAGCTCGTTATCCAAACGGTAAAGAGCCCCTACGGCGATGTCGGCTTCCAATTGGAAGGCATCTCGATTGAACCTTATAAGGATTAACGACCTTATGACCCGCTCTGTTTTGTTCGGCACGTTTGCTTTCATCGCCGCTGTCCAACTCGGCGCCCAACAGCGGGCACACAAAGCGCATGAGCATGGCCACGCCAAGCTCAACATCGCTTTTGAAAGCACCTCCGGGATGCCGGTGGGGGCGGTCGAACTCGAATCGCCGGCCGACAGCATTCTCGGCTTTGAGCACGCCGCCAAGACCCCGGCCGACAAAGCGAAGCAGGAAAAGGCTCTCGCTGTTCTCAAGGCACGCTTCGGCGAAATGGTGGTTCTACCCGCGGGCTGTAAGATGACCCCGGCCAAGGTGGAGGTCCACGTTGACGGCCAGCACGCCGAAGTGCACGCCGAGTTCAACGCCAAGTGCGCCGGACCGATTGCCGGCAAGAGCATCTCGTTTGGCTTTGCGAAGGTGTTCCCGAAGATCGAAGAGGTGGAAGTGCAACTGCTCGCCGGAACGCAGCAGGCCAAGTTGGAAGTCGAAAAGGATAAGGGGACGCTGCAGATCGCCAAATGAGTGCTCCCGCCGTTGTCCTTCGCGATGTACGGTTTCGCTACCGCTCCGGGCCGGAGATCCTCGATATTCCGGAGTTGACGATTGCGCGTGGCGAGCGAGTGTTTTTGTTTGGTCCGAGTGGCAGCGGCAAGACGACGCTGCTGGGCCTGCTGGCCGGGGTGTTGGCCGGGTACACGGGGTCGGTGGAGGTGCTTGGCCAGGATATGGCTAAACTGCGCGGCAGCGCCCGCGACGCCTTCCGCGGCACGCACATCGGCTACATCTTTCAACAGTTCAACCTGATTCCCTATTTGACAGTCCAGGAAAACATTACCCTGCCGGGGCGGCTGCAACCGGCCCGTGGCAAGCAGGCGGGCGACGTCAACGCCGTGGCGCAGCGGCTGGGCATCGCTTCGCTGCTGGAACGAGGCGTTACCGAACTCAGTGTGGGGCAGCAGCAGCGGGTTGCCGCGGCGCGAGCGCTGCTGGGCGGGCCCGAACTGCTCATCGCCGATGAGCCCACCTCCGCGCTCGACTTCGACCATCGGGAACGCTTCCTCGAACTCCTGTTTGAGAACTGCGCGCTTACCAACTCCACGCTGCTGTTTGTGAGCCACGATCGCAGCCTGGCCGGTAAGTTCGATCGCCAGCTCTCGCTGGTGGACTACAACCGCGCTCAGCGCCAGGAGCCGGCCGCCTCATGATCGTCCTCCTCTCGCTCGCCTGGAAATCGCTACGGAACCGTCTGCTGACGACGTCGCTCACCGTGCTCTCGATCGGCCTGAGCATGGCGCTGCTGCTGGGCGTTGAAAACGTCCGCGTCGGCGCCCGCGAAAGCTTCGCCAACACCATCTCGCAGACCGACCTGATTGTCGGCGCTCGTGGCGGCTCCCTGCAGCTGCTTCTCTACAGCGTCTTCCGCATCGGACAGGCTACAAACAACATCTCCTACGAGTCCTACCAGCACTGGAAGAACCATCCGGCCGTGGCCTGGACTATCCCCTACTCCCTCGGCGACTCCCACCGCGGCTTCCGCGTCGTCGGCACCACCGAGGATTTTTATCAGCATCTGCGCTTCCGCCGTGACCGCCGCCTGGAGTTTGCCGCCG
The DNA here is from genome assembly GCA_026393985.1 of Acidobacteriota bacterium. Classification (GTDB taxonomy): domain Bacteria; phylum Acidobacteriota; class Terriglobia; order Bryobacterales; family Bryobacteraceae. The sequence goes on from JAPKZB010000073.1 coordinate 113,663, forward strand.
GCCGCTCGCCACAAGGCGTCTTTGACGTGGTTCTCGGCTCCGATGTTGCCGCCACGCTCAACTACAAACTCGGCGACAAGATCGTCATCTCGCACGGCGTCGCCGCCGGCCGGGGCATCGCCGATAACGACCACGCCGATAAGCCGTTCACCGTCTCCGGCATCCTCAAAAAGACCGCCACCCCGGTGGATCGCTCCCTCTACATCCAGCTCGAAGGCATCAGCGCCGTCCATATCGACTGGGCCGATGGCGCCCCGCCGATGCCCGGCGAAGAGGTCCCGGCCGCGAAGATCGCCAAAGAGAACATGAAAGTGGAGCAGATCACCTCCTTCCTGCTCCGCTGCAAGACCCGCATCGCCACGCTTCAACTCCAGCGCGAGATCAACACCTATAAAGAAGAGGCCATGCAGGCGATCATCCCCGGCGTCACGCTCCAGGAGCTTTGGCGCACGATTGGTTATGCTGAAGACGCGCTGCAGGTGGTCACCATCTTCGTCATCCTGGTGGGCCTGCTCGGCATGCTCGTCTCGCTGTACACCTCGCTCAACGAACGGCGCCGCGAGATGGCCATCCTACGGGTGATTGGCGCCGGACCGGGCAAGATCATCGCTCTGCTGGTGCTCGAAAGCGGTCTGCTCGCCTTGGCTGGTTGCCTGGTCGGCGTCGTGATGATCTACGGCCTCAGTTTTGTCTTCCAGCCGATCGTCGAACAGCAGTTTGGACTCTACGTCCCGGTGCAGCCGCCCACCCCGGCCGGCTGGATCTATCTGGGCGCGGTGGTGTTCGCCGGCATCCTGATCGGCTTCGTTCCCGCCTGGAAGGCCTACCGAAACACCCTGGCCGATGGCCTCAGCATCCGGGTCTGACGTAGAATCGCCTTGCAAGGGAACTGAGAAGCCCTTATCATAGTCTAAGTCTCCATGAGTAAAGGCTCTCACCCTGGCAGTCTCGATCGATACGGAATGGCCCTCTCGCTCGGCTGCGCCATTCATTGCGCCTTATTGCCGGTAGCCCTTTCGGCGATGACCACCGTCGGGCTGGCTTGGGTCGCCTCGGAGGAGTTGGAGTGGACGATCCTGATCAGCACCTTCCTGATCGGCTCCACCCGCCTCGTGCAAAGCTATCTGCAGCACCGCCATGCCGAGTGCCTGGCCCTGTTCGCGGCGGGCTTGGGGTCCTTCGTTTGCGCGAAAAGCGAGCTGTTCCGCTTCGCCCACAACGAAGCGGTTTTCATGACGCTCGGTGGACTCCTGATCGCGGCCGCTCACTTCCGGAACCTCCGACTCTCGAAGACCTGCTGCGTGCCTGTACTGTAAGACAAAATCAACTGGTATTGTTTCATCGAGAATTTACGCGTCTCTCGTCACTCTGCAACGCGAGCCCGCGACAATCGACGCATGCCAGCTTGCGGCCTTTACTTTCTCTGGCGCGACCCTCGCGTCGCCAGCCAGTTTCGCACCGGGGTGTCCCTCCATAGCCACACGATGCATTCTAAGGAGAATATGGCCTTTCTCCCCCGCTACGCCCATCGCATCCCCGGCGTCAGTCAGACCATCCGCAAACACGAAGCCACCTTTCGCTCCTACTACGGCAAGGAGCTTGACTACTCCCGCGCCTGGTGGACCCCGCCGCTGCCCGCTCCCGATGCGGAAGCCCTCGAACGCCGCCAGATCGAGAATCTGCTTCAACTGCCCGCTCTCGTCTCGCTGACCGATCACGACTGCATCACCGCCGGGCTCAACCTCCGCCTCACCAGCCCGCTCTCCGCCGCCCCTATCTCCACCGAGTGGACGGTGCCTCTCGAAGCCTCCTTTATCCACCTGGGCATCCACAACCTTCCCTCTACCGACGCCACGTCCTGGATGGAGCACTTCCGTGCCTGGACGGCCGCCCCAGACCCGGACCGCCTCGCCGAGATCCTCGCCGCCCTCCACGCCATGCCCGGCGTCCTCATCGTCTTCAACCATCCGCTCTGGGACGAAGGCCTCGCCGGCCGCCAGATCCATCGCCAGATGGTCCACGGCTTCCTCGATCGCTTCGGCGCCTTTATCCACGCTCTCGAACTGAACGGGCTACGCCCCTGGAGCGAGAATCGCGAAGTCGCCGCCCTCGCCGCCGCTCGCGCTCTACCGGTTATCTCCGGCGGCGACCGCCACGGCCGCGAGCCCAACGCCAACGTCAACCTCACCCAGGCCGCCTCCTTCGCCGAGTTTGTGGCCGAAGTGCGGCAGGAGGGCCGCTCCCAGGTCCTCTTCCTGCCGCAGTACCATGGCAGCCTCAAGCTGCGGTGCCTTGAAACCATGTCCGATACGCTCCGTGACTACCCCGAGTACCCCGGCCGCGTGCAGTGGAGCGACCGCATCTACTTCCGGCAGGACGATGGCCGGGTGGCGACCCTCTCCACCTTGTGGCAGGGCGCCGGCCCAGGCATCGTACGAAACTTTGTCGCTCTGCTCCGCGTCCTGGAGTCAAGGCGCGTTCGCGCCACCCTCCGTCAGGCGCTCGCCGGCCGGAGGGAATACGCTCTGTAGGCCGGGAGACCCATGCGCATCGCCTTCTTCACCGATTCCTTTCACGAAGTCAACGGAGTCGCTCACACCAGCCGCATGCTGGCCGCCATGGCCGAGCGCCTCGGCGTTCCGTTTCTCGTCGTTTGCGCGGGCGAGGCGGACCCCGCCTCCGGCCGGCTGCAAATCCCCCGCGGCCGCGCCGCCTTTGCCGTCGAACGGGACCTGTTTTATGATCCGCTCTATTACCGCAACCGCGCCGCCGTCGAAGCCCGCGTTCGCGACTTCGCCCCGGACGTGATTCATATCACCGGGCCGAGCGACGTTGGCACCATCGGCGTCGTACTGGCCAAGAAACTCCAGCTCCCGCTGGTTGCCAGCTGGCATACCAACCTGCACGAATACGCCGGGGAGCGGTTGCCGGCCTGGGTGCCGGGTGGCCTGCGCCGGGCCGCGGTGAGCGCTTCGTTTTTCGCCCTCAGCCGCTTCTATCAGCTCGCCGATGTGGTGCTCGCGCCCAATGCCGAACTACTCGCAATCGTTGAACAGGCCTCCCGCCGCGCGGGCTTTCTGATGCGGCGGGGTGTCGATGCCGCCCTGTTCGACCCCGCTCGGCGAAGCGTCGGCCGCCGCCCGCTCCGCATCGGCACCGTCGGCCGCCTCTCGGTGGAGAAGAACATCCACTTTCTCACCACGCTCGAGCGGTATCTGGTGACGCAGGGCCTCGAGGAGTTCCGCATTGTCGTCATCGGCGATGGCGCCGAGCGCGCCAAACTCGAACAGGACCTCCAGCACGGCGAGTTCACCGGCGTCCTCCGCGGCGAAGCGCTCGCCCGGGCCTACGCTGATCTTGACCTTTTTGTCTTCCCGTCTCGCACCGATACCTTCGGCAACGTGGTCCTCGAAGCGCTCGCCTCGGGCGTGCCAGCCATCGTCACCGCCGCCGGCGGGCCGAAGTTTATTGTCGAGAGCGGCGAGAGCGGCTACGTGGCCGCCGACGATAATACCTTTCTCCGCTTGACCCACCGGCTGGCGACCGATGCCTGTCTGCGTCAGCGCATGGCCGCGCAGGCCCGCAAACAAGCCCTCGGCACGACATGGGAGAAGGTCTTTGCCGAGATCGAACTAGCCTACCGGGCGGCGATTCTCCGCAACTCTCTGCCGCCCCACTCCCGCCCGGCCTACTCCTCGGCCGGCAGCACGGCCACAAACTCCCCGAGCACCTGAAACTCGTCCGGCCGCAGCTCCCAGGGGGAAAACTCCGGGTTCAGCGGGATCAACCGGATGAGCTCGTGTTCCCAGCCATCCTCGCCGGTCTGCCGCTTCTTGCTGGCATACTCCTTCACGGTCAGCTCCGTTGACGGCTCCCCGTCATAGACCCGTTGAATCAGCAGCCGTCGCCCCTGCCGGCTGCCGCCCACGTGCCGCCGGAAGATGCACCGGCTGCCGTCCGGAATCAGCGGCTCCATGGACCGGCCGTTCACGGTGACGATAAACATATCGCTCGTGATCCGTACCTCTTCCGGGACCTCCACCCAGCCATCCGGCTCGGGCAACTGCGCCGCGCTCAAACCGCCCGCCGCCGCCCAGGCGCGGTAGGCCGGCAGATGCGTCCGGTACTCGAGCACCGCCGGTTCGACCGCCTCGCGGTACAGACGCCGAAGCCGGGCAGGGAAGTCGGCCACCTGCATCCCCTCCCGGTCGCTGATCCGCACCGTGTGCGCCAGACAATCTTCAAGAAACTCCAGCAGCCGTCCACCGCCCCACTCCCGGCCTTTGGCTTCGAGGTCCTGTTCGAGCAGCGACAGGATCTCAGCCTCCTCGCCGGCAAAACTATCCCAATCGCGCCGCAGACGCAGGTGCAGTTCGTCGGCTTCGACGTCGAGCAACAACACCCCGGCCACCTCTTTCGGACGCCCAGGCAGAGCTACTTCGAGGTACGCACACTCAGCCGACTTGGCAACAAGCACCCCCATAAAGCGGCTTATCGCCTGATTCTACCTATTTCTTGCCATTTACATCAGGCCCGTAGGGATAATAACCGCGTCGCGCTCGCACCTTCACGTTGGGCAGCGAAACCTCAACGCGCAGGTTCCGGAACACGCGGCCAGCGTCCTGCGCCTGGGGCGTGAAGCGCAGGAGGTACTGCGTGGTCACCTCGCCGGTCGTGTTCGCCACCGCGCGGTACATGCCCTTGGCAATCTCGGATGCGTAGCCGCCGGTACCGACCTTCAGGGCATAGTTGCCTTCGTCTGACGGCGTCGACAGATAGCCGGAGACGTCCTTATACAACCCCTGCAGCGGGTACTCGACGCGTCCGCCCGTCTCCTCGGCCAACTGCGTCATCACCTTTTCGCCCTCGTTGTTGAAGCCGAATGCCACGGTGGAAACGCCGTAAATCGTCACCAGATTGCGCTGCGCAATCTCGAGCACCTCGTTCAAAGTCTTCTTGCTCGCGTTGTCGTGGCCGTCGCCGATGACGATAATGACGCGCCGCGGTTCGAGCGGCTCGCCCTTAACGAGGCTCCGCGACGTGCAGGCCATGTAGATCGCGTCATAGAGCGCCGCGCCCCCACCAGGCTTCAACTTCCGAAGCCTCTCGACAATCTTCTGCGAGTCGCTCGTGGTGTTCACCGCCAACTCCGCTTCGTTGGCGTACGTGATCAGATAACCGCTGTAGCGCGGGTCATCCGGCAGCAGCGCCAGGGCCAGCTCAATGGCCGAATCCTGATAGTTCTTCCAGTGCAGCCGGCTCGTGTTCGACAGATCGAGCAGAAAACCCACCACCACCGGCTGGCTCCGCTCCCGGCTGAAGTAGGTGATCTTCTGTTCCTTGCCCTCGTCAAAGATCTTGAAATCTTTCTCTTCCAGGTTAGAGACAAACTTTCCGTTCGGGTCGGTCACCGTCACCGGCACAATCACTTCCGTCGTCGAAACCGACAGCGTCGGTTCCTGCGCGAAAGCAGACACGGCGATCAGGCTCAACAGAATGAAGCGCATGAGTTCAATGATATCGCTAGTTGCCCGCCGTGGGACGTCGTTTCAGCTTCGGACGTTCATCCTCGTCGGTCTTGGGAGTCTTGCCGTCCTCGTCCGGATCCACCGGGCCCGTGGTCGATCCCGGCGCCCGCCGCAGCCGCGGCCGGTTCTGGTCCTCGGCATCTTCCTTCCGGCGGTTGCTCATCGCCAGTAACCGGTTCTTTACATCGTTGAACTCCGAGGTCGTCACCACGTACTCGGGCTTGGCCTCGAGCAGCTCCTGGATGTTCTTCTGCGAATCCTGAATCCGGTCGTCGGTGGGCGGATGCGAAGAGAAGATCTTCGCCATCGTACCGGGGCGCTTCTTTTCAAGCGACTGCAGCTTTTCAAAAAAATCTACGAACGACGTGGGGTCGTAGCCGGCCTTGTAAAGATACTGCAAACCCAGCAGGTCGGCCTCGCGCTCGAAGCTGCGGGAGAACTGCATGAAGCCCATCGGAATCGCAATGCTCGCCGCCTGCCGAATGCCATAGCCGGCCCAGCCGCCCATGAATATCAGCGGAATCGTCGCCAGGTTGGCAATCTGGCCGCGAGTGGCCTGCCGGGTACCGTGCCGGGCGGCAATGTGCGCAATCTCGTGCGCCATCACCCCGGCCAGCTCCGATTCGCTCTCGGCCTTCAAAATCAGCCCGGAATTCACAAAAAAGAAACCGCCCGGGAGCGCAAACGCGTTCACCTCTTCCGAGTCGATCACTTTAATCGTCACCGGCACCTTCGTGTCCGAGTTCCGCACCAGATTCTGGCCGACGCGGTTGACGTACTCGCTGATCACGGGGTCGCTAATAACCTTAGCCTGCCGCTCTATCTCCTGCGCGTAGCTCTTGCCCATGGCGATCTCTTTCTCAATCGAGTAAAAGTTGACGCCCTTGCCGGCATCGCGCTCGCCAATCGCTTCCACGTCCTTTTTGCTGCCCTTCTTGATCTTGGCGTCGTTTTTTCCCTGGCCCACTTCGGGCGCGGTCTTCGGCGTGGTCTGCGGCGCGGGGGCCTGCCCCCAGGCCACTCCCAGAACCATCACGGCAACGGTCAGCGAATACAATCCAATACGTGTCATCGCGGCCCTCCAGCAACTGCCATCAGTATACCCTTGCTGACGCATACTAATGGGCATGGGTTTCGAAATCTGGAAGCAGTACCGGGACGAATTCCCGGTAGCCCAAAATCTGGTCTACCTCAACCACGCCGCCGTCAGCCCCCTCTGCCGCCGCGCCGCCGACGCCATGCGCTCACTCGCCACCGACGCCGAACAGTGGGGCTCCTACCACTACCCCCAGTGGATGGCCTGCTACGATGGCCTCCGCACCGCCGCCGCCCGCATGATCCACGCCGAGGCCGGCGAAATCGCCATCGTCAAAAACACCTCGGAAGGCATCGCCACCATCGCCCTCGGCCTCGACTGGCGCCCCGGCGACAAACTCGTCGCCTTCCACGGCGAGTTCCCCGCTAATCAATACCCATGGCAAAAACTAGCCTCCCGCGGCGTCACCATCGAATGGCTCCCCCCCGACGCCCCCCTCGACCAGATCGACGCCGCCGCCACTGGCGCCCGGCTCCTCGCCATCAGCTTCGTCCAGTTCCTCTCCGGCTACCGGGCAGATCTCGCCGCCATCGGCGAGATCTGCCACCGCCGCCAGGTCTTCTTCTTCGTCGACGCCATCCAGGGCCTCGGCGCATTCCCCCTCGACGTCCGCGCCATGCGCATCCACGCCCTCGCCGCCGACGGCCACAAATGGCTCACCGGTCCCGAAGGCTGCGGCATTCTCTACATCCAGCAGGACCGCCAGGACCAAATCGAACCCGTCGAATTCGGCTGGACCAACGTCGCCTTCCACGCCGATTACGGCCGCCGCGACCTCACCCTCCGCTCCGACGCCGGCCGCTACGAACCCGGCACCCTCAACACCATCGGCTGCTACGGCCTCCGCGCCGCCTTCCAATTCTTAAACGAAGTCGGCATCCCCCGCATCGCCGAAGCCGTCACCGCCCGTACCGACGAAGTCGCCGCCGGAGCCCTCGCCAAAGGCTACGAACTCATGGGCCCCGCCCGCACCCCGGCCACGCGAGCCGGCATCGTCTGCCTCCGCCACCCCAAAGAAGACCCCCGCCTCACCCACTCTCGCCTCCGCGACGCCGGCTTCCTCACCGCACCCCGCGCCGGCTGGCTCCGCGTCTCCCCCCACTTCTACCTCTCGCCCGAAGATATCGCCCGCTTCCTCGCTCACCTCTGATCCCGCTGCACCCACGCGCTCAACAGCGTCGCCGCCAAAATGATCCCACCCCCCGCCACGGCATACCCGCTCGGCGCCTCCCCGTGCAGCAGCCACGTCCACACCGGGTTCAACGCCGGCTCCACCAGCAGCAGCGCCGAAGCCGCAAACGCCGGCACCTGCCGCAACCCCCGCGTCAGGCACCAGTAGGCCAACCCGATCTGCACCACCCCCAGATACCCCAGCGCCACCCAATCCACCGGCCCCGGAGTCTCCAGCGGCCAGGCCATCGGCAGCGCCGCTACAAACGCCAACAGATTCCCCACCGCCACCGGCGCCAGCGACGACCCACCCCCCTCCCGCGCCGCCACCCGCAGGCACGCCACCGTCACCCCCCACCCCAAGCCCGACAGCGCCCCGTACCAGTTCCCCCGCACCGGGTCCGGCGCCGTCGCCGTCGCCCCCGCCGGGTCCAGATAGAACAGCAGCATCCCCACCGCCACCCCCACCCCCAGCCACAGATCCGTCCGCCGCAGCCGTTCCCGTAAAAACACCGGACCAATCACCAGCAAATACAACGGCCCCGTCGCCTGCAGATAGATCGCATTCGCCCCCGTCGTCAACTTCGTCGCCACCGCGAAGCTGACCAGCGTCACCGCATACGCCACCCCCGCCATCCCCACCCGCCAACTCCATCCCCGCCGGCTCTCCGGCAGCAGCACCAGCAGCACCACCCCGGCCAGCAGCGAACGGAAACTCGCCACCTGCCAGCTCGACAGCGTCGTCGCCTTAATCGCCGCCCCGCCCGTTGAAAACAGCAGCGCCGCGGCCAGTAAATACAATCGTGCAGACATCGATCCCTTAGGATATGACACGATAGCTTTCGATGATCTCCGGCGCCGCCCCCATTCGCCCCGGCGAAGAGCTCCCCGTCGAAGCCCTCGCCGCCTGGCTCCAACTCCCCGCCGTCACCGTCCGCCAGTTCCCCGGCGGCCACTCCAATCTCACCTACGAACTCACCACCCCCGACGGTCGCCAATCCATCCTCCGCCGCCCCCCCCATGGCCCCATCCCGCCCAAAGCCCACGACATGGCCCGCGAATTCCGCGTCCTCTCCGCCGTCCACCCCCACTTCCCCCTCGCCCCCCGGCCCCTCGCTCTCTGCGAAGATCCCGCCGTCCTCGGCGCGCCCTTCTTCCTCATGGAGCCCCGCCCCGGCCTCATCCTTCGCGAACCCTGCTCCCACCCCTCCCCCGCCGCCCTCTCCCAAGCCTTCGTCGATACCCTCGTCCAACTCCACTCCGTCCCCCTCACCGGCCCCGCCCTCGCCGCCCTCGGCAAACCCGCCGGCTTTGTCGCCCGTCAGGTCGCCGGCTGGTCGGAACGCTGGCGTCACGCCGCCACGCCCCACTCTCCGGACGCCACCCGCGTTCTCGACTACCTCGCCGCCCACCTCCCCACCGAAGCCCCGCCCACCCTCGTCCACAACGACTACAAACTCGACAACGTCACCCTCACCGGCGCCGCCATCACCGGCGTCCTCGACTGGGAGATGACCACCCTCGGCGACCCCCTCATCGACCTCGGCCTCGCCCTCACCTACTGGGACCACGCCCCCGGCTCCGGCTGGTTCTCCCGCGCCGAACTCGCCGCCGCCTGGTCCCGCCAAACCGGCCGCAGCCTCCGCCATCTGCCCTATCATGAAGTCTTGGGCCGCTTCAAACTCGCCGTCATCCTCCAACAAATCTACGCCCGCTGGCTCCGCGGCCAAACGCAGGACCCCCGCTTCGCCCACCTCGACCAACGCGTCGCCGCCCTCCTCGCCGAGGCCCACTCCCTGTTATGAGCACCCTCACCTTCGTCCGCCACGGCCAGGCCGGCTCCCGCGACCTCTACGACACCCTCTCCCCCCTCGGCCGCGAACAGGCCAGCCGCCTCGGCGCCTACCTCGCCACCCAAAGCCATCCCTGCGATCTCTTCCTCACCGGCGCTCTCGAACGCCAGCAGCAGACCGCCCAACTCCTCCACGCCGCCTGCCCATCCCTACCCCCGCCCACCGTCATCCCCGCCTGGAACGAGTTCGACCTCGACGCCGTCTACCGCTCCCTGGCCCCCCAACTCGCCGCCGTCGACCCCACCTTCGCCGCCGCCTACGAACAGCTCCGCGCCGAATCCGCCGACCCCCGCAACCCCGTCCACCGCCGCTGGACCACCGCCGACATCGCCGTCATCCACGCCTGGGTCGATGGCCGCTTCCCCTCGGAGGCCGAAACCTGGGAAGCCTTTAGCCATCGCATCCGTGAGGCCTTCGCCGCCCTCCCCGACGGCCACATCCTCGTCTCCACCTCGGCCACCCCCATCGCCCTCTGCGTCACCTTCGCCATCGAAGCCCCCAACCCCTTCCGCTTCGCCGGCGCCCTGCTCAACTCCTCGCTCACCACCTTCCGCCGCCACCACGGCCAACCCCATCTCCAGACCTTTAACAGCACCCCTCATCTCCCCGATCCAGGATGGCGTACCCACCGATGAACTTCGCTCCCAGCCCCGCCTCTCTCGCCTGGCAGTCCCGCCTCCAGGCCTTCATGGACGAGCACGTCTACCCGCTCGAACCCACCTACACCCCGGAACATCTGCCGGACCTGCAGGCCCGCGCCCGCGCCGCCGGCCTCTGGAACCTCTTCCTCCCCGAACTCGGCCTGTCGAACCTCGAATACGCCCCCCTGTGCGAAATCATGGGCCGCGTCCCCTGGGCGCCCGAGGTCTTCAACTGCTCCCCGCCCGACACCGGCAATATGGAAGTCCTCGCCCGCTACGGCACCCCCGCCCAGCAGGCCGCCTGGCTCACCCCCCTGCTCAACGCCGAAATCCGCTCGGTCTTCTGCATGACCGAACCCGCCGTCGCCTCCTCCGACGCCACCAACATCGCCGCCACCATCGTCCGCGACGGCGACGACTACATCCTCAACGGCCGCAAATGGTGGACCACCGGCGCCGGCGACCCCCGCGCCAAACTCGCCATCTTCATGGGCAAGTCCAATCCGGAAGCCCCCCGCCATCAGCAGCAGTCCATGATCCTCGTCCCGCTCGATACCCCCGGCGTCAAAATCGAGCGGCTCCTCTCCGTCTACGGCTACGATCATCTGCCCCACGGCCACGGCGAGCTCTCGTTCACCAACGTCCGCGTCCCCGCCGCGAACCTCCTGCTCGGCGAAGGCGGCGGCTTCGAGATCGCCCAGGGCCGCCTCGGCCCCGGCCGCATCCACCACTGCATGCGCCTGCTCGGCGTCGCCGAACGCGCCCTCGAATACCTCTGCCGCCGCGCCAAAAGCCGCGTCGCCTTCGGCCGCCCGCTCGCCGAAATGGGCTCGCTCCGCGCCGAAATCGCCCACTCCCGCATCGAAATCGAGCAGGCCCGCCTGCTCACCCTCAAAGCGGCCTGGCTCATGGACACCGTCGGCAACAAAGCCGCCCGCACCGAAATCGCGGCCATCAAAGTGGTGGCCCCCAACGTCGCCCTGCGCGTCCTCGACCGCGCCATTCAAGTCCACGGCGGCGCCGGCGTCGGTCCCGATTTCCCCCTCGCCGCCTGGTGGGCCAACGCCCGCACGCTCCGCCTCGCCGACGGCCCCGACGAAGTCCACCTCGAAAGCATCGCCAAATGGGAGCTCAGCCGCTCGCCCGCCTCGTAGCCGCTACACGAACAGATCCGTCACCAGCTCCTGCTCCGGGTCCACCGCATAGTGACCAAAATCGGTAACCCCGGCCGCCCGCAGCACCGTCTCGTCGAGCAGAAACTCCCCGGTCCGCGCCCGGCTCTCCCCGGTCAGCACGTGCCACGCCGCGTCGGCCATAATCTCCGGCTTCCGCGCCCGTTCGACGGGAGCGCCCGGAATCACCTGCAGCGCCGCCGTGGCGATAATCGTCCGCGGCCACAGCGCGTTCACGCCAATTCCCCACGGCCGGAACTCCTCGGCCATGCCCAGCACGCACAGGCTCATCCCGTATTTGGCGATCGAATACGCCACGTGCGGGCCGAACCACCGCGGCGAAAGATCGAGTGGAGGCGAAATCATCAGCACCTGCGGATTCACCGCCCGCCGCAGATGCGGCAAGCACTGCTGCGTGCACAGAAACGTGCCCCGCGTATTGATCCCCATCATCAGATCGAAACGCTTCATCGGGGTCTCCGCCGTGGGCGTGAGCGAAATGGCGCTCGCGTTGTTGACGAGAATGTCGATCCCGCCGAACTCCGCCACGGCGGCCTCCACGGCCCCCCGCACCTGCTCCTCCTCGCGGATGTCCACCGCCACCGGCAGCGCCCGTCCTCCTGCCGCCCGGATCTCCTCGGCGGCCGTGTAAATCGTGCCCGGCAACTTCGGATGCGGCGCCGTCGTCTTGGCGGCAATCACTACATTCGCCCCGTCCCGCGCCGCCCGCAACGCAATCGCCAGGCCGATGCCCCGGCTCGCCCCCGTAATGAACAACGTCTTGCCGCGCAAAGTTCCCATGCGCCTATCGTACGCCCCCGCAAACCCGCCTGCGCCGCCGCGCCGCGCCGATCAACCACTCAGCCTCCTCCCCCGCTCGGCAGCCGCATCGTGATAACGCAGCGCGGCGGTGGACGGCACCCCTCCCGCGCCAGCTCGGCCGTTCATCCCACCGGGCAAGCCGCTGTCCCGCCGCCCGGCCAGCCCCGCTCAGCCCAAAATCGCCGGCCGGCGCCTGTGCCAATCCGTCGCCTCCTGATACGCCCGCCCAATCCGGAACAGCGTCGCCTCCCCGTTCGGCCGCCCCCACAACTGCAGCCCCATCGGCAGCGCCGGCGGCCCCGCCGTAAATCCGCACGGCACCACCAGCGCCGGAATCCCCGTCAGGTTCGCCAGGTTAAACGTGTCCGGCCGCGCCGGCCGCGCCACCGCCGGCGGCAGATCCGTCTCCACAACCTCCTGCTCCAGCAGCGGCGCCGGATTGCCCGATGGCAGCAGCACCGCATCGCAGCTCCCCCACACCCGCCGCATCTCCTCCCGCAGCACCGTCCGCACCCGCAGCGCTTTGATGTAGTCCATCGCCGAATACAGCGAGTTCGCCTCCAGACGCTCCCGCACCAGCGGATCGAGCAACGCCGCCGACTCCCGCAGCCGCTCCTCATGCACGCTCGCCGACTCCGCCCCCAGAATCACCCCCAACGCCGGCGTCGCCATCTCCGCATGCGCCACCTGCACCGCCACCCGCACCGCCCCCATCCGCTCCAGCATCTCCATCGCCGCCCGTAGCGCCGCCCCCACCGCCGGCTCCACGTTCTCCCAAAAATACCCCTCCACCCACCCAATCCGCAGCCCCTTCACCCCCTCGCCCGCCGGCCGCCGCGCCCTCGCCCCCATCATCCCGGCCAGCAGCGCCGCCACGTCCGCCACCGTCCGCGCCATCGGCCCCACGTGGTCCAGCGTCCAGCTCAGCGTCGTCACCCCGTGCCGGCTCACCCGTCCGTAAGTCGGCTTCAATCCCACCACCCCGCAGCTCTTCGCCGGGCCCCGTATCGAACCGCCCGTATCCGTCCCCACCGTCAACGGCACCATCCGCGCCGCCAGCGCCGCCCCCGATCCGCTCGACGATCCCGAAGGCGAGTGCGCCAAACTCCACGGATTCCGCGCCGGCGCCACCAGCCCCCGCTGCCCGCTTCCCATCGCAAACTCCAGCAGATTCAACTTCCCCACCAGAATCGCCCCGGCCGCCGCCAACCGCTCCGTCACCGTCGATTCATACTCCGGCACCCACTCCGCCGCCGCCCGCGACCCGTTCGTCGTCCGGATCCCCTTCGTCGCCACAATATCCTTCACCGCGTAAGGAATCCCGTGCAGCGGCCCCCGGTAACGCCCCCGCCGGATCTCCTCCTCGGCCTGCCGCGCCGCCGCCAGCGCCCGCTCCCCGGTCACCGTCAAAAACGCCTGCACTCGCGGATTCAGCCGCTCAATCTGCCCGAGCGAGGCCCGCACCAGCTCTACCGGAGAGATCTTCTTGGCCCGCAGCAGCGGCGCCAACTCTCCCGCCGTCAACTCCATCATCCCGCCATCTTACAGATATCGCCACCGCCGCGGCTCATACCACCGGCACAACGGATACAGCACCGCGATGGCCAACCCCGCCAGCGGCGCCGTCGCCCACACCGGAAATCCCATCTGCTCCGGAATCCCGCCAAACCGCCCCGCCAAATCAATCGGCCACCCCATACCCACCGCCACCCCCAACGCCGCCCCGTGCAGCAGCACCAGATGCCCGATGTAGAAAAACAGCGCCGTCCGTCCCAACTGCTCCAACTGCGCCTGCCGCCACCCCCGTCCCCAGGCCAGGAACAGCAGCGCCGGCCCCACCGTCATCAACACAAACTGCAGCGACAGCGGATACTTCGTCACGTTGAAGAAGGAAGCCACACTCCCGTCCCACCCGTGCGGATCCCCGTAAACTCCCGTCCCCCGCAGCACCACAAACGCGCCCACCGCCGCCCCGCCCAGCCTTGCCACCCAGCGGCTCCGCCCCGTATAGAGCGGCGCCAGCGCATAGCCGCACAACGCCAACCCCACCACCGGCACAATCGGATAGGTCGTTCGCACCTCGAACCCGCCCCCCAACGCCAGCACGTTCTTCTCGTGCAACAGCGACCAAACCCAATGCCCCGCCGTCCCCGCCGCGAAGTGCACCCCGTCAAACAGGTTATGCCCCGCCACCAGCGCCACGCCCGCCCCCGCCACCACGGACGCCGAAAACCGCCGCGCCCCGGCGAGTGCAATCATCGCGCACCCCAACGCGCCAATCACCTGAAAAAAATACCGGTGCCAGAGCGGATTGAACGTCCACGCCCAGTTCATCACCGTTGCCTCCAGCGCCAGCAGCACCAGCCCCCGCCTCACCAGCTTCCCGCTCGACGCCCCGCTGATCGCCGCGCTCATCCCCATCAGCAGCGTGAAACACGGCGCGCAAAAATGCGCCAGAATCCGCCAGAAATAGACGATCCCCGGCGTCACCGCCAGGTTCATCGGGTCCGTCACCAGCCCCCGGCCCGGACCCGCCTGATACTCCTGCGCGTGATCAATCACCATGATCACCATCACCAGGCCGCGTAGCAGGTCGATCGCCGTCTCCCGCTGCCGTTGCACTAGTTCGTCCGCCCCGTGCGGAAGTGCAGCGCCACCGTCGCCGTCCGCGGCGCCCCGGGCACGTTGCCCGCGCGCGCCGCAAACAGGCTCGCCGTGGCGTACAGCCGGTCGAACGCGTTGTCTAACTGCACTCGCAACTCCAGGCGCTTACCCATCTTCTGAAAGATCCCGAAATCCAAAATCGCATACCGGTCGGCCGCAAATCCGGCGTAGGGCTCAAACCGCCGCCCCCGGAACTCGCTGCCCACGTGGATCCCCGTCCCCGTCCGCGCCACGTCGTAGCGCAGAAAAACCCCGCCCGAGTGCCGCGCCGCGTTCGGCAGCGCCCGCCCTACTGCCGCCGGCGTGAACCGGTCGGCCAGAATCTCACTGTCGAGCAGCGCATAGTTCAACACCACGCTCAAATCCTTCGTCACCCGCCCGGTCACGTCGAGCTCTACGCCCTGATTCCGTACTCGCCCAATCGGAAACACCGCGGCGAAGTTGTCCCCGTTCGGGCCAAACAATGGGTCCAGCCGCAGCACGTTGCTCTTCTGAATCCGGAACCAGGAGGCGTTCAACAGCACGCGCCCGCCACGGAATACATTCTTGAGGCCGGCCTCGAACTGCCGCCCCCGCTCCGGGTCGTGCGGCCCGTTGGCCAGCGGCGTCTGCGCCAGTGACGGCGCCCGGTTAAACGAGTTCGAAAAACTCGCAAACGCCGACAGCGAGTTCAAAATCCGGTACACCGCCGCCGCCCGCCCCGTCATCGCCGCAACCTCGTTGCGCAGCGGCAGCGCCCCGGCCCGCCCGTCATCGGTAAACCGCTCCACCCGGCCCCCCAGCAGCACCTGTAGCCGCGGCGTCAACTCCCACTGGTCCTGCCCGAAGAAACCCATCCGGTTGGCCACCACCGACTGGTTCGTATACGCCCCCGCCGCAATCGGCGGAACCACGCTCCGCCCATACACCGGCGCCAGCAGGTCAATCCCCACCACCGGCCCGCCCCGCTCGGCCTCCCGCGCCGTACCGTACCGCCCCCGCCAGTCCTGCCGCACGAACTCGGCGCCCCAGGTCAGGTTATGCCGCCCCGCGCGGTTATAGAAGTTCGCCGTCAAGCCCACGTCCTGGTTGCCCCGGAACTGGTCCCGGTACTCCCGCCGCATCGTCCGCCCGTCGGCGTTGATGCCCCGCGGTTCGTGGTACCGCTCCGGCCGGTCGTAGTTCAAAAACCGCAGGCTCACATCGGTTCGGAAGGTCGACGTGAAGGCGTGGTCGACGCGCGTCTGAAAAACCCGCGCCTGCAACTCGCTCCGGTCGGTTGGCTCGCTCGCCGTCCACTCCCGCGCCGCCAGCCACCTCCCCGCTGCGTTCACCGGCACGCCGCGCAGCCGGTGCGCCAGCAGATTCTGGTCGATGTACTCATACTCGAATCCCACCGACGTCGCCTCGCCCGCCCGCCAAGACAACCCCCCGGCCAAATGCAGATTCTCGCTCCCGGAGTTGTAGCGGAAAATCCGCCGGTCCTCTCCGTACGCCGCCGCCCGGTAAAACAGATTCTTCATCCGCCCCACCGGTCCGGTCGCCTCCCCGTGCCCGCCCCGCTGCGCAAACGAACCCGCGCGGAAACTCACCTCCCCGGCCGGCGCCTGCCGCGGCTTCCGCGTCACAAAGTTCACCACCCCGCCCGGCTCGCCCCCGCCAAACAACACCCCCGCCGGTCCCTTCAAAACCTCCACAAACTCCACGTTCGTCAACCGCCCCTGGCTGGTCGAAAACCCCGCATCGTTGATGTCGTTGTCCAGACTGCCGTACGGATTGCCCCGCACCCCGTTGAACAACACCTCCCGCTGCGTAAACCCCCGCAGCGTCATCGCCGAATAGGGCGAATCGGTCAACCCGCTGATGTTCCGGTACAGGTCTTTCATGTCCTGTATGTTCCGGTCTTCGAGCAGCGCCTTCGGAATCACCTGCACCGCATACGGCAGATCAATCAGATTCACCGGCGACTTGGTCACGCTCACCGACGCCGTCGCCAAGAAATCCGGCGACGCCTCCCGCACCTCAATCGTCGTCTGGATCGTCTCCATCCGGACTACCAAATCCCGGCACTCGCCCGCCGCCAGCCGCTGCGGCAGGTAACCCCGGCCGCTCACCGTCAAAGTCTGTTCACCGCCCCCGGCACCGCCCTCCAGCCGAAACCGACCGTCCGCCCCGGATACAACCTGCAGCCCCGCCGGCGACAGCTCCACCGTCACGCCGCTGAGCGGCTTGCCCGCCGCGTCCTGCACCGTCCCGGCGCAGCGGACCTGCGCGTTCAGCCCCAACACCGCCCCAAAAAAGAGGGAAACACCCCAAATAGAAAGATTCATAATATCGAGAAGCTGTTATCATATCACGAAATCCCCCAGCGGCGCCACCTCCTCGTCCACCCGGAATCGCCGCAGCGCCTCTACATTCGCCCGCCTCCGGTCCAGTACCGGCCCCAGCACCGCCCACCGCTCCGCGGCGACCTGCACGCCATAAACCTCCGCAACTGCTTGCCACGGCGTCACTTGCACCGTCTGCCCCTGCACCGCTCGCCCGCTCGCCAACGCCAGCAGCAGCTCCCGCCGGCCGAACTGTTCCGTCCATCCCATACCGACTGACCCTATGCCAACCCGTCGCCGCTGTCAATCGAGCCGTTTGGTAACCCAACTGCACTATAGCCGCCATATGGGTACCTGCAATCCGCACCTCGCCGTCCTCACCGCCAGCCAGTTCGCGGCCGCCTACCGGGGATACTTCCACCAGACCGTCAACTACCTTCGCGCCTCCGGCAGCAACGCCGAACGCGCCGAAGAGCTTGCCCAGGCCGCCTGGGCCCGCGGCTGGGAGTTCCGCGATCAGTTAAGAGACTGCACCGCCGTCCAGTCCTGGGTCTGCGCCATCGCCCGCAACCTCCGGCACCTCGACTTCCGCAAGGCCCGCAACACGCAAAACCTCACCGAGACCACCGCCATTATCCAACCCGACACCCGGCCCCTCTATCTCCAACAGCTCCTCCGCCCCTTACCCAAACCCGACCGCTCTCTCCTGCTCGCCACCTACGTCAACGGCAGCACCAGCCACGAGCTCGGCGCCGAACTCGGCATCTCCCCGGTCGCCGTCCGCGTCCGCGTCGCCCGCGCCAAGTCCTCGGTGCGTAAGTACCTCTCCGGCTTGCGCTCGCCGGGACGCGATACCCTGGAAGCCCATGCTCCGCCTCCTGCTTCCCCTCTGTCTCACCGCGCTGCTGCTGCCCGCGCAAGTTAAGCGCACCGAAGTCGTCAAAGCCACCACCCCGGCCGAGGACGCCAAGGGTCTCGATCCCGCCGTCCCCGAATCCGTCGCCATCTCCACGCAGTTCGAACGCGTGGTCGTCATCCGCGTCAAAAATCAGGCCAGCCTGCTCACCGCCATCGAGCGCCACGTCGCCGAACAGAAGATCCGCAACGCCGTCATCCTCTCCGGCCTCGGCTCGGCCATCGCCACCCACTACCACATGGTTACCAACCGCACGTTCCCCTCAAAGAACCTGTATCTCGAAAACCCCAGCACCTCGGCCGACGTGATCTCCATGAGCGGTTTCGTGATCGATGGCAAAGTCCACTGCCACCTCACCTTCGCCGATCCCGACAAAGCCTTCGGCGGCCACCTCGAAGCCAACACGCGCGTGTTCACCTTCGCCGTCCTCGCCCTCGGCGTCCTCCCGGACCAGCAGTCGGTCGGCCTCAAGCGCTTCGACGACAAAACCTGGCGCTAGGCTTTCGCAATAATCCGGTGGATCGGCTCGCCGTAGTCGAGGTCGATCCGCTTGTGCCCGGGCACCTCGAGCTTTCTTGCGTCGATCCCCAACTGATGCAGCACCGTCGCGTGGATATCGGTGACGTAGTGCCGGTTCTCGACGGCGTGGAAGCCGATCTCGTCCGTCGCCCCTTCCACCACACCGCCCTTGATCCCGCCGCCCGCCAGCCACACCGAAAACCCGTAGGGATGGTGGTCGCGCCCGTTGGTTCCTTCCGCCCCCGGCGTCCGGCCGAACTCGGTGGCGAACACGACGAGCGTATCGTCAAACAGCCCGCGCTGCTTCAGGTCCTTGAGCAACCCCGCAATCGGCAGGTCCACCTGCCCGGCCAGTTCACTGTGCGTCTTCTTGAGGTTGCTGTGGCCGTCCCACTTGCCCGCGCCGCCGTCGCTGCCGTGGAACACCTGAATGAACCGCACCCCGCTCTCGGCCATCCGCCGGGCCGCCAGCAGGGTCTCTCCAAACGGCTTCGTGATCGCGTGGTCCATCCCGTACAGCTTCTGCGTCTCGGCGCTCTCGGCCGACAGCCGCATAATCTCCGGTACCGCCGTCTGCATGCGAAAGGCAAGTTCGTAGGATTTGATCCGCGCCTGCAGCCCGGCGTCCTCGGGATACTGTCCGGCCGTAATCTTGTTGAAGTTGTGAATCAGGTCAAACTGCCGCCGCTGCGCCGCCGTCTCCATCGCCACGTGCGGCTTGGCGAAGGGCAGGGGATTGGCCGGGTCCACGGCCAACTGCACCCCACCGTGCTCCGGCCCTAAATACGACGCCCCGTGCGCCGCCGGTCCGCCGCAGCACGGGTCAATCGGGTTACCTAGCACGACAAACTGCGGCAGGTTCTCGTTGAGCGAACCCAGCCCGTAGTGCACCCAGGAGCCAATCGTCGGGAACTGCCCTTCGAGCACGTGCCGTCCCGTGTGGAACTGCATCTGCGCCCCGTGGTTGTTGTCCGTCGTCCACACCGAACGCACCACTGCGATGTCGTCAATGCAACTGCCGATGTGCGGAAACCAGTCGCTGACTTCAATCCCGCTCTGGCCGCGCTTGGCAAAGCCGGTCTGCAGCGGATAGAGCCGCGGCCGGGCCTTGTGCAGCCCGGCAATCACCTCGCGCAGGTTCTGCTTGAGCAGCGGGTTCTCGAGCGCCGCGTGGTGCGGCGTATCGTCGAGCAGCCGCCCGGCGTACTTGTTCAACTCGGGCTTGGGGTCGAACGACTCCATGTGGCTCACCCCGCCCACCATGAACAGCCAGATCACCCGCTTGGCCCTCCCGCGCGGCACTTGGCCGTTCAGCAGAGCCCCCAGGGCAAGTTGTGATAAGAACGCGCGGCGGGTAGTCATCGGGTGGTCACGAAATCATTATGGTTGAATAACGCGTGGATCAGGTCAACCGGGGTCGCTCCGGCCGCCAACTCCCGCTCGGCGGCCGCAGGCAGCCGCCCGAGCACGGTTTGAAACGCACGGTCCACGAAGCCCGGACCCTCCAGCCGGCGCGCCAGCTTGGCCGCCATCTCCTGGCTCAGCTGACTGTTGGCCATCGCCAGGGCCTGCTGCGGCACAACGCTCTCGTTCCGCTCGTAGCACTCGGTCGGGTTGGCCCCGTCGAACACCTGCAGAAACTGCATCTGCACGTCGGGCGAATGGCTGAAATAGAGGCTCCGGCGCCGCACCTCCAGGCCCTTGGCCGGGTCGATGTCCGGGCCGCCCATCGTGCGGTCGAGCTCCCCCGCCACGGCCAGAATGCTGTCGCGCACCACCTCGGCTTCGAGTCGCCGCGACGCCGGCCGGACGGCCCGGTAGGCCTCGCTCAGCAGAATCATCCTGTGCAGCGCCTTCATGTTCCAGCCCGAGCGCATGAACTCGGTCGCCAGCAGATCGAGCAGCGGCTGATTCACCGGCTTCTGCCCGTTCTTGCCGAAGTCGAAAACCGTCGGCACCAGCGCCGTGCCGAAGTGCCGCAGCCAGATGTGGTTCACCGCCACGCGCGCCGTCAAAGGGTTTTCGGTCGACGCAATCCACTGCGCCAGCGCCGTCCGCCGGCCCGTGCTCTTGGTCGGGTACTCTTTGCCGACGGGCGTGTAGCCGGTGGGCGGCTGCGTCAGCGCGGCCGTCGCGGCGGCGAGGTTCTTCTGCGCCTCGGCCACTTTCTTGCTATCCGGCTTCTCGCCGGCCAGCGCGGCCGTCATCTCGGCCTGCGCCCGCTGCAGTTTCTCGTGGGCGCGCAGCAGGCCGGCCTGCCGTTCTAGCTCCCGCGCCTTCGCCGCCAGCTCTTCAAACTTCGGGTCGGCGGGCACGGCATATTTGGCGCGTTCGGCCGCCATGCGGGCTTCGAGCGCCGGCAGTTCCGCTTTGGCCGCGGCCAGCGCCAGCGGGTCGCCGGCGGCCTTTTCGATGGCGGCCCGGGCCTGCGCGAGCAGCTCCGTGTGGACGAACTCGCGATGGTCCGGATAGTAGGAACTTAGCGGCAGCGCCACGGGTTCGATTTTGCCCAGCGCCGGGCCGAGAGCGGCCGGGGTGGCGGGCGTCAGCACGTTCGATTTGTCCGGCGATTGAATGTTGCCGCGGACCAGCAGATACGTCGGCCGGTCCAGCGCGGCGTCAAAAATCCGCGTCAAAGCGTTCTTTTCGACGTCCGTCTCGCCCGGCACCCGGTCCATGCGAACCTCGTAGGGCTCAAACACCGCCCGCAGCCGGTAGTACTCCTCCTGCGCAATCGGGTCGTACTTATGGTCGTGGCAGCGCGCGCACTTCACCGTCACGCCCATAAACCCGAGCATCGTGTGGTCAACGGCGTCCTGCATCCAACCGTCCCGGTCGTAGCGCGAGTAGTTCCGGGCCAGGAAGCCGGTCGCCCGCAGCGTGGTCGGGTCCTCGGGGGCGATCTCGTCCCCGGCCAGCATCTCCAAAATCATCCGGTCGTACGGCTTGCCGCTGTTGAGCGATTCGACAATCCAGTCGCGCCACCGCCACATATGCTTGTGGCTGTTGCGGACCTCGTTGGCGCGCCGGTAACCGTACCAGTCGCTGTAGCGCCAGATGTCCATCCAGTGGCGTCCCCAGCGTTCCCCTTGGCGCGGGTCGGCCAGCAGCGCCTCCACGGTCTGCTCGTAGGTGAGCTTGGCGTGCCGGGCCATCTCCTCGGGCGTGGGCGGCATGCCCACCAGGTCGAGATAGAGGCGGCGCAGCAGCACCTCCGGGGACGCCAGAGTTTGGCTTCGTTTCGCAAAAAGGGTATCGATGCTCCCCGCCGCCGGCCGCACCGGCTTCTCAAACGCCCAGTGCGACGACCGCTTCGGCCCCGCGCTCACCACCGTCTCCCACGCCGCGCCCTCGTCAATCCACGCCGCCACCAGCGCCAGTTCGGCCTCGGTAAACTTCGGCCCGAACTTCGGCATGGCCGGTTTGGCCGTATGCGCGAGCACCTGATACAGATAGCTCTCCTTGGCGCGTCCGGGGATCAAGCCCGAGCCCCGGTCGCCCCCGCGCAGCGCCGTCTCCCGCTTCGACAGATCAAAGCCGGACTGCTTGCTGGCCGCGTTGTGGCAGCTTAGGCACCGGGTTTCGAGGAGCGTGAGGGCCGCGGGCTTCTGGGCGTACAGGCCCAGGCTGAAGCCGAGAAGGAGGGTTGCTTTAAACAATGCCGCGGATCACCTCGCCCTGAATTTCCGTCAGCCGCTCGCGGCGGCCCTGGTGCAGATAGTTGAGCGCGTCCTGGTCGAGCCCTAACTGGTGAAGAATCGTCGTGTGGATATCGCGCAGGTGGTGCGGCTTTTCGACCGCGTACAGCCCCACCTCGTCGGTCGAGCCTTCGACGACCCCGCCCTTTACCCCGCCCCCGGCCATCCACATCGTAAAGCCCGTGTTGTTGTGGTCGCGCCCCTTGCCGCCCTGCGCCTCCGGTGTCCGGCCGAACTCGCCGCCCCAGACGACGAGCGTCGAATCAAGCAATCCGCGCTGCTTCAAGTCCTTGAGCAGCGCCGCAATCGGCTGATCGGTGCGCGCCGCCATGCGCAGATGGTTCTCTTCAATATCGTCGTGCGCGTCCCACTGCGAAATCGCCGGACCACCCGAGACGACGGTCACAAACCGCACGCCCTTCTCTACCAGCCGCCGCGCCATCAGGCACCGCCGCCCGAAGTCGTCCGTCACCGGATTGCCGATGCCGTAGAGCGTGTTGATGTGCGCCGGTTCGTTGCGCATATCGAACACCGCCGGCGCCTCGGTCTGCATCTTAAACGCCAGATCGTAGGTGCTCAGCCGCGCGGAGAACTCATCGTCGCCCGGCGTCATCGTCGCCTCGTCAATCTCGCGGATGAAGTTCAGCGTATTCCGCCGCTGCTCGAGCGTCACCCCTTCCGGCATCTCGAGATTCAGCACCGGCTTGGCGCCGCCGCGGAAGATGTTGGGCTGGTAGACGGCCGGCAGAAAGGCGTTCGAATAGACCGGTTGGCCGGCCTCAATCGTGCCGTAAGGATCGGGCATCACGACATAACCCGGCAGCGACTCGCTCTCGCTGCCGAGGCCGTACACCGACCACGCGCCCATGCTCGGAAAGCCGGGCAGAATGCGGCCGGTGAACAGCTGATACTGCGCGGAAGAATGGATAAACGCATCGGCCGTGCACGACCGGATCACGGCCAGGTCGTCGGCGCAGGTGGCCGTGTGCGGTAGCAGATCCGAGACCCACAGGCCGCTCTTGCCATGTTGCTGAAACGTGCGCCTGGTGCCGAGCAGCTTCGGCGTGCCGTTGATGAACTGCCGCTTGGCGGGCCGGAAAGAGGCCGGCAGCGGCTGGCCTTCGAGCTTGTTCAGCAGCGGCTTGGGGTCGAAGGTCTCCATCTGGCTTGGCCCCCCGGCCATGAACAGAAAGATCACCGACTTGGCCTTGGCCGGCAGCGGGGGCTTCTTCGCCGCCAGCGGATTCTTCGCTTCGGCCCGCAGCAGGGCGCCGAAGGCGAGGCTGCCGAAGCCGCAGAAGGCGTCGGTGAGAAATTCGCGTCGGTTGCGGGTTGGTTTCGAGTGGAGGCTCATCGCAGGTAGAGAAAATCGTTGGCGGCCAACAGGGCCAGAGTGAATTCCCGCAGCGGATTGGCGGCCAGGAAGCGCTGCGAAGCGGCGCGCTCGCGCGCTACCGGCGGGCGGTTGAAGACAAGGGCGAAGGCTTCGTCAATCCGCCGGTGGGCCGGCAGTTTGGTCAGCCGCTCGGCCAGGGCCACGGCGGCCTGCCGCGTTACCGGGCCGTTCAACAGCTCGAGCGCTTGCGGCGCATGGGTGCTGCTCTCGCGCCGGGCGCAGCTCAGCAGTGTGTCCGGCGAATCAAAAACCTCCATGAAGGGCATGCGCATGTTCCGCTTCTGAAACAGGTAGACGCTCCGGCGGTTGTGCTCCGCCGCGTCCGGCGTCACCGCCCACTGGTCGGGCTTGTAAAGCAGGTTCACCAGCTCCGGTTCAATCGGCGGAATCACGCTCGGCCCGAAGCGCTGCGGGTTCAGCAGGCCCGCGGCCTGCAGCATGGCGTCGCGCATCTCCTCGGCCTGCAGCCGGCGGCGGCTGAAGTTCCACAGGTAGCGATTGCGCGGGTCTTTCTCCATGACGGCCGCCGGCGGCACCGCCACCGAGGCCTGCCGGTAGGTGTTGCTGAGCACCATCATGCGGTGCAGCGGCTTCTGCCGCCAGCCGTTGGCCACCACTTCGTTGGCCAACCAGTCGAGCAGTTCGGGGTGCGTCGGCCGCGCGCCCATGCGCCCGAAATCGTTCGGCGTGGCCACGATGCCGGCGCCGAAGTGCGCCTGCCACAGCCGGTTGACGAGCACGCGGGCCGTCAACGGGTTGTGCGGGTCGGTAATCCACGCCGCCAGCTTGCGCCGCGGCTGCGGAATCGCCTCGCCCCACTCCGCCGCGTCGTCGGCCAGCAACACGCCCAGCGGTCGCATGCCCATCTTGGCCGCCGGCATATCGCTCGAACCGCGCTCGAGCACGTGCACGGGGAAGTAGAGCTTCGGGTCGCTGCGGACGGTCTTCAACTCGGGCAGCGGCTCGGGCAGCTGCTTCTCTTTAACGCCGATGATCTGCTCAATCTGCGCCTTCTCCGGCCCGGTCGTCGCTTTTAGCCTCTTGCGGAGGTCGGCAAGCTCCTTCTTCACCGCTTCGTTCCGCTTCTGCCAGTCGGCCTTTTCGGCCTCGGACGACAGCGGAATATCGTGGTGTTCGGTGGTGGCGAAGAAGCTCTGCATCCGGTAGTAGTCGGTGTGCCGGATGGGGTCGAACTTGTGGTCGTGACAGCGGGCGCAGCCGAGGGTGACGCCCAGAAATGCGGACCCGACCACGTTGGTCATCTCGGTCAGAATCTCGTTGCGGATGTAGGCCTTGTCCTGATTGCCGGCGTTCTTGCGAAACGGTCCCAGGCGGTTGAAGCTGGCCGCGACGAGCATCTCGCGATTGGCCGGGTCGATCTCATCGCCGGCGAGCTGTTCGGTCAGGAACTGGTCGTAGGGCTTGTCGGCGGCCAGCGAACGGATGACGTAGTCGCGGTACTGCCAGGCCTCGCTGCGGTGCGTGTCATATTCAAAGCCGTCGCTTTCGGCAAAGCGGACGACGTCGAGCCAGTGGCGGGCCTGCCGCTCAGCGTACTCGGGCGAGGCGAGCAGACGGTCGACCAGCGCTTCGTAAGCCCGGGGAGAACGGTCGGCCAGGAAGGCGTTCACCGCCTCGGGCGTGGGCGGCAGGCCGGTAAGGTCGATGTAGACGCGGCGCGCGAGCGTCTGGCGCGAAGCGGGCGGGGCGGGAGAAAGGCCCTGGTCGCGAAGCTTCTTCAATACAAACGCGTCAATCGGATGGGCGGCCCATTTCTGATCTACGGGTGAAGAAAAAGTGGGAACCGCGGGGGTTGCGCGCGGCCTGAACGCCCAGTGATTGCGCTCCGCCGCGGTGTACTTTCCGCCGGAGCTCTCCGCGGCCCAAGCGGCCAGAGCAATCGCGCCAACGAAGAGAAACAGATACTTTGCTGACATGCCTTTGCTACTAGCTTATTCCAGGTTGGCCGCCGCCATCGATCCTTCCCGGCGGCCATCCAACGGGCTGAACGGGAACTGTCTCGAGGGCGTTACAATTAAGCGAACTCCGGTTAAGCTTTTTTTAAGGCGTTTCTGGAAGCCAAGATCTTTATCCCTATGACACACCTCTTCAAGAGTTCCCTTTCTCGACTCTTCCTCGCTGGCACGCTCGCCGTCGCCGGCGCTCTGGCCCAAAGTACAACGGGCGCCTTCATCGGCACCGTTACCGACTCCTCCGGCGCCGCCGTGGCCGGAGCCAAGGTCCGGGTGACCAATCTCGGCAACGCCGCCACGGTGGAAACCTCCTCCGGCGCTACGGGTGAATACGCTGTCCCCAACCTCCCCGCGGCCACCTATAAGATCCGGGTAGAGAACTCGGGCTTCCGCTCGGTCGACATCAACGAAGTCCGTCTGCTGCTCAACCAGACCGTCCGCACCGATGTCCGCCTCGAACCCGGCGCCGTCGAACAGAGCGTCACCGTCACCTCTTCGGTCCCTACTATCCAAACGGACAGCGCGTCGATTGCCAACAACATCGATACCCACTCGGTCGTCACCCTCCCCCTCAACGGCCGCACCCTCGACCGCCTCATCCTCATCACCGCCGGCAACACCTCCGATTCGCCTTCGAACCCCAAGCTCGCCGGCTCCCTCCACTGGGGCGGCAGCTTCTACTCCATCGACGGCGTGGCGATCAACGACACCGGCAACGGTGGCGCCTCCTACTCCTTCCGCACCCAGCTTTCCACCACCCCTTCGATCGACACCATTCAGGAGTTCAAGATCGAGACCAACAGCGCGAAAGCAGAGCATGAAGGTTCGGCTGCTATCTCGATCATTACAAAGGGAGGTACGAACGACCTCCACGGCTCGCTGTTCGCCTTCAACCGCAATCGCGAGTTCTCCGCCAACCAGTACTTCAACAACGCCAACCGCCAGCAGCGCCCGCCCTTCAACCGCAATGAGTTCGGCGTCACCGCCGGCGGCCCGGTGATCAAGAACAAGACCTTTTTCTTCGGCTCCTACGAAGGCCTCCGCCAGCGTCAGGCCACCACGAGCTTCTTCGCCTACGCCACCCCCGCCATGCGCGCCGGAAACTTTGCCGGCGTCCGCGATATCCGCGATCCGCTGAGCAACCTACCCTTCCCCAACAACCAGATCCCCACCGCCCGGATCGACTCCCGCGCCTCCCGTTGGGGCGCCTTCATGCCGCAGCCCAACACCCCCGGCACCACCGCCGCCGGCACCGGCCTGAACCACGTGGCCAACGTCGGCAACGTCATCGACGTGAACCGCTACACCGCCCGCGGCGATCACAACTTCAACGAGCAGAACCGCATCAACGTCGTCATGGGCTACTCGAAAGGCTCGCCCTACTTCGTCTCGAACGGCGGCCCGAACGCCTACGGCAACTTCTCCGACGGCGGCTACATCACCAAGAACGCCTCGCTCACCTACAATCGCACCATCGGCGCCACCAAGCAGAACGAGTTCCGCTACGCCTACTTCAGCCACGGCTCCATCCGCGTCGGCCAGAACACTTCGTTTGATCCCACTTCGCTGTTCCCCACGCTCTACGGCCCGCTGCCCATCGGCGGTCTGCCCACGGCCACCTTTAATGGCGTCTACGGCCAGATCAACGACTCGGGCGGCTCCGAACGCGCCCCCCAGATCACCCAGCAGATCACCGACAACTTCTCGTTCACCCGCGGTCGCCATACCTTCAAGACCGGTGTCGACATCGGCTTCAGCCGCATCGCCTCCAACCCGGCCGCCGGCGCCGCTCAGTTCGGCAGCTTCTCCTTCAACGGCCGCTACTCGAACGACCCCTACGCCGACTTCCTGCTCGGCTACCCCATCACGGCCACCCGCGGCACCCCCAGCCTCGTCAACCTGCTCTACTACAGCCGCTACGGCGCCTACTTCCAGGACGACTGGCAGGTGAACTCCAAGCTCACCATTAACGTCGGCATGCGCTACATGCTGCAAACCCAAACCCAGGAACGCGACGGCTCGTTCGCCAACTTCGATCTCGCCAAGGGCGCCTTCGTTGTCCGCAGCGAAGGCGGCAAACTCGCGCCGCTGTCCCTGCCCCGCCTCCTCCAGGCCTACCCCCACGTCGGCTCGGAACAGAACGGCTGGGGCTCCAACGTCATCACGGCCGACCACAACAACTTCGGACCGCGCCTCGGCTTCGCCTACCGCCCCTTCAACGACAACAAGACCGTCCTCCGCGGCGGCTTCGGCGTCTACTATAACGTGATCCCGGTCTACATCGGCATCCGCCAGATCTCCAACGCCAACGCCCCCTTCCAACTCACCGAGACCTTTGAAAGCGGCGCCACCGCCCCCACCCTCACCCTGGCCACCCCCTTCCCCGGCCTCGGCGCCATCTCGGCCAACCCGAACCTGACCGCCATCAACCGCAACATCCGTAACACGCAGTCGACGCAGTGGAACCTCACCGTCGAACGCGACCTCGGCGCGCAGTTCGGCCTCCGCGTCACCTACCTCGGCAACAAAGGAACCCGCGTGCCCTGGTACAACTACGAGCGCAATTTGCCCTTCACCCAGGCCCCCGGCACCATTCAGTCCCGCCGCCCCTTCCAGCCCTTTGCCAGCATCGCCACGCTCGATACCAACGGCAACTCCATCACCCACCAGGGCCAACTCGAGGTAACCCGGCGCTTCAGCGGCGGCTTCTACTTCCAGTCCAACTACACCTGGACCAGCACGCTCGATAACGTGCCGATCGTCGGCGGACCGCAGAACCCCTACTACGCCGCCGCCGACCGCGCCAACGGCGATTCCATCCGCAAACACGTCGCCTACACCTCGCTGACCTACGATCTCCCGTTCGGCCCCGGCAAGAAGTTCGCCAACGTCGGCGGCGTGGCCGGCAAAGTGATCGGCGGCTGGACGGTCGCCTCCATTCTGCAGTTCCGTAGCGGCACACCCTTCAGCGTGGCCTTCAGCCCGAACCAGGCCGGTTGGTACGCCAGCCGCGTCAACGTCGTCAGCTCGAACGTCTATCCGGCCACTCAGGACATCGAAGGTTACATCAACCCGTCCGCCTTCGCCATCCCCGCGCCCTTCACCTTCGGCGACTCGGCCCGGAATATGCTGTTCGGCCCCGGGCAGAAGATCATCGACCTCAGCCTGTTGAAGACCACCCCGATTACCGAGCGCATCCGCGCCGAGTTCCGGGCCGAGGCCTTTAACATGCCGAACACCCCGAGCTTTGGCAACCCCGCCTCGAACCTGACGGCGATTGCCAACTTCGGCAAGATCCGCGGAACCACGGTCGAAGCCCGCGTCGTCCAGTTCGGCCTGAAGTTGCTGTTCTAATAGGAAAATGCGCCACCGCATTCTCTGGCTTGTCGCGATGGGGATCCCGGCCTTTGGCCAGGATCCCCTTTCGTTTTTTGAAAGCCGCGTTCGGCCCGTGCTCGTCAAAAACTGCTACCCCTGTCACACGAAGTCCGAAATGGGCGGCTTCCGCGTCGATTCGGCCGAGCGCATCCGCCATGCCGTCAAGCCGGGCGCTCCGGAACAAAGCCTCCTGCTCGAACTGGTCGAACACCGCAACCCCCAACGGAAGATGCCCCCGCAGGGCAAGCTCAAAGAGAACGAAATCGCGGATCTGCGGACGTGGATCGCCGCCGGCGCCGTCTATCCGAAAGCCGGCCCGGCGCCACAACTCGACCCGAAATCGTTCTGGTCCTTCCAACCCGTCAAAGCGGTAACCCCGCCGGCCGGTCCCAGCGCGCCCATTGATCGTTTCCTGGCCGCCCGTTGGAAGGATGCCGGTCTCGCACCCGCCCCTCCCGCCGACCGGCGCACCCTGCTGCGCCGTGTTACCTTCGACCTCACCGGCCTCCCGCCCACCCCCGAAGAGATGGCCGCCTTCCTCGCCGACCGCTCCCCCGGCGCCTTTGCCAAAGTCGTCGATCGCCTGCTCGCCTCGCCCCACTACGGCGAGCGCTGGGCCCGCCACTGGCTCGACGTCGCCCGCTACTCCGACGGCCAGCAGGGCGCGCGCGACGACGATCCCTACCCCAACGCCTGGCGCTACCGCGACTGGGTCGTCGCGGCCCTGAATCGGGATCTGCCCTACGAAACCTTCCTCAAAGCCCAGATCGCCGCCGACCTCCTGCCGGACCAGGAGCACCTGCCCGCCCTGGGCTTCCAAACCATCGGCGAGAGCGACAACGACCGCCTCGACGTCACCACCCGCGCCATGCTCGGCCTCACCGTCGGCTGCGCCCAGTGTCACGACCACAAGTTCGACCCGATTCCCACCAAAGATTACTACTCGCTGCTCGGCGTTTTCAAGAGCAGCGTCGTCGGCGAACATCCTCTCGTTGCTCCCGCCGTCGTCAAAGCCTATCAGGACGCCAAGGCCGCCGCCGACGAGAAACAAGCCGAACTCAAACGCTTCCTCGAACGGCAGACGGCGCTGGTCGTCGATGTGTTCGCGGCGCAGACCGCCGACTATCTTCTCGCGGTTCGCAACGGCACAACGCCCGCCGAACTGGACGCCGAAGTGCTCGGCCGCTGGAAGGCCTTTCTGCAGAACGCAAAGAGAGACCACCCCTTCTTTGCGCCCTGGTTCGCCCTGCCGCCCAACGCCTCCCCCGCCGAGGTGCGCCAAACCGCTCTCGCTTTGCAGAGGTCGATCCAGACGGTGATCGCCGACAAGAAGGCCGTTGATGACCGCAACTACGTCAAACTCGGCGGCATTGAAGGATTGAAGGACGTCAACCGGCAGATCAGTACGCTCGTCGACGCCCTGCCGGTCGAACGCTTCTACTTCTGGCGCGATATCGCCTCGAGCCCCTTCAAATCCGAGGACATCAAGTTTGACGGCGGCGTCTACTACTTTACCGGCAAGGCGCTCGACCGCTTTCTCGAACCCCGCGTGCTGCGCTACGCCAACGGCCTGCGGGCCGAAGCCGAGGCGCTCAAAAAAGCGATCCCGCCGCTCTACCCTTTCTGGCACGTCCTCAAGGACAGCGACAAGCCCAAGAACATCCCGGTGGCCATTCGCGGCAACGCCGAAACCCCGGGCGAAGAGGCGCCGCGGCGCTTCCTCTCCGTACTTTGCGCCGACGAACCGCCGGCGTTCACCCGCGGCTCGGGCCGCCTGGAACTGGCCAACGCCATCGCCGATGCGCGCAACCCGCTCACGGCGCGCGTGGCCGTCAACCGCCTCTGGCAGCACCATTTCGGCCAAGGGCTGGTGCGCTCGCCCGGCAACTTCGGCCAGTTGGGCGACCGGCCGACCCACCCCGAACTGCTCGACTATCTCGCCGCGCGGTTCGTTGCCCAGGGCTGGTCGCTCAAGGCCATGCACCGCGAAATGTTGTTGACCGAGGCCTATCAGCGCTCCTCGGCCGCTTCGCTGGCGGCGCGCGAGAAGGACCCGGACAATCTGCTGCTGTCGCATGCCAATGTGCGGGAACGCCTGGACGCCGAATCGCTGCGCGATGCCATTCTGGCGGTGGCCGGGACGCTCGACCGCACCCTGGGCGGGGCGCCGGCGCCCTTCGATGACAAGCACCGCCGGCGGACGCTCTACGTCACCGTGAGCCGGTCGAAACCGGACCGTACGCTGGCCGCCTTCGACTTCCCCGACCCCAACGCCGCCGCCGACACCCGCATGATCACTGTCGGCCCCATGCAGCGGCTGTTCTTCATGAACGCGCCGTTTGTCGCCGCCCAAGCCAGGGCGCTCGCCGCCCGGCTCACCGGGCCCGATGCTGCGCGGATCGCGGCGGCCTATGAACTGCTTTACGGCCGGCCCGCCACGGCCGAAGAGGCAAAACTGGGCCTGGCCTTTGTGCAGGGCGAGGCGGCGCGCTGGCCGCAGTATGCGCAGGTGCTGCTCTCGGCGGCTGAATTCAGTACGATGCAATGAGGGTTCCCGTGGATAGACGAACAGCGATTTCGATGCTCGGCGCCGGTTTTGGAGCAGTCGGCCTGGCCGGAACGGTGGAGCAGAAGCCCCACTTCGCGGCCAAGGCCAAACACGTCATTTTTCTTTTTCTGAACGGCGGCGCCTCGCAGGTGGACACCTTCGACCCGAAGCCCGAGTTGACCCGCCTGCACGGCCAGCCGCTCCCCGGTAAGAAACTGCCCACCGACTCGGCCACCGGCAACCTGATGAAGTCGCCGTTTGCGTTCAAGAAATGCGGCCAGAGCGGTATTGAGGTCTCTGAGATCTTTCCGCGCGTGGGCGCCCTGATCGACGACTTTGCGGTCATCCGCAGCTGCTATGCCGATAACGGCAACCACGGGCCATCGCTGATGCTCATGAATACCGGCCATCAGCTGGCCGGGCGCCCTTCGATGGGCTCCTGGATCTCCTACGGCCTCGGGACGCTGAATCAGAATCTGCCCGGCTTCATTGCGCTCTGCCCCGGCTATCCGGTGATGGGCCCGCGGCTATGGTCGTCCGGCTTCCTGCCTAACCTGCACCAGGGGACCTATGTCCCGAACAACGAGCGCACCCCCGAAAAGCTCGTGCAGAACATCCGCAACGCCTCGCTGACCATCGACGATCAGCAGCGGCAACTGGGGCTGCTCGACCGTCTCAACCGCCTGTATCTGGGCCGCTCCGAAGGGCGGCCGCAGTTGGCGGCCGGGGTGGAGGCGATGGAGGTAGCTTTCCGGATGCAGATGGAAGCCCCCGAGGCCTTCGACCTAGCCAAGGAGACGCCGGCGACGGTGGAGCGCTACGGCGACGACGACTTCGGGCGGGGCTGTTTACTGGCGCGCCGGTTGGTCGAGCGCGGCGTCCGCATGGTGCAGGTCTACTTTGGCAACTCGCAGCCGTGGGACAGCCACGAGGACATCAACTCGCACCGGGGCCTGTCGCGCATCGCTGATGCGGCCATCGCCTCGCTGGTCGAAGACCTGAAGGCGCGCGGCCTGTTCGATTCGACGCTGCTGATCGTCGGCACCGAGTTCGGCCGGACTCCAATGATTCAAAGTGCCGGCCAACTGCGCATCAATCAGGGGCGGGACCATAATGTGCATGCCTTCACGACGCTCCTGGCCGGCGGCGGCGTGAAGGGCGGCATCGCCTACGGCGCCACGGATGATTTCGGCTACCGGGCCGTCGAGAAGCGCGTGCATCCGCACGATCTGCAGGCGACCGTGCTCCATCAGCTGGGGCTCGACCACAAGCGCCTGACCTACCGCTACAGCGGCCGCGACTTCCGGCTGACGGACGTGGCGGGGAACGTGATCAAAGAGATTCTGGCCTGACGGCTATACTGGACAGAAACGCATGAGCTGGAGCTATTTGGAAGACGCAAGCGGCGCGCACGGTCACGCCGATCGAATCTGTGTGCCGGCCGACGAAGCCGAACTTTTGGCGATGCTGGCCGAAGCCCGGGCGGCGGCGGCCCCGGTGACCATTGCCGGCGGTGGCAGCGGGCTGACGGGCGGGCGCGTGCCCTCCGGCGGCTGGCTGATTTCGATGGAGAAGTTCCGGCGCATGGATATCGGCGCGGGCAAGGCCACCGTGGGAGCGGGGGTGACGCTGCAGGATCTGCACGCGGCGGCCAAGAGCTCCGGGCAGTTCTACCCGCCGGACCCGACCGAGACGATGGCGTTTCTGGGCGGGACGATTGCGTGTAACTCCTCCGGGTCGCGGAGCTTTCTGTACGGGGCGACGCGGCGGTGGGTCCAGCGCCTGCGCGTTGCGCTCGTGGACGGCACGGTAATGGATGTGCGGCGGGGCGAGGCCATCGACTTCGCCGTGTCGGAGATCCCGCAGCCGCCCACCAAGAAGCACTCGGCGGGCTACGCGCTGCGGCCGGGGATGGACTGGGTGGATCTGTTTGTGGGTTCGGAGGGGACGCTGGGAATCGTGATGGAGGCCGACGTCCAACTGCTGCCCAACCCGCAGGAGTTGCTGAACGGGATTGTGTTCTTCCCGTCCGACGAAGCGGCGCTCGACGCGCTCGACGCCTGGCGGAGCGTGGCGGGCCTGCGCATGCTTGAGTATGTCGATGATCCGGCGCTGCGGATGATCGAACAGCGGTACCCGGACCTGCCGGCAACGGCGATGGCGGCGTTGATTGTGGAGCAGATTGTCGCGTCCAACGACGACCTCGACGCCTGGGTGGACCGCCTGGAGGAGCAGGGTGCGTTGACCGAACAGAGTTGGTTCGGTTCGTCCGAGTACGATCGCGAGCGGTTCCGGAAGTTTCGCCACGCACTGCCGGAGACGGCTCTGGCCATTTCGCAGCGGAACGGATTTCCCTCGCTAGGGACGGACTTCTCGGTACCGGTGGCCAAGAACCGGGAGATGCTGGCCAACTACCGGGCGCACATGGACAAGATTATGCCGGGGCACTACTGCATCTTCGGGCACATGGGGGACGGGCATCCCCACGTGAATATGCTGCCGGCCTCGCAGGTTGAATATGATGCCGGGATGCAGGCTTTGGATGTTTTTGCCCGGCAGGCGGCTGCTCTGGGCGGAAGCGTTTCGGCTGAGCATGGTCTTGGCAAAAAGAAAGCCCGCTTCTTGCCGATTCAGTATACCGCCGAGCAGATTGAGGCCATGAAGGCCGTCAAACGTCGATTGGATCCGGACTGGCGGCTGGGTCAGCGTACCTTCTTTCCGCAGTAGGGGGCTTTCCGCAGTAGGGGGCTTTCCGCAGTAGGGGGCTTTCCGCAGTAGGGAGTTGATCCGGAGTTACTCCGGATCAACCGCGGTCCACTCTTTTTCGAGCAGCCGCGAGTACTCGCCTGAGGCGTAGAGGTCGAACTCGAATTCGGCACAGGTTACGTGTGCGTGCTGGGCGAGCGAAAGGTAGCAGGCGTAGAGTTGGTCGGCGTACCGGTAGTATTGGCGGACGAATTCGTCGGAGAGTTCGCTGCGGGCGGGGACTTCGCAGAAGATGCTATTGATGCCGAGGGCGCGGGAGAAGATGGCGCGGTAGTCGGCCACTCCCCACTTCCGGAGTTTGGTTTTCACCGCTTCCGGGGGATCTTCGACGAGTAGGACGGCAAAGCTTTGCGGCTTGACGTTGCGGAGTTTGAGCGAGTCTTCCCGGTTGACCAGATCCATACACTGCTCGAGCCACCGCGTGAGGTCCTTGCCCACGTAGAAGAGCATGCGGATTTCGCAGAATCGGCCGTCGAGAAGCCGACGGTCGAGCTCGTCGGGACTGAACTCGTTGTTGGGAAGCAGCCCTTGCAGCATCATGCTGGCGCGGGAACTCTCCACCAAGCGGCTGGGTCCGTTGGAGTCGGAAAACGGGTGCAGGATCAGGGGCGGCATCTTCCAGAGCGGCTTACCTGAGGCGAACGAGGTGGAGGCGGGATCAGACACGATAAATCTGGCGTTCCTTCTTTCAATATCTGATCGGTTGACCGACCGGAATGTATTAGTGCGAGAGCTATTTTCTTGCTGTTAACAGTACTTTCACGGTGACGGTTTGGCCGTTGCGGAGGACGGTGACGTCGACTTGGTCGCCAGGCTTTTTCGTGCGGAGGAGGACGGTGAAGTCCATGAGGTTACTGATGTCTTTGCCTCCGAAACTGATCATGATATCACCGGCTTTGAGTCCGGCCACGGCGGCGGGGGAACCATCGCGGACGTCGGCGAAGCGGACGCCTTTGGGGGGCTCGGCGAAGTCCGGGATGGAGCCGAAGTAGGGGCCGTAGCCGCTTGAACCGCCGCTGACGGATCCGACGGTACCGGAGTGGGCGCTTTGCGGCGGCAGGACGCGGACGTACTGCGGTTTTTCGGCGGCGAGGAGCTGGCCGGCAACGTCGCCAACGTAGCTGACGAGCTTGACGGCGTCGGCGGTGTTGATCTTGTCCCAGGTGTCGGAGGGTTTGTGGTAGTCGGCGTGGAGGCCGGAGAAAAAGAAGAGGACGGGGACTTGTTTGGTCGTGAAGCTGGTGTGGTCGCTGGAGCCGTAGCCGGCCGTTTCCGAGGTATCGAACTTGAGGCCGCGGTCGGGGGTGGCGGCGAGGAGGTTCTTAAAGGTGGTTCCGGTGCCACTGCCGCCGACGAAGACGCGGTTGTCTTTGACGCGGCCGATCATATCCATGTTGATCATGGCGACGGCCTTTTCGAGGGGCAGTTGGGGGTTGTTGACGAAGAAGCTCGAGCCGAGGAGACCGAGTTCTTCGCCGGCGAAGGTCATAAAGAGCACGCCGCGGCGGCGGTTGGGCAGGGCGGGGAGGCTTTTGGCGAGTTCGATGACGCCGGCGGTGCCGCTGGCGTTGTCGTCGGCGCCGAAGTGGGGTTTGCCGGCGGCGTTGGGGGCCATGGAGAACTGCTGGCCGAGGCCGAGGTGGTCATAGTGGGCGCCGACGACGAGAAACTCGTCGGTTTGGCCGGGGAGGTAGCCGACGACGTTGCGGACCTGGCGGACCTGGCGCGACAGGTCGGCCTGGAGGGTGATGGCGACGTTGGGGAGGGGTTGGGAGCGCGGTTTGAGGTCGGCATCGATGCCGGCGTGGAGGTCGCGGAGCTTGAGGCCGGCGGCGGCGAAGAGTTTTTCGCCCTGGGCGCCGTCGAGCATTAAGGCGGGGATACCGGCGTTGGCGGGGCCGGCGTTTTTGGCGAACTTTTCGACCTCGCCATAGCCGGAGGAGAGGACATCGGAGAGGACGATGGCGGCTTTGGCGCCGTGGAGTTTTGCGTTGGTAACTTTGGAGTCGAACTGAGCGTGGCGGGTGTAGACGCGGCCGTTGAAGGTGGCTTTATCGTCGGTTTCCTGAGGTTCGCGGCGGAACATGATGACGACTTTGTCGCGGACGTCGAGGCCGGCGTAGTCGTCGTAGTTATACTCGGGAGCGGTGATGCCGTAGCCGACAAAGACGGCGGGGCCGCTGTAATCGCCGCTGCCGGACATATTCAGCGGGACGAAGTCGTTGTTGAACTGGAGGGGGAGTTTCTTGCCCTGGAGGGTGAGGGAGAGGCGGTTTTTGCGGCCGAGTTTCGCTTCCGTGGTGACGGGGAAGCGCTGGAAGTAGGACCCGGCGACGGGCTGGAGCCCGGCTTCTTTGAACTGGCGGGCGATATAGTCGGCGGCCTGTTCGAGTTCGGGAGTGCCGGTGCCGCGGCCCTTGAGCTTATCGGAGGCGAGGAACTTGACGTGGGAGAGATAGTCCTCTTCGGCCGCGCTGGCGGGGGGTGGCGGGGCGGCCCACAGGTGGGCGGCGAGGAGAGAGAGAGTAAGAGTACGCATGGGAGTTAGTTGAGGGGGGAGGGAAGCTTGAGTTCGCAGCCGCAGTTTTCGCCGGCGTTTTGGGCGGTCTTCTGGTATTCGATCTCGTATTCGATGATCTGCTTGAGCTGCTCCCAGCTGACACTGCCGGCGAGGCGGCGGCCGTTGACGAAGACGGTGGGGGTGGAGTTGATTTCGAGGGCGCGGCCTTCGGCGAAGTTACGGGTCACTTCGGCTTCGGTAGCTTTCGAGTCAAAGCACTGGAGAAGGGCCGGGACGTCGAGCTTCTGGTCGACGCCGAAGCCTTCGAGGCGGGAGCGGAGGTTTTCAAGGGTGGTTTGCTCCTGGTTGGCGAAGATCCAGTCGTGGAAGTTCCAGAACTTATCCATCTCCTGGCGGAAGACGCAGCGGCCGGCGATGGAGGCGGGTTTGGCCCAGTTGTGGATCTGTTCGAGGGGGAAGTCCTTGAAGTAGACGCGGACGTTTTTCGAGAAGGCGGTGGTGAGGTTGTCGCGGATCATCTTTGCTTCCTGCTTGCAGTAGGGGCACTGGAAGTCGGAGAAGATAACGACGACGACGGAGGCGCCGGGGGTGCCGTAGCCAGGCTGGAGGTCGGTTTTGAGGAGGTCGAGATCCTTCTTGAAGGGGTTTTGGGAGGCGGAGAAGACGGCGCCCTGAATGACCTGGGCGCCGGATTTTGAGACGTAGAACTGCTGGGTTTGGCGGGCGGCGCCGAGGGAGCCGGTGACGGTGACCGAGAGGAGGCCGTCGATGGGGGCGGGTACCGGCTCGGAGATGGAAACGGTGATCTGTTTGTTCCAGACGTAGAGGTGGCGGATGTAGGCCTCCATGGTGGGTTTGTCGAGGAACGACGGTTTGGGGGCCGGCGACTGGGCCAAGACGGTCGCCGAGAGCGCGAGTGCGAGAAGGACCTTCATGCTGATTTCCCTCCAGTATATGGGATTCGGTGGAATCGGCTGATTGGCGGGAGACCCTGCGGGCCGATCGCAATTCGAGGGAGAGTTCTTCTTCTCAATGACTTGTGGGGATCTCGGTGGTCCGTGCGGCGCTGGCGTGCAAAAGCTGGAAGAGAAACAGTGGAATGGGGTGCGAAGTCTGATTCCGCGTCGCCGATGTAGCGTTGGCGCGCTCTACCCGCGAGTTTCCCGTTCGGTTTTCAGCGGGACTTGGATGGTGCTCTGAAATTAACTGTCATTCATAATGGCGGTAATTCCAAAGGAGTAATTTCATGATGCAACGTGACCTTGTTCGCCGCTGCTTGCTGGGGATTGTGTTGTGTTCCTGTTTGGTGTTCGCGCAGGATGTTCGCGCAGGAAAAGAAGCGCACAATCTACGTAGACCGCATGGAGGATCTCGCCCCCTACGTTGAGAAGGCTTTGATCGATGCGGAGTTATCGTTCGAGTTTATTGAAGAGGAAAAGCGGCCGGAGTTGAAGGCCGAACTAAAGCGGCTGCATGCGGCCTATGGAGAGATCCTGTATAAACACAAGTTCGGCCGGAGTGAGACGCACCGGTTGGAGTTGCGTAACGTGGAGACGAACCAGGTGATCGCCTGGCATCAGTTTCCATTGAAAGACGGGGCGGAGGCCCGGAAAGCCATTGCGGCCGAGTTTGCGGCCAAGGTGAAGGCTGCGATGAAGAAGCAGTTGCGCAGCTAGGGGAAGGGCGGGCGCCCGTTCTCGCGGCAGACCGGCGCCCGCTTCTTTTCTATTGCGCTGGCTCACGGTTGCCGGGCGGGTGTGCTTTCGCATATACTAACCCGAACATTCCACTCCCTGGCGCGGGCGATGGAAGCAGAGACAGGCCCCAAGAGGTGCTGTTCCCGCTTCCGGTGCGTTCAAGGCCGGGATGGATGATCTTTGCAGCTTGAGGGAGACCGATGACCCAGCATTGGAATTTTCGTGTGGTTTTGATGGCGGCGCTGTGCGCTCCATGGCAACTGGCGGCGCAGAGTGGCGCCGGGACGATTCAAGGGACCATACAGGATGCGACATCGGCCTCGATTCCGGGCGCGATTGTGCAGGCGCTGAATACGGCGACCGGGGTATCCGTAGAGTCTGCGACCAACGACGGGGGGTTCTTCGCGTTGAAGGGTTTGCTGGCGGGCGGCTACCGGCTGACGGTTTCGGCGCCGGGCATGAAGAAGCTCGAAAGCACGTTGACGTTGCAGAACGGCCAAGTGCTCGTCTTCAATCGTCAATTGTCGGTGGGCGAGGTCTCCGAGAAGGTGACCGTGACCGGCGAGACGATTCAGTTGGCCACCTACGATAGCGGCACGGTGAACACCCAACTCGACGCGGCGCGCATTGCGCAACTGCCGCAGAACGGGCGCAACGTGTTGGGACTGGCGCAGAACACGGTGCCGGGCCTCGAAGGCGGCGGCACGCGGGCGAACGGATTGATGGGCGAGGCGATGGAGTATTCGCAGGACGGCGCTCCCATGACCAACCGCAACTTCGGCAGCCCGTCGAATACGGCGCAGGCGATTCTGCCGGACCCGGATTCGGTGCAGGAGGTGCGCTTTGAGACGATGAATTCAAGCGCGCAGTTTTCGACGCCGGCGACGGTGATTTTGACGACCAAGTCAGGGACGAATCAGATCCACGGATCGGTATTCGAGACGGCGCGGAACAACTATTTCGGAATTGCCAAGGCGCGGCAGGACCCGTCGAATCTGGTGGCGCCGAAGCTGATCCGGAACGAGTTTGGCGGTTCGGTCGGTGGTCCGATCAACATCCCGAAGGTGTACGACGGGCGGAACCGTTCCTTCTTCTTTTTTGCGTATGAGCGGTTTTCGCTGCGGCGCGCGAGCCAGCAGTTGATGTACGTGCCGACCGTGGCGATGCGCACTGGCGACTTCAGCGGGCTGATCAATAACCAGGGCATTCTGCAGCAGCTCTACGACCCGAACACCACGCAGGGGGCGGCGATGCAGTATTCGCGGCTGCCGTTTTCGAACAACCAGATTCCGCTGAACCGGATCAGTCCGCTGGCCAAAACACTGCTGGCGGCGACGCCGCTGCCGACCTCGGCCGACAACCCGCTGATCAATTTCAACCTGAACGGACAGAATCCGACGACGCAGACGGTGCCGAATTACACCGTGCGGTTGGACCACGTTTTCAACGAGAAGAACCGGGTCTACTTTCGGTTTACCGACATCCGGCAGCAGCAGCAGGCGCTGCGGAACTATCCGTCGGCTTCGCCCGCCAACCTGGAGACCTCCGAGTTGAAGGAAGGTTCGACCGGCTACCAGGCGATTCCCGTGCAGACGATCAGTGGGGCGCTGGGCTACTCGAAGACGTTCTCGCCGACCCTGTTCTCGGAGACGATTCTGAGCATGCAGTGGCAGCGGATGTACGTGCAGGGTCCGGACCGCGCGATGGCGAACTTTGAAAAGCAGTTGGGCTTGCCGAACAACCTGGGCAACGTTGGTTTTCCCGATATCGGCTCGAATCTCTTCATGCCCTACGGTGGTTCGCAGTGGTACTACGGCATGAGCCAGCGGGTCTCGACGCTCGACGAGAACATGAACAAGATCTGGGGCAAGCACCAGTTTGCTTTCGGGCTGCGCATCCGGCACGAGCGGTTTGCCTACCTGTCGGACCGGAGTCCCGATCAGATTGCCTACACCAACCAGGCGACCGGCATTTATGACCCGACCACGGGGATCAACTTCGGCGTGCGTCCCAATACGGGCAATCAGAATGCGGACTTCTTCCTCGGCGCGGCGTCGAGCTACAGCCAGCGGCGGAATGCTCCGTTCAACATCTGTTCGTTGATGGAGTACGACTCCTACATTCAGGACAACTGGCGGGTGTCGTCGCGGTTGACGCTGAACTTTGGCCTGCGCTGGGAGGCGCGTCCGGCGCCGAATGCGGCCAACGATTACATGGTGACGTTTGACATCAAGAACAAAGCCCTGGCGACGCCGCGGCCGCTCGATTACTACATCAATAACGGTTTGACCACGCAGCCGCTGCTGACCAATCTGCGGAACCTGGGCGTGAAGTTTGAAACGCTGCAGGAAGGCGGCATGCCGGCGCGCGGTTACGCCAGCAGCAACGCGAACATCCTGCCGCGGCTGGGTTTTGCCTACACTCCTTCGTTTGGCCGCAATGGGATGGTGATCCGCGGTGGCTACGGAGAGTACATCTATCCGGTGCCGGTGCGGAACTCAATTCGGTACCTGACGGCGAGCTACCCCTTCACGGCGGGGTACTCGTACAGCTTCACGTCGGCGGCGCAGTCGCCGGACGGGTTGCCGAACTCGCTGCTGCGGAATCCGCTGCGGACGATTACCGGATTGAACTCCACCAACGTGGTCGATACGGACTCGACAACGGCGTTGCTGCCGGGGATTGGGCCGGGCACGGTGATGAGCGCGGATTATCCGCCGGCGCGGGTGCGGGAAGCCAACTTCACGATTGAGCAACCGCTCAAGGACGGGTCGGTGTTCCGGGCGTCCTACATTTACACGCACGGCACGAACCTGGACCAGAACTTCCAGATCAACGATGCGCCTTCCACCTACGTCTGGCAGGCGAAGACCGGAACCACGGTTCCGACCGGCGCGCTGGCGGGCGTGGCGACGCGGCCGTACGATAACCGGACCTGGGGCGGCATTACGCAGTCCACCAAGTACGGCTTCTCGAACGACAGTGCGCTGCAGTTTAACTATCAGCGGCCGTACCGCAGGGGCTTCGGCTACCAGATCTTTTACGTTTACTCTCGGGCGTTCCGCGTGGGCGGCAACACGTTCCGCGACAACGTCCTGTACCCGGCCGAAATCTTCGCTCCCGGCTCGATTCCGCAGGGCATGGACGTGGGTACGCAGTTCCAGCCCAGCCGGGCGTTCAACCGGTGGCAGAACTACCGGGCGGATACCGATATCCCGCTGCATCGCGTGACCTTCAACGGACTGGTGGACGTGCCGTTCGGCAAAGGACGCCGGTTGCTCAAGAGCGCCAATAAGTTTGTGGACGCGTTGGTGGGCGGCTATCAGGTGGCGTTTGTCGGGACGATGCGGTCGCAGGCGTTCCAGGTGGGCAACAGCAACTATGGGGCGACAAGTCCGATCCAGTTGTACAAGGATGCGGTGCCGGTGACGGATTGCCGCAGCGGGGTTTGCCGGCCGGGCAATCTGTGGTTCAACGGGTATCTGCCTCCGACGGTGATCAACGCCGCCAGCCGTGGCGTGCAGGGCGTGCCGACCGACTATGTTCCTTACCTGGCGCCGATCAACAACACGCCCGGGCAGACGCAGTTTGGCACGAACAACGTGGTGATGACGCTGGCCAACGGGCAGCAGGTGACGACGCCGTTCTCGCCCGGTCCGGCGGGGGCGCGGCCTTACAACGCGATGGTGCTGCAGGGGCCGAAGAACTTCCAGGCCGACATGTCGCTGTACAAGGAGTTTGCGATGAAGGAGCGGTTCCGGTTGCGGATCAGCATGGACGCCTTCAACGCGTTTAACATCCAGGGTCTGTTGAATCCGAACGCTTCTGACGGGGTGCAGTTGCGGCAGAGTTCGTATTGGACGCCGCGGCAGGTGCAGTTCACTGGCCGCTTCACGTTCTAGTGATCGGCAGAGGGTAAACATACAGGGCCGGCCGGGGGCGAAAGCCTTGGGCCGGCCCTGTGGCATTTTCAGGGGTTGGCGCCGAGTTGGCGGAGAAGGGCGCGGGCGGAGTCGAGGCAGAGAAGGGCGCCGGGCGAGCCGGGACGGAGGCGAAGCCAGGCTTGGCAGTGGGGCAGGGCGGCGGCGGGTTGCTGGCGGGCGAGGAGGAGGTTGGCTAGGAGTTCGTGGGCGTCGGCGAGGTTGGGGTCGGCGGCGAGGGCGGCGCGGAGTTGCTGCTGGGCGGCGTCGAACTGGCGGGCCTGGCCGAGGGCGACGGCGTAGTTGTAATGGAGCGTGGCGTTGCCGGGCTGGAGGCGGAGAGCGGCTTCAAAGTGGGGGCGGGCGGCGGCGAATTGGCCCGCGCCGGCGAGGAGGCTGGCGAGGTTGCCGTGGGCGTCGGCGTGGTCCGGCTGCAGGCGGATGGCTTCGCGGAAGGCCGCTTCGGCGCGGCGCTGATCGCCGGAGGCGAGGCGGACCATACCGAGGTTGCTGTGCGGGGTGGGCTGGTTGGGGTCGAGCGTGATGGC
Organism: Acidobacteriota bacterium; assembly: GCA_026393985.1. Classification (GTDB taxonomy): domain Bacteria; phylum Acidobacteriota; class Terriglobia; order Bryobacterales; family Bryobacteraceae. Next base: position 156,795 of record JAPKZB010000073.1, read on the forward strand.
CTTTTCGATGGCCTGGGAGGCGGCGGCCGCATCGCCCGCGGCGTGGAGGGCGAGGCCGAGTTCGTGCCAGGCGGAGGCGCGCCGCGGGGCGATTTCGGTGGCGCGGCGGAGCGCGGCGATGGCTTCGGCAGGGCGGCCGGCGCGGCGCAGCGCGACGCCGAGGCCTTCGTGCGCCACGACAAGGCGCGGGTTGCGGCGAATGGCTTCCTGGTAGTGCGCGAGGGCGCCGGCGGCGTCGCCGGACTGGACGAGTGCTTCGCCAAGCTGGAAGGAGAACTCGGGCCGGGCGAAGGGAAAAGTCTGAAGCGCCCGGGTGAGGCGGGGGATGCCGGCGGCGCGGTTGCTGCCGTCGATTACTTGCGCGAGGGCGGTGTAGAGTTCGCGGGTGGGGGAGGCGGGCAGATCGGGTGGATAGTAGAGCACGACCTCGCCGCGATAGGTGCTGCTGCCGGTTTCCTGGTGTTCGGCGCGGGGGGCGAGCAGGTCGCCGGTTGGGGGGTGGCGCTGAATGCGATGGTCCGTCACGATGGCGTGGACGACGTCTTCGGTGCGCCGTTTGGGCATGTGGCAACTGGCGCAGTTGGAGGACGCGGGGTGGCGGCCGGCGGCGACGGTGCGATTGAACTCCTCGGCGTGGCACTGGCGGCAGGCGGCGTCGTAGTGGGCGACGGCGGGCTGGCCGCGGGGGATGTGATGAGGATCGTGGCAGGAGGTGCAGCCGAGGGCTCCGTTGGTTTCAGCTAACACGCGCACAACGGACTCGCTTGGGCCCGGCAGGTTGGGCGAGTTCCTCGCCCCTTGGTGCCGGGCCTGCGCGGCCTGTGCGCTTCTGAGGAACTCGCGCACAACGGACTCGCTTCGGCCCGGCAGGAGGGGCGAGTTCCTCGCCCGTTGGTGCCGCGCCGAAGCGGCCTGTGCGCTTTCGAGGAAGCAGCGGGACTGGCGGATGCGATAGACGGCGTTGACGAGTTCGAACTTGTCCTGGCGTTGGGCGGCGGGGGCGTGATCGAAGAAGAGCCACTGGTTGGAGAGGGGCTGGCCGGGTTGGTAATCGAAGGGGCCGCGATCGTAGCGGGCGAGGGAGTTGGGCAGGGGGAAGCTCGTGGTTTCGAGGTGGCACTGCATGCAGACCTCTTCTCGGCGGTCGGGGGTGAGGCGCGCGGGGTTGACGATGGCTTCGCGAAGCGCGGCGGAGGCGGCACCGGCGCGGGCGAGTTCGACGTGGCGGAGGCCGGGGCCGTGGCAGCGCTGGCAGTCGATGCCGCTGGGAAGGGGATCGAGGTAGACGGGTTCGGCGAAGGGTTGTTCGTGACCGGGGGGGATGCGCGGGTAGCCGTTGTGGCAGTACATGCAGTCGTAGGCGACCGGGCGGCGGAAGCCTTCGTGATCGGGGCGGTCGTAACCGGGATTCATGGCCCAGTGGCCGCCCTGGTCGGCGTACCAACCGAGGGGTAGTTGAATGAGGGTGTTGCGCGGGGTGCGGTGGAGGTAGGCGCGGGCGTGATGGCCGGAGCCGAGGACGAAGTCGACCTGCTTTTCGATCTCGTTGGTGGGGCGTCCGTCGGGGCCGAGTTGGTGGCGGCGCTGGAAGAACTTTCCGCCGCGCTGGAGCATGGTGAAGTAGCTTTGGGACGGGGCGTGGTAGTAGGGTTTGGTCCAGTTGGCGAGGGTGTTTTCGACGGTGGGGGTGGAGAACGAGCGGGCCATGCCGGTGTGCTGGTAGGTTTGCGCGTGGGAGGGATGGCAGGCGGCGCAGGCCGCGGCCGGGGCGTAGGCGGCGGGTGCGGCCGGGGCTTGGGCGGCGGTGTACAGGGCGGTGGCGAGTGCGGCGGCGAGGAGAGCGAGGGGGAGCAGTTGGCGCCGTTTCATGACGCGACGAGGAGGAAATCGGCGACGTAGCCGGCCTGGGCGGCAAACATCGCCGTGCCGGGGACGGTGGGGCAGCCGCGGGCGGCGGCCGCTTCGAGAAAGGGCGTACGCGCCGGCATGGTGACAACGTCGGCGGCCCAGGCGCCGGGGGCGAGGCGGGCGGCGTCGAGGGGGAGCGGGTCTTCCGGCCGCATACCCACCGGCCGCATGCCCATGGGTGTGGCGTTCACGGCGAGGTCGAAGCCGGCGGGGTCGGGCGAGCCGACGGCGAGGCGGGCGCCGGAGTGTTCGCGCAGACGGGCGAGGAGGGAGTCGCGCCGGTCGGTGTTGGTATCGTGCACGGCGAGTTCTGCCGCGCCTGCTTCGAGCAGGGCGAGAGCGATAGCGGAGCCGGCGCCGCCCGCTCCGGCGAGCAGGATGCGCTGGCCCTGCGGGGAGAAGCCGGCGGCGGTGAGGGCGTGCAGCATGCCTTCGCCATCGCTGAGGTCACCGTGCCAGCCGCCGTCCGGCGCGATGCGGCGGATGATGTTGGCCGCGCCGAGGAAGCGGGCGCGCGGGGTGAGGGAGGCCAGATGCGGGACGACGGCGATTTTGTGCGGGACCGTAATGACGAGGCCTTCGAGGTTCAACACGCCGCGGGCGGCGGCGAGGAATTGAGGGAAGCTGGCGGGTGGGACATGGAGCGGGACGAGGAGGGCGTTGGCGCCGCGGAGGAGGAACTGCTCCGCGATGCCGCCGGGGGATTTGACCTGCGCGATGGGATCGCCGACGACACCGAACAGGCGGACGGAGCCGTCGAGTGCGAGGTGGCGGCCGGCGTGCGCGAGGAGCATTTCAGTAGAGGAACTCGTTGCTCGACAGCAGGGTGTGGCAGAAGCTTTGCCAGGCGGTGCGGCGGGGTTCGGGCGTTGCGGATTGGGCGAGGCGCTTTTCGAGTTCAGCAATGTAGCTGAGCGCTTCGTCGACTTCGGTGGAGTCCGGCGGGCGCGTGAGGGTAAGCAGGTAGGCGCGCTCGACGCGCTTTGAATCGGTGGGGAGGGCTACGTCGGTGAGCAGGCGGTTGGCGAGGCCGAGGGAGCGGTCCATGACGAACTTGCTGTTGCGGATGAAGAGGGCCTGGGGCGCGACGTTGGTGCGGGCGCGGGCTTCGCCGGGGGTGGTGGCGTCGCCGAAGTCGAAGGTAGCGAGGAGCGGGGGGATGCTGCCGCGGCGGACGGGCAGATAGAGGGTGCGGCGGGTGACTTCGTCGGCGTCTACTTTCTGGCGTTTGCCGCCGACGGTGGTGAGGAGGGAGCCGCCCATGGCGGGGTCGAGCGAGCCGTCGAGGGCGAGGAAGCTATCGCGAATCTGCTCGATGGACAGGCGCGTGCGGGGGAAGCGGGAGAGGAGGCGGTTGCCGGGGTCGGCTCCGCGCGCCGCGGGGGAGGCGAGGGTGCTCATGCGGTAGGCGTTTGAGCGGAGGATGAGACGGTGGAGCGCTTTGAGGGACCAGCCGTTGGCGGTGAACTGGCGGGCGAGGTAGTCGAGCAGGGCGGGATTGGTGGGTGGCTCGCCTTTGCGGCCCCAGTTGGCGGGGGTGCGGACGAGGGCTTCGCCGAAGTGCCAGAGCCAGACGCGATTGACGAGGACGCGGGCGGTGAGCGGGTTGTCGTGGCTGGTGAGCCATTGGGCGAGTTCGAGGCGGCCGCTGCCCTGCTTGATAGCGGGCTGATGGGCGCCGGCGAGGACGGCGGGGAAGGCTTTGGCGACGGGCTCGCCGGGGTTATAGAGATTGCCGCGGACGAAGACGCGCTGGTCGACGCTGGGACCGTCGACGACGGCGCTGACCATGGCCGGTTCTTCGGGCAGCGCCTTTTTCCACTGCTCCCACTCCTGGCGGAGGAGGCGCACGCGCGGGGACTCGGGGACGTCCATGGGGCCGCCGTTAAAGGTGGTCTGGACGAAGAAGGGATGCTCTTCGGCGTTGGGTTTGGGGCGTTCGGGGAGCGTACGGTCCTGGGCGATCTCTTTGGCGAGGCGGGTGCGCCAGTCGTCGAGGGACTTGTCCCATTTGGTAGCGCTGGCGTTGTACTGTTTGGCGTAGGCGGCGGCGACTTCGGCGATGGTGGCGGCGGTGGCGTTGGCGAAGGGGGTGGATTTGGCCGTCTTGCCCCAGGCGACCCACTTGGCGAGGTGTTTGCTATCGAGGCCGTGGCGGGCGGCGGCGTCGTCGAGGGAGGCGTTTTCGTGGAGGACGCGCCAGGCGGCTTCGACGGCGGCGGCGACTTTCTGGCGGAGGGGGGCGGTTTCGCGGCCGAGGTCTTCAGAGAGGGCGTCCTCCATTTCGAGCAGCTTCGAGTACATCTGGCGGCGGTGGAGTTCGTAGCGGGCGTGGGCGGCGGCGTCGAGCGGCTCGTAGTGCATGAAGGAGATGGAGCCGGGGCGGCCGTAGTTCCGGAACTGCCGGGTGGAGGCGAAGATGGAAGCCAGGGAGTAGTAGTCTTTGGTAGAGATGGGGTCGAACTTGTGGTCGTGGCAGCGGGCGCAGGAGACGGTGAGGCCGAGGAAGACCTTGGAGACGGTGTCGATCTGTTCGTCGACGATATCGTAGACGGCCTGGAGACGGTCCTGCTGGGCGAGGGCGCGGGGGCCGAGGGCGAGGAAGCCGGTGGCGGTGAGTTGGCGGGCGCGCGCGGCGGGGGAGGCGGCGGGTAGGAGGTCGCCGGCGAGCTGTTCGTGGATGAAGCGGTCGAAGGGGGTGTCCTGGTTGAAGGCTGCGACGACGTAGTCGCGGTAGCGCCAGGCGTGGGGGTAGAGGTTGTCTTCGTCCATGCCGGTGGAGTCGGCGAGGCGGGCGACGTCGAGCCAGTGGCGGCCCCAGCGTTCGCCGTAGCGGGGGGAGGCAAGGAGGCGGTCGATGACCTTGTCGTAGGCGTGGGGGGAGGGGTCGGCGAGGAAGGCTTCGAGTTCGGGGAGGGTGGGGGGCAGGCCGGTGAGGTCGAAGGTGACGCGGCGGAGGAGGGCGAGTTTGGCGGCGGGAGCGGCGGGGGCCAGGCCTTTGGCTTCGAGGGCGGCGAGGACGAAGCGGTCGATGGGGGTGTGGACCCACGACTGCTGTTTGACGGGGGGCGGTTCGGGATTGGCGAGCGGGGCGAAGGCCCAGTGGGGCTCGGCGTTGGTGGCGGCGCTGGCGGTGGGTTGTGGGGGCGCGGCGGGCCAGGCGGCGCCCTGTTCGATCCAGGATTTGAAGAGGGCGAGGTCGGAGTCGGGGAGCTTGCCGGCGGGGGGCATTTTGACCTTGTCGGCGTAGAGGAGGGCGCGGTAGAGGGGACTTGCGGCGGGGTCGCCGGCGGTGATGTGGGGGGCGAGGCCGGCGCCGGTGGCGAGGTTGAGGCCGGCCATCTGGACGGCGGGGCCGTGGCAGCCCTGGCACTTGGCGGCGAGGAGGGGGCGGAGCTTTTTCTCAAAGAGCTCGGCGGGGTCCGGCTGGGCGGCGAGGGGCGGCAGGGCCAGGGCGAGCAGCGGGAGGGAGGCGAGCCAGCGCATCAGGCGAAGATCCCGTGGTGGACGGAGCCGGCGACGTCGGTGAGGCGGAAGTCGCGGCCGGCGTAGCGGTAGGTGAGCTTGTGGTGGTCGAGGCCCATCATATGGAGGAGGGTGGCGTGCAGGTCGTGGAGGTGCATGCGGTTTTCGGCGGCATGGTAGCCGAACTCGTCGGTGGCGCCGTAGATGAAGCCGGGCTTGACGCCGGCGCCGGCCATCCAGATGGTGTAGCCGTAGGGGTTGTGGTCGCGGCCGTCGGCGCCTTGGGCCCAGGGGGTGCGGCCGAACTCGCCGCCCCAGATGACGAGGGTTTCGCTGAGGAGGCCGCGGGCTTTGAGGTCTTTGAGGAGGCCGGCGATGGGCAGGTCGACTTCGGCGGCGTTCTTGGTATGGAGCTTGTGGAGGTCGCTGTGCTGGTCCCACTTGTAGCTGTGGGAGCACTGGACGAAGCGGACGCCGCGCTCGGAGAGGCGGCGGGCGAGGAGGCACTGCCAGCCGAAGTCGCGGGTGGTTTCCTGGTCGAGGCCGTAGAGTTGGCGGGTGGCGGCGGACTCGCGACCGACTTCGAAGGCTTCGGGGGCCTTGATTTGCATGCGGAAGGCGAGTTCGAGGGCGGCGATGCGGGCGTCGAGTTCGGGGTCGTGCTGGTTGGCTTCGGCGTGGCGGCGGTTGATCTTCTGGAGCATGTCGAGCTCGAAGCGCTGGTGTTCGGAGGGCAGGCCGCGGGAGAGGAGGTAGGGGACGGGTTCGGGTTCGATTTCGGCGACCTTCATGCCGGAGTTGCCGATGGCGGTGCCCTGGTATTCGCCGGGGAGGAAGCTGGAGGCCCAGTTGTTGGCGCCGCCGTGGCCAAGGGAGGGTTTGATGGTGATGAAGCCGGGGAGGTTCTCGTTCTCGGTGCCGAGGCCGTAGAGGACCCAGGAGCCGAGGCTGGGCCGTTTGAACTGGAACATGCCGGTGTGGAGCTGGAGGAGGGCCGCGCCGTGGTCGACGCCGTCACCGACCATGGAGCGGATGACGCAGAGGTCGTCGGCGCAGGCGCCGACGTGGGGGAAGAGGGAGCTGACGGGGATGCCGCTTTGGCCGTACTGTTTGAAGTCCCAGAGGGGCTTCATGAGGCCGCGGACGGCGCCTTCGCCGAAGGTGAGGCCGCGTTTGAAGGGGACGGGCTTACCGTGGTCGCGGACGAGGCGTTCTTTGGGATCGAAGGTATCGATGGAGGAGGGCCCGCCGTGCATGAACAGGAAGATGACGCGTTTGACGCGGGGCGGGGAATGGGTGGTCTTGGGAGCGAGCGGATTGGTGGCGGCGGCGGTTTCGGCGGCCATCAGTCCGCGGAGGCCCAGGAGGCCAAAACCCGAGGCGGTATGCCGCAGCAGGGCTCGCCGCGACCGGCGGAAACGGCCGGGATTCATGACGACAGCATATCACGGTGTTAGGCGGACCGATTCGGGCGGCTACGCGGCTTTCGGAACGGGGGTTCGGCCGAAGCGCTCGAGCAGATCGCCGAGGTCGTAGCCGGGGGCCAGCCGCTCCATTAAGTCATTATCTTGCAGCAAGTTAAGAGCATATTCAGGGAGAACGAAGTTGGGTTCCTTTTTGGCCCGGTCGGCCAAGGCGAGGACCTCCTGGGTGACTTCGGGATCCGGGTCTTCCAGGTTGATTTGGTTAGAGTCGGCGGTGATATCCACTGGCTCCGGCGGCTGCATGGGGGTATGCTTGCGCAGGTCGATGAGCGTTTTGTGTAGGCCGCGGAAGGTAGCCATGTGATGGCGCTGGCCGCGGATGACGAACTGCTGGACCTCCTTTTCGATGGTGGCTCGTTTGTGCGATTGGAAGAAGCATTCGGAAAGGCCGAGCGCGGGAAACTCGCGGACGATGGTATCGACTTCGCGCTGCATGGCCTCGGCATGAAAGCTGCTGAGGCGATCGTGTTGAAACAGGGCGATGGCCATGCGCCGGACGAGGCTTTGTTCGAACTCGGACTGCGGCTTGAGATGGCGCATTTGCGCCTGGAAGGCCCGCAGATAGGCCGCTCGATCGTCGGTGGACAGAAGAAAAAAGAAGGGCGGCAGATCTTCTTTGTGGAGTTCGACGTGTTCGCCGGTGGCGATGGCATTCATGGAGCTGCGGTATTTGCCTTCGTTGGTGACGGGGCCTTTGCTTTTGGCACCGTTTTGGCGGGCGATTTCGGCGCGGCGCTGGCGTTGTTCGTCGGACAGTAGTTTGGCTGGCATGGCGGAATCTCCTTGGCTGGAAATGGAAAAGGCGTTCTTTTTCCCTGGTTTCGGGAAGAAGAACGCCTTTGTTTAACAACGTAGCACGCGGGTCACGCGAATCCGGGGGACGGGCGGCGGGGCGAAACGGGGAAGTGTATTGGGTTGAATGGGTTAGGCGGGGTAAAAAATATTTGAACGCCTTGGGAACCGGTAGAGCAGGGGTATCGGCTCACGCCCCGCGCGGGGTTTGCGGTTTCCCGTTTGCCCGCAGGTGGGCGGGTTGGCGCGCAGGCCGGGAGAAGAGTTCGGGCGGATGGATATCGCCTTCCTGCCGCTGGCCGAAGGCGTCCTTATTGCGCCCGGGATTGTGCCCGGGGCGCAAACGGCTCCCGGTGGTGAAAGACGGCAAGCCGCGCGTTGTGGCGGGATGCCTGGCGATGTCCTCGATGGCGATGGGCCCAGGGCGAGGAAGGACGTCGAGAGGCCTGGCAACTACTCCGTGTGAACGGTGTGAAGGATGGAATCCGGTCGCCCGAAGTGTCGATCCCGGTTCCTATTCTTAGGAATCGCGCACAACGGACTCGCTTCGGCCCGGCGGGGTGGGCGAGTGCCTCGCCCGTTGGTGCCGGGCCTGCGCGGCCTGTGCGCTCTTTTTGGAATCGCGCACAACGGACTCGCTTCGGCCCGGCGGGTTGGGCGAGTGCCTCGCCCGTTGGTGCCGGGCCTGCGCGGCCTGTGCGCTCTTTTTGGAATCGCGCACAACGGACTCGCTTCGGCCTG